>NZ_JAZUGX010000035.1:0-62512 GCF_045641405.1 Treponema sp.
ATACAGTTTCATCCTGCATTTTAACTTCAATTTTTGTAATTCCATCTGCTGATTCATACATCAACAATTGTGTATTATTTTCTGTCATTAATGATCTCCCACTTACCAGACTTATCAGAACCAACTCGTTTCAACATCTTAGATTCGTGAATTTTTTCTGTTTTTCTTTATGTTTACAAGCTTAATATAAATTTTTCGACCTTTTTATTATATATTTTTCGACTATTGATGTTAAAATTTAGATTTAAAAGAAATGGTTGTCTTTTAATAATAAAGGCTATGTCTGCAGAAAGTGTTGCTATATGATTTGTGGTGGTTGAGGCCCTCGAAACTACCACATATATTTTGTGGATATTGCTTGATTTCGACAGGCTCAATCGGCGCAGCAACACTATTTCCGTACATAGCCTTAATAAAAAAACTGCAGAAAATTAAATCGATAAATCTCCTGCAGTCTAATTAACACGCTTTTAATGTCATGCAATATAATCACACGCTTCTTACATCTTCCATCTGGCAACAGCAGTCCACAAGAAGATTCTTTGTCTCTGTTTCTGTGATTCCTGAAATCTTGATTGTAATCTTCCTTCTCTTTTCATCAGGAACATCAGATGTCACAAGAGAAACGATGTTACCGTTCTTTGCAGCAACGGCTTCTGCAATCTTTGCAAGAATTCCAGGCTTTTCGTCAACAATTACAACTGCACGGATTCCAGGATTCTTTGTACTGAACATTTCGATGAAGCATTCAAAAAGGTCTGTCTGCGTAATCATGCCGATGAGAATGTCACCGTCAACAACAGGAAGACATGTGATTCCGTAGTCCTTCATAAGACGAGCTGCTTCTTCCACAGTCTGTTCAACGGTCGTTGTCTTTACATTTTTGACCATTGCTTTTTCAACAGACATCTTGCTCAAAAGGTATCCAAGTTCATACATATCCAGAGTCGTTGCATTGCTTGGACTTACCTTTATCAAATCAGCGTTTGTCAAAAGGCCAACAAGAACTCCGTTTTTATCAACAACCGCAAGTTTTGTTTCCTTGTTTTTTGTCATGATTTCTTTTGCATCCAGAACACTTGCTTCAGGACCAATAACAAGAGGATGATCATTCATTACATCTTTAACCAACATAGCTGCACCTCCTAAAAGTAAAAGCACCTGCAAAAGAACATCGCAGATGCTTTAAATTATACCACTGAATTTATTATTCAACAAATTTTTTGAATTTTATGCTGAACCTTATCAGCCGCCCAAGTATGCCTTTCTGACAGCGTCGTCGTTTGCAAGTTCAGAAGCAATTCCTTCCTTTGCAATTGAACCGGTCTCAAGGATGTATGCCCTGTTTGCGATTGAGAGTGCCTTGAAAGCATTCTGCTCAACAAGAAGAATTGTCGTTCCGCCAGCGCTGATTTTCTGCACGATGTTGAAAATTTCATCAACAAGAATTGGAGCAAGACCCATTGAAGGTTCATCAAGCAAAAGAAGGCGAGGCTTGGACATCAATGCACGGGCCATGGCAAGCATCTGCTGTTCACCGCCAGAAAGGGTTCCCGCCATCTGAGCAAGACGTTCCTTAAGGCGTGGAAATAGTTCATAGCACCATTCCATGTCCTTTTTGATTTCTTCCTTGTCCTTTCTAAGGTAAGCACCCATTTCAATGTTTTCCTTAACGCTCATGTTTGCAAAAACACGGCGTCCTTCTGGAACCTGAATAAGTCCACGGTTTACGATTTTGTCTGCGCTTACATTTGTAATGTCTTCGCCTTCAAAAAGAATTGAACCGCTTTCCTTTTTTATAAGATTGCTGATGCTGTGGAGTGTTGTTGTTTTTCCAGCACCGTTGCTTCCGATCAAAGTGATTACTTCACCCTGTTCAACTTTAAAAGAAATTCCCTTTAAAGCTTTGATTGCACCGTAAGATACTACAAGATCCTTTACTTCAAGCATGCTCATTTTTTACCTCCAGTGTAACCAGAACCAAGGTATGCCTTGATTACTTCTTCGTTAGCCTGAATTTCTGCAGGCAACCCTTCTGCAATAACGCGTCCATAGTTAAGGACCAGAAGCCTTTCGCAGATTCCCATGACAAGCTTCATGTCGTGTTCAATAAGAAGAACTGTAAGATTGAACTTTTCACGGATGAAAGAAATCATTTCCATAAGCTCATGAGTTTCCTGTTCGTTCATACCAGCTGCAGGTTCATCAAGCAAAAGAAGCTTTGGATTGGAAGCAAGGGCACGGCAGATTTCAAGCTTTCTCTGTTCACCGTAAGGAAGATTTTTTGCAAGTTCATTCATCTTGCCTTCCATGTGGAACAGTTCGAGAAGAATCTTTGAGCGTTCCTGCATCACTTCTTCATCCTTGCGGAATTTCTTTGTCCTGAAAAGAACGTCAATTGGATTAACCTTTCTTGTCTGATGAAGGGCAATCTTGATGTTTTCTGCAACAGTGAGGTTTCCAAAAAGACGGATGTTCTGGAAAGTACGGGCAATTCCAATTCCGTTAAGCTGAGCTGGAGATTTTCCGCTTGTTACCTGAAGATTTCCCTTGCGGTCAACAAAAGTGATTGTTCCTTCAGTTGGCTTGTAAACGCCGCTAAGCATATTGAATACAGTTGTCTTTCCTGCACCGTTTGGTCCAATAAGACCTATGAGTTCTCCCTGATATAGCTCAAGGTTAAAGTCACTTACTGCGCGGAGTCCACCGAAAACTATGGAAATATCTTTTGCACGAAGAAGCAGTTCTTTATTTTCACTCATTATTCTGCCCCCTTGTTTTTATTCTTGCTTAAAAGACCTTTGATCCAGCCAAAGAGTCCGTTGTATGTTTTTATAAAGCTGAGTTCCTTTGTTCCCAAAAGTCCCTGAGGCCTAAAGAGCATTACAAAGATAAGGATTACAGGATAGATCAAAAGTCTGTAGTCGCGGAGGAATCTCAAGGCTTCCTGAAGAATTGTGAGGACGAATGCTGCAACGATTCCGCCAGTAACTGAACCCATACCGCCAAGAACAACATAGATCAGATGGTTTATACTGTTGTTGAATGAAGCAAGATCAGGTTTAACAAAACCGATGAATGGAGCATAGAGCGCACCACCGATACCACCTATGAAGGATGCGATTACAAAACCTGTCATCTTATAGCGGAAAACTCCAACGCCGCTGCTGTTTGCGGCAACTTCATCTTCACGAACAGCAAGGATTGCGCGTCCGTAAGTTGAACGAAGGAAGTTCTGCAAAAGCACGATGATCACAATCAAAGTTCCAACGATTGCTGTGTACGAAATGATTGGACCGTGATCAAGGGAAGTCGTAAAGATTGTACTGAACTGCATTCCGTTAGGACCACCAGTTATATTCTTGAAATTCACAAGGAAAATTCTGATGATTTCACCGAATGCCAAAGTTACAATTGCAAGGTAGTCCCCTTCAAGCTTAAGTGTTGGAAAGCCGATGAGAAAGCCAAAGAATGCTGCTATAAGACCACCAAGAATGATGCTCAAAGGAAGCGGAACATGACAATTTGTTGTAAGAAGAATTACAGCATAAGCACCAAGAGCCTGAAATCCAGCCTGACCAAGGGAAAGCTGACCAGTAATTCCGCAGACCATGTTAACGCTCAAAGCCATGATTGCGTTTATTCCACCAAGAGTAAGAATCTGCGCAACATATGCATCGATCAAAGGATTCTTGTCGCCGAATTCATCTTCAATCAACGGAATGTCCATCAAGAGCCCTGGAACGATAAGAAGGACCGCAGCAGTAATTGCAAGAATTATTGTATTTTTAATAAAGTTATCTTTCATTTTTCGTCCTCCTTAAACCTTAACCACATTCTTCTTTCCAAGCAAACCTGCTGGCTTTACAAGGAGAATGATGATGAGGATTGAATATGAAATTGCATCGGCATACTGAGAAGAAATATATGCCTTTGTCATTGTCTCAACGATACCAAGAATTACACCGCCAACCATGGCACCAGGCACACTTCCGATTCCACCAAGAACAGCAGCAACGAAAGCCTTAAGGCCCGGAATGTAACCCATGAGAGGATCAACCTGTGGATATGCAGTTGCATAGAGAACACCACCAGCACCAGCAAGAACTGAACCGATGACGAATGTAATTGCAATTGTCTTATTTACATTTACACCCATAAGACTTGCAGCACCCATGTCGTAGCTTACGGCACGCATTGCCTTACCTGTCTTTGTATAGTTGATTACATAGTTAAGTACAACCATAAGGATTGCAGATGCAACGATGACGATGATCTGAATGTTTGAAATCTGAACGATCCCAAGGTTGAAGAATTTTGTATCCATTGTCGGAAACTGCCGAGGATTAGGTCCAACAAAAGGAATGACACGCATTGCATTCTGAAGAATAAGTTCCACAGCGATTGCCGTAATAAGCGAATTAAGTCGAGGTGCATTGCGCAAAGGTCTGTAAGCACAGCGTTCAATTACAAGGCTCAAAATTGAACAGACAATCATAGCACCAAAAAATGCAAGGCACAGTCCAAATGGAGTTGCACCCACTGCACGAAGAATGAAATAACCGGTATACGCACCAACCATCATTACATCACCATGTGCAAAGTTGATGAGTTTAACGATACCGTAAACCATGGTATAACCAAGAGCTATAAGCGCATAGATACTGCCAAGGGAAAGTCCGTTGACAAATTGTTTCAAGAATGTATCCACCGTTTCCTCCAAATTTTTACATCAAAATATGACAGAATATTATACCCTAACTTTTTAAAATAAAAAAGGGTTCATCCCGAATAAACGAAATGAACCCCTTTGTTCAACTGTAAATATTATCTACAACCGATTACTTTACGTCAACTGTTGCTTCGTAGGCAGCAGCAAGCTTTCCGTCCTTCTTAACGAGCTTGATCATAACTGCAGACTTAACTGGGTTGCGCTTTGCATCGAATGTGATGTGACCTGTTACATAGTCACCGTTTGTTGCTTCGTATGCTGCACGGATCTTTGCAACATCTGTTGTTGTTCCAGCCTTGAGCATTGCATCCTTGAGCATGTATACGCTGTCGTATCCAAGAGCTGCAAATGAGTTTGGAGCCTTGTTGTACTTTTTCTGGAATGCCTTTACAAACTTCTGAACAGCTGGACTTGTTGAGTCTTCTGCATAGTGGTTAGAGTAGTATCCATTAAGAACTTCATCACCTGCGTTTTCTGTAAGTCCATCCCATCCGTCAGCACCAACGATTGGTGTGTTGATTCCCTGAGCACGGAGCTGCTTTGCAATGAGGGCAACTGTTCCGTAATAATCTGGGAGATAAACTACATCTGGCTTTGCAGCCTTGATCTTTGTGAGCTGAGCATTGAAATCCTTATCTCCTGTTCCATATGATTCCTTTGCCACAACTGCTCCACCCTGTGCCTTGAATTCCTTTTCAAAGTTTTCCATAAGGCCTACTGAGTAGTCATTTCCGATATCATAGAGAATTGCAGCCTTCTTGCATCCAAGATTGTCAGCAGCAAACTTACCGCCAACGCGTCCCTGGAATGGGTCAATGAAGCATGTTCTGAAGATAAAGTTACCTGCATCTGTGATTGCTGGTGCTGTAGCAGCTGGAGCAACCTGAAGAACATTCTGTGCCTGTGCAAGCTGTGTGATTGCAAGTGTACAACCAGATGTCAAGGAACCGATCACGATACGTGTCTTGTCCTTTGAAACAAGCTTCTTGTATGCGTTGACAGACTTTGCAGCATCACCTTCATCATCTTCACAGATGAAAACGATCTTTGCACCGTTGATTCCACCTGCTGCATTGATTTCTTCAACAGCAAGGTCAATACCGTTCTTGCATTCAACACCGTATACGGCAACTGGGCCTGAAAGTGGAGCAACTCCACCAATCTTAACTGCCTTTGGTGCAGCAAAAGCTGCGGCAGCTGCAAGAGCCATCATACCATTAAAAATTACCTTAGAAAATTTCATGTAATTTTCCTCCTTTGTTTTATATGATTTTAATGAAATTAACAGTACATGTAAAGTTTCTACGCAAATGCAATTTCATGCAGCGCCGTTTTTTACATTTACTCACCATGACAATACCGTTTAAAAAAATACAGCCGCCCTTGAATTAAGAGCGGCTTGAACAGAAATTCTAAGCGATTAGCTTATGCTTCTGCTGGTGTCTCAGCTGGTGCTTCTGCTGGAGCTTCAGCGGCAGCTGCTTTCTTAGCAAGTCTTGCTTCTTTCTGTGCCTTATTCTTAAGAGCAGCTTTACAAACCTTGCATACCTTTACTTTCTTTCCGTCAACATCCTGATCGTAGAGAACCTTGATCTGTGTTTTACCACAAACTGGGCATGTTCCACGGCCATGGTTTACTTCTTTGCGGATTCCAGTTCCACGATGTGCTTTAGACATAGCTTACTCCTTATGCTTCAGCCTTTTCAGCTTCAGCCTTTTTTGCAGACTTCTTTGATGCCTTAGCATCTTCAGCACCTGCTTCTGGCAACTTGTAGTCAACCAATTCAAAAATTACAGTGTCTGCTGCATCTCCCTGGCGGAAGCCAAGCTTAAGAATGCGAGTATATCCACCGTTGCGATCCTTCATGCGTGGACCGATTTCTGTGAAAAGCTTGTTAAGGATCTTTTCATCAGCGATGAATTTAGCAGCTTCTCTTCTGTTGTGAACAGAATCTACTTTTGCACGTGTAATCAATTTTTCTGCAGCTTTGCGTACTTCCTTAGCCTTAGCTTCTGTTGTTGTGATACGTTCGTATCTGAAAAGAGAAGTTACCATATTGCGTGTCATTGCACGGCGGTGGGCTGTTGTACGTGAAAGCGGATTAAATCCATTCTTGTGGTTCATTCGTTTTCTTCCTTGTGTCTGTTAACCAAGTCAACGTCTTTAACGTGGCTGTAATCAGTCATTCCAAGATTAAGACCATGCTCTTCGAGCTTGCCCTTGATCTCCTCGAGAGACTTCTTTCCGAAATTACGTGTCTTCGAAAGTTCATCCTCTGTCTTCTTAGTCAACTCACCAATAGTTTTAATACCTGCATTCTTAAGGCAGTTTGAACTGCGAACTGAAAGTTCAAGTTCTTCTACTGAAGTTGTAAGCAGCTTACGAATCTGCTCGTCACCTTCAATTGGGTCATCACCAGTTGGGTAGTCACTTTCGTTGAAGTTAACGAAGATAGCAAAATAATCCTTTGCAATCTTTGCAGCCTCAGCAAGAGCATCTTCTGGAGTGATTGATCCATCAGTCCAAATCTCAAGAACCAATTTATCGTAATCGTTACGCTGTCCTACGCGGCAAGGTTCAATGGAATATTTAACCTTTGGAACAGGAGTAAAGATACAGTCCATTGCAATTGTACCGACAACTTCAATGTAGTGCTCGTTTACTTCTGCAGGAACATAGCCTCTACCAAGGTCAACCTGGAATTCGATATCCAAGTGGGCACCGTCCATCATTGTAAAGATCTCAAGACCCTTAGTCATGATTTCAAGCTGACCTTCCTTCTCAAGATCATCACTTTTTACAGTGCCTGGTCCTTTGAATTCGTAGGTGAATGTTTCCTGTTCTACATCCCGCGGCAAACGCAAGCGAATCTGTTTTAAGCTGTTCAAAACTTCCAAAGTATCTTCAGAAATATTTGGAATTGTTTCGAATTCACTTGAAATAACATGTGGAACACCGTCTGCATCATATGATGTGATGCGAACTGAAGAAATTGCATATCCCTGAATTGAAGAAAGAAGTACGCGGCGGAGTGTGTTTCCTACTGTTGTACCGAATCCTGGTTCAAAAGGATAAGCAGTGAACTTTCCGTAATTTGGATTGTTCTCAAGATGTTCAAATGTAATTCCCTTTGGTTTTTTAAAACCCTTAAGCAGATTTTTGCGAGCCAATCTGAACTCCTTTAATTTTCTTGAAAAGAACAATGTCCCTTCCAAGCGTTTGAACTATTAACCTATAACCCAACCGAAACCGTTGGAATAGGTTAACCCAGTCATTACATACGGCGTGTCTTGCGTGGACGACATCCATTGTGTGGGATAGGTGTAATATCAGAAATTGACTTAACCTTGAGTCCCAAAGTTCCAAGAACACGGATTGCGTTTTCACGACCCATTCCTGGTCCCTTTACAAACACATGCACTTCACGAAGACCATAGCTTGCTGCTCTCTGAACAGCTGTTTCTGCTACTGACTGAGCTGCAAATGGAGTTGATTTCTTTGCTCCGCGGAATCCCAGACCACCAGAAGAAGCCCAAGAAATTGCGTTTCCTCTAAGATCAGTGATTGTAACAATAGTGTTGTTGAAAGTAGCCTGAATGTAGATGTTACCTTCAAAAACGCTCTTTTTCTCTTTTCTTTTCTTTCCGTTTGTTGCTGCCATCGTCTACCTCCGCTTAAGCCTTCTTCTTGTTAGCAACGGTCTTCTTCTTACCCTTGCGTGTGCGAGAATTAGTGCGAGTGCGCTGTCCACGAACAGGCAATCCCTTGCGGTGGCGCTGTCCACGATAGCTTCCAATGTCGATAAGACGCTTGATGTTAAGACCGATTTCTGAGCGAAGACGTCCTTCAGTCTTAATGTTTTCATCGATGTACTTACGAAGCTTTGTAAGGTCGTCTTCCGAAAGGTCATTGATGAGAACATTTGGATCTACCTTTGTTTCTTCGCAAATCTTGTTAGCTGATGAGCGTCCAATACCATATACATATGTCAATGCAATGTTGACATGCTTGTTTGGGAGGTCAACTCCCGAAATACGTGCCATCAGTTACTCCTCAACCCTGTCTCTGCTTGTGCTTTGGGTTTTCACAGATAATACGAACTACGCCGTTTCTCTTGATTACCTTACATTTGTCGCAGATGGGCTTCACGCTTGTGCGTACTTTCATAAAAGTCCCCTTGAAAAAACATTTTCTACTTACCAAATCATGGCAGTTCGAAGTGACATAGTTTCACCATGAACTACAATTTGGCAACACCGCAAATCAACCTAGATAGCGGTGCGCTAGTATACAAGTTTTTCCTTACTTAATCTAGTCCTTAAGACACTTTTTCTGAAAATAATACTAGCCAGTGACATAATCACTGGCAGTAAACATTCAGAAACTAGAGTCCGCGAGACTTCAATCCCTTCTTTGTAAGACCATCATGGTGATGCATCTTAAGAAGAGCCTCAACCTGTGCCATTGTATCGATATCAACACCAACCAGAATCAAGAGCGAAGTTCCACCCATGAGCATAGAAATCTGTGCTGGGAACTTGAAGATGATCTGGATGATTGTAGGCAACAATGCGATTGCTGCAAGATACAAAGAACCAGGAAGAATCAGACGGTTCAAAACCTTCTGAAGATATTTTTCAGTCATGTCTGTTCTGATTCCTGGAATAGAACCACCGTTTTCACGGATATTCTTTGCGATTTCTGTAGGGTTCAGTGTTACCTGAGTGTAGAAGTATGCAAAGAAGATGATCAACAAAACTTCAATAAAATTATACCAGAATCCAAGTGGGTTCAAAGTTGCTGCAACCTTCGAAAGCCATGTAGCTTTAGAAGAAAGGCTGTTTGCAATCTGAAGTGGGAATGTAAGGAATGCAGAAGCAAAGATGATTGGAATAACTCCCGATGGATTGATCTTGAAAGGTATGTATGTGCTCTGTCCACCGTACATCTTGCGTCCTACAACGCGTTTTGCATAATGTACAGGTATCTTGCGTTCACCAGACTGTTCAAATACGACAAAACCGATGATTGCAAGGAAGAGGAATACTGCCACAATAACGAAAACAACATTGATGTCTCCGCTCTGTACCTTCTTAACCAATTCATATACAGCACTTGGAAGACGTGCGACGATACCGGCAAAGATGATCATTGAGATACCCTGACCGATACCACGTGCAGTAATCTGATCACCAAGCCATACAGCAATCATAGAACCTGTGGTTACTGTAAGGATGGCAAGAAGATTAAAATAGACTTTATTGTCGAAAATTATCGCACCTGGAACCTGCTGGTTGATGGAATCAGCATAAACTGTTATTGCCATAGACTGAATCAGACATACAAAGATTGTACCGATTCTTGTCCATGACTGCACTTTCTGCTGACCACCATCTTCCTGAGCGATTCTCTTGAGTGATGGGAAAATTACGAGGGCGAGCTGAAGAATAATCTGTGTTGAGATGTAAGGCATTACACCAAGCATCAATACAGAGAATTTTTCGAAGGCACCGCCCGCAAAAAAGTCCATGTAACTGGCAAACGCACTTTCTGCACCACTTGCGATGTTCTCGAAGTACTGCAGAAGCAAAGTGGCATTGATGCCTGGGATAGTAAGAACACTACCCAAGCGGAAAACAGCAAGTATGAGCAATGTAAAGAAAAGGCGTGAGCGCAATTCTTTTACTTTGAACATGTTTACAATAGCATTGTTTGCCATCTTGTCACTCCAACGTTTTTATTTTGATTCTTTGGCTGCTTTCTCAATAATCTTTACTGAGCCACCAGCCTTTTCAACCTTGTCCTTTGCAGAAGCAGAAATCTTTTCTACTTCAACTGTAAGCTTCTTTGTGATATCGCCGTCTCCGAGTACCTTAACTCCGTCAACAACCTTACCAATAAGACCCTTAGCCTTCAAAGACTCACGGTTTACTGTTTCTCCATCAGCGAACTTTGCTTCGAGATCACAAAGATTTACGCAAGCAAAAATCTTCTTGAATGGAGCGTTAGAGAAACCACGGCGTGCAATACGGCGGAACAAAGGCATCTGTCCACCTTCGAATCCTACGTATGGTACTGCACTACCAGAGCGTGACTGCTGTCCTTTGTTACCCTTACCGGCTGTAGAACCGAGACCAGATGAAGAACCGCGACCTACACGCTTTGGCTTTTTATTAGCACCACGAGGAGCATGCAATTCAAACATATTTTCGTTAGCCATTAGTTAATCTCCTCTACTTTTACAAGGTGAGCAACTGAAGCGATCATGCCTTTGATAGCATCGTTTGCTTCGTGCTCAACTGAAGAACTGATCTTCTTAAGACCAAGACTCTTAACAGTAGCTCTCTTTTCAGGCTTCTGTCCAATAACGCTTCTAACAAGTGTAATACGTACTTTTGCCATAATCAGCCCCACATGTCCTTGAGAGTCTTTCCGCGGTTCTGTGCTACTGCACGTGCATCCATCATCTTTTCAACAGCATTGAATGTTGCACGTACAACGTTTACAGAAGTGCGAGATCCCTGTGATTTAGAGATAACATCTGTGATACCACATGCATCGAGTACTGCACGTACAGGACCACCGGCAATAATACCAGTACCAGGACATGCAGGCTTGAGCAATACCTCAGAGCTCTTGTACTTTCCAATCATTTCGTGTGGAAGAGTTCCGTTCTTCATTGGAACTGTGATAAGGTTTGACTTTGCCTTATCAAGGCTCTTTCTGATAGCTTCAGTAACATCATTAGCCTTACCGAATCCGAAACCGATGCGTCCCTTTCTGTCACCTACTACTGTAAGTGCAGAGAAAGACATTCTGCGTCCACCTTTTACAGTCTTTGCAGTACGGTTAAGCTTAACAAGCTTTTCTACGAATTCGTCAGCTGGCTTTTTGTCAAAATTCTTCTGGTGTTCCATAGCCACTCCTAGAATACAATCCCGGCAGCGCGGGTAGCGTCAGCAAGGGCCTTTACAACACCATGATAGAGGTAACCGTTGCGGTCAAAAACAACCTTTTCGATTCCCTTTTCCTTAAGGCGAGCACCCAAAGCTTCTCCGAGTTTTGTTGCGCTTTCAACGTTAGCCTTGAGAGCAACAAAATCCTTTTCCAATGTTGAGATGGCAGCAAGTGTCTTGCCTTCATCGTCGTTGATAACCTGAGCATAAAGATTGCGTCCAGACTTGAATACTGTCAAACGTGGACGTTCAGCTGTTCCGTAAATTGACTTACGAATGTGAATCTTTCTATGCAGGCGTTTTCTTTGCTTATCACTAAGTTTTCTGATCATATCAATTCACCTTATTATTTTACGCCAGTCTTACCAACTTTGCGTCTGATAACTTCGTTTTCATAGCGGATACCCTTTCCCTTATAAGGTTCTGGAGCACGCAATTTACGAATCTGAGCACTGAATTCACCAACCTTCTGCTTGTCGATTCCAGTGATTGTAAGCTTTTCTTCCTTGTCGATAGTAACTGTGATTCCTTCAGGAATTACAACTACGAAGTCAGAAGAGAAACCAAGGTTCATGTTGATTACATTACCAGAAACTTCCCAGTGATAACCAACACCAGTCTTTACGAGAACTCTTGTATAACCTTCGCTTACACCCTTTACCATGTTGGCAATGAGCACGCGGAACAAACCGTGAGCTGCGCTAGCAGCCTTTGATTCATTTGAAGGGTTAACTACTACTTCTGTTCCCTTAACTTCAACCTTTACAAGGTCATTGATCTTCTGTGTAAGTTCGCCCTTAGCTCCCTTAGCAGTTACAACATTGTCTGCAACTGACACAGTAACACCTGCTGGAATAGCCACAGGAAGTTTTCCGATCTTAGATGCCATACTAACCTCCTATTACCATACCTGGCAGATCAACTCGCCGCCAACCATCTTTTCAGATGCCTTCTTGCCAGTTGTCACACCGCTAGATGTTGAAACAATCAAAGTACCATAACCGTTATAAACGCGTGGTAATTCCTTGTAACCTGAGTAAACACGGCGACCTGGAGTTGAAATCTTTTTCATTCCATGGATTACTGCCTTGTTTGAATCATCATACTTCAAGAAGATGCGGATGATTGAGTGTTCATTTTCGTCCTGAACCTTCTTAAAGTTCTTAATGTATCCTTCTGTCTTAAGGATCTTCACAATTTCCAGTTTCATCTTAGAAGTAGGTACATCTACTTTCTCATGACCGGCCTTTGCCGCATTCTGGACTTTTGCGAGCATGTCTGCAATTGGGTCTGAAGCTGCCATTCTTTTCTCCTGTCACTACCAAGATGATTTTGTGACGCCTGGTAAGAGGCCTTCACTTGCTAATTTGCGGAAGCAGATACGACAAATCTTGAACTTGCGCAAATATCCATGTGGACGACCGCAGATCTTACAGCGATTGTACTGACGTGTGCTGTATTTAGGAGTGCGGTTTGCTTTGATAATCATTGATTTCTTAGCCATGAACTATTCCTTACTTTCTAAACGGCATGTTGAACTTTGTAAGAAGTGCACGTGCTTCGTTATCAGTACGAGCGCTAGTTACAATCGAGATGTTCATACCAGAAATCTTGACAATCTTATCAAAGTCGATTTCCGGGAAGATAATCTGTTCTGTGATACCAAGAGAGAAGTTTCCGTGTCCGTCAAAGCCAGTTGCCTTGATTCCGCGGAAATCCTTAACGCGAGGAAGTGCAACGTTGATAAGACGATCGAGGAATTCATACATGATGTTTCCACGAAGTGTTACCATAGCACCTACTTCCTGACCCTCACGAAGCTTGAAGTTTGCAATACTTTTCTTAGCTCTTGTTTTAACAGCTTTCTGGCCGGTAATCTGAGTGAGATCTGTAACTGCAGCATCAAGAAGTTTCTTATTTGTGAGAGCTTCGCCAACACCCATGCTTACAACAATCTTCTTGATTGCTGGAATCTGCATTGCGGATGTATATCCGAGTTCCTTAAAGAGCTCTGGAGCGATTTTTTCCTTATAGACTTTCTTAAGCCGTGGTACGTAATTTTCCATTACAGTGTTTCTCCACACTTGCGGCAAACGCGAACTTTCTTGTCGCCGTCAAGTTTATAACCAATTCTAACAGGACGACCGCACTTTTTACATACGATCCCTACATTCGAGATATCAAGAGGTGCTTCTACTTCAGCGATTCCGCCAGCATCCTGCTGAGATCTTCTCTTCATTGCCTTCTTTACAATATTACAACCTGAAACAATTACACGTCCCTTGCCCTTCTTTTCGAATACACGAACGATTGTTCCACGCTTGCCCTTGTCCTTTCCAGCAAGAATTTCTACATTGTCATCTCTACGGATTGAGTATTTGTGTTCCATTAGACAACTCCTTAGAGTACTTCCGGAGCAAGTGATACGATCTTCATGTAGTCCATATCACGGAGCTCACGAGCTACTGGTCCAAAAATACGCTTTCCCTTAGGGTTCTTATCTGCATCAACGATAACGCAAGCGTTGTCATCGAAGCGGATGTAAGTTCCATCAGGACGGCGGTATTCCTTTGCTACGCGAACGATTACTGCCTTCTGTACTGAACCTTCCTTAATTGTAGATGTTGGAATTGCTTCCTTAACAGCTACCACTACTACGTCACCGATTCCGGCATAACGGCGGTGTGAACCACCGAGTACCTTGATACACTGAACTAATTTAGCTCCGGAGTTATCGGCTACAACCATTTTTGACTGCATCTGAAGCATAATCTTCTACTCCTCGCTTATTTAGCTCTCTCGATGATAGCATCGAGACGCCAGCACTTATCTTTGCTGATCGGGCTGCATTCTACGATACGAACTGTGTCACCTGTGTGTGCTTCGTTCTTTTCATCGTGGGCCTTGCACTTCTTTGTACGTGTAACGTATTTCTTATAAAGGCGGTCCATCTTCTTTGTATCGATAGAAACAACGATAGTTTTGTCCATCTTGTCGCTAGTGACGATACCTACGAATGAACGCTTTGCACCTTTTGACTGTACATTCTGTTCTTCCACGGGTCAGCTCCTAGTTTTTTGCAGAAATTGCTTCACGTGCTGCTGCTCTGAACTTCTCCAGATCCTGCATGTGAATCAATGTATTCAAGCGAGCGATGTCCTTGCGGATTGCACGCTTCTGCATTGGATTTTCTACATGGCCAAGTACGCTCTGAAAGCGAAGGTCCATGTACTGTTTTTTAAGTTCATTGCGCTTTGCAACCATTTCGTCATAAGAAAGGTTTTTAACGTCGTTCTTCTTGTCTTTAGCCATTTTCTTACTCCTACTCTACTGTTGGGCGGAATGCCACTTTTGTCTTGATTGGAAGTTTGCTAGCAGCAAGACTCATTGCCTTAGCAGCAAGAGCTCTGTCAACTCCACCTACTTCAAACAAGATCATACCTGGTTTGATTACTGCAGCCCAGAATTCTGGAGAACCCTTACCCTTACCCATACGAGTATCAGCAGGCTTCTTAGAAATAGGCTTGTCTGGGAACACGCGTGTCCACAACTGTCCCTGACGGTTAATACAACGGTTGATAGCAACACGAGCTGCCTCGATGTGCTTAGCAGAAAGCCAAGCTGGATCAAGAGCTACAAGAGCTACTTCACCAAAGTCAAGGTAGTTATCACGTGTAGCATTGCCTGTTGGGCGACCGCGCTGTACTTTGCGGTGAGCTACTCTCTTAGGACTAAGCATTTTCTACTTTTCCTCCCTCAGATTTAGGACCACGTGGCTTACGATCGCCGTTGTTGCGGCGAGGTCTCTTTACTACTTCACCAGCATCTTCATTCTGTTCGTGACCGTAGTTCATACCGTTGTAAACCCAAACTTTGATACCGATCTTACCGTAAGTTGTAAGAGCTTCAAAAGTACCATAGTCGATGTCTGCACGAAGAGTGTGGAGTGGAACGCGTCCTTCCTTAATCTCTTCTGAACGAGTCATATCAGCACCACCGATACGGCCAGAGATACGGATCTTGATACCCTGTGCTCCGCCCTTCATACAGTTAGAAGCTGACTGCTTGAGAGCCTTGCGGAATGAACCGCGACCCATAAGCTGACGTCCAACATTCTGTGCGATAAGAGAAGCATTAACTTCAGGACGTTTGATTTCCTTGATCTTGATTACAACTTTCTTTGTAAGCTGCTTCTGGATATCTGCACTTATCTTTTCGATTGTAGCACCCTTAACACCGATGATAACACCTGGGCGTGCAGTGTGAATTACGATTGTAACACGCTGTGGGTGACGTACGATTTCAATTTCAGCAATGTCTGCGTTCTTGCATTCTGGAAGTTCACCGACAATCTTGCGGATCTTCATATCTTCCAAGAAAAGGTCTGCATAATCACGTGAATTAGCATACCAACGAGACTGCCATGTCTTGTTTACACCAAGGCGTAAACCGATAGGATTAACTTTCTGACCCATTATTTTCCCGCCTTTTCGTCAACTACAACTGTGATATGACACATTCTCTTGAGGAGCTGATCTGCACGACCGCGGCCGCGGAACCATACTCTCTTGAGTCTTGGACCTTCGTCAATGCGAATTTCCTTGATTACGAGCATATCTTCGTCAAGCTGTTTGTTCTGGTTAAGAGCATTAGCTACAGCAGACTTTAATGTACCGCTGATGAGCTTTGCACCCTTCTGTGGCATAACTTCAAGAGTTGCCAATGCTTTTGAGCATGACATCTTCTTTACTACGTTAGCTACAGGACGAACCTTTGTAGGTGATGCAATAAGGAATTTTGTTGTGGCTACATAGCCTTTCTTTTCTGCCATAATATGTCACACTCCCTTATTTCTTTGCAGCTTTGTCGCCGCCATGTCCCTTGAATGTTCTTGTTGCAGCAAACTCACCAAGCTTGTGGCCTACCAAGTTTTCTGTAACATATACAGGAATCCATGACTTTCCGTTGTGAACTGAAATAGTGTTTCCAACCATTTCAGGAATAATTGTTGAGCAGCGGGAATAAGTTTTAATCATTTTCTTATCAGCTGCTGATGCTTTGTTCATTTCTAAAACCTTCTTATAGAGAGACTTCTCAATAAAAGGTCCTTTCTTAACTGATCTTGACACGATTAACTCCTATCCTACTTCTTACGGCGGCTAATAATGAAGCGGCTTGAAGTCTTTCTCTTGTTGCGTGTCTTATATCCACGACAAGGCTGACCCCAAGGAGTAACAGGAAGGTGACCCTTTCCTGCGCCTTCACCACCACCAAGTGGGTGATCAACTGGGTTCATTGCCATACCACGAACTGTTGGGCGAACACCACGCCATCTGTTGCGTCCAGCCTTTCCAAGCTTTGTGTTCATACGTTCTTCGTTACCAACAATACCGATTGTTGCATAGCACTTTCCATTTACACGGCGAAGTTCACCAGATGGGAGCTTGATTGTTACGTATTCACCGTCAACACCAGCTACCTGTGCACCAGCACCTGCAGAGCGAACAAGCTGTCCACCACGACCGAGTGTAAGTTCAACATTGTGGATGATGAAACCTACAGGGATTGCGTTGAGTGGAAGTGCATTTCCAACTGTAGGAGTTGCATTTTCACCAGACATGATCTTCTGACCAACTGTAAGCTTCTGTGGAGCAATAATGTAACGCTTTTCACCATCAGCATATGCAATCAAAGCAATGTTTGCACTGCGGAATGGATCGTATTCGATTGTCTTTACTGTTCCAGGAATACCGTGCTTATCGCGTCTGAAGTCGATTTCACGATACTTTCTCTTGTGACCGCCACCCTGGTGACGAACGGAAATGCGTCCGCCCTGTCCACGTCCAGCGCAAGCCTTGCGTCCAGATGTGAGGCTTTTCTCGGGTTTGTCGGCTGTAATTTCTTCGCGTACCAAGTCAACACGGCCGCGTGTACCTTTTGAATAAGGTTTGAATATCTTAAGAGCCATAAGGTTCCCCTTTGTTAATTAATCAAAGGCTTAAACGCCTTCGAATACCTTAATTGTTTCACCAGGTGCCAACTTAACAACTGCCTTCTTGTAAGAAGCAGTGCGTCCTGCTGGGCCACGGAGACGTTTCATCTTTCCCTGTACGTTAACTGTTGTGCAGTCTACAACCTTTACATTGAAAAGCTTGCGTACAGCTTCCTTGATCTGAATCTTTGTAGCAGATGGAGCAACAATAAATGTATATTTATTCTGTTCACGAAGTGCTGTTGCCTTTTCAGAAAGAACTGGTCTAATAAGTACATCTTCGAATGTCATTATTTAGCCTCCTTTTCATCAGCATAGAATTCAGAAAGATTCTTTGCAGCGCTTTCGAGCATGATGATCTTTCTAGCGTAGAAGAGATCGTGTGCGCGAAGACGATTGAAAGACAAGAATGAAAGTGTAGGAATATTTCTTCCTGCGAGCTTGATCTTTGCATCATCATCCTTAAGAAGGATTACTGTGCGTGTGTCCTTAGCGAAGTTGTTGAGGATCTTTACGAGATCCTTTGTCTTTCCGCTTTCTACAGTAAAGTCTTCAACTACTGTAAGGATGTCGCTCTGTGCTCTCATGCTGAGGATTGTCTTCATTGCAAGACGCTTCTCTTTCTTAGGAATTGCATAGCTGTAATCACGTGGTTTTGGTCCAAAGATTGTACCGCCGCCAACGCAAAGTGGAGACTTCTTATCACCACGACGAGCATTACCTGTTCCCTTCTGCTTGTAAGGCTTTGCATTTGAACCATGAACTTCTGCACGTGTCTTTGTACAAGCTGTACCAACACGCTTATTTGCCAATTCGTTTGTGATGGCATAGTAGATTACATCTTCGTTGACTGGAAGGTTGAAAACTTTGTCATCAAGATTGATTGTTCTGAGTTCTTTGCCATCGATTGAATAGACTTTCTTTTCCATAATACTATTCCCCCGACCTACTTTCTCTTAACTGCTGTCTTAACGATAAGAGTACAATTCTTAACACCTGGAACTGCACCACGAACCATCAAAACATTCAGCTCAGGGTCAACTTTAATAACCTTGAGATTCTGTACTGTTACGCGATCAGAACCCATACGACCAGGCATCTTAATGTTCTTAAATGTATGTCCTGGTGTTGTACAAGCACCTGTACCGCCGGCTTCTCTGTGGAACTTTGAACCGTGAGTTGCGCGTCCACCATGGAAACCCCATCTCTTCATTACACCCTGGAAACCTTTACCCTTAGAGGTAGCAGTTACGTCGATGAAACGAACCTTTTCAAACAATTCTACACCGAGCTTATCGCCTACGTTTACTTCCACTTCGTAATCGCGGAATTCCTTCAACTGGCGCTTTGGTGTAATGTTTTCTGGAAACTGCTTTGCATATGGCTTTGTTACATGCTTAGCTTTCATTTCGCCAAGACCAAGAACAACAGCGTCATAACCGCACTTTTCCTTTGTCTTTGTAGCAACAACAGTGTTAGGTTCAACATGGATCACGGTTACTGGAATCAGATTGCCGTTTTCGTCAAAAACCTGTGTCATTCCTACTTTTTTTGCCATCAGACCTTTCATCTGAATCTCCTATTTGGAAGTACAAACCTTTTGTCTGTATTCCCATCGGCCGCCATCCCCGATCCAGGGGACCGTTACCGTTTTTTTTAAGCCGCTCTACGAGCCGCTATTAAAACTGTTTAATTTCTACGTCAACACCTGCAGGAAGTTCAAGCTTCATCAAAGAATCCATTACTTCTGAGCTAGGTTCGATGATGTCGATGAGACGCTTGTGTGTTCTCATTTCGAACTGCTCACGTGACTTCTTGTTTACGAAAACTGAACGAAGCACTGTGATCTTGTTGATTCTTGTAGGGAGCGGAATTGGTCCTGAAACCTCAGCTCCTGCTGCCTTTACCTGCTGTACGATATCCTTAGCGCTCTGATCGATGAGTGATACATCGAATGCACGAAGGTGTACACGAATCTTGCCGTTTGCCATGACTTACTCCACTTGAATGAAGAGGCCCTTGCGAACCCCTCCATTCGTTCATTAAAAAACTATTCGATGATCTTTGTAACCTGGCCAGAAGCGATTGTGCGTCCGCCTTCACGGATAGCGAGCTTGAGACCTTCGTCCATAGCGATTGGGTGGATAAGTTCACCGTTGATCTTAACGTTGTCACCTGGCTTAACCATGTCTACACCAGCTTCGAGATTTACTGTACCAGTAATATCTGTTGTTCTGAAGTAGAACTGTGGGCGATAACCTGTGAAGAATGGGCTGTGGCGTCCACCTTCCTTTTCTGTAAGAACGTAGATCTGAGCTTCGAACTTTGTGTGTGGGTTGATTGACTTTGGTGCAGCAAGAACCTGTCCACGGATAACGTCCTTCTTTTCAATACCACGAACGAGGATACCAGCGTTGTCACCAGCCCATCCTTCCTGGAGTGTCTTGTTGAACATTTCGATACCTGTAACTGTTGTATCCTGTGTTGGACGGATACCAACGATCTGAACAGCATCACCCATGTGGATTACACCGCGTTCGATACGTCCAGTAACAACTGTACCACGACCTGTGATTGTGAAGATGTCTTCGATTGGCATCAAGAATGGCTTCTGATCATCGCGAACTGGATCATCGAACCATGTATCCATAGCTGTAAGGAGTTCTTCGATACAAGCTGTGTTTTCTGGGCTAGATTCATTGAGAGCCTTGAATGCAGAACCCTTGATGATTGGTGTGTCAGCTGAGAATCCGTATGACTGGATTGTATCCTTAACATCTTCTTCAACCATCATGAGCATTTCTTCATCACCGTCAAGAGCATCTACCTTGTTAAGGAATACGATGATCTTTGGTACACCTACCTGGCGAGCGAGAAGAAGGTGTTCCTTTGTCTGAGCCATAACACCGTCTGTTGCAGCGATAACGAGGATAGAACCATCCATCTGTGCAGCACCAGTGATCATGTTCTTGATGTAGTCAGCATGTCCTGGACAGTCGATGTGAGCATAGTGTCTCTTGTCTGACTGATACTCAAGGTGGCGAGAGTTGATTGTGATACCACGTGCCTTCTCTTCTGGAGCATTGTCGATTTCATCGTACTTAAGAACCTTGTCACCGTACTTGTTACCACAATATGTTGTGATAGCAGCTGACAATGTAGTCTTACCATGGTCAACGTGACCGATAGTACCAACGTTCATGTGAGGTTTTGTTCTGTTGAACTCTTCCTTAGCCATGATTTTTCTCCTTGCCTTTCAGATTTTCTTTCTGCGGCATATAAAATTATTTAATGTGTTGCACTTTAAGCCAGAAAATATCGCACCTAAAAGGCAACGACACTTTCGCAATCACACTTTACCTATGCTATGAGATGAATAGATTGTCTTGACAATTTATATTCACCTGTTTCATCAATTCGAAGCAGTTGTTCCGTATCACCTGCCATTCCCAAACTCTGGAAATCGGTATGACATCAAGAACTTTCATTCACTGGCGTGAAATCCGTCAGAATCTCCGAATCTCAGTTCATTTATAGAAGAAAACTAACAGTCTTCCTCTCTGTATCCGGGTGTAAAAACCTGCGAACTATCTCAAGTTGGCTTTACGATTTCTACCAGACAGTCATCCAAACCGTCCGTCTGACTTCTCAAAGAACCCTGCCATGCGAGCGCACAGCAAACCCAATATGGGCGGTATACAGTTGCACATTTATACAATTTATTTGAAATATATTCAAGTGGTCAAAGTAATTTTTCGTCAAATTCTTTCAAGCCTTAAAATAGAAAAAGCGCCCGAAAGGGCGCCTTTGTCCGTCTTGGGGAATTCCCCTTGACTAGAAGCGGAAGTGTGCAAAAGCCTTGTTTGCTTCTGCCATCTTGTGTGTATCTTCCTTCTTCTTGTATGCAGAACCTGTGTTGTTGAAAGCATCAAAGATTTCAGCAGCAAGTGTTTCTGCCATACCATGACCGTTGCGTGCGCGAGCAGCTGCGATCATCCATCTCATTCCGAGGGCTTCACGACGAGCTTCACGGATTTCGATAGGTACCTGGTATGTTGCACCACCAACACGACGAGACTTAACCTCTACGCTTGGCTTTACATTATCAAGAGCCTTCAAGAATACTTCGAGAGGATCCTTGTCAGTCTTTGTCTTAAGCTTGTCGAGTGCATCGTAAACAACGCGCTGGCAAACTGCTTTCTTTCCATCGAGCATCATGCGGCAAACGAACTTAGAGATTACCACACTGTTGTATCTTTCATCCGGCATAACTGGACGATTAACTGATTTCTTATGTCTTCCCATAGTTAAACTCCTCTTAAAAATTATGCCTTAGGCTTTTTAGCACCGTACTTAGAACGAGCGCGCTTGCGTCCGTCTACACCGAGTGTATCTTTTGTACCACGAATGATGTGATAGCGTACACCAGGAAGGTCCTTAACACGTCCACCACGAACGAGAACAACTGAGTGTTCCTGAAGGTTGTGTCCAATACCTGCAATATAAGCTGTTACTTCAATACCATTGGTCAACCGAACACGAGCAATGTTACGAAGAGCCGAGTTTGGTTTCTTAGGTGTCATTGTCATAACGCGAGTGCAAACGCCGCGCTTCTGTGGGCATGACTGAAGGGCTGGAGCCTTAGTTCTCTTTGCAGATGACTGACGACCTTTACGAATTAACTGATTAATTGTAGGCATCGCCTATTCTCCTATTTTAATTGGGCAGCACTCCCAAAAATAAAACAAAATTAGTTTCAAAAGTCTAATGAATTCTAAAAATTCATTCAAGGGAATTTCAGGGAATTCATTGCTAAATTCCCTGAAATTCTACGGAATTTTCCGTAAATTCCCTTTTTATTCCTCATCTGAAGCAGAATCGATCATTGGCTGGTTTGCCTGTGCCATTTCTGCTTCCTTCTGCTCCTGTTTGCGCAGTTCAAGGATTTCCTTCATCTTTGCATCAAGGTCTGTTGCAGAGTCGTCGGAAAGCTTGACGTTGCTGTACTGACGGATACCACTACCAGCTGGAATTCTGTGTCCAATGATGATGTTTTCCTTAAGACCATGGAGGTTGTCCACAGATCCTGCGATTGCAGCATTTGTAAGTACGCGTGTTGTTTCCTGGAATGAACATGCAGAGATGAAAGAATCTGCGGCAAGAGCTGCCTTTGTGATTCCCTGGAACATTGGACGGGCAACTGCAGGCTGTCCACCTTCTTCGATTACACGTTCATTCTCTTCACGGAATGAATACTTATCGATCTGCTGTCCATATCTGAACTTTGTATCGCCTACAGAGATAACTTCAACCTTTCTAAGCATCTGACGGATGATTGTACCGATATGCTTATCATTGATGTCTACACCCTGTCCGCGGTAAACGTTCTGGATTTCTTCCATAAGGAATTCCTGGAGCTTGTCTTCACCAAGGACTGTAAGAACATCGTGTGCATCGATTGAACCGTCACAGATCTTTTCTCCAGCTTCGATCTTGTCACCTTCACGAACAAGGAGGCGTCTTACTACAGGAACAAGGTGTTCATACTTAACATCGTATTCATCTGTAACAATAACCGTAATCTTACCCTTGACGATCTTTCCGAAAGAAACAACACCCTTGATCTTTGATATGATTGCAGGTGGGTTCTTCTTTGACTGACGAGCTTCAAAGAGTTCTGAAACGCGTGGAAGACCGAGAGTAATATCGTTAGCCTTTGCAGCTTCCTTTGGCATCTTTGCAAGTGTTGTACCTGCCTCAACCTTACCCTTGTCCTTGATGTCGTTGCTCAAGAGAGCTCCAACAGGCATGTTGTAAGAAGCATATTCGTTACCATCTTCATCAGTGATGCGGATACGTGGCTGCTTAACATCGATGTGGAGGTCGGAAATGCGGCATTCCTTCATTCCTGTAAGCTTGTCTTCCTTAACGTTGAGCGTAACGCCTTCGATGATGTCATCAAAGTGGATGTAACCTGACTGTTCTGCGATGATTGGTTCAGAATAGAGGTCAAATTCACCGATTTCCTCATTGGCTTTTGCTACACATTCACCCTTGACGAACTTAGAGTAAACGATGGAACCGTTGGCAATTTCAACCTTCTGGTTTTCTCTACTCAAGAGGTAGATTGTCTTGTCCCTGATGATGATGCGACCATCGTCAGATGCAAGAACATCCTGTCCCTTGTGCTTGAGGATTGCATTGTTCTTACGGATCTTTCCACCGTCAGAAACAAGCACATCGTCACCTGCGTTGATTGTGTAAGTGTTGAAGATCTTTGAAACATCCATCTTACCCTTACGAGTAAAGAGCCAGTCTCCAGTCTTCTTCATTTCTACGTGAGTACCTTCAACTTTTGTGATGAGTACATCGTACTTCATTACAATATGGTTATCCTTCTGGCTTGCTTCAGCGGCACCACCAGTATGGAATGTACGGAGTGTAAGCTGTGTACCTGGCTGACCGATTGACTGCGCTGCGATTGTACCAACTGCTTCACCGATTTCAACGATCTTGTTGCGTGCAAGGTCCTTACCGTAACACTTAACGCAGATACCGTGCTTGCTTTCGCAAGTAAGAACAGTGCGGAGCTTAACCTTTTCAACACCCGCTGCATCGATCTTTTCTGCAAGATGCTCATCGATGTACTGGTTGACATCACAGATAAGTTCTCCAGTGAATGGGTCGATTACGCGTTCAATTGGGAAGTGTCCAGCAATGCGCTTTGCAAGTGGAACCTTGACTTCATCGCCTTCCTTGATTGCCGAGTAGTAGATACCGTTGATTGTACCACAGTCATCTTCATTAACGACAACATCCTGTGCAACATCTACAAGACGTCGTGTCATGTAACCTGCATCGGCTGTCTTAAGAGCTGTATCGGAAAGACCCTTACGGGCACCGTTAGATGAAATGAAGTATTCGATAACCGAAAGACCTTCCTTGAAGTTTGCCTGGATTGGAAGTTCGATGATCGCGCCGTTAGGCTTCTGCATCAAACCACGCATAGCAGCAAGCTGAGAAATCTGCTTTTCCGAACCACGAGCACCAGAGTTGGCCATCATGTAGATAGTGTTGAATCCGTCCTTATCAGACTTCATCTTTTCCATCATCTTTGCAGTAAGATCCTTTGTTGTTCTTTCCCAGACCGCAATAGAGCGGTTGTAGCGTTCATCATCTGTGATGACACCGTTCTGGTTCTGTTCAACGATCTTCTTTACTTCATCGTTGGCTTCCTTGATCATCTGCTTCTTTTCTTCTGGAACGATGATGTCGTCCATTGAAATAGTAGCACCGTAGAATGTAGCGTTCTTGTAGCCAGTTGCCTTGACTGCATCAAGCATCTGGACTGTGAGCCATGCACGGTCGATTCCATAGAGACCTGGAATAAGCTTTCTGAGCTTGTTCTCTTCCATTGGAATTTCTCTGTTGAAAATCTTGTTGATTGCAGCAACAGTCTCAGCATCAGCCATAACCTTGTCGAGAGTTTCAGCATCCATTGTCGTCACACCGAACTTCTCTTCGATGAGGGCCCTGATGCGCTTGTCGGATGTCTGCTCGTTATGGTAAACGCGTTCGATCATTGCCTTGATGCCCTTGTCTCCAAGACCACTGTCTGCTGTGATCTTTTTCTTAGGGTCAACGATCTGATCGTTCATGAAGTCAACTTCTTCTGGCATTGCTTCATTGAAAGCCATACGACCAGCAGAAGTAAGGATGTATTCTGATTCAGGATTTTCATCAAACTGAACACACTTGTTGAGAATGCTCTTGTGAACCTTGATTCTAGCCTGCCAGTCAATTGCGCCAGATGATGCTGCAAGACGAACTTCGTCTGCCGATGAGAAGAACTTTCCAGTTCCCTTAGCATTTGGCTTGATTGAAGTCATGTAGTAGATACCAAGAACCATGTCCTGAGATGGAGCTACGATTGTACTTCCGTTTGCAGGGTCAAGAAGGTTGCGTGCTGAAAGCATCAATGTCCAGCATTCCATCTGTGCAGCCTGTGTAAGAGGCACATGGATTGCCATCTGGTCACCATCGAAGTCCGCATTGAAAGCCTTACATGCAAGCGGATGAAGCTTAAGAGCCTTTCCAGGAACAAGAACAGGTTCGAATGCCTGGATACCAAGACGGTGAAGTGTCGGAGCACGGTTAAGCATAACTGGGTGTTCACGAACAACTTCGTCAAGAATGTTGAATACTGCTTCGTCTTCACTTTCTACAAGAGCTCTTGCTCTCTTGATGTTGCCGCAGATACCGTTCTGGACAAGCTTCTTCATGATGAATGGCTTGAAAAGTTCAAGCGCCATCTTTTCTGGAAGACCACACTGCCAGAGCTTGAGTTCTGGACCAACAACGATAACTGAACGTCCTGAATAGTCTACGCGCTTACCGGGAAGGTTCTGGCGGAAACGACCCTGCTTACCCTTGAGCATGTCAGAGATGGACTTGAGTGGACGGTTGGCAGCACCCTTAAGGACACGCTGCTTGCGCTTAGAGTTGTCGAACAATGAGTCAACAGCTTCCTGAAGCATGCGCTTTTCGTTACGGATGATGATGTCCGGTGCAGAAAGACCCTGAAGCTTTCTAAGGCGGTTGTTACGGTTGATAACGCGGCGATAGAGGTCATTAAGGTCAGATGTAGCAAAACGTCCACCGTCAAGCTGAACCATTGGACGAAGATCAGGCGGAATTACAGGAATTACGTCAAGAATCATCCAAGATGGCTTGTTCTCAGAATTGCGGAAATTCTCAATGATTTCAATTCTCTTAAGAAGACGCTTGTCGCTCTTTGGTCCCTTTTCGATCATCTTTGCACGAAGTTCGGCAGCGATTTCGTCAAGGTTGAGGTTTTCAAGCAATGTCTTGATAGCCTCTGCACCCATACCAGCTGTAAAAGATCCACCGAAGCGTTCTTCTGCAACCTGATATTCTTCTTCTGTGAGAAGCTGGTTCTTCTTAAGGTCTGTGTCGCCTGGCTCAATAACGATGTACTTTTCATAGTAGAGAATTGAGCGCAATGAAGCCACTGGAAGATCGAGGAGAAGACCCATGCGGCTTGGTACTGAATGATAGTACCAGATGTGGCTAACAGGAGCTGCAAGTTCAATGTGTCCTGTGCGTTCGCGGCGAACCTTGAAGTGTGTAACTTCAACACCACAGCGGTCACATACCACACCCTTATAGCGGATAGACTTGAACTTACCGCAGTAACATTCCCATTCCTTTGTAGTACCGAAGATTTTTTCACAGAAAAGACCTTCTCTCTCTGGACGGAGTGTACGGTAATTGATTGTCTCAGGCTTCTTTACTTCGCCATATGACCATGAACGGATGTTTTCTGGTGAAGCAAGTGTAATTTTAAGGCTTGAAAAATCCTGAATATCACGCATTTTCATTCTCCTCCTTATCGAATCCAGATCCTACCTTATCGATAAGTTCCTGGTCACGTTCTGTAAGAGCAATCTGCTTGCCCTTGTCATCGTAAATTGTAAAGTTCAATGCAAGACCGCGAAGTTCCTGAACCATAACGTTGAATGACTCTGGAACACCGATTGGTGCTGCAGGTTCTCCCTTAACGATTGATTCATAGACCTTTGAACGGCCGTTCATGTCATCGGACTTGATTGTCATCATTTCCTGAAGTGTGTTTGATGCACCGTAAGCTTCGAGAGCCCAAACTTCCATTTCTCCGAGACGCTGACCACCGAACTGAGCCTTACCACCAAGTGGCTGCTGAGTAACGAGTGAGTAAGGTCCTGTTGAACGGGCATGCATCTTATCATCAACAAGGTGATGCAGCTTCATGAAGTATGTACATCCAACAAAGATCGGATTAAGGAATGGTTCTCCTGTAAATCCATCATGAACGATCTGCTTACAGTCTGGTGAAAGTCCAGCCTGAACAAGCTTTTCTGCAATCTGTTCCTGGCTTGGTGTCTGGAATGCTGGTGATGAATACCATTCATCAAGGAAGTGTCCTGCGATACCAAGTTCATTTTCCATAACCTGACCGATGTTCATACGAGATGGAACACCGAGTGGGTTAAGACAGATGTCGAGTGGAGTACCGTCTTCAAGGTATGGCATGTCTTCGATAGGAAGGATACGTGCAACAACACCCTTGTTTCCGTGACGACCAGCCATCTTGTCACCGACAACGAGCTTACGCTTTTCTGCGATGATAACCTTTACCTTTTCATCAACTCCTGGAGAAAGCTCATCGCCTTCCGATCTCTTGAGACGCTGGATGTTGATGACTACACCCTGGCTGCCGTGTGGAAGCTTGAGTGAAGAATCGCGAACTTCCTTAGCCTTTTCACCGAAGATCGAGTTAAGGAGCTTGAATTCTGGAGTTGTTTCAGTTTCACTCTTTGGTGTAACCTTACCGACAAGAATATCGCCTGAGCGTACTTTTGCACCGATGCGTACGATACCTTCTGAGTCGAGGTTATCGAGAAGCTTTTCTGGTGCACTTGGAATATCACGAGTAATACGCTCTGGTCCAAGCTTTGTTTCGCGGATATCGATTTCAAATTCGTGGATATGCATAGATGTATACATATCTTCTCTAACTACACGCTGTGAAATGAGAACAGCGTCTTCGTAGTTGTAACCGTTCCAAGGTACGAAACCAACAAGAAGGTTGCGACCGAGGGCAAGTTCTCCGTTGAATGTTGCTGGTCCGTCTGCAAGAACTGCTCCTGCATCTACCTTTTCGCCGACCTGGACAACAGGACGCTGATGGTTACATGTGTCCGAGTTGTTCTTCTGGTACTTGAGGAGTGGATATTCATCAATCTGTCCTCTTACACCTTCTGGCTTAACCTTGATGAGGTCTGATTCTACCCAAACAACTTCACCTGCGCGGCGAGCCTTTACGAGAACGCCTGAGTCATATGCTGTCTTGCGTTCCATGCCAGTTCCAACATGTGGTGGCTCTGGGAACAAGAGAGGAACTGCCTGGCGCTGCATGTTACAACCCATGAGGGCACGGTTAGCATCATCGTGTTCAAGGAATGGAACAAGGGATGCTGAAACAGAGATAACCTGGCGTGGAGAAACATCCATGTACTGGATATCCTTTGGTGAACGGTTTGTATAGTCACCACGGCGGCGTGAAGAAACGAGGTCTGTTGGGAACGAACCGTCCTTCTTCATTCCTTCTGTTACCTGTCCAATGTAGTATTTGTCTTCATCATCTGGATCAAGATAATCAACTTCATCTGTAGCCTTACCGTTTACAACCTTACGATATGGTTCCTCAAGGAATCCGTAATCATTAACTCTTGTGAAAATTGAAAGAGAAACAATCAAACCGATGTTTGGACCTTCAGGAGTTTCGATAGGACACATACGTCCATAGTGTGTGTAGTGAACGTCACGAACTTCGAAACCTGCGCGTTCGCGTGAAAGACCACCTGGACCGAGGGCTGACATACGACGCTTGTGTGTAAGCTCAGCAAGTGGGTTACACTGATCCATGAACTGTGACAGCTGGCTTGAAGCATAGAAATCGCGGATTGCCGACTGCAAAGGCTTGATTGAGATAAGGTCCTGAGGCTTGAGTGTCTCAATTTCCTTACCGTTCATACGTTCCTTGGCAATGCGTTCCATGCGGGAGAAAGCTGCCTTGAATGATGTTGTAAGAAGTTCGCCAACTGAACGAACGCGACGGCGTCCAAGGTGATCGATATCGTCTGTATCCTCTGCGCGGATATATACTTCCACAAGGTGCTTCATTGTGTTGATGATGTCTTCCTTTGTGAGAGTAAGGTCTTCCACGGGATTTTCGTATCCGAATTTCTTGTTGAGCTTGTAGCGTCCTACACGACCGAGGTCATAGCGGCGGATGCTGAAGAACATTGTTGTAAGGTCACGTTCTGCCTGTTCAATTGTGATTGGTTCTCCAGGCTGAAGAACTGAGTATACCTTTGAAATGCATTCTTCTTTAGATGGTTCTTCTGGAGTAGCGCAGCCATCCTTAGAGAATGTAATTTCTTCCTTGTCGAAGCAGTTTACGATCATCTCGCTGTCAAGAGAGAGATTCCTGTCGTCCTTGTTCTTCTTTGTGTTGAACTTGATGACATTGATTTCCTTGATGTTGTTTGCAACAAGGGCATCAAGATCATGTGGATGAAGCTTGTCACCTGCACGGAAGAGCTTCTTCTCTTCGCCAGATTCTTCGTCCTTTATGAATATGTTCTTTCCGAGAACCTTTCCTGCAAGTTCCTCGCGCTTTTCTGCATCAGAAGGAATCTTGATGTCTTCTGTCACATAGAAGCAGTTGATGATGTCTTCACGAGTCGTGTATCCGAGAGCACGGAGGAAGATTGTACCAAGAATCTTCTTCTTGCGGTCGATCTTTGCATAGATAAGTTCTTTTTTCTGGTCAATTTCAAATTCAAGCCATGATCCACGATAAGGGATGATGCGGCTTGAAAGAACGCCCTTTTCATTCTGGAAGATAACTCCAGGCGAACGATGGATCTGAGAAACAACAACGCGTTCAGCACCATTGATGATGAATGTACCGCGGTCTGTCATGAGAGGAATATCACCCATGAAGACGTTTCTTTCCATGATGGCACCAGTTTCCTTGAAGTGAAGGTTGATGATAGCCTTGAGTGCCACACTGTAAGTTACACCCTTGTTCTTGCATTCGAGTTCTGAGAATTTTGGATTCTTGAAATCAATCTCATAGTGATCGAACTCGAGCGACATGGTTCCGTCTGGGCTTTCAATAGGGAATGTAGAAGTGAAAACTTCCTGAAGTCCCTGATTCAAGAGAGGTTCACCTTTTTCGAGTCTTTCGCGCTGAATGAAGTACTCAAAAGATGAAAGCTGGATGTCGATAAGGTTAGGCAACTCCATGAAATCCTGGATGTCTTTGCCTAAATACGTACGCTTGATTGTCTTGCTTTTAGCAAACATTAACGGTCCCCTAATATCTTTGAAGGTTTGGTACACAAGGAACCGCTACAAGCAAAAACTTCGCTCAGCACGAGATCCAGTGTCCTCACAGGAAACCTTCCGTTCCTGATGGATGCCGTTTTATACGACAAAAGCTTCAGGATAATTTAGCACTACCCTGAAGCCTGATTTACATATAGAAATGTAGAAACAAGGCAGGCAAATCCTAGGAAATGCCTGCTCACAGCAAGCTTTAGCTTACTTCTTTGATGCTGTACCACCAGCTGCAGCGATGTCTGCGATCATCTTGTCTGCATCTGCCTTTGATACATTTTCCTTGAGAACAGCTGGAGCACCTTCAACAAGTGCCTTTGCTTCACCAAGTCCGAGACCTGTGATTGCACGAACTGCCTTGATAACATCAATCTTCTTGTCACCGAATGATTCAAGAGTAACTGTGAATTCTGTCTGTTCTTCTGCTGCTGCTCCACCTGCTGCTGGACCTGCTGCTGCAACTGCAACTGCTGCTGTTACACCAAACTTTTCTTCCATAGCCTTTACGAGGTCAGCTGCCTGCTGAACTGTCATTGCTGCGATTGCTTCGAGGATTTCGTCATTTGAAAGTGCCATAATTGTCTTCCTTTGCCCTAAGGGCTACCCTTTCAAGGGTTTTTTGTTTTGTTGCGGAAAAAAGCCTACGGCTTTCCTTTGCCCGCATACAGTTTATTTATCTGCAGATAGTAATCAGCACATAGAAGCCTAACTGCAGTTTTTCAGAACAGAAAAATCAGCTCTGAAAATATGTTGTTTTAGCGGCTGACTATTCAGCTGCTGGTGCTGGAGCTTCTGCGGCTGGAGCTGCTTCGGCTGCTGGTGCAGCTGCTGCTGGTCCTTCCTTTTCAAGCTTCTCAACATATGCCTGCAATGTAGCTGCGAGTTTCTGAGCAGGTCCATTGATAGCAGACATGAGCATAGCGATAAGCTGCTTCTTTCCAGGGAGCTTAGAAAGAGCTTCAATCTTTGCAGCATCGTATACTTCGTTTTCAACCCATGCACCCTTTACTACGAGTGATGGAGCTTCCTTAATGAAGTCAAAGAGGATCTTTGCAGATTCGTTTGCTTCATCCTTTACCATAGCGATTGCTGTAGGTCCTGAAAGGAACTGTGCAACATCGTTATTGTTCATTTCGCTGAATGCTACGCGTGCAAAGTTATTCTTGATAACCTTGATTGTTGCATCCTTTTCGCGAAGTGACTTACGGAGCTTTGTGATCTGTTCAACTGTAAGTCCGCGGTATTCAACAAAGATGAATTCCTTGTATTCACTAAGAATCTTCTTTGCTTCTTCAATAGCAGCTGTCTTAGCTGGCTGTGTCTTACCCATGATAGCCATTATTCTGCCTCCTTGAAGTCGATCCATACGCCAGGACCCATTGATGAACTGATTGATACTGAGCGGATAAATCCAACCTTAGCATCAGCAGGCTTCTTCTTCTGAAGTTCAGAAAGGAATGTGTCAACGTTTTCTGCTGTCTTAGCAGTATCCATTGAAACCTTTCCTACTGGAATGTGTACAACACCTGTCTTGTCAGCGCGGAATTCTGTACGTCCCTTCTTGAGTTCTGCAACAGCACCTGCGATGTCTGGTGTAACTGTACCTGTCTTTGGGTTTGGCATGAGACCCTTGCGGCCAAGAACCATACCGAGACGTCCAACGTCCTTCATCATGTCAGGTGTAGCAACTGCAACGTCGAAGTCGAGCCAACCACCCTTAACCTTCTCAAGATATTCTGGACCAGCGTATGTAGCACCTGCATCAAGAGCTTCCTTTGCACGTTCTTCCTTACAGAATACGAGAACACGCTTTTCAGCTGTGAACTGGTGTGGGAATACGAGTGTATCACGTACAGTCTGGTTCTTTTCGAGCTTGAGAGTTACAGAAAGTTCAACTGTTTCGTCGAACTTAACGTAGTGAAGATCCTTTACGAGCTGGCAAGCTGCTGGAACATCATAAGCCTTAGATGGATCATACTTCTTCAATGAATCCATGTATTTCTTTCCGTGTTTCATTTTAAGCCTCCACCTCTACACCCATACTGCGTGCAGTACCGGCGATGATTTTCTTTGCTGCTTCAAGATCTGTTGCGTTAAGATCAGGCATCTTCTGCTTTGCGATGTCTTCAAGAGCCTGAGCAGAAATCTTTCCAACCTTGTCGCGGAGAGGATTTCCAGCACCCTTCTGGATACCTGCTGCCTTCTTGATGAGAACAGCTGCTGGAGGTGTCTTAAGAATGAAAGTGAATGATTTATCCTGATAAACAGTGATAACAACAGGGATGATGAGTCCCTTTTCCATGTTCTTGGTGCGGTCATTGAATTCCTGTACGAATTTTGGTGCAGGAACACCGTGAGGTCCAAGAGCAGGGCCGATTGGAGGTGCAGGAGTAGCAGCGCCTGCTGGGCACTGTAACTTGATGTAAGTCTGTACCTTTTTTGTAGCCATAATATAGCTCCTTAAGAATTGGTGTGAATTCCCTTCCATGCGGAAGAGATTCTAGCGAAGCACCTTTGTCCAACGGACTTGTACTTCTCCCAAATATTAAGAAAAAGATGAGAAACCTGGCGGTCAATCATCAATTACTTATCAAATATCAGGACACTGGATGTGTCATATATCTCGTCCATAGACGACAAAAGCCCGCATCGATGCGAGCTTATGCTAATCTAGATTTTTTCTACCTGAAGAACGTCAACTTCTACAGGAGTTACGCGACCGAAGATCTGAACGCTTACGCGAAGCTTGTTCTTTTCAGCCATAACTTCCTCTACGGAACCACTGAATGTTGCGAAAGGACCTTCAGTAATCTTAACCTTGTCGCCGACATCGTAAGACTGCTTAACGCGAACCGTCTTGTCTCCCTTAAGCTCACCTGCAGCCTGAAGCATTCTCTTTGCCTCTTCTGCTGAAATTGGGCGAGGTCTTTCCGAAGGACTTGTACCTACGAAACCTGTAACACCCTGGATACGGCGGATCTGCGAACAAACATCCTTCCAGCCGATCTGAGGAAGGTCCATTTCAACCATGATGTAGCCTGGAAGAAGAAGACTGTTCTTTGTGTGCTTCTTGTTGTTGCGCACTTCAGTAATCTCTTCTGTAGGAACCTTAACCTGGATAAGAACTGAGGAATCGATTTTGTTTTCTGTGATCATTTCTGAGAGAGTACGGAAAATCTTCTGTTCGTACCCTGTGAAGACATGAACGATATACCAGTTTCTTGCCATAAGTTTTTCCTTGTAAATTTACGGTTGAATTAGAATACCAACATGAGACCCTTTGTAAAGAGCCAATCAAGAAGACCAAGAATTACTGCTACAACAATTGTAGAGATGAAAACTACTTTTGTTGAAGAAAGAACATCGCTGCGTGTAGGCCATGTAACCTTTCTGAGTTCACCTGCGCATTCCTTTACAAACTGAATAAACTTTTTCATCTTCATCCTCTAATATGAAAAATAGTAACAGGCCAGGCAGGACTCGAACCCGCGACAACCGGTTTTGGAGACCGGGACTCTACCAACTGAGCTACTGACCTAAATTAATTTATATGAATATAAATTAGTTTCTTTAGCTGATGGCTATATTATTTAGCCTTTGTTTCCTTGTGAAGGAGAGACTTGCGACAGAATGGACAGTACTTGTTCTTTTCGAGCTTTCCTGTGATGTTCTTGCGGTTCTTGTATGTTGTGTAGTTCTTGCGCTTGCATTCTGTGCACTGCAAAGCGATGATTTCAACAGCAGTCTTTTTCTTGCTTCCCATTTTATTTACTCCTAAAAGTTCTTTTTTTCCTATAGCTCCCAAGCGGAATCGGACCGCTGACCTCATCGTTACCAACGATGTGCTCTACCGACTGAGCTATAAGAGCGTGTTCGGGTTACAATAATCCCGTAAAAATGAATGTTTCGAAAATATATATTAACAAAATAATTAAGTCAATAAGAATTCTCTGAATTCACAGGAAATTCATCCAAATTCAGTCTGAATTTCGAGGAATTCCTCTCAAATTCCCGCAGCCGACCGTTACTGCTCGTTCTGAAGCACTGTAGTATGCGGTGGAACCGACTTTGTGATCCAGGTATTGCCGCCGACCACGCTTCCTTCCCCGATCACAGTGGAACCACCCAGGATAGTCGCGTTTGCATATATCGTCACATTGTCTTCAATAGTAGGATGACGCTTCTTGTTCATCAGCTCCTTTTTGACACTAAGGGCACCTAGGGTAACTCCCTGATAGATCTTGACGTTATTGCCGATGATACAGCTTTCGCCGATTACAACACCAGTTCCGTGATCGATGAAGAAGCTTTCTCCTATAGTGGCGCCAGGATTGATATCGATTCCTGTACGGCTATGGGCATATTCACTCATGATTCTCGGTATGACAGGAATTCCATTGCGGCACAGGAAATTTGCAAGACGATAGACCGTTATTGCCTCAAGACCTGGATAGGAAACGATCACCTCCTCGTTTGATTTAGCAGCTGGATCCCCAGCATTTGCCGCCTGAACATCAAGCCCAATCTTTCTTCTGATTTCAGGAATTTCTTCTATAAGGGCAAGGGCAGCCTTCTCCGCAAGGTTGAAGCAATGGGTCTGCTCAACTTTGCTGTCCTGTATCACAAAGAAAAGAGCCTTTTTTATCTCCCTTGTGAGCATTGAAAGAATACGGTTGACGCGTTCTCCAGTGACAAAGCGCAAGGTCACAGAATCCAGCTCCTCAGCAGTCCTATAGCCTGGAAAAATCAGGTATTGAAGGTCATGAAGGACCGAAATGACATTCTCTCTGTTGGGAAAACTTTTTGACTCCTCAAGGTTGATTCCACCGTATTTTTCATAGGAATCAAGAATTCCCTGAACGGCACTGTCGATCGTTGTATTCATTCTACACCCCTGTTTTGCAAATGACTGATACACTATATCAGATTGTACGGACAAAAAAAATAGCAGCACCAGAAAAATTCCGGCGCTGCTACCGTCCGATTGCTCGGACATCGGAGAGAGTTTATCAGCTTTTTACAAGCCGCCTACAATATAATTCCGACATCCTTTTAAGTCAATACTATTTTAAGAAAATCTTCACACTTTTTTAACATATGCGCAACTTTTGCGCACAAAAAGTGGAGAATCAACAGATTAATGGTGGAAAAGCCTGATTCCGTTGAAGCACATCGTCATATTGTACTTGTTTGCACATTCAATGACATTGTCATCGCGAACCGATCCACCTGGCTGTGCAATAACCTTTACGCCGCTGCGGTGTGCGCGTTCAATGTTGTCACCGAATGGGAAGAATGCGTCCGAACCGAGGGCAACATCCGTATTCTTTGCGATCCAAGCCTTGCGCTCTTCGCGTGTAAATACGGCTGGCTTTGTGTTGAAGAAGTTCTGCCATACACCTTCTGCAAGAACGTCATCGTAGTCGTCGCTCGTGTACACATCGATCGTGTTGTCGCGGTCAGCACGCTTGATGTCTGCCTTGAAGTCAAGACCGAGAACCTGTGGAGCCTGACGGAGCCACCACTTGTCTGCCTTGTCGCCTGCAAGACGGGTACAGTGGATGCGAGACTGCTGACCCGCACCGATACCGATGGCCTGACCATCCTTTACATAGCAGACTGAGTTTGACTGAGTGTACTTGAGGACGATGAGGGCAATGATGAGGTTGTCCTTTTCTTCCTTTGTGAGGGACTTGTTTTCCGTAACGATGTTGGAAAGGGCATTTTCATCAAGCTTGATGAAGTTGTGGCCCTGTTCGAAAGTCACGCCGAAAACCTGCTTTTTCTCTGTTGCGGCAGGAACATAGTCTGGATCGATCTTGAGGACGCAGTATCCGCCCTTTTTCTTTGCCTTAAGGATTTCCAGGGCATCGTCGTCGTAGTCTGGAGCAATGATTCCGTCCGAGACTTCCTTCTTGATGAGGAGAGCTGTCGCCTTGTCGCACTTGTCCGAAAGTGAAATGAAATCACCGAAAGACGACATGCGGTCTGCGCCACGGGCACGGGCATAGGCACAGGCAAGAGGTGTAAGCTCTACATCATCTGTATAGTAGATCTGCTTGAGTGTATCGCTCAAAGGACGGCCGATGGCAGCTCCAGCAGGAGAAACATGCTTGAACGATGTTGCTGCAGGCATCCCTGTTGCTTCCTTAAGTTCCTTTACAAGCTGCCATCCGTTGAGGGCATCAAGAAGATTGATAAAACCTGGTCTTCCGTTCAGGACAGTAACAGGAAGTTCTCCCTCTTCCATGAAAACGCGGGCTGGCTTCTGGTTAGGGTTGCAGCCATACTTCAATTCCATTTCTTTCATAGCATTTACTCCGTCTAGGTCAATGATTTTACGCCATAAAATACATAATATTCATTTATTTTGCAATTTCTAAGGGAAAAAAACTAAAGAAAATCGTGCGTTATGCCGAAAAAATCTACAGAAACTCTAATTTCTATATATTCAATGCTTGTTTGACACAATAATTGAATTATACTATTCTTATTATTTAGTTATTTAAAGTGTAGAATCCGGGAGTGTTTTTCCTGGTGTGGAGATTTTTATGAATAGCAACGATTTAGTTCCAGGCTTCAACGACGAAAAGGACGACAGCCTTAAGATTTCTCTCGAGAAAATTGACGGAATTGATAATGCAGTTTTAGTAATTCTCAACGGATATATCGACACTTATAATTCTGTCTATTTCCAGAAACAGGTTAACAAAATTGTAGGTGCGGGACTTGTGAACATCATTTTCAACTGTTCCAATCTCAACTATGTTTCATCGACAGGTATCGGTTCTTTCACCGCCTTTCTCAAGCTTGTAAAGCCAAAGAATGGAGACATCGTCCTCCTCAACATACAGCCAAAGGTCTACGAAGTTTTCCAGCTTCTCGGCTTTAGTCAGTTCTTCAACATCAAGGAAACGATTGAAGATGCAGTAGCACACTTCAAGCAGGACAACACAGTCGGAACGACATCTGTGTTCCCTAAGGTTTTCAGCTGTCCTGTGTGTTCAAGAAAACTCAAGGCTGCAAGAAGCGGAAGATTCAAGTGTTCTGACTGCAAGGCAATCCTCGCAATCGACCAGAGCGGTAATGTATTCCTCGGCTGATGTCGGAAAACATGGATTTACAAAGGCGTCCTTAAGGGCGCTTTTTTTATTTAGAGGCAAGTTTTAGCAGGCTTGATGCGGTTCCATGCGGGAGCTTCTCGCTCCTGCTCTTGATTGCCGTACTGCTTTTGGACTATAAAACCAGCGGAGCATGGGTTCGCATCAAATTGCGACTTGCAACCCATCTGCACCCTGAGGGCTTGTCCCGAAGCTTTTGCCAACTCCTGGGCGCACTGGAGCAGGCTTGATGCGGTTCCATGCGGGAGCTGGTTTTATATTTACTTTAAGGAAAATCTCATGAATCTAGACAACATTGTAATAGTTTTAGACAGACCAGAAGAGCCACGCAACATCGGCGCCGTATGCCGTGCCATGGCCAACAGCAACATACACACCCTGCGCATCGTAGGCAAAAAGGAAGAAATCGACATAGAGAAGGTCCACGTCCTTGCGATCCATGCAGCCTATCTTTTTGACAACGCTGAGTTCTTTCCTTCGATCACGGAAGCAACCGCGGACTGCGTATGTGCAGCTGGAACGACACGCCGCCGTGGAAAGAAACGCAAGGGAAAGCTGCTGCTGCCCGAAGAATTTGCCATTACCGCCGACAAGATTACCACAGGAAAGAAAAAGGACCAGGGCGGAAAGGTTGCTGTCGTATTCGGAAACGAAAGGACAGGTCTCGATGACAATGAAATTCTCGAATGCACCATGGGGGTAACGATTCCTTCAAGCGATGAATTCGGTTCCATGAACCTTAGCCATGCAGTCCAGATCATCTGCTACACACTGTTCCGCCACGACGGAAAAGGAAAGACTGGATACACACCTATCGACAAAAAGAGACTTAAAGGTACCGTTGCTTCAATCGCCGACAACCTCCAGAAAATAGGATTCTTCAAGGTGACGGGAAGAGGAGACATGGAACGATTCTGGAGAGACATCCTTTCCCGCGCCGCCTTAAGCGAAGGAGAGGCCCAATACCTTGAAAAGATTTTTGACAAGGCATCGGGTCTTGCACAGAAAAAATAGTCCCCTACAGAACCAGGTCCTTTCTGAAGATCATTTCGCTGTCGGAGAGAACCGCAGAACGCTGGATGCAGAACATGAGCTGCCTTATGTTTCCTTCCCAATCCTGAGACTCAAGAAAAGCAAGGGCATCTTCTGAAAGCTTCCTTCCACATGCCTTGGCAAATTCAAGGGACAGAGGAACGATTTCATCGCGTCTTTCTCGCAAAGGCGGAATCCTGACAACGAATTTGCAAAGCCTCCAGTAAAGCTGCTTTTTGAAAGTATGCTCCTTCATCCTGGCCTCAAGATCGGCGTCCGTGGCAAACACAAGCCTGCAACGCACGGGAATTTCCTTTGTGCTTCCCACTCTGCAGAATTTACCTGTATCAAGGACTCCGAGAAGCTTTGCCTGGTTTTCAATGGAAAGCTCCCCTATCTCGTCAATGAACAGCGTTCCGTCCTTTGCCTTCTCAAAAAGTCCTTCCCGTTCCATGGCATCGGTATATGCACCTTTAACGCAGCCAAAAAGCTCGCTCTCGATGAGGGAAGGATTCAGTTCCGCAATGTTCCTATGGACAAAGGGTCTAGAGCTCCTTGAAGAATTAAGATGAATCAGACTTGCTCCATGGCTCTTTCCGCAGCCGCTTTCACCCAGGAGCAGAACGGGTTCCTCATGGGCGGCGAATTTTTCCAGCTGGATGAGATAAGGTTTTCTTGGAACCGCTGAAAAAGATGAAATAGGAGATTCCAGAAGATGAGATGGTTCCTCTCCGACTGAAGCACACATGAATTCAACCTGGGATGGAAAGGATCCGTCATTGGAATCAATGGTAAAGAAAGGACAGTCCATTCTGTCTGCCACATAATTCCTTATCCCGTTGACCGTTGATGAATCCAGGGAAGAAGTGTCCAGAAGAACACAAAAAATCGAAAGGGCATCGTAAACCGACAGAACTTCACCATAATGCTTAAGTTCAGCATGAAGAATTTCACAGCGTCCTGAAAGCTTTCTTGAACAGAACCAGTACAATTCCCTGTTGTCAGAAATGAGTAGAAGTTTTCTTTTTATCAACTTTTTTTACTGGTCTTCTTTTTTGAAAAGACGGTTCCAGACGAGGGAAATTATATACCAACTGTATGGGAAAAGCAAAAACAACTTGAGGGGATTTCTTACGACCTCTCCCCAGATTTCATTTCCCTTCTCAAACGTCTTTGGATTCACCCTTTTGATTCTGCGGCCAAAAATTCCAACCGCGTCACGATAATACATGAAGATGCTTGTAGTGAATTTGTCACGGTTGTGGTATGGCCAAAGCTCCTTGTTCTTTACGCCTTCACTGAGAAGGACGAGGGATGGACTTGATTTTCGGATTGCCTCTATGATTCCTTCCTCCGCCTGAGCCTTGTAATAGCCTACATAGCGGCCCACAACACGAAGGGTCCTGAAGGTTTTCTTTACATTTTTTTCAGCCTCGACAAGCGCCTTCTTTCTTCCACCGAACATATAGAAAGACTTGTAGCGGTTTTCGAGAAGACCAAGGATGCTGATGGTTGCGTCGAATGGATTATAGCGGACAGGAACGGTCTTCTTGAGGAACCTTGCTCCCTTGAGGATGCTCTTTGACACAGGGAGAACAAGATCCGCATTCTTAACGCATTCAGCATACTCATTCTTTCCGCGGGCCTTGATGAGATCCCATATCGAAAGGAAGATTATCTGGGCAGGCCCGTCTTTTTCCATGAGCTCAAGGATTTTTTCTTCAAGTTCTGGTTTCTGGCATACGTCAACAGGAACGCCAAGAATATTGATGCGCTGAACCGACATTTATTCATTCTCCTAATACTGAATCCATCACTGTCTGAACCGCAGCCGCCCCGTAAAGCGCAGCCGTTTCACAACGAAGGATGTTTGTCTTTATATGGACGGCATAAAAGCCTGATTTCTTTAGCAGGTCGATTTCCTCAGGTGAAATTCCACCTTCTGCACCTACCACAAGAAAAATTTTCTTCGCATCAGCGTGGCTGCCAAGAGCCTCCTTCATCGAAAGGGTTTCCTCGGAACGCTCATATAGAACCACACCAGCCTTTTCACCGTCAAAGGATTCCGCCATTCTGCAGACCTCTTCCACAGTGACACAGGGATGTATCTCCGTTTCCACAGGGGAACCGCTCTGTTCCCTTGCTTCCGTAACGATGCGCTGCCAGCGGTCATCATCGCCGCCCGACTTTTTTCTTGCAGATTCCAGATTTCCTTTCTGGCAGAAAATTCCTTCCACAGGAACGATCTTTGCAACTCCGCATTCCACAGCCTGTCGGATTATAAGATCCATCTTTGGTGGCTTTGCGACAAACTGGAACAACCAAAGCTCGTATGGAAAAAGCTCAGAACCCGCGGCCCTTGCGTGGACACCAAAGGAATCATCCGAAACCTCTACGCCCGCAACCTGCATGACAATTTTTCTGGCATTACGGTCAATCTTGGCGATGGTCATAGGCTGAAGAGTTCCACCAGGAAGGCGGACATCTATCATATCCCCTTCTTCCACCCTGAGAACGGAATTGAGATAGCGAAATTTCTTTCCTTCGACATATAGACAGCCTTTTTCAAGACCGCAGTCTGCTACGAACTGCCTCATTCTTCTTTCTTGTCTGCTTCATCCTCAGCAAGCTGATCCTTAAGGGTCTTTGTTTCCTTCATAAGCTTGTCGAAGTTGCCCTGCTTGATCACCTTGATGGCGGCGTTGAGCTGGATGTCATAGTCCAAGTCATAGAGAAGTGCGGGTTTTGTCCTGCCCACCTCGTTGCGTATTATCTTACGGAGGAAAGATTCCTCAAGGTTATATGTCTTTTTAAGCTGCTTTGCATAGGCTGCGATCTGAGGCTCCGTCATGTCCGCATGGGATTCTACATAGGTTGGAACGACGCTGTCCTTTTCAAGCCGCTCCCATTCCTTTCTCTGCTCATCGGTGAACTCAGGATAGAGGACCTCAAGATCAGGCCTGATGCCGCGCTTGTCGATGTTGACATCAAGCGGAGAATAATAGCGGGCAACGGTGATTTTGAACCCGTCCTTGTTTACAAGCCCGTTTGGAATCTGGACGCTGCCCTTTCCGTAGCTCTTCTCTCCAACCAGGTATGCCTTGCGTGTATCCTTTAGGGCACCTGTAAGAATTTCACTTGCGCTTGCCGAGGCTCTGTTTATGAGCACGACCACAGGCATGTCCTTTACCTCTGTCTTGCCTGCATTTGCATGGTAAACGGAATTCTCATAGTCGATCCTGCTCTTTGTCTGAACGATGATCCCGCTGTCTATGAACTTGTCCGCAATCTCCACTGCGGAAGAAAGAAGTCCTCCACCATTGTTCCTTAGGTCAAGAATGATGCCCGCAAGCTTCTTCTGCTTCTTGAATGAATCTATGGCTTCCTGGACATGTCCTGCGGTATTTGTAGAAAATTCCGAAAGGCGGATGTAACCGATGCTGTCGATCATGCCGAACTTTACGGTTGGATTTTCAATAAGGGCACGGACAAGAACGCGGTCGAATTCAACGGTCTTGCGTTTGATCGTTACGGTGACGCTTTCGCCAATTGTTCCGCGGAGCATGCCAAGAACTTCATCCATTGTGATGGTGCTTGTATCCACACCGTCAATCCTGATGATGAAATCACCAGGCTGAATGCCCGCACGTGCACCTGGAGTATCATCTATAGGCTGGGCAACTTCTACATATGCAGGCTTATCCTTTGTCGATGTTGAAGGTTTTGAAATTTGAAGTCCAACACCACCAAAGCTTCCCTGGGTTGTGTCGGAAATATTACGCCACTCAGACTTGTCCATATAGACTGAGTAGGGGTCATCCAGGGCCTGAAGCATTCCGCGCAGGGCACCTTCATAGAGAATCTGAGGATCCACTTCTTCAACGTAGTTCTGCTGGATGAAATAATAAAGCTGGTTGATGATTCCCAGGTACTTGCTGTTCTGGGCCTTTGATGAATCTGCCGTCGCCGACTGGGACTGGGCAAAGCATTGTGATGCAAATATGGAAAGGAAAAATATATTTACCGCTACGAAAAAGTACTTTCTGATGATTTTCATTGTTAAGATAACCTCTAGATCCTCTTGTCTTTAAAATACAATATGCTTCATTCTAGATGGTTTTGGGGGAATTTACAAGAAAATTGACTTCCACATGGAGAACGGGTTTCTCAATTGCTAGACCATACTATTTATGTTAAGATATTTTCATGCAGATAATACCAGTAGCCAGCGGAAAAGGCGGCGTCGGAAAAAGTCTTTTGAGTGCGAACCTTGCCATTGCGCTCGGTCAGGCAGGGAAAAGGGTCCTTTTGGTTGACCTTGACCTTGGAGCATCCAACCTCCACCTTGTTTTGGGGCACCCAGGTGCAAAGGAAGGCATAGGAACATTCCTTACGGGACAGTCCAGGTTTGAGGACATCATCCACCAGACTGACTACATGAACGTATCCTTCATTGCGGGCGATTCTGAAATTCCAGGCCTAACATCACTCAAGGTAAGCCAGAAGAATGAGCTCATAAAGAGCTTCAACAAGGTAGACGGCAACTACGACTACCTTATACTTGACCTTGGCGCAGGTACACACCTGACAATCCTGGACATGTTCCTTCTTTCACCTCAGGGAATCGTCGTTACAGCTCCTACGGTGACGGCAACTTTGAATGGTTACCTTTTCCTCAAGAACGTCGTGTTCCGCATGATGTACAACACGTTCAAGAAGGGATCTCCTGCATACAACTATCTTGAGACACTCAAAAAGGATTCCGCTTCGCTGCAGCGGCTTTACATTCCAAAGCTCATAGAGATCCTTGAGAAGGAAGACCCAGAGGCAACGGAACTCTTCAAGCGCAGGATGAAGGAATTCCATCCACGCCTTGTACTCAACATGATTGACGATCCAAAGGACGCAGAACGCGCCCACAGGATCCGACGCTCATGCCAGCAGTACCTTGACCTGGACCTGGAACACCTTGGCGTTGTATACCGTGACACACTTCAGGACAAGGCCCTTGCATCAAGGCTTCCTGTAATCGTATATAAACCTCAGTCCATCATCGGACAGGCCATATTCCGCGTGGCAGACAAGATCATTCAGTCCGAGACATTAAAGTTCGACGAAGACTATGACATGACTCAGGCAGCGGAAACTTCATTTGAAATCGCAACGGAAGAAGCAACGGATGACTTCGGTCAGAAGATGGCTTACATCGAGGAGCTTGCAGGTACTGGAGCACTCACACCAGGGGAACTTGCAGAGACTTTGAAACAGCAACAGTACGAGCTCACCGCTCTCAAGAACGAAAACAACCTCCTCAAGAAGAAGCTTCTGGAAGCGGCCGCACAGGGATTCAAGGTATGACCAACTTTCTATATGTAAACTATCCTTCATGGATCCATCCTGAGATTTTCCCAGGAGTTCCTTTGCTTGGTCTGATCCGTTGGTACGGACTAATGTATATATTTGCCTTCTCAGGAGCTTTCCTTGTCCTCAAGAAGCTGCTCAAGGAAGGTGCCCTTGATACGCCTGAAAAAAAGGCGACGGAAGACGACATATTCAGCTTCATTTCATGTGGAATCGTTTTTCTCCTCATCGGTGCGAGGGTTTTCTCCACATTGGTCTATGATACAAGCGGACTATACTGGAAAAAGCCATGGCTTATTTTCTGGCCTTTTGACACGGTGACAAAAAGATTTACGGGGCTTGCAGGAATGAGCTACCACGGAGGCTTCATCGGCGGTCTGATCGGAATGATCGTCTGGTGCAGGATCCACAGGCAGCCTGTATGGAAATGGATCGATGCTATGGTAGTTGCAATTCCACTTGGCTATACCTTTGGTCGCCTTGGAAATTTCCTCAACGGTGAGCTTTACGGAAGAATCACGACAATGCCATGGGGAGTCGTTTTCCCAAGGGCTGAACATTTTTCTTCAAGCCTTGGATGGGTGCAGGAATTTGCAGCTTCCATCGGAATGGAATTGAACAGCAAGCTTGTAAACCTTCCACGCCACCCAAGCCAGCTTTACGAGGCTTTCTTTGAAGGAATTTTCCTTTTCATCGTCCTCTGGAACCTCCGCAAGGCAAAGAAATTCGATGGATTCCTCGGTGGATGCTACACGGTCGGATACGGACTCGTTCGTTTCATAATCGAATATTTCCGTGAACCTGACGCGGACATAGGATACAGAATTTCTGCGGACGGAAGCACCGCCCTCTATACCAACACTTCACTTCTCAACATAAGCACAGGGCAGATACTCTGTTTCCTCATGATTACGGGCGGAATTGCCATCATCATCGGGACCTGGTTCTGGAACAAGAAGAAGCAGAACACCCTGCAGAAATGATCCTATGACTCCAATAGAAAAATATTACAACAAGCACAAGGAAGACCATCGCCTGACAACCAGACATGGCATGGTGGAATATCTTGTTTCAATGAAATACATCCACGACTATCTTCCAGAACATACGGAGGATTTTAAAATCGCAGACATCGGAGCTGGAACTGGACGCTACAGCGTGGCGCTTGCGAATGAAGGCTATGATGTCACTGCCGTGGAGCTCGTCAAGCACAATCTTGAAATCCTTGAAAGCAAGCATGCGAAAGTCAAATGCTGGCCAGGCGATGCAAGGGATCTTTCTTTTTTGCCCGACAACACCTTTGATCTGACGATTTTTTTCGGACCACTTTATCACCTGCACAGCGATGAAGACAGGCTCAATGCCTTCAGCGAAGTAAAGAGAATAACAAAGCCTGACGGAATAATCCTTGCGGCCTATGTAATGAACGACTACAGCGTAATAACCTACTGTTTCAGGGAAGAAAGAATGAACGGCCTTTTTGAGACGGGACACATAGACGACACCTTCCATGTAAGACCTTCGGAAGAGGAACTCTATGAGTATGTCAGGCTTGAGGATGTGGACAGGCTGAATTCCCTTGCAGGACTGGAGCGCATCAAAATCTTTTCTCCTGACGGTCCCTCCGACTACATGAGGAGGGAACTCAACGCCATGAGCGAAGAAACCTTCAGCCGCTTTGTGCGGTACCAGATGGTAAATGCAGAACGCCCAGAGCTTTTAGGGGCTGGAAGCCATTTGGTAGACATACTCAGAGTGAGAAAATAAAATTTTCCTTTCATACTCCCTGGATTCAGTCAAGGAATCCTTTGCTTTGATTTTCACGGTTTAAATTGCAACATTACTATGATAAAATGTCAGTATGAGCAAACTTATCGATAAGACACCTGCACAGAATTTCAAGGACGCCTTCCCTGTCGCAAACGGAAGAATCGGCGCAAAAGTGTACGGAAATCCAGGTCATGAAATACTTAAACTCAACGAGGAGTCCCTTTGGTCAAAGGCATTCTATGATAGAAACAACCCTCAAAGCCTTAAGGCAATAAAGGACATACGCACCCTCGTTTCCCAGGACCGCCTTGTGGAAGCACAGGAACAGGTACTCGAAAGCCTCAGTGGAATACCTAAAGAACAGGCATGCTGCTGCCCCTCTGGTGAAATACATCTGGACTTTTACGATGCAGAGCACAGCAAAAGCAAAGGCTTTGACAAGCATGATTCCTACAGGAGGGAAATAGACTTTGAGACAGGAATAGTCACATCCGAATTTTCCATCGAGTCTTCCATCTCTGGTGAAAAGGATTTTTCAAGGGGTTCATCTGACAGATCCATCACCTACACACGGGAATGCTTTGCCAGTGGCAGCGGCAACGTTCTTGTCTACCACATCTCATCAAGCGTTCCAAAAAGCATCTACTTACGTGCTTCCATAGTGAAATCTGGATGCGCAAAAAAGTATGCCCTTACCAACGACACCATTTCTGTCCTTGATGTAAACGGTTTTCCCTCATGCATAATGATGACGGCAGTTGCTTCTGGAGGAGCGGTTTCCGTAAAAGGTGAATACCTTGTCGTTGAAAAGTCAGACTATGTTACCCTTTACATCGATGTTGAGACGGGATACAGAAGAGGCCACTTCAGGTCAAAGCAGGGCGATGTCCACAAGAAACCTCTTGCGGCGGCTTCAAAATGCGCAGACCTCGCCCTCAAGAGAATCTGCTTTGCATCTGGAACTTCATACGAAAACCTTAAGTCAGACCATATTGCGGATTGGTCCTCATGGAATTCCCAGGCAATTCTTTCCATCGACGGGAAGGAAAACCCTGAGTGGGAATATGCAAAATACAAGCTCCTTTGCGACCTCCATCCTCAGGCAACCCTTCCAAAGACAAAGTATGGACTTTGGTCGGAAAATGGAGGAGAGAGATTCTGTCTGACCGACAATTCCATCTATAGGCACGCCGCAGGAATGGCAGGCCTTTCAAGGCTCAACGGAACCCTCTTTAAATTTGCAGCAAGACTTTACAGGCACGGAAAGGCGACCTCAGAATCGATGTATGGTTCCGAAGGTTTTGTGTGCCATGGTTCAACAGACATCTGGGGTGATGCCGCACCATGTGGAACAGACCTTTCGACTTCCTATTCTCCTCTGGGCGCACTTGCTTTTGCAAAGGCTCTGATTGAATACTATGAATATACACTGGACATGAAGGTTCTGAAAAAATATTTCAAAATCCTGAAGGCAGCTTCCACATTCTTCCTGAACCAGCTTGTTCCTGTCGATGAAAAAAAGCACCTCGTCCTTACCCCTGCATTCACCGAATCCTGCATGGCGGAAAATTCAAGGGAGGATTCCATAGCCATAAGGGACATTTTTGCACTTACCCTCCGCGCAATGAAATACCTTGGTAAAAATTCAGATTCCCTGGCATTTGACATTTCCGATGCAGAGAAAAAGCTGGATGTAGCTGAATGCCAGAGTGCAGAAAATAGAACAACCGACACCGAAGATTTTGACGGTTGGCTTTGTTCTGCAAGGGATTCCATCATCAAGTGCAGGATGAACAACGGCAGGGTTGAAATAACGCTTCTTGAATCAATTCCTGAAGACTGGAAAAACGGTTCGCTCAAGAACGTTCAGCTTATGGGAAACATCACATGCGACATCGAATGGAAGGACCTGAAGCTTGAAAATGCATTGCTCCATGTAGAACCAGGCATCGCCTTCTGCAAAAATCTTTTCATCATCTATGAAGGCAAGGGGTATGAAACCCATCTTTCAGGTGACGGAACTTTGGATGTAAGAAACATCCTTCCATCGACAATCTGACATATCTAGCGGTTGCTCAATTCGGGCAGCCGTTTTTTTTGTCGATGAATCTACGATCTAAGTGCAGCTAAATGAAAAACAGGGATGACAAAGCCACCTCAGGCAGTGCCTCCCTGTTTTATGCTTTTGGGACATCCAGCGGAATCCGATCAGCGGCGAACCACGGAACCGTCTTCCTTTGCGATGAATGCCACAGGCTTGTTCTTTGTGAAGAAACCGCATTCAACGACACCTGTGATTGCATCGATCTTATCTTCCATTTCGGCAGGGTCTACTGGAGACTTCCATACGCAGTCAACGATCATGTTACCGTTGTCTGTGATTACAGGCCCTGCTTTTTTTACGCCTTCGCGCACTGTACATGTTGCACCGAGTTTTTCAAGGGCCTTGATTACAGGAACACGGGCATCGGCGATGATCTCCACAGGAAGAGGAAATTTTGTTCCGAGTGTATCAACATCCTTTGAGCCGTCTGCTACGATTGCAAGAAAACCTGCATTGTATTCAACGATCTTTTCACGGAGGTGAGCTGCACCGCCGCCCTTGATGAGGTTGTTCTTCTGGTCAATTTCATCCGCACCGTCGATTGCAAGGTCAAGGTGACCTTCGATTGCCTTATCATTAAGGGTGTAGACTGGAATACCGTATTCTTCGCAGGCAAGCTGTGTCTGGAAACTTGTTACGACAGCCTTGACATCCTTGAGTGTTCCGTCGGCAATGCGTTCCGAAAGGCGCTTAACTGCAGGCATTGCAGTTGATCCTGTTCCAAGACCGATCTTCATTCCGCTGAAAATTTTTTCTTCAGCAATCAATGTGTCCACTGCTGTTGTGGCAGCGAGCACTTTCTGTTCATCCTTTGAAATACCCATTAGTATTCATCTCCTGTAAATAATTCAAACTGCTTGTACCCCTGGTAACGAAGCATGTAGTATCCGTTGCAGACATGGCAACCGGCAGCCTTTGCACGGGCCATCACCGGTGTAACTTCCGGCATGTAGACGATGTCAAAGAGAACTTCCTTTCCAGAAAATTCATAGAAATATATTGGATCATTTTCTGCATTGGCACTTTCCTTGCAGTGCATTCCCTTTGAAGTTGTCTGTATGATTATGTCTGAATATTTTCGTAGAAGCTTGCCAGCCTCAGGTGAAAGTGGACCGTATTCAAAATCATATTTTTCCGCAAGGGCCTTTGCCTTTCCGAGCGTGCGGTTGAATACACAGGCTTTTGCCCCAGCCTTGTGAACTGCGTATGCGATTGCCTTTGCAGCTCCTCCTGCACCGATGATGGCGACCTTCTTATGCTTAAGGTTTTTGAGCTCTGTAAATTCAAAAAGTGATCTTGCAAATCCGTCTGCATCGGTGTTGTAACAGGACCACTTACCTTCATCGAGAACCATGGTGTTGCTTGCACCGATATCCAGAACTTCTGGAGAAATGAAACTTGCCTTCTCCAGAACCGCTTCCTTGTGGGGAACCGTAATTGAAAATCCCTGCACCCCGACGGTCTCTGCAAAATTCATTGCCTGCTCAAAATTCTCCGCAGGGAATGGAATATAAACAGAATTCATATCGTGGCGGTTATAGCCTGTGTTATGAAGTTCTGGGCTTGAAGTTCCAGACAGAGGCCAACCAGTAATTCCAAATATTTTTGTATTCTCGTTGATGCTCTTGATTCTATAGATCTCATTCAGTTTTACAGCATCAAGATGGGCGATGTTTGCCGTATTGGCGATGGATTCAGGAGAAGAAGTATAGGTCAAAAAATTCTTGAGTTTGTTTCCGAGGATTCTTGAAGGGATTCCCATAGGTCCCATGGCAAGAAGGATGTGGTTGTTGTCACGAAGTTTGGATGCTTCCTTGAAAAGATTTGTAACATCATCAAGACTGTGCGGCATGAAGGCGATCTTAGGAATTTCAAATCCAGAAGTTGTCATCTGCTTGAGCTTTCCGATCACATCAGAGACAGGATTATGCATGTCATGGAAGCTTCTGATTACCTTTGTATCGAACGCAAGGGTTGCATCCTCAAGGCTTGGAATATGGAAATCTTCCTCAAAGTCAACATAGGCAAAATTCTGGGACTTGTCCTCGTCGGCAAAGGAAAGTGCGCGTGCAAAGAGAACTGTACGGGCAGCCTCACCTTCAACGAATTTTCCACCGTCTATCTGTCTACGGATTGTCAGGATGCAAGGAATTCCTGCAAGGGATGGGAAACGGCGCACATAAAGACGTTCATCTGTATTAAGATAGTCGACACGAAGCTCTGCCATGTCAATCTTGTCCCTGTATTTTTCAAGGGTATCAAGGTTCTCCTTGATTGTTGTTCCTGTCAAGGTAAGACAAATCTTTGGTCTTTCCATTTTTTTGTACTCCGTCTTTTTTATTTTTGTCTGCGAAGAGAAAGAGCATTCCTGATCTTTCTTACGCGTGAAATTTTTGCTATTTCTATCTCAATGTCAGTAATTTCATTTGTATCCTTGTCTTCCACAGAAAGGAATACAACAGGAATTTCTGTATTCTTTACGATTCCCTTAGGAATGCCAAGTATGATTTCATCATGCCCCGTAAGCTCAAGCTCCACAAGGGAATTCTTCTGGATGGCGCTTTCAAGAACATGGACCTTGCCCGTAAAGTTCATGCCGAAGGCTTCCATCAATTCAAAGCGAACGCTTTCAGGTCTAAGCTGATCTTCTTCAATGATAATTCTACGCGCAATTCTGTCAAGCAAGCCGTCCTTCTGGTCGCTTGTTGTTTCCATTCCATCGAGGATCGACTTGAACCTATCGAGGATTCCAACACGCACCTTGCTGTCGATGATGAATCTGCCAATACCGCCGTCATCAAGGGAAACCGAAGTTCCCTTTGCAGGAGGAAGCCCCATGACTTCATCTTCCTTGTGCACTGATCTTATCCTTCCGTTTACATCGATTCCTGTTTTTTTAATCGCATCCTGAGCTTCAGCATCACTGATGAAATCAAGAAGGTATACTCCTGGTGCAAGAATTTCCCTGATGTGAGCGCTGAAAAGAGGATTGTTTTCGGCTCTGTAGGCATTGTCCTCCGAAAGCTTGAGTACATAGCCTTTGTATAATGAAGCTGAACCATAGGACAGAGCCCATTCATCAAGGGAAACCTTAAGGTTCTGTGGAAGAGGAAACGAGGAATACCTTGAAAGGATTTCTTCCATGCTTTCCTTTGTATATCCAAGGTCAAATCCGCGTATTGCGGACTGTCTGTTTATCTCAAAGTTGCTGGTCACATCGCAGCGGACGACATCAAGGAATTTTACCAGCGGAATGAATTCTCCCGTAGTAAGCCCTGGAAGAATCGTAACGGTGTATCCTGTATCAACACTCAGGACTTTTCTGTCCATGGCAGTATTTTCCTGGTAGCCGTCAGATTCCGTGTAGACCAACTGGCTGCCATCACTGGTACTGCCCCTGACAGACATGAGTCCAAAGGCAATGGCACTGTCTATCATGGATTCAATCATTGCGGAACCAAGGTTCTCATCTTCCCTGGAACCTGAGCCTGAAAGAATTCTAGAAAATCTTCTTGTACTGAAATCCTCATCTCCGCTTTTTTCCTTGATCAGGAACGCAACGGCAAACAGCTTTTCCTTTGTAAAATATTTCCCTCTGGCAAAATCAATGGTGCTCGCAAAGAATGATGCATTTGAAACCAGAGCACGGCGGGAAAAGACTCCTGCTCCCGCAGCACATAGATATACTGCCTGGCTTTTGAACGGAAGCTCACAGAATGCCTCAAGCCTCTTCCAGTCTGGTTCCCAGCCCTTGCCGTCATCAAGCTCGCGAAGGAGCACCAGATTCCTCATGCCTATGAAAAGCCTTGCGAAAATTTCCGTGGATTCAATTCCACAGATTTCCTTAAGGTCGGAATCGGTCTTCTTTTTAAGGTCACCGTTTGCCTTGCAGAAATCAGGATGGGACAGAACATAGGAGATGAACACGGCGATAATCTGTGGAGTTAAAGTCATACCACCTGGCAAAACCTCTGACTCAGGCTTTTCTTCCTCTGCAATAAGATTTCCAAGTTCAAGAACCTTTTCTAGCTCTTCCTCAAGGTGGGGATTCAAGGCTATGGACTTCTTTCCAGTCGTCTTGTTTTCACGGTTGTAGATTATGAGGCGTTCTTCAAGGCTTGCTATTTCTTCATAGAGATCACCCTGGCTCATGGCAGGCACAAAGAATTTCTCAAGCTTGGTCACATCCACTTCTGGAATGAAACGCACTGCAGTAAGAATCTTTATATCCACCTCATCAAGATATGCAACGAGGGTTTCCTTGTTTTCTTTTTTGCGAAGAATCACACTCAACTCTTCTATCAGCTTAGGCTTGTTGTATGGAGTCTTGATTTCTCCAAGATACATGTGGATTACATCAAAGAAATAATCGTCTGGAAGAGAAGTAAAACTTTCGCGCCATTCAATTATGCGCTCTACTTTTGGATCAAGCTTCACAATCCACATCCTTCAAGCGCCAATGGCTCGTCCAGTTCGTCAAAGCTGCTCTTGTCGTTGTATCTGATGATCCTGTAGCTGTACCCCTGTTCCGCAAGGAACTTCTGGCGGTTTGTGCCGAAATCTTCTTCCACAGAATTTTTTGTGATCAAGGTAAAGAATCTTGAAGTCCTCTCTTTTGGACGGAGAATTCTTCCAAGTCTCTGGGCCTCTTCCTGACGGCTTCCGAAAGTTCCGCTTACCTGAATGGCAATGCTTGCATCCGGAAGGTCGATGGCAAAATTTGCAACCTTGCTTACAACAAGGACATGTATGTTGCCTGCACGGAAATCGGCGTATATCTTGTCGCGTTCGGCATTCTTTGTCTTTCCCGTAATGATCGGCGCACCTAGTTCCTTTGAAAGTTCATCCAGCTGGGAAAGAAACTGCCCTATGACAAGGATCTTGTCTTCTGGATATTTTTCAACCAGTTCCTTTACGATCTGAACCTTGAGTGGATTTTCACTTGCTATGCGGTGCTTTTCGCGGGTTGCGGCAACTGCATATTCAATTTCACGGTCCATCGGGAGGCCAAAGCGAACTTCAACACATTCTGCAGTTGCAATCCATTTGGCTTTTTCAAGCTCTTTCCACGGAACATCGTAGCGCTTAGGACCAACAAGGGAGAAGACATTTCCTTCGCATCCGTCTTCGCGAACCAAAGTTGCAGTAAGGCCTACACGACGCACAGCCTGGATTTCTGCCGCAACACGGAATACTGGAGCTGGCAGCATGTGGACCTCGTCATAGATTATGAGGCCCCAGTTGTTCTTTCTGAAAAGATCAAAATGAGGATAAGGACCTGTCTTTTCTGGTCTCCAGGTAAGGATCTGATATGTTGCAACAGTTACAGGAGAAATTGTCTTTGATTCCCCCGTGTATTCTGAAATCTGTTCCTTTGTAAGGTCCGTCTTGTCCAGAAGCTCGTCAATCCACTGATGGACTGCCGTAATGTTTGTAGTGACAATCAATGTGTTGGTCTTGAGCATGGACATGATGGTCATGCCGACGATTGTCTTGCCCGCACCGCAAGGAAGAACGATGGTTCCAAAACCGGTGCCAGGACCCTTGTCGCCAACGAAGGCTGCAGCACCTTCCTTCTGGTATCCGCGGATTTCAAAAGGCTTTCCTGCAGCAGTTGTTTTCCTAAGGTTTATTTCAAGGGGAGCTCCGTCAACAAGAGGAACATCATCCTTAACAGGCCATCCCAATTTCAGAAGGTTCTGCTTTACTGTTCCGCGGTCAACAAGCAAAAGGCGGAAGCAGAATTTCTTTTCGTCTTCCGTAAGTTCAACGCTTGCATTTTCTGGCGCAACATAATCGCATGGAACCAGCTGTTTCCTTGCATAAGGATTTGCTTCTATCTGCTTGAAAACGAAAGGAGAAGTTGAGACCAGATAAAGGAATTCTTCTTCCTGACCATTTTCATTTTTTTCTTTTGGAGCTTCCACAAGACGAAGCTTGCCGAATTTTTCCGCCGTCTCGGAAATCCATACTCCCACAGCCTGAGGAATTTCATAACGTGAAAATTCCCTTAAAGTTTCCAAAGCCTGTGCGCCCGTAAAACCTGCACTTGCGGCATTCCAAAGCGAAAGTGGAGAAATCTGGTATGTATGGAGGTGTTCAGGAGAACGGATAAGTTCAGCAAAAGGAATCAATGCGTTGCGGCACTCTTCTGCCCTTGGTGCATGAACATCAAGCAGAAGCGTCCTGTCAGACTGAACTATAAGCGGATTCTCGGCATTTATCATAAATAGCAATTATATATTGAATTGCCGAAGTCTACAATAAACATAGAGATAAATTGAAGTTGATGGCAGTAGATTTGTAACTTATGCGGATACAGATGTCACCATAGAAGCGGATTATATTTACATATATAATGAGGAAATATCCGTATCTATTAAATTTTATGCTGTCAAAAACAGTGAGGATAGTTAGAATTTTTGTCATGTGGATTGCCCACTGGTGCACTTTTTGAGGAGAAAATATATGGCTATAGAAAATTTAATAGAAAGCAGATTGAAGAATCCGAATGCTAATTTGTGTGATAAAAAAAATATTAAAGAATCCTTTCGGAAAATAAAAAAATACGTGCTTGTTGATAATGAATACAATCTGATATTCTATGCTTCAACAGAATATAATCAGTATTTTTATTATGCTTTTAAATGTGATAATACGAAAGAAGACATAGAAGAAGTAAATATAAAAATCAGCCATATTACAGAAGACTCACCATGCTATGATTTATTCTGGAAAGTTTTTCCTGAATTAAAAGGGCAACATAATAATGGATATTTTTATAAACTGGAATATTCTCAGTATTATGATTATTCTATTCTTAATGAAGAATTAGAAAGAATTCAAAATAAAATTAATTTTTTAAATTATGATAATGCCCTTGAAAAAAGCCTTGAGTCTGTTTTAGCAAATATGGACTATTACATTGATTCATATGATGAAAACGCTTGGGATCAGCTGCATGAAATAAGTAGAAGTCTTTCGGAAATTGATTTCTTAAATGATATGGATTTTCTAATAATTTCAAAGAATTATAAAATAAGAAATTGGTATAAATTTTACTTAGATGGATGTTCATTCGTAAGCGTAAACTCATTGCAGCTGGGTAAATAGTTTTTCTAATGTAAAATCGATGGGGAATATATCACATAACAAGCAGTTCAAAGCAGATTTGCGGACAAGCCGCAAACTGTTTAAGATTATGATATGCTCACACGCCACTGGCGTGATTATGAAAAATATATGAAAAAAATAATTTTAATATTAACAATAGGTTTATTTTTTATTTCATGTCAGAAAAAACAAGTTCCAGTTGAACAGGAACAAGAAAAAGTTACACCTTTGAATATGGTTTACATTGAAGGTGGAGCCTTTATGATGGGATATACTGACTATGAGAATGTAAACGGAATAATTCAGCTTTGTTCAGTACCAAGAAAAGTAACACTTGATGACTTTAAGATGAGCACTACGGAAATAACTCAAAGCCAGTATAAACAGCTTATGGGCGAAAGAGACGATTATGACTTCTATAGTCCAGATTATCCTGTGGAACTTATTACATGGTACGAGGCTGTAGAATTTTGTAACCGTTTGAGTGAAAAAGACGGCTTTGAAAAATGCTATTCTTTTGATGGAGAAGATGTTTCATGTAATTTTTCTGCAGATGGTTATAGACTTCCTACGGAAGCAGAGTGGTATTATGCTGCAATCGGAGGAAAATATGACGAAGGTTTTTCCTTTAGTGGAAGTAACAATTCAAGGGAAGTCGATGCGAAAATGATTAAATATGATCTTTCTCCTGTTGCAACAAAGAAATGTAATCAGCTTGGTTTATATGATATGACGGGTAATGTATATGAATGGTGTTGGGATTGGTTTGATTTTGATGAATTTTTATACGACACTCCGTTAACGAATCCAAAAGGACCTGAAAATAAAGACCATAAAATAACTAATAAGGTGATAAAAGGCGGAGATACTATGAACCTACGAATGATTAAATATAGGGAGTATTCAGATGCAAAAACAGGATTAACTGATGTTGAAGATGAAACTTGTGTGCATTTAGGTTTTCGAGTTTGCCAGTCAGTTGTAAAGGACAGTATTAAATAAGTATCATGACCTGTTTTAGGGGAAGAGCTTCAAACAAAGTACTTTGTGTTGTAAGAATTATAAGTGAGTAAAAAAATGAGTGAAAAAAAATTAAGACCAACCCTGGACGATTATATTCTAAACGTAAAGGATTCTTATAAATACTTTTGTCAGAAAGATCATGAAAATAAAAATATTCCTGAATTTTGGACATATTGGGAACAAAAGATGTTAACTGCAATGACAACTGTATATTCTAATGTACTTCACGATTATTTAGCAGAACAAATGAAGGTTGCATTAAAAAATAATGAATTTGAAAAATTACGTGCAATGATGTATCAGTCAACATTTTTAGAAAATGCGCCAACAGGTCTTACATGTGGGTGTGATCATATCAGAAGATTCTATGAATCAATGAATTATATTGCAAGCCTTGGATTTTCTTCTGTTTATAGATGTTTTCCTGAAGGTATTCCTCTGAGTTCAAATGGGTATAACGGTTCAAGTTTAAATGTAAATCTTTTGCTTTGTATTTTATATAATACACTTGAAAAAAAACTGTACGATGAGTCTGTTATAATCAAAAGAACAGAAAAACAGTTTTTAAAAAAAGGCGACAAAGTAATTGTTGATACAACAAGATGTCTTCTTGGTATTTTGAAACATGATGTTGGAATGTTTAACATTGGATTGAAAGGTATCATTACAAATTATAACCGTCAGGATTTAAATTCAAGCGAAAAGGTTTTATGTCAGTACGCTGTCGGTCTTGTTGTAATTGCAAAGAAATTTCTATCGCAAGATGAATTTAATTCTGTTGAATATCCTGATGCAAAGAACTTTTCAAAACAATACTGCGAATATATTGTATCAAAAGATACTTTTGAGCCAAAAACTTTTTTTGAATATCATGATGAACTTTCTCCGCTTAATCAGATCGCACTTACACCTATTCCGATTACAAGACTTCATAAACCATATTTTAATAAACCGGGATATTCTAAAAAAGAACAGAATGAAAATTATCTTGATGTACAACGTATGGCTTTGGAATTTACAATGGAATACAGAAAGCTTTTTGGGCTGGAAAAATGATCTAAAATTTTTAATGATTATTATATCTAAGAAAAGCATAACGTGCTTTTCAAAGCTGACATAGCGGTTAAGCCGCCGTGTCGACTTCTTGACAAAGCGTACGATTAATCGTACGCTTTATTTGTATAGAGGTAATTTTATGGCAGTAATGACAGCAACAGCAGCAAGAACAAATTTATATAATCTCATTGATCAGACAAAAGATTTTCACGAACCAATCATAATTTCTGGAAAAAGAAACAATGCGGTTTTAATTTCAGAAGAAGACTGGAATTCAATTCAGGAAACATTATATCTTTGTTCAATTCCAGGAATGAGAGAATCAATACTTGAAGCAAGTAAAGAACCTTTGGAAGAAAGTGTAAAGGAATTAGACTGGTAATGTGGATTGTAGTTTATTCAAAACAGGCTGTAAAAGACAGTAAGAAAATTGAACAGTCTAATTTAAAAGAAACTGTAAAGAAGTTGATTGAAGTTCTTAAAAATGATCCGTTCCAAAATCCTCCGCCTTATGAAAAATTGATTGGAGATTTAGCAGGAAAATATTCAAGAAGAATAAACATTCAGCACAGATTGGTTTACGAAGTTTTTATGGAACAAAATACAGTTCGAGTTTTAAGAATGTGGACTCATTATGAGTAAGAAATAAAACCTCACTGTTTTCAAAGCCGACAAAAACTTTGTCATGTGGGTTGCCCACTGGTGCACGAGAGGTAAAATGAAAAAAATTATATTATTTACTATACTGATTTCTTTTACTGTTAATTTTTATTCTCAGAATATTAATAAAAATGAAAATTCTATTATTGAAAGGTTTACTCTTCCTGATGACTACGAAAGAATTTCTGTAGAAGATAATTCTTTTGCTGAATATCTTAGAAAATATCCATTGAAAAAATATGGTTCTCCAGTTTTGTTATATAATGGAGAGGAAAAAAGAAATAAAGTATATGTTTCGGTTTTTGATTTTCCATTGTTAAAAACAGACTTGATTCAATGTGCTGATGCTGTAATTAAATTAAGAGCAGAATATTTATATAAAAATAAAAAGTATTCGGAAATTAAATTTCATATTACAAATGGAATGCTTGTTCCTTTTGAACGTTTTATTAATGGCGAAAGAGTTATTGTTTCTGGAAATAAAACAGCTTGGAAAGAAGGTTATAAAAAAGGAACTTCAAGCGATGTTTTTGATGAGTATTTAAAATTTGTTTATTCCTATGCAGGAACTTATTCTCTTTCAAAAGAAGCAAATCCAAAATCAATAGAAAATATTATTCCAGGAGATTTTTTTATTTATGGTGGGAGTCCAGGCCATGTTGTTTTAGTTCTTGATATTGCAATTAATAAAATAACTGGAAAAAGAATAATGTTGCTTGGGCAAAGTTATATGCCTTCACAGGAATTTCACATATTAAAAAGTTATGAGAAAATAAGTCCTTGGTATTATATTGAAGATGATATATTGGAAACTCCTGAATGGACTTTTGACAAAGGAAGTTTAATGGGATTTTAGGAATAACACATAACACGCATTTTCAAAACCGATGTCAAGGACAAGCCTTGCCATGGTTTAAATGCAAGTTACACGGACGCCCGCACTGGGGCGCTAAGGGGAAAGAAATTGAAAAAAATTTTTATTATAATATTTGTATTGTCATTTTTTATTCCGTCTTGTTTATCAAAACCTTTCCCAAAAGTAGATAATGTCAAAATTGTTCAGGACTATTATGATCAGTTTTATGACGAAAGAATTTCTGCTTTAATTTATGATGGCACCCCTGATGAAATAAATAAACTTGTTGCCAAAATTCAAACTGCACAAACTACCAGTATTATGTTTGTTATAAAAGAAGCTTTAATTGACGGAGAATTCTCTGTTGATTTTTATCAGAATAATGAAAATATCCTCAGTTATAGAATTTTTAATTCACAAAATGCATATGATAAGATAAAACATAGATATAAAAAAATAAGAGCCATCGATTTAATTCCTAATAAAATTCAAAACTTACATCAAAACATTCCAGTTGGTACTGAAATGTTTACTCGTGAAGATTTTTTTAAGAATTGCTCAGAAATGACAATCAAAAGTATTTTTGGTGATATGAAAGAAGTCTCATCATTTATTTATTCAGAAGATTATTTCCCTTCAACAGAAATAGAACCTGATTATCATAAATATTTAGATAAAAGCTATCATGGCAAAACAGTTAGAGTTTTATCTGGCAGGAAGAATAATAAAAATATTGTTCTTTGGCTATATGAGGAAAATGAAATCTGGAAATGTTTTAGTTCTGTTGAATTTACAGACAATATACACTTTTAATATTTGAATGTTTTCTAATATAGTCAAGCTCGATAAAAAAAATTAATGAGATTATGAGTTTGGACGAGGAATCTGTTGTATAATTTGGAATGATGCCTTGAAGGAATATAATTTGATATAAGCTATTATTCTTTTCAATATTATTGAATGTACGGCAGGTCAAGCCTGCCTTTTTTATTTGACTTATGAGTATACAATGTATATACTGCAATTATTGGAGGACACTATGCAGGCAGTTATTCAGAAATGGGGAAACAGTTTAGGTTTTAGAATTCCTTCGCTTTGGGCTAAGGATAATGAAGTGTCTGTTGGATCAAAAGTTGAAGTTATAGCAGAAAAAGGAAAAATGATAATTTTGCCTCAAAAAAAGACTTTGGAGAATATGATGGCTATGGTAACTGATGAAAACCTTCATTCAGAAATTGAAACTGATTCAGCAGTAGGAAATGAAGAATGGTAAATAATTCATTTGTTCCAGAAAAAGGCGATTTAGTTTGGCTTGAATTCAGTCCACAAGCCGGACATGAGCAGCAAGGTCACCGACCAGCAATTTGTATTTCTCAAAAATTATATAACCAGAAAACAGGACTAGCTTTATTTTGTCCAATTACCAGCCATATAAAAGGTTACCCTTTTGAAGTAGTTCTTTCCAATCATTCAATAAATGGCTGTATTTTAAGTGATCAGGTTAAAAATCTTGATTTTGGTCAGCGAAAATGCAGTTTCATAGAAAAAGCTTCAGCAGACGAAATAAATTCTGTTGTTGAAAATGTAAAATTAATGATTGAATAATAACACATAACAAGCATTTCAAAACCGACTTCGGGTCGAGCCAGTTGCGGTTTAAGATTATGTTATGTGGACGCCAGCACTGGGGCGCTTTCCGAAGGAGAAAAAATGAAAAATCGTATTGAAAGAATTCAGTTTTTTATATTTTATTTAGTTGTTTTTTGTTTATTATGTTCTTTTAAAACAAATAAAAGTGTTTTGTCTGAAACAATAAAAAATAAAAATGTCAAAAAAGAAAAATTAGTTTTCTTTGATTTAAAAGAATACAATGAATCAGGTTTATTAATCTTTGAGAAATGGGATGATGGATATGAATGTAAATATTTTTACGATGATAATAATAATTTAATATCATCTGAACAAAATACAGGAATAAATACAACTTTAGAAAAAATTGATGAAAACACAATTATTGAATATTGGAGCAATGGAATAGTAAAAAAGTACGAATACAATAATGGAAAATTAATAAAAGAATATTGGTCTGAAGTTGATTTTATAGAATATTTTTATGATGAAAATGGAAATGAAAAATCATATAAATCAACTTATGGTAAAATTAGTTGGAATGAATATAATGATAAAAATTTATTGATTTATAGAAAGGATTCAAATAATAATGAATACTTTTTTGATTATGAATTTTGGACAAGTGGGACAATAAAGAAAAGAATTAATTATAAATTAATCAAATAAATCACATAACAAAGGTTATAACGACACGCCCACTGGGCGTGGAAGAGAAAAATAATTTTGACAAGGGGCTGTCTAATAAGTATTTATGCTAGCGGTCATTGAGCCTGTCGAAATGACCAAGATACCAGCTATGGTGGTTTCGACAAGCTCAACCACCACAAAACATACTTTTGGGACAACCCCTTTTTTTATGGATGAACAGAGTTATCTAATATATGAAGGTCCTTGTTTCAGAATAGAATGGTTCTATGATGAAAATGGAAAGAGTCAGGCATATGAATATTTTTTAGGAACTTCAGATTCACAGAAACGAAAGTTTTTGATGCTTGTAAAAAGAATGGGAGATTCTGGTAAAATATTTGATAAAACAAAATTTAATAATGAGTTGGATCAGATTTATGCATTTAAACCTAAACCTGATAAATATTTGTGTTTCTTTTTCATTGGAAAAAAATAATTGTAACAAATACGTTTTGTAAAAAATGTGAGAAACTTCCACCAGCTGAAAAAGAAAAAGCACTAAAAGCAAAAGCTGATTATGAATCAAAACATAAGGAGAAATAATTATGGAATCAACATTTGATAAATTTATAAATAATAATCCTAAACAGAAAGCTAAGTTTGAAAAAGAATATAATGATTTTCTCTTATCAGAATTTATTCTGGAAAAAATGGAAGAAGAAAATATATCGGTAAGGGAACTTGCGAAAAAAGCAGATGTTTCTCCCACAGTAATTCAGAAAATGCGAAAAAGTGAGACAGCTGAAAAAATTAGTTATAGTACTTTAGTCTCCGTAATTAATTCACTTGGATATAAATTGAATATACAGAGAATGTAAAACGCTATAACACAGTTTTCAAACTCCGACACGCGGTTAGAGCCGCGTGCGGTTTAAAATAATGATATGCTCACACACCACTGGCGTGGTTGTAAAGTAAAAGTATGCGACATTCGTCGCTTGATAAAAAATACTTAATAATCAATAATTGCTGGTAGAAACAAATAAAGAAAATTTCTAAGAGAAATTTCTTTTTGATTATTGACTATAATGTATTTTAATTCCGAACAATTCTTTTAAAATCTGTTTGAACTATATTATCAATGTCGTAAAAACAAAAGATATTCTTTTGGGGCTTTGACTTTTGAAGTTGACTATGAAAATAATCTTATGCAGCTTTATCGGGAACTGCAGGCAAGAACATGGCATCCGGGAAGCTGCAACTGTTTTATTGTAGAAAAACCAGTTAAGAGGGAAATTTTTGCTTCTCCTTTTAAAGATAGAATTGTTCATCATCTTTTGATTTCAGAACTTGAATCCTGTTTTGAATGTCAACGCCGGCGAGAGATTTCCTGAATTTGCCGATTTCAGATTTCCGGTTTTAGGCAAAAAAAATATATTAATCGAAGCCGACGGCTCCGACCTTCATGCGGTCCTTCATCCTGTAGGAATCCGCCTGCAGGCTAATT
>NZ_JAZUGX010000036.1:0-3433 GCF_045641405.1 Treponema sp.
AGGTGCGTGCGGTGCTGGGGCTGCCGGCTTTTTTATTTTAAACCTGAAAAGTTACAACGATCTGGAAAGACAACCAGACCGCTTTCGCAGGGACTGCGAATCCGGGAAACAGCACCGTAGCAGGCGCGTGCGGACCTGGCCAGCTTTTTTATTTTAAAGCTGCAGGAAAGGTCTGGACGCGGGAAAGGAATTGCGTCCGCTTCCGCAGCGCTGCTGCACGATTCGCACTGTGGGGTAGGTCGAGCGGATTAGTCGTCATTTTTATTTTTAAGCCTGATGTTGCCTTCCTTACTGAGAGTGTGTAGCATTCCTCTTCTTTTATTTTCTTTATTGCATCGTATCAAGTATATTCTTAATGTATTTAATTTTATATAATGTATCTGGAGGTAAAGATTTTGGTTGATACATGGTTTATTAACAGGCTTCTTAGTGAGCTGGAAGAATTAAAATCCAATAATATAATTACTTCTGATATTGCAAGTTCAATTGCAGATTACTACAATGCTAAGCTTAAAGAAGAATCTGACAGAATTGAACTATATAGAATTGCAAAAGTAAAGGAGAATGCGGAAAGAATTAAGAAGATTCCAATGATTCTTTCTTGTCTTGCTGCTCTTTTTATTTTTGGTGGAATAGTTTCTCTTATCGCTTACAACTGGGCTGTCATATCAAGGGAAGCAAAAACCGTTGCTGCATTTTTGATTGCTTTTTTACCAGCTATAGTTTGGGTTTTGGGAAAAAATAAGATAGAAAACATCTGGTTCAAGGAATTTTGTTCTGTATTGTGGACCCTTTTGTTTGGGGCCGACCTCGCGTTTATTTCACAGATATACAGACTACCAGGGAATGATACAAGCTTTATGTTGGTGTGGGCTATCAGTTCAATTCTTATAACTTATGCCATGGATTCCAAGGGAGCCTTTTGTTTATCTGCGCTATTTACCTTTTTGTATGTATACTGTGCTCAATATATGGACTGGAATTCTGCAGTTTTCTTTTATCCATTGTTTGTTTGTCTTGTTCCCTACGCATTGAAACTTCCTTACGCTGTTGCAGGATTGACGTTATATTTTGCTCTTCTTTTAGGAAATGCCCTTGAAAAAACAATTCCAGGACTTTGGATTCCATGTTACTGCTGTCTTTCTTCTATTGCCTTAAGCATTTCATTGATAAGAAAAGATAGATTTCTTAATTACATTGCAATAGGAGGACTTTTTGTTCTTTCGTTAATGTTATCACATGGATATTTTTGGCATGGAACAGGTCTTGCGTATTTTAGGAATGTCGGTAGATATGTTCTATCTGGAACGGTCTGCGATGTTGTTTTATTGTTGATTTCTATTGTTGCTTCAATCTTTCTATTCTGCAAGTCATTCAGGATGAATAGATTGATTTCACTAGCTCACATAATACCCTTGATTTTTACCATTATATTCATAGGGCAGTGTTCACTTAAAAAAAATACAGTTGGTTTTATCGAATTTGTTCCTTATTTTACTGCAAGTGTATTTTCACTTATCTCAATTTACCTGTTTTCAAAAAATATAAAAAAAGGATTTTATCTATTTTTCGCATTAGCAATTCAATGCCTGATTTTTCAAAAGACTTCTTTTGGTCTGGTTTTGTTTTTGATAGCCATTAATACGGCTGTTTTATCTTTCATTTGTTTCTGCAAAGTTTCAAAAAATGTTTGGATTAAAATTATCTTGAGCTGTTCTGTGCTGTTGATTCTTTTGATGCGTTTTTTTGCCGATGAAATGCCAGATTTGGGCTGTCGTACTGAATATAGTTTCATAAGAATCTATTCTATTGTTTTTTATTCTCTGCTTTCATTTGTTCCACTTTATCTTGTTTATGATAGCATTCGAAAATCCAAGGATTACATTGTCTTGACGCTTCCTGTTTCTTCAGTATTTGTGTTTGTTCATGAAGCTTTAGGACTTGGGACAATAAGCTTTACTGTTTTCAGTCTTATCGTTTCTTTAATTTCAATTTGCATTCTTCTTGTAAAAAAAGAAAAGATGATGGTTATTCCTCTGTTCCTAATGATCGTTGAATTTATTTCCATTGATTATGGAACTTTGGATTTGGATTTTGTAAGTACAGGATTTGCTCTCTTCCTACTTGGTATGATTTTATATTTCAAAGTATTTTTTTCTACCAATGAAAAGTTGTCTGGTTTTCTGGATGGACTGACATGTTTCATATTCACTGTTTTCATTTTCTATTCGAAATACAACAGATTGAATGTAAATTTTTTTTGCAGTTGCAATGATTTAATTCAAGCGATACATATTGGTCTTTATGTCTTGATAATTGCATTCTCATTTTCCATGCTTGTTTCTCTCCTGATTAGGAAAGATAAGTTCAATTATGGAATAGCCGCACTTATGATGCTTTTATTGATTCCAGAATTTTACGGATCTGGAAGAGAAACTTTTATTTTTGCTTTTATTCTTAATTTGTCATTTCTTGTATTTTGTGTTCTTGAAATTTATATGGGAGTAAGAAAACATTCTTTGTCCATGACAAATGGATATGCTGTTTGGCTTTCAATTGTTTTCCTTGCACGATTTTTCATGGAAGATTCTGGGTTGGTCGCAAAAAGCGCTTCTTTTATAATATGCGGAATACTGATTCTTTTATTAAACATATATCTTGGAAAAATTGCTAAAAGTGAGGTGGAATCAGATGAAAATTAAGCTTGATTGTAAACTGTTCTTTTCTGCTGCTTTATTGTTTGATTTGGTGGTTTTGATTTCACTTCTTATTAAACCACTCTCCATTAGGTCTTATGCAGAAAAGAACAATAAAATTCTTCGTTTGGAGTGTAGCCTTTATGATCCTTTTGATCCAATGAAAGGTAGATATGTTAGCCTCACTTTCGAGGAGACGAAAGGATTGTTGTTTGATCTCATGATTGATGAATCCATATTAAAAAATACAGAAGACGATAAATTCAAGTATGATTTTCCTTTAGTGTATGCTGTTTTTGAAAATGATGAGAAAGGCATTTCGAGACTGAAAGAGATTACCTTAGAACGACCTGAGGAATTGAAGTTGTTCATAAGGGTTCCTGCTCATTACTATAGAAATACAGATGAATTTGTTCTTGATGTAGATTTTGACAGGTATTATCTGCAGGAGGAATATGCAGATAAACTTGACCACATGTCAGCTTCTAGATTTAAGGAATTGAATCCCGTTCTTGAATTATGGGTAGGCAAAAATGGAGATGCCATTCAAAAAGATCTTGTTCTGAGTGATTGATAGCTATAAAGTCCTATATATGAAATTGGCTGATCTGCATCCATGCAGGCTCATCCTCGCACTTGCTCGGCGCTCATTCCGCGGGGTTCAACAGTTTATTGCTGGTGTGTAAAAAAAAGACTGAATCCAATTTTAATTTTGAATTCAGTCTTTTTGGAGGTGG
>NZ_JAZUGX010000037.1:0-55596 GCF_045641405.1 Treponema sp.
GTAGAACTGGCTCTTTGCCTCAAGGACCTTGAGGTCGCTCTTTCCGATGATGATCTGCAGGACGAGGGAAGTGCACTCAAGATTCCCGTCGAAGAACCTCGTCATGAAGGCATCGTCCATCAGCCTCAGGTTCCTGATTATATCAAGGATCCTCTGCCGTCGTTTTTCTTTCATTATCAACCTCGGTCATATGAATTTCGAGAAGCATTTTTCTCGATGTTTACATATATATATAACCGCAGAAAAATAAAAAATGACGGTTTCATGCGAAGATAAATGTATATTTTTTGGATAGTCTTTTTCTTGATATTTTCAAATTCCCATGCTATATTGATTAGACAAAATTTTGGTTGGGATGTTTTCTCTGCCGATGCGGGTGGGCATTGGCAGTTTTTTGTTTCTGAAACCAATATGTTTTATGTGGCGGAAGTTGCAGAAGGTTTCACTTCTAAACTGTGGTAGCTGCTTTCGTTAAATTCTTCCTTTTTCTACAAGGCTCAGGAATGCATTTACGAATTCTGGATCAAATTGTGTTCCGCTGTTTTCCCTAAGTTCTTCAAGAATCTTTTCCTTTGGATATCCCTTTCTGTAGTAACGTTCTGAATTCATGGTGTCGTAGGAATCTGCAACAGCAACGATTCTTGCGGATTCAGGAATGTATTTTCCGCTCAGATGCTCTGGGTATCCTGTTCCATCAAAACGCTCGTGGTGGTAAAGCGCTGTCTGGCAGGCTTCTGGAATGGAAGAAAGGGATTTCAAGAGTTCATATCCCTTGAAGGTGTGTGCGCGTACAATCTTGAATTCCTTGTCGGTAAGGCTTCCTGGCTTTGAGAGTAAGGTGTCGCCAATGGAAATTTTTCCGCAGTCGTGCAGAAGTCCGCAATAGAAAATCTTCTGGCAGTATTCATCGTCGTGACCGGCTTCCTTAGCGATCATTCGTGCGTAGGATGCAACCCGTTCAGAATGTCCACCTGTGTAGATGTCCTTTGCATCTATGAATTTTGTAAACACGGTCATGACCTGTTCAATCGTCTGCTTGTCGTGTTCCCGTTCCTTCATCTTTGCCAGCTTGATGATTTTGATTCTGATCTGGAATGTGAGGGTGAAAATCCACAGAATGAAAAGAATGCCAAGGATATACAGCATTATGTTGTCGGAAACATTGTCTTCCATATGGTAGGTTATGTATGCTTTGGCAAAATCGAAATCCATGTTGAGTGGCTCAGTGTCGTTCTTGTGGAAGATGAATCCAATTTCCGAGTAATGGAAGTCGTTTTCTGTGTGGGCTGGAATGACGCATTCAGAATATTCGTCGTCTGGATAGTAGATAAGCTTGTCCCCTGGGTTCAGGTAGATGAGGAGAGGCTTTCTTGGCGCGCAGAATTTCTTGACCTTAAGCTGCTTAAGTTCTTCGTATTCTCTGCCATGTAATTTTACGGCAGGCTGAACTATTGTCTTTCCCTTTGTCTTCTGATGGATCTCAATGTTTCCATTCCAGCAGCTGGTAAGGTATACAGGCTTTGTGATGGTGATGGTCATTTTCCAGTCGGAGATATTGTGTGCCGAACGGTTGATGATTTTTGACTCATAGACGGTTCCATGCATGAGCGGATGGTTTGGGATGTTGAGGGGCCAGATGTTGTCTTCGTCTCTCTGTTGGAAATCAAAAAAAACATTGGAAGATTCCCTGTTCATTTTCTGGGTCTGGTCAGAAAGAACATAGGACTTGAAGAGAAGGGCAAGCACGATGAAAATCGCAGCCATTACGGAATAGTTTACTTTTTCGCCTTTAGAAAGTACCATCTGCACATATTATATATGTACAGATAAAAAAATTCAATTTTTGAAAAGTCCCGTAACGGCTTATTTAGCAGTCTACCATGAAAGGATCCATCAGCGGCACAATGGAGTGAATGACATCAAGCCTGCAGGATGGTTTTATAAATACAAAATATAGCCTACTCAACGGTTATGCTTTTATAAGAAATAGCATCGCTTCCAACATTAAAGCAGTCAGTATATGATTCCTTTGCTTTTTGTAGTAAGGCAACTGTAAGAAAATAACTTCCTGAAGTAGTAATACCTAAGTCGGATTTATTGAGTGTTATACTGGCAGAAGAAACCTCAAAAGTATTTGTCTTTATAAATATCTTTCCCGAAGTATACGAAGTTACAGTAACAGTTGTAACAGTAGCATTTTCGATTTGCAAACTTGTTCCATCGGATTTTGTCAATCCTCCATTCGATTTACCAATGCTTATCGTTATTGGAATCTTATCTGTCAGAAGGTCTGTGATGCTGGTGATTTTTGTCTCTTTCAACATGTAGCGACTGTTATAATAACAGTCAGTAATGAAATTGTTGTCAGAATCAAAGATATCTACCTTATTCTGTCCAACATTGCTATATGAAAAACCTTCCGCCAGTCGAGGAGTAAATTCTGTAATAGGAACTCCGTCCTTTGCAACGATGAACATATCTTTTGTAGGTTCTTCTGTATTAAAAATATAAGGATTGTTGGATTGATCTATGTTTACGCTATTAGATCCAGATGAGAAAAATTGTGCAAAAACTCCTTCCTGGGGAATTTCAAATTCTGGCAAATGAGGCTCATATTCCCAAGGATCTTGAGGTGCCCTTGAAATCTCTACAGTGACATCATTCTTTATGCCGCCTTCGACAGCTGCGGTATTTGTTCCCTGCGCGATCTTTTTGCTGTTGTTGTCATAGCCATAGACTGAAACCGTGTAGAAACCTGGAATGAGATCATCTATCGGGATCACTGTTCCAGGCGCAATGAATGGAGTTGTATGTGCTGTAGGGCCGCTTACCGTCACCTGAAATTTTACTACATCTTCCTGCAGGCTTCGTGTGGTGCCAGCTTCAGGCAAAGTGATGGACAGGCTTCCCTTCTGTTCCTGATTGAGCGAACAGGATATAAAGATTAGTACAAAGATGGAACTCAAAAAACAAAATTTTTTCATGGATAGACCCCCAAATTGGAAAGCTCCTTTTGGCTGTCCTGATTATAACACATCTTTCATAGGTGAATTCAAGTACCCCTACCATGAAAGACGGGTGCTTACAGCTCCTGAAACGATTTTTGACTTGATGTCGTAGCCTAGAGATACTGTTGCGGAAAGTACAAAGAAATCAAATCCAACTCCACCGAAAACCTGTGGATGGAAAGAAGTGCTGTTTGATTTACCGCTAAAATGAGAAGGAAGAATTCCTTGGTCGACCATGTTTCCAAAATCTGATGCACCAGTCGTAATGATGTTCTTCCACTGAGCATCGACTGTCCAGTCAACATCGGTCTTTGAGTAGATGAGCTTGGTTCCAACGAATGGGATGAGGAACAGAAGCTTTATGGAAGCCTGGGCTTCAAGAAGGTATGCCTGTGAAGAAAAACCAAGGGAAGCGCTGGCCTGGTCGTTCTTAACCGACAGCTTTCCGCTTGTGTAGTAGTAGCCAGCACCTATGGAAACCTTTGGCTTGAGCATTCCGCCTTTCAGCAGAGCGTAACGGAAATCTCCGCCTATTACAAAATAGTCAAAGCTCATAGGATCTATTGCTTTTTCAAGGGCTCCGATTGTGGAAGAATCGAATTTCATCACGGCGATCCCGATGTCGAATGGAAGAAGAATTCCACCTACACGAAGATCCGCATTGATCGTAGGAAATGCAAGGTTGTCGGGAATGTCGCCTACATTGATGTCCAATGCCGAGGCGGTTTTCTTGAGTGAAGAAATATCAAGTGAAGAGGCTCCTACGTTGACTCCAGCTCCGAAATGGGCACTAGGAATGAGCTTTCCGATCCATGCATCTGCATATATGTTCTGGATTCCCTGTGTGTTTGGAATTGTATCTACAAGCTCATCGCATAGAACATTCAGGTTGCCGACGGTATCGGTGAATGGCGAAGTTGCATTTGGATACTTTGCTTTGTAGTCGTCATATACCTGGGTAATCTGGGTTTCATAGCCAGAGACTGTTGCTTTATTTACATTATTTGTCTTAAGGGATTCTTCGATTTTTCCCTTGTTCTGCTCGATGAGGGGAGCAAGGTCGTCAGGGACATTGATCGTTACGGGACCGTCGGATGCCTGGAGGGTGATTGTTGCGGCATCAGCCAATGCGAGTACAAGCGTCGATGTAACGAATATTGAAATGGATTTTCTGAAATTCATAATATCTCCTTGACGAAAGCTTTATTACTCTAGAAACCAGGACCTTCTGTAACTTTCATCACAAGAATTGTTCAATAATTCTTGATACCTTTAGTTTCAATTGTAATTCACACTTTTCTCAAAAGCAAGAAGACGATAAAAAAAGGGATGCCAGAATTCCATGGAAATTCCAGCATCCCTCTATATCACCCGAAACGGGAAATTACATGTTCCTTACTTTTTCAAGGCGGGCACGAGCCTTAGCGTCTGTTTCTTCCTTTGCCTTCTTGAGCTTTTCTGTAACTGTCTCCATGTTGTTTACCATGTATACAGGCTGGAGTGTAGCGTCAAGAACGTCACGCCAGAGTGAGCTTTCTGGGTCAACAGTGTTGCGGCTGAGGGTTGCCATGCTGATTGGAAGGTGGACATACTTGTCGTGAACAAGACCTATTACGATCTTTGTCTTTCCTGCCATTGCAGCATGAACGGCGTAGTTTCCAAGGCGTTCACAGTACATGCTGTCGTTTGCGTTTGTAACAGCTGCACGAACTTCGTATGAAGGATCGATGTACTTGAGGTTGATTTCTGTCTTCTTTTCCTTGAAGTAGGCGTTGATCTTGTCGCGGAGGAATGTACCGATGTCTGCAAGTTTCTTGTTTCCTGAAGCGTCTGTCTGACCTGTTGCTTCAAGAAGATCCTGGCCTGCACCTTCTGCTACGACGATGACTGCGTGTCCGCGTCTCTTGAGGCGTTCTTCAAGGTGGGCAAGGAGGCCGTTTGGTCCGTCAAGTTCAAATGGTACTTCTGGGATGAGACAGAAGTTTGTTTCGTGGCTTGCGATTGCTGTACATGCTGCGATGAATCCTGATTCGCGTCCCATGAGCTTTACAAGACCGATACCGCCGATCTGTGAGTGAGCTTCCATGTGAACTGAAGCAACTGCCTTTGTACCCTGCTGAACTGCTGTTTCAAAACCGAATGAGCGGTCGATGAACTGAAGGTCGTTGTCAACGGTCTTTGGAATACCTACGACTGCGATGTTGAGTCCGCGGCGCTGAACCTCGTTTGCGATGTCCAATGAACCGCGCTGTGTTCCGTCACCACCGATGATGAACATCATGTTGATTCCCATCTTTACGATAGAGTCAACGATTTCTGATGTCCTGTCTCCGCCACCGCGTGATGTACCGAGGTATGTTCCACCGATCTTGTGGATTTCGTCAATGTTGTCTGGGTTAAGGTCAACTGGTTCGAAACCGTTTGATTCAAAGAATCCCTGGTAACCGAACTTGATTCCCTTGATGCGGCGTACACCATAGCGGTTCCAGAGTGTGCGTACTACGGCACGGATAACATCGTTGAGACCTGGACAGAGACCGCCACAAGTACAGATACCTGCTGTTACATGCTGAGGATCAAAGTAGATGTATTCGCGAGGACCAGCCTTCTCAAGGTGGTTTGCCTCCGATGTGATTGCTTCTGGTTTTTCGTCATAAGAGTTAACAACGCGGCGAACATATGCATCATCGCGAACGAATGTTGCACGGAAATCACCATGATGGCGCGAAAGTTCGATTGGAGACTTGATCTTGCATTCTCCAAGGTTTGTAACTGAAAAATCGTATTCTAATCCTGCCATAGGGAACCTCAAAAATTAAATATTTGGGTTAAAGTATAGAAAGAAAATAGTATAAATTCAAGGGTAGAAAGTAATGGTTTCCAATTATTACAAGTTGCGGCGTCCATGGTATTCCCTTTGACAATCTGGGCTTTTTTTTCTAATTTTAAAGGAAAGAGGTTAAAATGAAAAAGATTGTTACTGTCATAAGCGTTGCTTTTGCTTCAGTTTTTATGTTTACAGGCTGTGGATATAACGGTCTTGTTTCCCAGAGGGAAGCCGTGGAACAGCAGTGGGCAAACGTTGAGAACCAATATCAGAAACGTGCCGACCTTGTTCCTAATCTTGTTTCCACTGTAAAAGGAATCACCAAGCATGAAGAAAAGGTCTTTACCGAAATAGCAGAGTCCCGAGCAAAGCTTGGCGGAACAGTATCCGTTGATTCATCCATAACGGACGATCCTGAAAAATTCGCCAGCTTCCAGAAGGCACAGAAGGAACTCAGTTCTGGTCTTGGTCGTCTTCTTGCACTCACGGAAAATTATCCTGAGCTTAAGAGCAACGTGAATTTCCTTGACCTGCAGAGTCAGATTGAAGGAATTGAAAACAGGATTTCTACAGAGCGCAAAAGATATAACGATGCAGTAGGCGCATACAATAAATCGATCCAGATGTTTCCGGGCGTAATCACTGCAAAAATGTTCCACTTTGAAAAGAAGGCATATTTCCAGGCAGAAGAAGGAACCCAGAAGGCTCCTGCAGTTTCCTTTGATTAAGGTAGATAGATGACGACAAAGCAGTTGAATAAAAAACTGAATCTGACTGAAAAGGATCTTGCAGAAATCAGGGAAGCTGTAGCAAAGGCTGAAAGCAGGACCTGCGGAGAAATTGCCCTTGCCGTAACCGCGGAAAGCGATACCTATGCGGAATGGGAGCTTGCTTCTGCTGGCATTACGGCGCTTGCGTTGTTTCTCTGCGTTTTTCCCATGTCTTCCCAGATCTATGCATGGCTTTCATCCCGTTTCTGGGACATTGAACCATGGTATCTTTCCCTTTTCTATGCAGGACTAAGTACCATCGCAGTTGTGGTTCTTTATTTTCTATACAACATTCCGACTATAGATTCTCTTGTAATTCCTGCGTCCGTAAAGGAAAGAGCTGTCACCAACCGTGCTTTAAGGCATTTTGCGGAAAGCGGAGTTTATTGCACCGACAGCCACAGTGGAATTCTGATTTTTGTTTCATGGTTTGAACGGCAGGTTAGGATTGTTGCGGACAGGCACATCAGTGAGAAAGTTACGGAGGATCTTTGGAACATAATTGCTGATGAAATTGCAGAGAATATGAATGGCGGAAGTTCAAAGGAAGCTTTCCTTTCTGCTGTGGAAAAATGCGGTCAGCTGCTTGCGGAAAATTTCCCATCCGATGGAGAAAAGAAAAATCAGCTAGATGACGGACTTGTGATACTGGAGAATTAGAATGTCAAAAAAGGCAAGTGGAAACGATTTTATTGGAATTCTCATACTTATTTTTTTCATGATCGGTGTTCCAAGCTTCATCATAAAGGAAGTCACTAAGACTGAATCAAAGACATCGGTTTCAAGAAATGCCTCATCATCGGCTTTGACTGAACATAGGGCTATGGAATTTTCTTCTCCTGTAGTCGACGCGGCAGGCGTATTTTCCAGGGCAGGTTTTGATGAACTGAACAGGTTTCTTGTTGACTTGAACGATACCAAGGGAATTCAGATAGGTGTTCTTGTTGTAGATGACATGGGCGGAGAGGATATTGAATCCTTCAGCATGAGGCATGCGGAAAAATGGGCTCTAGGACAGAAAGGGGTCGATAACGGTGCGCTTCTTGTGGTCTCCATGAAGGAACATGCAGTCCGCATAGAGACAGGTTACGGTACCGAGGGAGTTCTTACCGATGCAAAGTGTGCAAGGATCCTTCGCAATGTAATCGTACCTGCCTTCAAATCCAGTGATTACGAAGGTGGAATCACTGAAGGTGTCAGACTGATGGCGGCAATCATTTCTGGAGATGAGTCGATGGTTACGGCTGACGGCGTAAAGTCGGAAACGAAATCAAGGACTTCAATTCCTTTTCCAGTGCTGCTGTTCATAATCATCTGGGTCCTTATGCTTTTCAGCGCAATGACATCAACGTTAAGGCGCCATAGGCGGGGTATTTTCTTTGTTCCTATGGGTTCCTTTGGAGGTGGTGACCATTGGGGTGGCAGCGGTTTCGGTGGAGGCAGCGGCTTTGGTGGTGGTGGATTTTCTGGCGGCGGCGGAAGCTTTGGCGGAGGAGGAGCTTCTTCCAGCTGGTAAAAAAAAAGGGCTGTCCAATAAGTATTTAGTGTAGTGCTCATTGAGCTTGTCGAAATGACTGCTACACTAAATGTGGTGGTTTCGACATGAGGCTCAACCACCGTAAATCATACTTTTAAGACAGCCCTTTTTGCTTTTTATTTTGAATGTTCCTTTACGATGTTGTTCATTGCTTCTGCCATCTTTTCAAGGGAAACCTGCTTCTGAACGGCTCCAAGCTCCCATGCTACGCGAGGCATTCCGTAGACAACAGACGATTCTTCATCCTGACCGATGGTCCATGCACCCTGCTTTCTCATTTCTGCAAGCTGAACTGCACCGTCGCGTCCCATGCCAGTCATGATTACGCCAAGGGCCCTGTTCTTGTAGATTTTTGCACAGCTTTCAAAGAGCCAGTCTGCGGAAGGTCTATGTCCGTTCCTAAGGTCTGCATCCGAAAGTCGGATTACATTGCAGAGTGTGGATTTTTCAATGACGATATGGTAGTTGCCAGGGGCGATGTAAATCTGTCCTGGATGGATAGGGTCGCCATCTTCCGCTTCCTTTACGTTTAGAGGGCATATCCTATCAAGGCTTGCTGCGAATTCCTTTGTGAACCCTGCTGGCATATGCTGGACAACGAGGATTGGCTTTGGAAATTTTGGATCAAGGTTCTTGAAAACCTCACGGAGGGCATTAGGTCCGCCAGTAGAGATTCCAAGGACAACGATATCGATAGGACCACCTTCTCGTTCAGGTGTGATAACATCAGGATCCTTCTTTTTTGTAGAAGAAGAGAAAAGCGTAGGAGAGAAAGAAGGTTCAGCCTTGACAGGAGAATCCTTTGGCTTTTCAATGATCCCGTCCTTTACAGCCTGAGCTTCGATTTCCTTGAGCTTCGCCTGCTGCATGTAGTGTTCGGCGCTTGGAATCTGCTTGCCGTGTAGTCTTGCGTATCTTCCTCCGTACGAGGCTATCTTTTCAATGATTGCGCTTCCTACAGAAGAAATGCTTGAAGATGTAGATCCCGATGGCTTTGTGATGAAGTCGCTTGCACCAAGCTCGAGACAGTTCATTGTAACGCTGGCGCCTTCTGTTGCGATTGAAGAGAGGATGACTACTGGAACATTGAGCCCTTTCTTCTTTCTTTCTTCAAGGAACTGAACACCGTTCATCTCTGGCATTTCAATGTCGAGAAGGATCAGGTCAGGCTTAAGGCTTTCCAGCTTCTGAAGGGCAAATTTACCATTCATTGCCGTTCCGCAGACCTTCATTCCATCTGTTCCTTCGATGATACGTGTAATAAGGTTTCTCATCAAAGCTGAATCGTCACAAACAAGTACTTCAATATCGTCCATATAAACCTCTCTAAAAAAATTGGCTGCTCGGAAGATACCAGGCAGCCGTCTTTATTGTCCTACGCTTCGTTTTTCTGGTAAAGGCAGGCCCATGGTGTCTTAAGGAATTCAAATTTAGTGTCCATTCCGAACAGACTTTCAGAGTGTCCGATGAACAGGTATGAATTCTTTGCCATTGATTTCCAGAAATTGTCGATGGTGTTTTTCTGGGCAGGTTCATCAAAATAGATGAGAACGTTGCGGCAGAAAACTATGTCCAGGTTTCTTGCACCCATGTCATAGCGAAGGTTATGGTAGTCAAACTTGATGGTCTTCATCAGGTCTGGCTTAACCTGGTAACCCTTGTCCGTCTTTGTAAAGTATGATGCAAGGTAGTTCTGCGGAATTCCCGAGATGCGGGACTCAGGATAGAATCCCTGCTGTCCAACCATAAGCGACTTAAGGGAAATATCCGAAGCGATGATTTCGAAAGTGTAAGGGGCTGGCAGCTTGTCCTTGAGAAGCATGGCGAGGGTATATGGTTCTTCGCCTGTTGAACAACCAGCACTCCAGATCTTGATCTTTGTGTCGCCTGTTTTCTTCTTGTTCTCAATGACGTGTGGAATAACGTAGTTTATAAGAGCATCAAAGTGAGGCTGATTACGGAAGAATCTTGTAAGGTTTGTTGTAATGCTGTCAAGGAACAGCTTGAATTCTTCCTTGTCGCTTGTAATGATCTTGTAATAGGCGTCAAGGTTTTCCAAATTCTTGTCGCGCAGGCGTTCCTTCAGTCTGCTGTCGAGAATTGAGCGGTTTGTTTCTGAGAATGTGATTCCGCTGGCATCATAAATAAGTTTTCTGAACTCGGTAAACTGCGAGTCTGTAAGCAAATCTGACATAATATGTTATTATAAAGCGGAAAATTCGATTTGTAAACTTTCGGCGAGATTTATTGAAAAAAAATGAGAACGCTTGCCGAGGGTGTCTGTGCGCTGATTGAGCTGGTCTAAATAAAGGAGTTCAAACTAAATATGCGGTGGTTTCAAGATTCGGCACCAGAGAATCCAGGTTGCCATGCCCGACACCGCATTTTAAGTTCATTTTATGGTAGAAAATTGAATTCTATTTCCAGAGATTTGCAGGATTTACTGAACGACCGTTCTTGTAGACTGCAAAATGAAGGTGTGGACCTGTAGACATGCCTGTGCTGCCTACGCGACCGACTCTTGTGTTTGTATCTACGAATGCACCCTTTTTGGTGGTTATCTCGCTCATGTGGCCGTAAAGGGTCTTGTATCCTGAATGGTGGGCAATTACGACGTAGTTTCCGTATACATCGCTCCAGCCTGCAGTTACTACCTTTCCTGGCAAAGCCGCATAGACACTGGTTCCTGTACCGCAAGCCATGTCGATTCCGCCGTGGTATGTTCTTTTTGATGCGTCGAAAGGATTTTTACGCCATCCGAACATTGAAGTGAAGTAGTAGCGGTTCTTGATAGGTCTTGTGAAAAGGTCTCCGTTGATTTCCTGTCTTGTCACCCAGTCCAGTTCAGCATAAGGAACAAAAAGCTGTTTTCCAGCCTTAAGGGATTCGTCAAGGCTGATGTTGTTGACTGATGAACATTTTTCAGCCTCTACCTTGTATTTTTCTGCAATTGTAGCGATTGTTTCACCGTCGTTGTGGACTGTATAGAGGATTCCTGGCATTGAAGGAATCTTAAGGTACTGACCAATCTGAATGAGGCGTGAGGAGTGGATGTTGTTTACGCTGATGATCGTGTCCTGAGTAACACCGAATTCATCTGCGATAAAGCCGATCATGTCACCTTTTTTGATGCGGTATGAGATGTACGATAGTTCGCTGTCGACCTGTCTAAGTTCGTCTGCGGCAAGATCGAGCCCCTCTATGGAAGATTCTGCAACCAGTTCTTTTTCGATGTGGTTTGAAACCTGTGCGTCAAAACCACCGCGGCCGACTGAATTCCTGAAGTGAACGATTCCGAATGTGATGCCTGTTACGAATGCGGCAATTCCACAGATTGCGGTTCCGCATACCAAACCATATTTTAAATAAGCCTTCATTTTGTAACTATTGTACCACATAATCTCTATTACCTCAAATACATTCAGCTATTATTCAGTTTTTTACTTCTTTCCAAGACCGATGAGATAGGTCTCAAAGGATTCCTGGCGGCAGGCTTCTGGCTTGAATCCCTTTGCCTGCGTAAAGGTTTCCCTCATTTTCATTAGGAGCTTCTGCTGGTCGCCGTTCTGGAATATCTTTACGCAGAAATTTGCGCCTGGCTTGAGCATTGTCTGGGCATACCAGATTGCCATTTCGACCAAAGCTTTCGACCGAAGGGTATCTACCACGCGGTTTCCTGTCGTCAAAGGAGCGGCGTCACATACTACCAGGTCATACGGTCCTTCCGCCTTGATTTTTTCACGGATTTCCTCGCTCAGGAGGTCTCCCTGGAAGAATACAAGGTTGTCTGCCCTCACATCCTTTGCAAGGGGGTTAAGGTCACATGAGACTACTTTTCCTGTTTCGCTTATGTTGCGTAGGAGCCATGTTGTCCAGCTGCCAGGGGCTGCGCCAAGATCAAGGACTACGCTGCTTTTCTTGAGCATTCCGAATTTCTGGTCGATTTCCTGGAGCTTGTAGACGCTTCTTGCAGGGTAACCTTCCTTGAAGGCTTTCTGAGACCAGTAGTCAGGTTTTGCATAACTGTTCTGTTTAGACGGCATACATTTTATATCGGAAAGTAAATGAATGCTATTTAGAAAATATTCAAAAATCGGCTTACGCAAAGAACCGTGACAAGCCCACTCCAGTGAGACTGCGTCTCAAGTCGTGGTTTGTCACGAACCTTTGCTCCGCCGATTTTTGAGGCTTTTATAGAGCTTTCATTTTCTCTGTTGAAGTGTATGCCGTCTGAATTTTTTTGTGGGAGATCGGCTTACGCACGGAACCGTGCCAATATTTAGTGGAACTTACAAGAATCGCAGGGCGATTCTTGTGGCGAAAGTGTTTTGATGAAGGGCAAATATATAGACAAGGCTTTCGCCTGTGAGACTGCGTCTCAAGTCGCAGTTTAATGCGAACCTTTGCTCCGCCGATTTTTGAAGCTTTTATAGAGCATCTATTTTCTCTGTTGAAGTGTATGCCGTCTGAATTTTTTTGTGGGAGATCGGCTTACGCACGGAACCGTGCCAATATTTAGTGGAACTTACAAGAATCGCAGGGCGATTCTTGTGGCGAAAGTGTTTTGATGAAGGGTAAATAATTGACAAGGCTTTCGCCAGATGAGGCGGATTTATATTAGACACGGAAAGCGCGGGTAAGGTTGCAAAAAATACTGTCTAAATATTATAAAATACTGACTTTTGCTTAAATTTTGAGCCGAATTCAGCCGAAATTTCATTGTATATCTATAGGATAGTTTTTATACTCTACAAAAATTGAGTTTTTGTCATTTTTCACCTAAAGGGGGAGAATAAAATGGACTACGCATTACGCTTTGGAGACACATTGCCACGCCTTGTAAAGATGGCGGCAGAAAAATGGCCTGAAGTTTCGGCACAGCTTTCCCATACAAAAGATGGAGGCTACAGGGAAGTCAACTACCATGACATGTTCCAGAACGCAATGGATTTTTCAGGTGCACTCCTTGACCTTGGTGTTCAGCGCGGTGACAGAATCGGACTCATTGCAGACAACCGTGAAGAATGGGAACAGGCTGATGTTGGACTTCTTTCCATCGGTGCCATCGATACTCCACGCGGGTGCGATGCAACAGAAAGCGACCTTTCATACATCCTTTCATTTTCTGAAGTTAAAATCTGCATTACGGAAAACGAAGCACAGATAAAGAAACTCCTCAACATAAAGAAAAATGTTCCTACTCTTGATACTGCAATTGCCTTTGATCCTGTTTCAGACGAAATGAAGGCAAATTGCGAGGCCCAGGGAATCAAGTGCCTTCAGTTTCAGGATCTTCTTAAGGCAGGTCATGAATGGAGAAAGGCTCATCCTGATACGGTTGAACAGGAACTTGAAAAGGGACAGATAGATGATCTTGCAACAATCATCTTTACATCAGGAACAACAGGAACACCAAAGGGAGTAATGCTTACCCACGGAAACATTCTCTGCCAGCTTGATGAAGTTACAGAACGCATTTTCCTTAACCCTGGCGAAAGGGCACTTCTTGTTCTTCCTGTATGGCATGCCTTCCAGCGTGCAGTTGAATACATCGTAATCTGTCAGGGTGCAACCCTCTGTTATACAAAGCCAATCGGTACAATTCTTCTTCAGGATCTTCAGAAACTCAATCCTGTTTTGCTTCCTGCAGTTCCTCGAGTTTGGACAGCAGTTTACGATGGCATCTGGCGCAAGATGAGGAAAGCGGGTGGAATTACACTACTGATGTTCCGTTTCTTTGTAAGCGAAGCAGTCTTGTGGTGTAAGATTGACCGCAAACTCCGTAGAAAGCAGTCTAGATTCGGCAACGATTACCTTGGGTTCTGGTGGCCTGTTCTTGTTTGGCCTTGGCTCCTTTTGTATCCGTTGAGGCTTCTTGGAAAGCTCATCATCTTCAGAAAAATAAAAGCAATGGTCGGAAAGAATTTCCGTGCAGGAATTTCTGGTGGCGGTGCATTCCCTCCAGCCGTAGACAATTTTTACTGGGCAGCAGGAATCAAAATCGTAGAAGGATACGGACTTACAGAAACAGCTCCTATCGTCAGCGTTCGTCCTATTGCGGATCCAATTTTCGGAAATGTAGGTACAACTTTCCGCGGAATTGAAGCCCGTGTTGTTGATGATGACGGAATCATACTTGGCCGCTGTCGCAAGGGAACATTGCAGATCAAGGGTAACTGCGTGATGAAGGGTTACTACAAGAGACCTGACCTTACTGAAAAAGTAATGACTGTTGACGGATGGTTTGACACAGGTGACATTGCAATCCTTTCAGTTAACGGCGAAATAACTCTCCGTGGACGCAAGAAGGATACGATTGTTCTTCAGGGTGGAGAAAATATTGAACCTCTTCCAATCGAAGCAAAGATCAACGAATCGTCTTTCATTGCAACATCGGTTGTATTCGGCGTAAATGACAAGGGCGTTGACCAGAAATATTTGACTGCACTTATTCTTCCTGAACAGGATGCTGTTGAAACCTATGCAAATGAAAACGGAATCAAGTTCAATTCTTTTGAAGAACTCTGCGGAATGGAATCTATCAAAAAGCTTCTTGAAAGTATTGTTTTTGAAGAAGTAAGTGCAAAGAACGGATTCAAGAGCTACGAAAGGATCAACAAGATTGCCTTGATTACAAAGCCGTTTGAAGTTGGCGTTGAACTTTCTGCAAAGCAGGAAATGATGCGCTACCGCGTTGCAGAACTTTATAAAGACAAGCTTGCGATGCTTTACAAAGACTAATCGTACCTTGCTCTTTCGCCGCCGATGAGTTTTGGTCTTGTGTAGGCGGCAGTCACATAGGCTTTCCCGATGTGGCAGTCCTTAAGTCGGAATGGAACCGCAACATCCTTTAAATGCATTCCGATGAGTGTGCTTCCGATGTCGATTCCAGCAGCAGCCTTGATGTGTTCCACAACCACAGGATTTTTTAAACCGTGGTAGGCAGCCGTTGCAAAAGATCCGCCTCCCTTAAGCCAAGGCACAACGCAGACTTCCTCATAGCTGAATTTATCCGCGCATTCTTTTTCAATTACGAGGGCACGGTTTAAATGTTCGCAGCATTGGGCGGCAAGATAAATGCCATTTTTATCGCAGGCTTTCTTTGCGCCGTTAAAAACAGCTTTTCCGATTTCTTCGCTTGAAGCATGACCAATGAGGCCACCGCCGATTTCGCTTGAAGAACAGCCGATTACAAAAATTGACCCCTTCGCTATCGGGTGAGCATCAATGACCTGCTGAACTGCATCAGCAACCTGAGATTCTATAGTGGACAATTCAAGTTCTTTTTCCATTTTTAATTCCTTATTCAATCATAATTAGTTTTAATGTTATTTTGCAATAATTTCCTTCAGCACCTTCATGGTCTTTTCAAACTTTTCAAGGTTGATGTTTGAGTAGTTCAGAAGATACATGTGCTGGAGGTTTTCTTTTGGACAGATGTAGTATTCCGAAAGCATGTTGATGTTTATGCTCTTTTCAAGAAGGGAAGCTTTAAGTTCTTCGTCGGAAATGCTGCAGTTGAGTTTTAAAATCAAATGGAGCCCTGAGTCGCTTTCAATGATTGAACATTCTCTGTCGGAAAGATTTTTTTTGAGGATATTTAAAACCGTAATTCTTTTTCGGCGGTAATAAAGCCTCATGCGGTTGATGTGTTTTTCAAAATATCCTTCGTCTATGAATTTTGAGAGGGTATACTGCTCAAAGGTCGGTACTGGGCAGGAATAGAAATTCAAGGTTCGATAGTAAAGGTTTGCAAGCTGTTCTGGCAAAACCATGTAACTGATACGGATTGTTGATGCAATGGATTTTGAGAAGGTGTTCATGTAGATTACTTTCCCAAAGGCATCGATGCTCTGCAAGGTTGGAATGGGATTTCCGTTCTGGCGGAATTCGCTGTCGTAATCATCTTCAATAATATATCTGTCTTTCTTTTCGTTAGCCCAGCCTAGGATTTCGTAGCGGCGTGAAACTGGCATTGTGATTCCAGTCGGAAAGTGATGGTTAGGGCTTATATGAGCAATATCTGCCTTTGATTTTTTAAGTTCTTCAATGCTGATTCCATTTTCATCAAGGTTTGCAGATACATAATTGACCTTGTTTATTTCGTAGACTTTTCTGATCTTTATGTAGCCTGGATTTTCAATGCAGTAAGTTTTTCTGTCACCCAGCAGTTTGATGAGTATTTCGTAAAGGTTTTCGGTTCCAGCGCCAATGATGATCTGGTTTGGATCTACGCTCATTCCTCGGAAAGACAGAAGATGATTTGCAATTGCTTTTCTCAAGGATTCCGTTCCGTTGCTTGGTGAAATCTGCAGGACCTCCGACTGCATGTCAGACAGGACTTCACGGCTTAATTTTGCCCACACTGAGAAAGGAAAGTTTTTTGCTTCCACGGTGTTGGAAGAAAAATCAAAGTACCAGGATTTTTTTTCGTTGGTCATGATGTTGAGTTCAGGCTTTTGAATTACCTTTGGCACCGCAATTTTCTTTATGTCGCTTACAAAATATCCGCGCTTTACTTCGCTGTATAAATAGCCTTCGCTTATCAACTGGTCATAGGCATTTTCAACCGTAATGGTACTGACACCAAGATTTTGCGCAAGGGTTCTTTTTGAAGGCAGCTTTTCACCTGTTTTGATGGTTCCGTTCAGTATGTCCTGCCGTATTTTCTGGTAGAGTTCCCTGTAAAGTGGTCCTGTAAGATTTGAAAAGTCGTAGGTAAGCATTTTGTCCTGAAATTCTCTGGCATCTAAAATTTATTCAAATTGAACATTTATTTAATATCAGTTTTTTCGCAATATTTCAACATATTTTTTTAAGGGTATGTCAGCATAAAGTGTTGCTATACTGGATGCGGTGGTTGAGCCAGTCGAAACTACCGATTATTTAGTTTAGTGTGCTTGATTTCGACGAGCTCAATCGGCGCAGCAACACAATTTCGGACATAGCCTTTTTTAGAGAGGTGAACAGAATGAAGGATACACAATTCGATTTGAACAAGGGTCTTGCACAGATGCTGAAAGGCGGAGTGATTATGGATGTTACGACACCAGAGCAGGCAAGGATTGCAGAAAAGGCAGGGGCTTGTGCTGTAATGGCTTTGGAAAGGATTCCTGCCGACATCAGGGCTGCAGGCGGAATTTCAAGAATGAGCGATCCAAAAATGATCAGGGGAATTCAAGAAGCAGTTTCAATTCCTGTTATGGCAAAGTGCCGCATTGGACATTTTGTTGAAGCCCAGATTCTTGAAGCAATTGAAATTGATTACATAGATGAGTCTGAAGTTCTTTCTCCAGCAGATGATGTCTACCATATCGTCAAAAAGGATTTCAAGGTTCCTTTTGTTTGTGGTGCAAGAGATCTTGGAGAAGCTTTGCGCAGAATTAACGAGGGTGCTTCCATGATCAGAACGAAAGGTGAACCTGGAACTGGCGACATTGTTCAGGCCGTCAGACACATGAGGAAAATGAATTCCGAAATTGCAAGGATTTCTTCCATGAGGGAGGATGAACTGTTTGAAGCTGCCAAAAATCTTCAGGTGCCTTATGAACTTGTTCTGTATGTACACGAAAATAAAAAACTTCCAGTAGTGAATTTTGCTGCGGGTGGGGTTGCAACTCCAGCTGATGCTGCCTTGATGATGCAGCTTGGTGCAGAAGGGGTTTTTGTAGGCTCAGGAATTTTTAAATCTGGCAATCCTGAAAAGCGTGCTGCAGCAATCGTTAAGGCCGTTACGAATTATAGGGATGCAAAACTTATTGCAGAACTTTCGGAAGATCTGGGTGAAGCAATGGTTGGCATAAATGAAAATGAAATCAAATTGATTATGGAAGAAAGGGGCAGATGATGACGATAGGTGTTCTTGCTGTTCAGGGGGCTTTCATTGAACACGAGAAGATGGTTGAAAAACTAGGCTGTCAGGTTGTTGAGCTTAGAAATAAAAATGACATAAGCAATCTGGACGGCCTCATTCTTCCCGGTGGTGAAAGTACGGTTCAAGGTAAACTGATAAAGGAACTTGGAATGTTTGACCAGCTGAAAGAATTGATTGAAGGCGGGCTTCCAGTTCTTGGTACCTGCGCAGGTTTGATTCTTTTGAGCCGCAACATAAGCAATGATGAAGCAAGACATTTTCAGACACTTCCCGTGACTGTTGAACGGAATGCTTACGGAAGACAACTGGGAAGCTTTAGGACTACGTCGGCTTTTGGTTTTCTTTGTGATGTCGAGATGACTTTCATCAGGGCTCCTGTAATCACTGCAATTGGAGAGGATGTGAAGGTTCTTTCAAGAGTGGATGAAAAAATTGTTGCCGTTGAATACAAAAATCAAATGGGCATTTCCTTCCATCCAGAACTGGGAGAAGATACAAGAGTCCTAGAATACTTTTTGCAGAAGTGCAGGAACTTTTCTAAAGGTCAATGATCAGCGCACCAGATTTAGTGTCCGTTGGCATTGGTCTTCTTGGTGCAGGTACTTTTATCAATTCTCCGCTGAAAAGTTTCTGGTTTGTAACGGCAAGAAGAAGTCCTTTTGAAGAACATGCATAGTAACCTGTTCTGTGACCTGGAAGTCTAATCGGATCACTTGCGATTCTCATGGTGATGAAGGATGGGTTTTCTTCTTTCTGTTCTCCACGTTCTACGGCAACAAAGGAAAGAACTGCCCTTTCCTTTGCAAGGTCGGCTTTTTCTGAAATGCGTTTTAGGTCTGCAGGGGCATTGTCTGCGGCGAATGCAAAGTTGCACCACTTGCCGCCTTTCTTTCCGTCCATTGGACAGGTTTCCGAGTGGCAGCATGGAGCAACCGGAATGAAATTCTTTCTGATGAAGGCATCGCGCATGAGGCTTACAAGTCTTGCAGACCTTGGGTCGCCAGGTTCTATCGAAAGAATTCTTGCCTTTGTATTTTTTGCATCAACAAAAGAAATCAAACGGTCAGTATATTTTTTTGCAAGGAAGTCAGGAGGCATGTCTGCGTCGTCGTGAAGCTCGTTGAGCATGTTGGCGCAGGTTACCAAATCTGCCTTGTCCTTTACTGATGAATCGAGGGTTCCCTTTACGCGGATGATTTTCCATGAAGTAGTTTCAAGGCGTGCTGCAACGGAAAGGAAAATGTCTTCGCCAAAAGAAAGTGCCTGCTGCGAAATGTCAAGGCAGTAGAAAGTAACATTCTTTTTCCTGAGTTCCGGTCTGGCAAGGAGAAGTGCAATTGGAACTGTCAAAGGACCGCTTCCGATATCAACGAAAGTACATTCTTCCTTAAAATCAAAAAAAGATTTGTCCAGGTTTGAAAAAAGTTTTACAAGGCGAACAAGGTTCCACCAGAGGAAATAATGAACATATGCGCTCAAGGCGGTTGTTTCGTTCATGTATCCCATGCGGCGTTCTCCGCGCTGGTCCGTAAGGTTATGGCTTAGGGCTGCTATCTGCTGAGGTAAAAGTGCACGCTGCTTTGAATTCAAAGGATGTGTGGAAGACACTATGTCGTCGAATTTTTCTATGATTGAAGCCGCATCTTTTGGAATTCCAGTCGGGTCAAAAAGGGATGAAATCCTTTCAGCAGTAAAGTTTTTCTTCTGCTGTTTCTGGATTCTTTCTATCTTTTCTTTTTTCTGTTTCTGCTGTTTTTCGGAATTGTTCTTTTCTTCAATCTTTCTGCGCTGTTTTTCATCGGCATCTATTTTTTTCTGTTCCGCAGTGATTTTCTGCTTGATGTGGATTCCCTGCTTTTTTTCATACCACTTCAATTCAATTTTTTCTGCCATTACTGTTTCCTTAATGATTGCAATGTAAAATACAGTTCGCTTAGATCTGCACGGATTTCACGGATTGCCATTACGGCATCAGGATTTTTCTGAACGTTCTGGGCATCCTGGATAATCTGGTTGCGTGCACCTTCAATGGTGAATTTTCTGGTGTAGATGAGATATTTCAATCGCAGGATTATCTCAAGATCTTTGTGGGAATAGACTCTTCTGCCGGACATTTCTTTTTTAGGCGTAATGCTTGGAATCACTTCTTCCCAATAACGGAGAATGTGAGATTTTACGCCAGAGATTTTTTCAATCTGTCCGATAGAATACTGAGCCACTATTTGTCCTGCTGGTTGCGTTCTTCTTCGCGCTTTTCCCACTTCTGGCGGCTAGCCTTCATTTCAATCTGAACCGGAATCTGGTCAAATCCAAGGTCTTCGCGGATTCTGTTTTTAAGATATGAAACATAGGTAAGCGGAACATTGTCAGGGCGTGTAGCAAAAATCAAGAAGTTTACAGGGTTCACGCTTGTCTGAGTAATGTAGCGGATCTTAAAGTGGATAGCCTTTGTTGCTGGAGGCGGATAGTTTGCAAGCCAGTCCCTGAGTGCCATATTGATTGCGGCTGTGTCCACCTTGCGTGTAAGCTGGCTGTAGATTTCAAGGGCAGTGTTCATCAGGTTCTTAAGGCCGTCATGATTTTTTGCGCTCATGGTTACGATTGGAGCCCAGTTCATCTGTCCGAACATTGTCTGGATCCAGTCCTTTGTTTCGCGGATTGCCTTGTTGCTCTGGTCTTCAAGAAGATCCCATTTGTTCAGAATGAAGATTACGCCACGGCCACGTTCAAAAGCAAGGGCTGTAATTTTCTTGTCCTGTTCGGCAAGGCCTTCCTTTGCATCGATCATGATGAAGGCAATGTCGCATTCGTCCAGGGTCTTGATGGCACGGTTAACAGAATAGTATTCAACATTTTCTGTAACCTTCTTCTTGCGCCTGATTCCAGCTGTATCAAGAATCTGGATGTCGCGACCATTGTATCGGAAACTTCCTTCAACAACATCACGGGTAGTTCCTGCATAGTCAGAAACAATTGAAGCTTCCGTATGAGTAAGGGCATTGCTCAATGTTGATTTTCCAACATTTGGTTTTCCGAGGATTGCAATGCGGATTGGACGGTCTTCATCCTCACCTTCAGTTACATTGCTAAAGTCCAGACCTTCAACCATTTTTTTCTGAAGTGCTGAAAGTCCGTCACCGTGGCTTGCAGAAATCAATGAGATTTCCTTGAAACCAAATTGCATGTAGTTGTAAGCAAGGTGCTCGTTTCTACCACCTTCAGTTTTGTTTACGGCCGCAATAAGCTTTTCAGAATACGGACGTAGGCGCTGGATGAGTTCTTCATCTTCACCGGTGATTTCAGTTGCATCAAGGAGAAGGAGAATTCTGTCTGCCCTGTCGATCATCTCAATTGTCTTTTCAACTACAAGGTCATCCATCTCACTTTCACGGCTCTTTAAGTCACGGGTAAGTTTGTATCCACCTGTATCCATAAGGTGAACTGGTTTCCCGTCAAGGAAGCAGGTTCCTTCAACAGGGTCACGGGTAACGCCTGGAGTAGGATCAGTAATTGCGCGCTTTGTATGTGTAAGTGCATTGAAGAGAGTTGATTTACCGACATTTGGACGACCTGCAATTACGATGAGAGGCAGGTTGTTGTATACCTTGTCTGGATAGAATTTGTCTGTGTGAGATTTTCTCTGGCTTCTGATTTCGTCATCAGTCTTAGCTTTTTTTTCTGTTTTTTCTTCCTGAGGCTGCTCTACGGTTTCTTCTGCTTCTACAACAGCCTGTACCGGCTTTGGTTTTGAAAAATCCGGTTTTGCTTTCTTCTGTTTTTTCATTTTATTCCTTTTGTCTTTGCCTGTCTTTTACTGAACTGAACGGTTTGAAAGGTTTTCAAGTTCAGAAATCGAGAAGTGAGAAAGTGTTTCCTTTATGACAGGGATGTGGGATGGAGCCATGCTGAGGCTTCTGATTCCCATGCCCGTAAGGATGATGGCACTTTCCTTGTTTCCTGCCATTTCTCCACACACTGAAAGTGGAAGGCTGAATTTATTTGCGTTGAAAATCGTGCTCTTTATCATTCTTAAAACCGCAAGGCTGAACTCGTTGTAAAGAGGATTGACGGCCTTGTTTTCTCGGTCGATTCCAAGAATATACTGAGTAAGGTCGTTGGTTCCAAGTGAAAAGAATTTTGCGTGAGGTGCAAGAACATCTGCACAGATTGCGGCGGCTGCCGTCTCGATCATGATGCCGATTGGAACATCAGGGTTGAATGGAATTCCGTCTTCTTCAAGGGATGAACGAATTCCCCTTGCGATTCCGAGAGCAGTCTCAACCTGACTTACATCGGTGATGAGAGGGAGAAGGATGCGGAGATTGCCGTATACGCTTGCACGGTAAAGTGCCCTAAGCTGCGTTCTGAAAACAGCAGGGCAATAAAGAGACATGCGGATTGCACGAAGTCCCATGAGAGGATTCTTTTCCTGAACGTTTGGGAATTCCGCAGAGTCAACAAGCTTGTCTCCACCTACATCCAGAGTTCTGATGGTGACAGGTTTATCGCCCATTGTCTCAAGGACCTGCTTATATGCCTGGAACTGGGCTTCTTCGCTCATTGAATTTGAATAGGCACCTGTTTCCTTGCTTGTCTTTTGGGCGGCATCCATAAAGAGGAATTCAGTTCTGAAAAGGCCGATTCCATCCGCACCGTTTTCAAGGGCAGTCCTTGCCTCATCTGGAGTACCGATGTTTGCATAGAGCTTTATTTCAGTTCCGTCTTCAGTTTTACATGGGACATCCTTGTATTTTTTAAGCTGTTCCCTGTATTTTTCTTCTGCAAGGATTTTTGTATTTGTGCTTGTGATTGTAGCAATGTCAGGCTGAACTATTACTTCGCCTATGTTTCCGTCAACGATTACTGTGTCACCCTGACTTGCAATGTGGGCTGCGTTGTCGATGGCAACTACAACCGGGATTCCATAGCTTTTTGCAAGGATTGCAACATGGCAGGCGCTGCTTCCTTCCGTAAGGGCAAGACCTGCAATTTTTCTTTTGCTCAGGATTATGGTGTCGCTTGTCTTCATTGTTCTTCCGATGATGACCGAATCATCCGGAATTTGTTCAATGTCAAAGCTGTGATAGTCAAGAAGAACATCGATTACGCGGTTAAAGACATCTTCAATATCCTGCGCACGTTCAGCAAGATATTCGTTACCGCTGTTGCGAAGCATGTCTGCATAATCGGCTACCTTAAGGTTGATGGAAAATTCTATGTTGAAAAGTTCCTTGTCCATGTAGGCCTTGAGTTCAGTAATGAACACGGGGTCCTGGATCATCATAAGGTAGGTTTCGAGTACATCGTGCTGGTCCTTACTGATTTTTTCATCCTGGATATGGGAATTAAGTTCGTTCTGAACATCCTTGCAGGCATTAGTAAATCGCTTCCATTCAGGTTCAACTTCTTCTTGAGAAATCTTGCGTTTTGGGATGATTCGTTCCTGCTCTTCAGGAAGAATAAAAGCTTTTCCGATTCCAATACCAGGCGCTGCTGGTGAACCAAGTACAACGTTCATTCTAACATAATAGTAGGAATTGAGAAAAAATACAAATGGGGTAGATAAAGAAGATTTTCAGAAGTATCTTTGTTGCCATATCAAAATCATCACGCTGAGTTGAAAGTGCTCCGAAAGCATTCTGTGGCGAAGTAATTCCTGGTGAACCTAAAGTTACTGTTTTCATCATCAGCTCCCAATTATTACATTGTACCATAAGATACTTTTTTATAAACTAAACTTATAGTGCTTTCATCAAGTTTTGGCCATTGTTGGCATTACAAAAGAAAAAAAAACACATACAGGAGATCAAAATAAATATTTTATGAAAGTTAAAAATATTTCCATCATCATTGCTATAGATCTTTTGTTTTCTGGTTGCGTAAAAAAAGCAGAGGTGAAATTATTACCACAACCGGAAAGCGAAACCGTGATAAAATCTCCGCTTATTGGGCTTAGTGCAAGAGCCTGTGACAATGCATCCCTTTACATGGAACCAAACTTTGGAAGCGGAAATGTTCTTGATGATAACGGTGAAAAATTCCAGCTTGAATATGGTAAAGAGCTTTTGATTCTTGATTTCGTTACTGAGGATATTGATTTAAGCACCAAAGGTTATGAAATCAGGCCATTTGCTTTTGTGGAGGTAAAAGATTCCGGTCTGAAAAGCTGGATTCCACTGGAATTCATTGCTTTTGACCTTAAAGTCTGCGATATTGTTTTTGATGATATTAAACCCGTCTGGAATTATGTAAAGGATTTCAACTTGTATATTCCTGGGAAATTGACTCTGGATGATATAAATTACCTAAATTCATTTTCCGAGCGTCTGATAAAAAGAGCCGTGGCAGAAAACAATCCCGGGCTAAACTATATGGCATACCGGTTTCTTTTAAGGCAGTACAGAATCATTCTTGAAAATGAAACACTAGATACAATTAGAATAAATCCGCTGGAAATAATTCCCCATCTTTATAAGAAAGATTTTACAGATTTTGAAAAATATCATAATGGCAGGGAAGTTGAATGGGAAACAAACGTTCTGATAACTTCACTTGGTGTAGACTTTACTCTTGATGATGGAAAGACTCCTCTTATGGAAGCTGTTGTCAATGAAAATACCGATGCAATTGATTATCTTCTTAAACAGCATGCAGATAAGAATAGGACAGATGCTAAGGGTAAATCAGCATTGCAGATGGCGGATGAATCAAAAAATTCCAGCGTAAAAAAACACATGATGAATTCCTTTGAGCTGAAGGAATATGAGGCTTTGATAAAAGAGATTTCAAAATCCGATTCAGAAAATTATGATGGAGATTTGGATTCAGGTAAAATCATTTACATCCAGAATAATATTCCGCTGAAAATGGACACAAGCATATGGCTTAACAGAGTAATAAAAAACTGTGAGCTTGTAACTGTAACGGGCGAAATGGTTTCGCTGTCTCCGTCTGAATCTATTGCAATTCTTGAGATGTTCGATGATCAATATAAAAAAACAATTGATGACACTTCCTACAATTACTATCTTGTTGAAAGCTTAAATTCAGAATCAAACAGCACAGGCATACTTTCCGGAGACTGCATTTCAAATAATGCCATCACCATCACTAAAGGTGCCGCAAATACAGAAAGTTTTTTCAATGTAATTATAAAGCGCAAACAGAATGAAATGACGGATTACTATGAATTCTACGATCTTAAAACCGGAAACAAGAAGAGGTTCATTGACTCCACCGGTGAACATACTCTTTTTGAAAATCCAGGCAATTACATCAGCTATGATAAACTCGGGCTTGTTGACGGCAAAGAACTTGGTGTTTTCAGTTATCAATTCATGTATGACTATGATGATTCTTACATGCAGGGGAATCATGTTTATCTTATTGATGGTGACAACTTTTACGAAAGTTTTTCTTTTGTAAACAACAGTGGAATACTTCAGTGTAAAAATGGTAAGGACATGTCTATGCTTTACTATATCTTCGATGATTATAATGCATACGGCGAACTTGTTGAGTGTACGTCAATTTATGTCCGTGATAAGGGGTCTTATCATTATTCTTTGTCGGAATAGACTTTTCTGGCTTAATCGTCAACACTCTTGGTTTTCTTAATGCCACTTGTGACATGGGGGACAGACCCCATGTTTTTAAATGCATGCAGGCAAAAAAAATCTGCTTCCATATTTTTTTATGAAAGCGGATTTTTTTACCTTATTTCTTTTCAATTTCCAATGTTGATGATTCTGTTGGTCATTCATATTTTATTGACGTACAGTTCCTTTTGGGGTTATTATTTTACTCGGAAAGAATCGACTCGGTTTTGTTCGAGTAAAAATAGAGGTTCAGGTTATGGAAGAAGATTCATTTTTAGGAAGAAAAGAACAGGTCAAATCTATCGAAAAGTTTTTAAGTTCAGATAGAAATAAAGCGGCTTTAGTCTATGGCCGGCGCCGTGTGGGTAAAACTGAATTGATCAAGCACTGCCTAAAAGGAAACGGCAAAACTTCAATCTATTATGAATGCAAGGAAACCTCAGAATCTAATAACGTTGGGTCATTTTCAGAAATCATAGCAGAAACTTTTGGACTTCCTCCGTTGGCTTTGGGTTCCTTTGAATCGACACTTTCGTTTCTTTATAGGCAAGCTGAACAAAAGGAATTGATTGTAGTAATTGACGAATATCCATATATCAGGAAAGTGGTTGATGGACTTGATAGCATAATTCAGTCTCTAATTGACAACAACAAGTCAAAATCAAAATTAAAGCTGATACTTTGCGGTTCCTATGTAGAAACAATGAAGTCTTTGCTTTCCGAAGAAAATCCCCTTTATGGTCGCTTTGATCTGATCATGAATCTTAAGGCTATGGATTATTATGATTCGTCTTTGTTCTATAAAGATTTTAGTGATGCGGATAAAGTTCGGCTGTATTCAGTTTTTGGCGGAATTCCTTACTATAACAGGCTTATTGATTCATCAAAATCTGTACGCGAAAATATAATTGATTTGATTGCAAGTCCTGACAGTCGATTTGAAAATGAAGTTCAGATGTACCTTAAATCGGAAATTTCTAAAATGCAGAATGCCTATGAAGTTTTTGAGACTCTTGCAAAAGGTGTTGTGAGGTTTAAGGATATTCTGTCACAGTCGCAGGTTTCAAGTTCGCCAACTTTGGCTGATGTTCTTGATAAGCTTATTAAAATGGATGTTGTTGTAAAAGAGTCTCCGATTAATGATGAAAACAATAAGAAAAAAGCCGGATATTATGTTTCTGATCAGTTGACCTTGTTTTATTTCAAATACATTTACAGAAATCTTTCCCGTCTTGCAGTAATGGATTCTGATGCTTTTTATGACAAGTTCATTGAGAAGGATTTTGAAGAACATTACGTGCCAAAGGCATTTGAACAGATTTGCAGGCAGTTTCTGATTCGTAAAAATCGTTCCGGGGAACTGGAAGATTCTTTTGAAAGGATAGGAAAATATTGGTACGATGATCCAGTGAATCACAAAAACGGTGAGTTCGATATTGTTACAGAAAATGAGGGTTCATACATTTTTTACGAAGCTAAATTCAAAGATGAAAAACTGGATAAAAATCTAATTTGGAATGAAATACAGCAGGTGAACAATACAGGGCTGATTTGTTCCAAGTATGGATTCTTTTCTAAATCAGGATATAAAAAAATTGATGAAAAATATAAAAAGCAGCTGATTCTTTATAAGATTGGGGATTTGTTCTAAGAAATCGAGGTCGTGAAATTGTTTACGACCTCGGTATGTAAATTGTGATTATGTTTTATCAATCGTCCATTAAAATAACGACGTTAAAATCAGAAATACACCAACTACTAAGGCAATCCAGCTTAAAAGAAACCTCCAATGAATTAATTCCATTGTTCAGTGTACACTGAACAAATCTAAAATCATTGAAGGTTTTGTTGACCTAGGTCCTTGTTTTTAATTGCTTGCTTTATTTTTTCAACAATGCGGCAAATTGGGATTCGCTTTCGCGGACCCGACAAGAATTGCTTTCGCAATTCTTGCAGCATGATTTTGCTTTCTTTATTTCTTTAACAAAGCGGCAAATGGGTTGTATGAATAGCCATCGTCGCTGCCGTAGTTCTGGCGTTCCCTTGGCTTGCGGTCGGCTGGCTTTGTACCTGCTGCACCACTTGCTCCAGTTCCCTTCTTTACTACGACAATGCGCTTTTTGCCTGTTGAAGTTCCGCTTGAAGTTGAAGAACCCTTTTCACCTGTAAGGCGGCTTGCGGCATCGCTCTTGAGTGAAAGGCTGATTCTCTTGCGGTCCATGTCCAGGTCAATGATTGTGAATTCCTTTACGTCACCGACCTTGATTACATCCATTGGGTTTGAAACGAAGCTGTCGCTGAGCTCTGAAACGTGGATGAGTCCTGTCTCGTGGAGACCGATGTCTACGAAGGCACCAAAGTCAACGACGTTCTTGATCTTTCCCGTTACCTTCATGCCTGTCTTAAGGTCCTCAAAGTTTACGACACCCTTCTGCATGATAGGAGCAGGGTAGCCGTCACGAGGGTCGCGGTTTGGTTTTGCAAGCTCTTCCGCAATGTCGGCAACTGTTGTTTCACCAACACCGTATTTTTCTGCAAGCTGTTTCTTGAGTTCCGCAGTGATCTTTTCGTTCTTCTGGACAAGAGGAAGGATTTCCTTTGCAACAGGATAGTTTTCAGGGTGAACCCAGGTGTTGTCCAGTGGTTCTTCGCTTTCTGCTATCTTAAGGAATCCTGCACACTGTTCGAATGCCTTTGGTCCAAGTCCTGGAACCTTGCGCAGGTCTTCGCGGCTTGTGATCTTTCCGTTTGAATCGCGGTAAGCAACGATTTTCTTTGCAAGGGAACTGTTGATTCCTGAAACGTACTTGAGGAGGTAAGCTGATGCCGTGTTGAGGTTAACGCCGACATTGTTTACAACGGATTCAACAACTTCATCGAGCTTGTCTGAAAGCTTCTTCTGGTTTACGTCGTGCTGGTAAAGTCCAACACCAATGGCCTTTGGATCAATCTTAACGAGCTCTGCAAGAGGGTCCTGAAGGCGGCGGCCCATGGAAATGGCACCGCGGATCGTAAGGTCAAGCTCAGGGAATTCTTCACGGGCAACGTCAGATGCGGAATAAACCGAAGCACCTGATTCATCTACGACTGTGAATACGACGTCGCTGTCCTTGTAGTTTTCGCTGATAACCTTTGTAACGATTGCCTGAACTTCCTGACTTCCTGTTCCGTTACCTACTGCGACAACCTGGATGTCGTACTTATCTATGGCGTTGTTGATCTGGTTGTAGCTGTCCTGTGGGTCCGTTACCTGGAAGAACTTGAAGTAACCAAGGTATTTTCCTGTTTCGTCGAGGGCTGCACACTTTGTTCCTGTACGGATACCAGGGTCGATGCCGAGAACGCGGCTTCCCTTGATTGGCTGTGTCATGAGGAGGTTCTTCAGGTTTTCGCTGAAGATACCGATTCCGTGTTCGTCTGCTTCGTCAAATTCGTCGCTGCGGATTTCGCGGATAACGGCTGGGCTCAAAGAACGAACGATTCCGTCTTCAATTGCTTCTCCCATGGCCTTGTTGTTGAGCTTGAATTTTTTCTGTATGAGCTTGATTGCTGCGTCTACATCAACATCGATTGTAACTTCGAGTGCGCCTTCCTTTTCTGCACGGTTGATGGCAAGGATTCTGTGTGGCTTTACCTGGTTGAGTGGTTCAGAATAATCCCAATACATCTTGTATGTAGATTCACGCTCTGCCTTTTCTGGATCAACACCTTCTGGAACGATTCCCTTTGTAACCATTGTTCCTGTAGACATGTAAAGATCATGGAGAGCCTCGCGGTTCTTGCTGTCCTGTGAAATGCGTTCCGCAACGATGTCCTTTGCTCCGTCGATTGCATCTTCTGCAGATTCAACGTTGAGTGAAGCATCCTCGTTGTCGGTCTTTACGAATTCTGCCGCCTTTGCAAGGAGTGCTGCGTCATCAAGTTCGTACATTGCATCGGCAAGGGCTTCAAGTCCCTTTTCAATGGCGATCATGCCACGAGTCTTCTTCTTTTTCTTGAATGGAGCATAGAGGTCTTCAAGCTCTGCAAGGGTTTTTGCCGACATGAAGGCGTTGTATAAAGTTTCTGTAAGCTTGCCCTGTTCAAAAACCTTTCGGACATCTGCAAGGCGGGTTTCTTCCAGTGCCTTGTAAGAATTGAAAAGATGGTCGCTTTCACGAACCTGAAGTTCATCAAGAGAACCGTGCTTTTCCTTGCGGTAACGGGCGATGAAAGGAATGGTACAGCCTTCCTGGACCAGGCTGATTACTGCGCTAACCTGTGGAACACGGATATTGAGTTCCTCAGCAACCTTTTTCATGATTTCAACTTCATTGATCTGAAGTGCGTCAATTGTTTCTTTTGTAAATTCCATAGGTCAAATATTTTATGTAAAAAACAGTGCCTCGTAAAGAATGCAAAGGTCTTGACAAAGGAAAAAAAGACACTGCCTGTGATTTGTGGTATATTACAGGAATGAAGATAAAACGGTTGTTTTCTATATATATAATTCTTATTCTTTCATCCCTCGTTTTTGCAAGACCAAAGGTGGCGCTTGTTTTGAGTGGAGGCGGAGCAAAAGGACTTGCGGAGATTCCCCTTCTTGAGGCCCTTGAAAGGGAAGGAATCAAGCCTGACATGATTCTTGGTACCAGCATGGGTGCTCTCATCGGTTCCCTATATGCCGCTGGTTATTCTGCAAAAGAAATAAGGGAAATCCTTCTTTCGATGGACTATCTTAAGGTTCTTGGCGAACGGCCGGTTTCCCTTGAACGTGTTCCTCCAGAAGCATTTTCATCACGAAGCAATTCTGATACGGCGCTTTCATTTTCAATCAACAATAAGAGGATAGGTTCAGCACCTGGACTTATCGGAGACCAGAACATCGTCATGGAACTGAGCAACCATCTTAGCCGTGTTCTTAATGTAGATGATTTTGATAAGCTTTCGATACCTTTCCGATGTATTGCGACCAACGTTTCCACAGGAGAGCAGATTGTACTAAAAAGCGGATCGCTGGTGGATGCTGTCCGTGCAAGCATTTCTCTTCCTGGAATTTTTACTCCTGCTCCCTTGGGTAATGGAGTCTTTGCCATGGACGGTGGCTTGAGGAACAATCTTCCTGTTCAGCTTGCCAGGGAAATGGGAGCCGACATTGTCATTGCCATGGATGTTGCAAGCATTCTTGATACGGATCCCAACACACTTTCCGACTTTGTGACCGTAACGGAACAGATCATCAACCTCATAATTTCTTCAAATGCTGTTGAGCAGTATCATCTTGCAACTCTGGTTCTAAAACCAGATCTGAAAAAATATGGAACCGTTGATTTTTTTCATCCCTTGGAAATAGTTGCCGCAGGTGAAAAATGTGTTGAAGAAAACAAGGAAAAGCTCCACGAGATTGCGGTCAATCTTTCAAAGCAGGGATATCCAATTAGTGTTCCTGATTATGATAGGGTAAGCGATTACGACAGGTTGCCTGACCTTAGGATCAGAAAGGTAATCATAAAGGATGTGTCTTTTTCTCAGGATGGACCTTTACCTAGATTGAGGGATTTTGAACAATTTGAAGGCAAGATTCTTGATTGGGAAACAAAAGATAAGCTTACCATGGAACTTAAGGAAAAGAAGAACCAGTATCATCTTTCCAATTTTTCGTACAGTGTTGAAAAAGTTGAAGGAACAGATGAATACGACCTTATCCTCAAGGCAAACCATTATGATCAGGAGCTGAGTAAGATTTTCCTTAGCGGAACACCTTCAGTTTCCATAACGAATCTTCCAGCCCAGAAATATGTGACGGTCAACCCTGCTTCCACCGTGGGTATAAATCTTGTTGATCCTGTGGATGCAATGGTACGAGTTACGACAGGAAACATCGTTCATGCCGATGCGACTTTCTATCCAAAGGTTGCCTCAATAAATGGATTCAAGGTAAGCGGTGAAATCGGCGGAGATTTTAAATATGGAAGTCTTGAGCCAAAGAACTATTTCTTTTTCAATGACAGGCTTGTTGATTCTGACCGTGGTGTCATTGGAAACCTAGGCCTCAGGTTCAAGTATACGGACATGATTACCTTAAGGCTTGGTGTGGCAAATGAAGCCGACATGGTGATCTCTCAGGACCATTGGTTCCGAAGCACCTATGGATACAATGAGATCATATACACAACCCTTCACAATAATTTCATGAAGCTCAGGGGCATTCAGGTTGAATCGGCGGTTTATTACGGTAAAAGCAACAGCGAGAATCCAGAGTTTGACATGAACTATTCTTTGCGGTTTGCCTACGAACAGCGCTTTGAACTCAAAAAAGACAATACATCGATTGGGTTTGGACTTTCCTTTTGCAGGAATCGTTTTCCTTATGAACTCAATATCGGCTACAACGACTACGGTGGAATCGAAGGAATGTGCGGATATCCACTCGGGATGCTGAAAAGGGATTTCCAGATAGCGGAGGTTTCCTATAGACAGAGGATTTTTTCATTCATAGGAATGCCGTTCTATCTGATATTACAGGGCAAGGTTGGAGTATCCGATAGCTATGATCCTTTCTACGATACTGCCGCTCCTGACAATAAATTCCTTGCTGGCGGAAAGCCTGAAGCGGGTGTCGGTTCCTATGCGGCCTTTTCAACTCCCATAGGAGACCTTGTCCTCGGCTACAGCATCAACACCAGCAGGAAATGGGTGGTTACTTTAGGACTGAAGTAAAGAAATTTATGATTTCATCCCAGACCTGATCCTGAAAGAACCTTATGTCGGCGTGGTCTGCATCCTTTATGGTAATCAAGGTTACATCGCAGCCCTTTGCTTCAAGGGCATCATGCAGCTCGTTTCCCTGGGCATGAGGAACAGTATGGTCGTCGCTTCCGTGGATGATCAGAAAAGGAGGGGCTTTCTTTGTGATGTAGTCCACTGGGTTTGCTTCCTTTACAGCCTTAGGATTTTTCTTTGGGTCACATCCAAGGAGAAGATTTTCTGGGGCTGCCATTCCATATTCCTCGGGTGGAAGAGGAAATGAATTGAAGTTTGCAGGTGGGTACCATGGACAAGCCGCCTGGACTGTACTGGACTGATTCAGGTTATCTCCCACATCAAATTTCTTTGCCGTTGTCAGAGCTGCAAGTGAAGAAAGATGTCCGCCTGCTGATTCTCCCATGACTCCAAACTTTTTTGGATTGATTCTATAACGTTCAGCATTTGCCTTAAGGTAACGGATGGCTGCCTTTACATCCTGAATCTGCGATGGAAAGAAAGCTTCGTTGCTTGTTCTGTATTCTACGCTTGCAACGACAAAACCTGAAAGGGCAAGTTTGGAAAGGTATGCAAGGTGTGCAGATTTGTTGATTGTAAGCCAGGCTCCTCCGCAAATCCAGACTATGCATGGATAGCGTTTCTTGGTGTGGTCTTCAGGATAGATGAGGTCAAGCTTCAGATCCTTCTTGCAGTGGCCGTACCATTGGTCAACCTGGGCATATGAAATGTCCGTCATGGTTACAAACTGTGCGCGTTCAGCTTTAATTTCAATTGTCTTTTTCATGGCATTCTCCTTTAGGAAGCAAAGGTCTATAATGTAGATATGATAAACTTACTTTCAAGAATTTTCATTAAAAATCGAAAGGATTACATGAATCCGATAGTACGCCAGCAGTATGGAATCCTATGTTCCGCCTTTGGGATATTTCTGAATCTGCTTCTTTTTGCGGCAAAACTTACAGGTGCGCTCATTACCAATTCCGTTGCAATTCTTGCCGATGCCTTCAACAACCTGAGTGATGCGGCATCTTCCCTTGTGTCGGTGATCGGCTTCAAATTGTCGGGAAAAAAACCTGATGCAGACCATCCTTTTGGACATGGAAGACTTGAATACATTTCGGGGCTCATCGTTTCCTTTCTGATTCTTTTTATGGGAATTGAACTTGTAAAGTCCTCTGTTGTTTCGATAATTCACCCTGAACGCGTTGACGGCGGAATATTTTCCATCTGCATAATGGGTGCTGCAATCCTAGTAAAGCTTTACATGTACCTCTATAACCATAGCGTTGCAAAGAAAATAAAATCGCCAGCAATGGAGGCTGTCGCAAAGGACAGTTTTGGCGACATGATTTCCACAAGCGTTGTAATTCTTTCTGTTGTTGCAGGACATTTTACAAGTCTGCCTGTTGACGGCATTGGAGGACTTGTCGTTGCTATCTTTATTTTCAAAGGTGGAATTGAATCATGCAAGGATACAATCAATCCTCTTCTTGGACTTCCGCCAGAAAAGGAATTCGTGGATGAGATTGAAAAGGAAGCCTTGAAGTTCAATCCGATTGTGGGAATCCATGATCTTTTAATCCATGACTACGGTCCTGGAAGGATGATGATTTCACTCCATGCAGAAGTTCCAGGAGACCAGAATATTTTTGACCTTCATGAAGTCATCGACTGCGCGGAATTTGCTTTGTCTAAGAAATTCAACTGCAGTGTGGTCATGCACATGGACCCGATCGACACGAACAACAAAAGGCTTGAGGTTCTTAAGAGTATTGCTCTGGAAGAGGCCCATAAGATTGACAGACGGTTTACTATCCATGATGTCAGGATGGTGCCTGGTGAAAAACATACCAACCTTATCTTTGATATAGTTCGTCCCCATGACTGCAGGCTGAATGAAAATGAATTAAAGGAAAAGCTTTTTGCCGCAATCAACAGTCGTGAAAATGACGTCTTCAGTGTAATTACTGTGGATTCTCCCTTCGTTTTGTAGGATTGCTGAGGATGACATCGCTGACAAACTGCTCAAGCTTTTTGTCGTGTGTCATCAATTGCATTCTGCGGAAATGTCTTTTACAATTTCATTATGGATAATTTTATTTATGACACACCGACTAAGGTGTACTTTGGGAAAAAAGAAGAAGAGAATGTAGGAAAATATGTTGCAGCATTGGGCGCAAAAAAAGTTCTTGTTCACTATGGAAGTGGCTCTGCAAAAAAAAGCGGACTTCTTGATAAGGTAACAGCAGCCCTTGATGCGGAAAAAATTGCCTGGGTTGAGCTTGGAGGAGTAAAGGCAAATCCAGAGCTTCCTCTCGTGCGTCAGGGAATTGAACTTTGCAAAAAGGAAGGAGTTGATTTTGTCCTTGCAGTCGGCGGAGGTTCCGTATTGGATTCTTCAAAAGCCATCGCAAACGGTGTTGCAAATCCTGATGTTGATGTATGGGATTTCAACCTTGGAAAGGCACAGCCAAAGGCCACATTGAAGAAAGGATGTGTCCTTACCCTTTCTGCTGCTGGAAGCGAAATGTCCAATTCCTGCGTAATAACAAATCCAGAGGACGGTGACAAGCGCGGATATGGAAGCCCTTTTAACAGGATGAACTTTGCCATTGAAAATCCTGAGCTTACATATTCAGTCAATGCTTATCAAACGGCATGTGGAACTGTAGACATTGCAATGCACACGATAGAACGCTACTTCTGTCCTGGATCCGATACACAGCTTACGGATTCCATTGCGGAAGCTGTAATAAAGACCATCAACAGTGCAGGTGTTGAATGCATCAAGAATCCTGAAAACTACGAGGCCCGTGCCAACATGATGTGGGCATCATCCCTTGCCCATAACGGGCTTACCCAGTGCGGAAGATTTTTCCAGCTTACGGTTCATCAGTTTGAGCACGAGGTTAGCGGAATGTATCCGGAAGTAGCACATGGTGCAGGGCTTGCCGCCTTGTGGTGCAGCTGGGCACGATATGTCTACAAGGATTCCCTGGATCGTTTCCTTCAGTATGCAAAAAATGTGTGGAATGTGGACATTGATTTTGAACACAAGGAAGAAACTGTCTTGAAGGCGATAAAGATGCAGGAGGATTTCTACAGATCCATCGGTATGCCAGTGAGCCTTAGGGAACTGGGGGTAAAAAAAGAAGACCTGGAGCCATTGGCGTTTAAGTGCAGCCGAGGCAAGACAAGAACACTTGCAGGTTACAAGCCGCTGGCCTATGACGATATGATTGAAATTTTTAATATGGCTTACTGATAAGGCCAGATATAAAAAGGGCTTGTCCTTCAGTAGTTTTTAATATTCTTTCTTGTTTTTTGTTTTTTTTTAATTAAATTTAACATAAATAGTAAATTTATTAGAGAGAAAATCAAGTTCTCAAGGGATAATAAAAAAGTTGAACTACAGGAGGACAAATGAAAATTTCAAAGTTTCTGGCATTAACAGCCTGTGCCTTATTCACATTTGGTACAACTTTTACTGTTTTGTCTTGTGCAGATGGCTCATCTTCCAACGACAACAATGAAAATCAGAATGGAAGTGTTCCAACAAAAGTAAGTGTATTCACAGGAACAAAGGATTTAGGCTGGAGCGGTACATCTCAGTTAAAAATAGAAGCTTCTGCTTTCTCAAGAGCTACATCTTCTACAGAAATTCAGTTTACTTACAAATCAAATTCTGAAACTGAGAGCTACTATAACTGTAAGTTCATGAGCGGAGCATCTGAGCTTTATGCAGGAAGGGAGACAAATTGTTCAATTGATAGAACTTCAACATCTGCTGATGCCTTGTATGCTGTTAAGATTACTAACAAACCATCTTCAACGGCACAGACTTTCAGTTACATTCCATCAGAATCAGAATGGGCAGCCATAAAGACAAATGGATTTACTCTCATTGGTTTTGGAATGTGCATTACTTCTGTAGACATTTATGTTGAAGAAGAACAGAACAATCATCCACCGGCAGCAGGCGACCTCCCAACTACATCACTTGCAATGGCAAAAGCAATGGTCATAGGCTGGAACTTGGGAAATACTTTGGATGCTCATGATTCAACTGCTGTAAAAACAAATAAAGGTCTTAGTACAGAAACATCATGGGGGATGCCTGCAACAACAAAAGCGATGATTGATGCTGTTGCTTCAAAAGGCTTTAAAACAATTCGCATTCCAGTTTCCTGGCACAATCACATTACAGCTGATAACGGAAACTATCCGATTGATTCAAATTGGATGTCTCGTGTAAAACAAATCGTTGACTGGGCGATTTCAAATAATATGTATGTTATTTTGAACGTTCATCACGATGATTTGACTCGTTCCGAAATGAATTCAATGTACGGCTATTGTGTAGATAAAGATTCGGAATTGCAGACAAAATCAAAAACTTATCTTACAAAAGTGTGGTCACAAATCGCAACAACTTTTGCACAATACGATAATCGCCTTGTATTTGAAGTTTTAAACGAACCACGTTACAGAGACGGTGTAAACAACGGTTTTGAAGCTCCAAGTGACCTTTCTGATTACAATGCAATTATCAAAGCTTACGAAGAAACTTGTATTTCAACAATTCGTAGTGTAAACGGAAACGAAAATCGCTTTTTGATGGTTCCAGCTTATGCCGCAAGTCCTTGGAATATTGCAGGCTGGACAATTCCAACAGATAGTGCAACAAGCAGGCTTCTCGTTTCAACCCACGCTTACGATCCATACAATTTTGCAATGGGCGATGTTGATACTTTTGATGATTCAGTCGCAAATGAACTGACATATCTTTTTAAACAGATAAAGACAAATTTCATTGATGAAGGTTACGGTGTTGTAATGGGCGAGGCGAGTGCTTCAGACAAAAACAACACAGACGACCGCAAAAAATGGATTACAGATTACTTCACAAAAGCAAAAACCGCAGGTATTCCAGTAATTCTTTGGGACAATATGGTTGTTTATCCGAACAGCAATAATAAAGCAGAACGTCACGGTTGGTTCAACAGAAATGATTGTACCTGGTATTATGAAGAATTGACCGACACCATGATTAATCTTACAAAATAAAGTTTTTATTTGCTGAATAAAACGAAAAGCCCCAAAAACACAGTTCATGTGATTTTGGGGCTTTCTTTTAATATCCCAATTCTTCGCCAACAAGAACAACTTTGATTCGTCCAGGTGGGCAGCTTGTTCTTGTTGTTACGATGTTGGCGCAAAGGCTGTCACCCACGCAGTCAACGCAGCGGCCATTTTTTGAACATGGTGTGTTCAGGTTAAGACGTACTGCATTTGGCGGTGTTGCCTCTGCACGGACACGGCGGATGGCATCGTCTACATTAGCAGTAACCTTGTTCATTCCCGCAAGGATGATTACCTGCTTTGGTCCGTAAATAAGGTAGCAGACTCTGTTGCCCCTTTTGTCTATGTTTACAAGTTCACCATTCAATGTGATAGCGTTGGAACTCATGAGGAAGGTGTCGGCATTGATGTTTTTTACATTTGCCTCTTCCACAGAAAGTTCTTCGCGCTTAATCAGGTTGTGGCCTGCGGCAGCAATGTCGTTTTTTAGACCGCATTCATCGATGGTCATTGATCCGCCGTAGCCAACGGATTTTCCGGCGTCTCCGATAAGTTCAAGAACCTTTTTTTTGCCGTCTTCAATGTTGTCGCAATAGAAAGCTTCCATTCCGCGTGCCTTCATTTTTGCAATGATGCCTTCGGCTTGGATTTTGTAAAATGTTTTTTTGTGAACGTTCATTTTTTTACCACCTCAGAAATTGCTCCTGCAAGACCGCTGAAATTCTGGATGTCGCTTGGAACGATGATTTTTGTTGCCTTTCCGTCTGCTGCCTTTTCAAAAGCTTCAAGGCTTCTTAAGCGGATTACATTTTCGTCAACTCCGGCTTCCTTGATCATCTTGAGACCTGCTGCCGTTGCTTCCTGAACTGAACGGATTGCTTCTGCTTCACCTTCTGCCTTTTTGATTGCGGCTTCTTTTTCAGCTTCTGCGGCTAGGATAGTAGCTTCCTTTGCAGCTTCCGCCTGAAGGATCTTGGACTGCTTTTCTCCTTCTGCTTCGAGGATTGCAGACTGCTTGTGTCCTTCTGCGATGAGGATCTGTTCGCGGCGTTCACGTTCAGCCTTCATCTGCTTTTCCATTGCCTCGCGGATTGCATGTGGAGGCTCAATGTTCTTTACCTCGACACGGTTGACCTTGATTCCCCAAGGGTCTGTGGCTTCGTCGAGAATTGAGCGCATCTTTGTATTGATTACATCGCGGCTTGTGAGTGTCTGGTCAAGTTCAAGTTCACCGATGATGTTGCGCAGTGTTGTCGCGCTGAGATTTTCAAGGGCGTTGATCGGCATCTCGACGCCATAGGTGTAGAGCTTAGGATCCGTAATCTGAAAATAGACGACGGTATCGATCATCATGGTAACATTGTCTTTTGTGATGACAGGCTGAGGAGGAAAGTCAAGGACCTTTTCCTTAAGGCTCATGCTGCTTGCCATTCTGTCGATGAGTGGCATCTTTACATGGAGTCCAACCTGCCATGTTGAGCTGTATGCTCCAAGTCGTTCAATGACATAGGCATGGCTCTGTGGAACAATGCGGATGTTTGTGACGATAAGAAGGAACACGATGAATGCAAGTGCTGCGATAAGATAAATCATTTTCTATTCTCCTGTGGTTTTGATTTTTACGACAAGGGTGTTTCCTTCCACCCTTGAAACGATACATATTGAATCGGCAGGAATTTCATTTCCGTCTTCCGATTTGGCTGTCCAGACAACACCGTTCTTTGTCTTTACTTCTCCGAATTTGAATTCAGCGATAGGCGAAACACAAAGAACTGTCTGCCCGTCCAGGCTGTTGATGTTTCCTGGGCTTTGTTTGCCAGACTTAAGGAACTTGACGACGAACGGTCTTGTAAAGATTGCAAGCCCTGCAGTCAGGAAAACAAAGATGAGGATCTGCCACTTCAAGGGGAGCGAAGTGCGGGCAAGAAATATGAGAGGAACACTGGCTATGGCTGCCCAGATTGTTGTAAGTCCAAGTGTAAGTGCTTCCAGTATGATGGAAACAACAAGTACTCCGATCCAAACCCATGGCATTACCGTAATAATAAAGTTAATCATAATCCCAATATAAAAATAAAATTCAGAATTTGCAAACTGAAAACTCAGGAAAGTTTCTTTCCGTCGCTAAAAGCCTGCCCAACTTTCTTTCCGATCTCATGGTATCCGTGACCGCTTGGATCGTAGCAGATCGGATGGAACTTTGTAAGGTCGATGTTTCCTGTCTCGTCAAGGATTTTCTCGTCGGCACAGACGTTTACAATCTTTCCGATGTAGTGCATTTCATCCTTTGCCGAGTCACCGTCAATTCTAAGGAATTCACATTCGAGGCATAGAGGAAGTTCATTGATGACAGGTGCGTTGACGAATTCGCTTTTCCGTGTAGTGAATCCTGCCTTTTTCATTTTTTCAGGTTCATCGTTGCCGCTTACGATTCCGACATAATCACAGGCAACAACATGCTCGACATCTGCAAAGCTTACGGTAAAAGCCTTGTTCAAATCGATATTTTCGGTGGTAAGGTGTTTTGAAAGGGATATGCAAATCTGGTCTGCTTCAACTATTCCGCCCCAGGCTGCGTTCATTGCATTTGCTTTTCCGTTCTTGTCGTAAGTGGCAAGGATCAAGACTGGCATAGGGTAGATCATTGGTTTTGCTCCAAGGTTTTTCATTTTGGACTCCTGTATTGAAAAATATTGCCCTCAAGATAATAAAAGGCATATGCATCAATTTTACCATAGGCTGAACCAAAAAGCACGGTTTTGCGGATAATAACAAAGTAATTGCAGAATTTACATTCAGCATGAAACGAAATTAGGTTATTATGATTGAAGATATGAAAAGAAGAACCAGGATCATTTTTATCATCGTAGGAATCGTTGTGTTTTTGTCTGCAGCTCTCGCTTTGGCTGTAAAGGCTCTGTATACCAGAAGGACTTTGGGAGAACTTACCTTTGAGCCTGACTATTATTGGGCAGAGGAAAAATGTGAAACTGATAAATGGGATTTCCGAAAGACCTATGCAGGTTATGATTATTTTCTATATATACCTCCTGAATTCAAAGACGACCGCCATAATGAAAGCGCAGGGCTGCCGATGGTCGTCATTTTCCACGGAAGTGAAAGCAAGGGAATTTCTCTTGGCCGCTACGGAAGGATGTTCACCGACAAAAAGATTCAGGATATCCGTCATTGTGCCGTCCTTGTTCTTCTTGCACGCTGTGGATATTACAGCGACTGCCATGACACAAGCATGCTCATACAGAATGTAATGATTCAGAATGAGTGCATCGACAGAAAGAATGTCATTGCCTTTGGACACAGCCAGGGGGCTTACTACGCCGTTAAGCTTGCCTGCTATGAACCTCGTCTTTTCAAGGCAGTCATCTCTGGCAGCGGGTATTATCAGATAACCTATAGGGAACTTCTCAAGATTCTTCCGATCCAATTCTGGTTTGGCATTTCAAGGAACGATAAGGGAATATATGAGCAGGGGTGCACCACAGGTCCTTTGCTGCAAAAATACTGCAGGAATTCAGTATATGCGGAATATGAAAAGAGGGGGCATTTCTGGGTTGAGCCCAAGGATGTGGCACCTGGGAGCGGTGAGGTATTTCTTGAATGGTTGGATAAGGTTTTGAATGAAAAATAATATAAGGAGTTATAAAAATCAGCTTTCGTAGAGATCCTTGCCATGTCCTGCTGGGTGCGTCCTTTCCACAGTAAATGCAGAGGCGATGCCTCAGGGTGGAGATGGGTTGCAAGATGCAGTTTGGCTCGAACCTCAAGCATGCTTGTCATTTCTTTTTTTTCAAATGATAATCATAAAATATAACCTCATGGAAACTAGGGACAGTTGATTATGAACACCGCAGAGACTGTGACAGAAAAAATCATAAAAAAAAATCTCTCCATCACTTTCATGGAAAGCTGCACCAGTGGACTTCTTGCGTCCATGTTTACTGATACTTCAGGAGCCTCCGCGGTCTTCAAGGGGAGTCTTGTCACATACAGCAATGAGATGAAGGTTGCGGCGGGAGTTCCAGCGCAGATTATTGAAGAACATGGAGTCTATTCTGCTGAGTGCGCACGTGCCATGGCGGAGACAGTCAAAAGAATCTACGGGGCAGACATTGCCATTGGGATCACAGGGACCACAGGCAATGTGGATCCTGCAAACAAGGACAGCGTGCTGGGAGAAGCCTTCTGCTGCATAATGTTTGGAAATGAATTCCATGATCTTCATATAAAGGAAGATGTCAGCCGTCTTTCAAGAAAGGAAATCAAACAGCGTTATGCCGACAGGGTCTATGAAAGACTTAGGGATCTGCTGCTTTAGCTTTCGTCGTCGTACTGTGCAAGCTGGTTTCGTATCTTCTGCATCCTAAGGTCAAGGCTTTCGCTGATGTTTGCGCAGTCTAGAAGCTCACGGGAAAGTTCCGCCGCAACATCTTCAGGAACTGATTTCTTATACATGAGCTTATGTTCAAGACTTGCCCAGAAATCCATTCCTATGGTTCTAAGCTGAACCTCTACACGTACAGGTTTCTTTTCCTCCGCCAGGAAGATGGGAACCTCGACTATCAGGTGAAGGCTCCTGTAGCCCGAACACTTCGGCTGCTGGATGTAATCCTTTTTTTCAATGAGGGTAATGTCATCCTGCTTTACAAGGCACTCGGCAAGAAGGTAAATGTCTTCTGGAAATGAGCAGATTACTCTGACACCTGCAATGTCGTTTATGTTCTCAGTAATCGATTCGACGCTTATAGGCAGGTTTCGTTTTTTAAGCTTGCATATGATGCTTTCAGGTGACTTGATTCTTGTTTTGATTGATTCAATCGGGTTTCTGTCATATTCAAGGGAAAATTCTTCGTTGAGCACCTTGAATTTTGTTTCAACTTCCATGGTGGCGCATTTGTAAAATGACATCATCTGCTGAAAGGGCTTGTTCTGTTCCCTGAAAATCTCGAGAAGATCTCCGTTGATCAGGTCGTTGACTATGTGGTCTTTGATTATGTCCTTTATCATAATTATCTCGTTTATTATGTAAATAAACTTAAATCCAAAAGGTTACTCAATTGCATTGCGTTCATGAATCCCGTTCCCTTTGGATGGTTGTTGAAATAAAGCTGGACTGTCCGCCCTTCATCACGAGCGGAATTGATCATGGGTATGAAGCTTTTTAGTTCTTCAATTGAATATTCATAGTCATAGCGGTGGGTTTCTCCTGAGGCCGGCGGGATAGAAGCTTCCGACGAGTTCTGGGTGGTCGTAGCTGCTTGTGCCTATGAGTATGTCCGTCATCTGCTTTCATTATAGTTTTGTGCGTGAAGATGAACAATCGCTGGAAAACAGGAGATGGCGATGTGTTGTTAAAATGTTAGCCAACATTTTAAAGGTTGACTATCTTGGTGACATTTACTATTTTGAAAGTGTCAGCAAGGAGGTGCCGTATGTGCAGGACATCCATCTATGAAGCAAGGAACAATTTTTCAGCCTATGTGGAAATGGCGGAACAGGGAGAGCCTGTTGAGATCACTCGTTACAACAAGCCTGTTGCCATAATCATCAGCTATGATGACTATGAAAAAAAATTCAGGAAAAGCAGCTCAGAAAGCTGGTTGACAAAATGGCGCAAAGAAAATGAAGGATTTCTGGATGATGAGGGAATTCCTCCAATGCCAAAATATTATCCTGATCCAAACAGAAAAATATTTGAAGACTGAAAAGGGAAGGGGAAGAAAATGAAAAAAATATACCTGCTTGATACAAACATCGTGTCGGAATTTTCCAAGGAAAGACCTAATGAGAAGGTTCTTGATTACTATAATGTCCGTAAGGATTATTGTGCCATTTCATCAGTCACATGGCAGGAACTGGTTTTTAGTGTTTCAAGAATGCCTGATGGAAAAAGAAAGAATACTGTCATGGGATTTATTGAAAACTTGAGGAACAACATTGAGATAATCCCCTACGATGAGTTTGCGGCTTCCATCTGCGGTGAGGTTCAAAGCAATGCGGAACAGGCAGGAAAAAAGCTTCCCTATAATGACAGCCAGATTGCGGCAACAGCCATTTCAAACGGAATGGTTCTCGTCACCCACAATACGGAAGATTTCTCGTACATGGCGGAAAAAACTTTCTTAAAGATGGAAGACTGGTTTGCGGCATAGAAGTGAGCCTTTCCTGTAATGAACAAACATCGGATTTCTGATATTTTTAAAACATGAAAAACCTGATAGTTTTTATCACATTGATTCTCATAGCCGCAGGAATTTCCTTTGCGGTTCCCTTTCTTCCGTCTGTCGGAGGAAAAGCCAGCAAGGCTGACAGGGAGAACTATAAAAAACGTGCCTACAACTATGATGGCAAAGTTTTTCACAATGATCCTGAAGTAAGCGTGATGGAAAAAGTGGAAGACAATGATTCAGCCAGAATGTCAGGGAACGGCACAAGACCTGATTTTGAGCTTCCAGTAAGAAAACCGCAGATAGATAATAATCCTGATGAAAGTAATTTTTCCATAACATGGCTTGGTCATTCTTCACTTTTTATGCAGATGCATGGAAAGAACATTCTTGTGGATCCAGTATTCAGCGAAAGAATTTCTCCTGTGACCTGGATAGGTCCTAAGAAATTTTCAAATCCTTCCATAACGATAGAGGAACTTCCAGAAATAGATATATTGATTTTGACCCATGACCACTATGACCACATGGATTACAGGGCGCTGAAAAAACTTGCGCCAAAGGTAAATAAATATGTCGTGCCTCTTGGAGTTGAATGCCATCTGCGTAAATGGAAATTCGACATGGAAAAAATTTCCAACATGGCATGGTGGGAGGAAATCGAGTCAGACGGAATCATGATTGCCGCAACGCCTGCCCAGCATTTCAGTGGCAGATGGATTACTGGTAGAAATGAAACTTTATGGAACGGCTATGTTCTTAAGGATGTTCACCGTCAGATTTTTCTGAGCGGAGATTCTGGCTATGGGGAGCACTTTAAGAAGATACATGAAAAGTACGGTGACTTTGACCTGGCAGTCATGGAATGCGGTCAGTACAATGTCAGATGGCCTTCAATCCATTCATTCCCAGAGCAAAGCGTGCAGGAAGCCATTGATGTGGGCGCTAAGCTTGCCATGCCTGTCCACTGGGGAGCCATCGTCTTAAGCACCAACGGCTGGGATGATTCCGTATTGCGTTTTGTGAAGGCGGCGGAAGAAAAGAAACTGGATTACATTACTCCATACCTCTGCGAGACTGTGGACATCTTAAATCCTCAGAACTACAGGGAACAGTGGTGGAAGTAACCAACCAATAGAAAATCATAGGAAAGAATTTACCGATTATGAAAACTTTAGGACTTAACAAATATCTTGGACCTGTGTCTTTTTACAAGGATGCTTTGAAAATAGCGGTTCCTGTCATGGCTCAGGCGCTCATACAGACGATGGTTTCCCTCATTGACAATTTCATGGTTTCCGGCCTTGGGGACATAAAGATGTCCGGTGTAAACATTACGGGGCAGCTTCTCTTTGGATTCATGGTATTCCTGAATACAATCTGCATGGCGGGTGGAATCTACATGACACAGTTTTCCGGTGCCAGAGATAAAAAGGGAATGAAGCAGGCCTTCTGCTTTAAGCTGATGATGGGAATCCTTGCCATCATTCTTTTCAAATATGTTTGTCTTGTTATTCCGCGTCAGTTCCTAAGCCTTATGGTAAAAGGTAATACTCAGGCTGATCTGATTCTTGATCAGGGTGTTGCCTACATGCGCCTTATGGCATGGATAGGAATTCCCATGATGGTTTCAACGGTCATTGCATCTTCCTTCCGCGAAATTGGTGAAGTAAAGGCACCTTTAATAATTTCTGTCATAGCAACTCTGGTAAATACTTTCTTCAACTGGGTTTTGATATATGGCAATCTTGGTTTTACCCGACTGGAAGTAAGGGGTGCCGCCATTGCAACAATCATTGCGCGTCTGGTTGAGATGGTTATTTTCATAGTCTATCTCTATGTGAAAAAACCGGCCTTTGTAATTCACATAATCGACCTGGTGCAGATAAATTTCAAACTCATACTTGAGATTCTGCAGAAAGGATGGAAAATTTTATTTTCAGAAATGGTATGGGTTCTTTCAGAAACAGTAACCACTGCCCTTTACAACGGAAGGGGAGGTGCTGACGTAGTTTCCGGCATGAGCGCAAGTTTTGCAATCGCCAATCTTTTCTTTGTTGCCTTCGGCGGAATTACAACAGCAACAAGTGTAATTCTTGGGCATACCCTTGGACAGGGAAAGCTTGAAGAAGCAAGGCAGAAGGAACGCTGGCTTTTGACCGGGGCTGTCATTTTTGGATGCATCATGACTGTCTTTGGGCTCATGACAATGTTCCTTGTTCCAGTTGTATTCAAACGGCTGAGCATTGACTCCCAGGGCATCTGTTCAAAAATGGTTTTTACAATGGCACTTTTTATGCCTGCATGGGTTTATGTAAATGCACAGTTTGCAATTTCAAGGGCAGGCGGGGATACGATGATGGGAATGATTGTAGATGGGATTACGAATCTTGGCATCATCCTGCCTGGGATTTTCATTATGGCTTTTTGCACTTCTGCAGGACCGGTAATGATGTACATAAGCATTAAGTTTGTGGATTTTGTAAAGATTACCATTGCCGCCATCTGGCTTAAAAAAGGAAAATGGATTAAAAACCTTGCGGTGGAAAACAGGCAGGATGGTTAAAAATAAAGGGGCCGGAAACTATTGCTTCCGGCTTTTTTCAATCAATTGCAAAATCATTTACATTGAGCTTCTTGCTTTCCGTCCTTTTGAATTTCGGTTTGCCCTTTGATTTTTTGGTCTGTGAAAAATCCTTGCTGGATAAAACGCTCATGGATTTTTCAGAGGCAAGCCTTCTGTGTTTTGAATCGGCATCCGTAAGTTTTGTTTCCGAATCCTTTTTTACAAGAATGTCGTTGGCGGAATTTATATGGATTGAGTAGAAGTTTTCTTTATTACCAAGAACTTCCACAACTTTTTCAACATCCAGCAAAGAAAGGCCTGCTTTATTCTTGCCATCAATTTTTGCATTTTCGCGGATGGTTTTTACAATAAAAGCTTCCGTGCAAAGAGCTTTGTCGGGATGCAGTTCCATAGCCTTCAGTATTTCTTTCTGAACCTGATTCATTTCCTGTTCCATAACTAAATGATAGTCCTAAAGACTTTCTCCTTCAATCATTGCTTTAAGTTCCAGGGCATTTTTAAAACCTGTCCCCTTTGGATGGTTATTGAAATACAGCTGGACAGTTTTTCCTTCATCCCTTGCCTTGCCGATTATGGGAATGAAACTTTTGAGTTCCGGTGCTGAATATTCGTAGTCGTATCGATGGGTTTCTTCACCTTCGGCAGTGTGTGCATACCAGCCATTTTCATTTCTTCCGTGGAGCCTGATGTAGGCGTTGGTGCCAATGAACGGCGTCTTGAGTGAAAATCCGTTTGGAAGATTCTTTAACTGAGGCATGTCGCAGAAAACAATCCCGGTGTCTCGCTTTGCAAGGCCTTCAAAAACTGAATCCTTTATCCAGTCCTTATGGCGGAATTCCACTACGCATGGCAGTGGGTAAAGTTCCTTCAAAAGATCAGAAAGATAAAAACGGTTTTTCTCTGAATAGCCGAAACTTTCCGGAAACTGAACGAGGATCGTTGCCAGGGAGTTTTTTTCAATTAAGGGAAACACGGCGGATTTAAATTCTTCAGCGTGGGTTTTCCAAAGGCCGTCGATTTCGTGGGTAAGAACTCTTGTAAGCTTTACGGTGAATTTGATTCTGCCTTCAGTTCTTTCGTAAAAGGAATTTATTCTTTCAGCAGTAGGCATTCCGTAAAAGGTGCTGTTGAGTTCAAGGGCGTTGAACTTTGTTGAGTAGAATGAAAGAAAATCTTTGCGAGACAAGTCAGCGGGATAGAAACTTCCCTTAAGTTCTGGATGATCGTAGCCGCTTGTTCCGATTAAAACTTCTGGCATCAGCTTTTTTCCGAAATTATTTTGAAAAAGGTTATGTCCGTAAATTGTATTGCTATACGGAATGCGGTGGTTGAGCTGGTCGAAACTACCGGTATTTTTTCTGCTTGATTTCGACTGGCTCAATCGGCGCAGCAGCACTTTCTATGGACACGGCTTTGAAAAAAATCCTTCTGCGGAATTTTTATCTTCCTGGTAGAAAACTTTTCCCGTGTATTCCAGATTGAACTTTCCGTTTTCAAGGACGATTTTGTTCAGCGTGCAGTTTGCCATTTTTGATTTCCAGTAGTCTTTAAGTTCACGGCCGTCGATGTGAAGAAGAAGAGCCTGCATTGTTCCACCGTGGGTTACGACAAGAACATTCTGTACTCCGGAATTTTCAAGGGACTTGATTTCATCTTCCCAGAATGCGGCGGTGCGTGTCAGCACAGAATCAAAGGACTCGCAGTCTTCCTGGGGAACAAAGTTTTCAGGGTCATCAAAAAAATTATGGAAGTCCTTCAGTTCAGGATCGGCCTCCCTTTCTGCCGGTGTCTTTCCTTCAGCCTTGCCAAAACAGAATTCAATGATCCTGTCATCCTTAATGATTTCGCTTTCTGTTTTGCCTGTCATGAGCATTGCTGTTTCTACGGCGCGTTTTAATGGACTTGAATAAACCCTGTCAAAAGAAAGCCCGGCGTTTTCAAAACCGATTTTTGTCTGGGCAGCCTGTTCCTTTCCCTTTTCATTGAGTACGGTGTCGCTTCGGCCCTGAAGTTTCCAATGGGTGTTCCATTCAGTTTCGCCATGTCGTGTTACAAAAATGTTCATGGTGAAAGTATAGTGAAAAGACGGTGGCATGGAAATTATTTTTTAGGAAAATGTAATTTTCTTTTTGGCATTATACATGTCTTTTTTTTACGGATTTTACACTTTTTATAATTTCAGCGGTTATATATAGGTTAGGGGAATTTGTTCTCCGAAATCTAATTTAGTCGAGGTATAAAAATGTCAAAAGAAATCAGGATTACCGACAACTTCATGTGTGCAACGGTCATGAAAAATGAATACATCTGCCGCTCATTCATCGAAAGAATGCTTGGTATCAATATTGAAAAAATCGAGTATCTGGAACGAGAAAAAGACCTGCGTGCTGATCCTTTTTCGAAAGGAATACGACTGGATGTTTATGTAAAGGATTCCGACAGGACATTCACTCTTGAGATGCAGTGTGATGACAGAAAGGATCTGCCTCTAAGGACTAGGTACTATCAGGGACTGCAGGACATTTCCTTTCTGGACAAGGGAAATCTATACAGGAATCTACCGGAATCCTACATTCTATTTATATGTCTCTTCGATCTGTTTGGAAAAGGCTTGCCCATTTATACATTTGAAAATACTTGTATCGAAGAACCGTCGGTTTCATTAAATGACAAATGTCGCAAAGTATTCTACAATGTAAAGGCTTGGGAAAAGGAAAATAATTTAGAACGCCGTGCACTGCTTGAATATTTTTATGGACGCAAGGCAAATGATGACCTTACAAGAGCAATTGAGGACCAGGTGCATCTTACCCAGAATCTTCGCGAATGGAGGAAAGAACACATGACAGTAGAACAGGAAATAAAACTCCAGGCAAGCTATGCCTATGATGATGGGTTTTCGCAGGGTATAGACCAGGGTGCCCACGATGCAAGGGTTGAGACGGCAAAAATTCTGCTTGCAAACAATGTTGACCTTTCGATTATTTTAAAGAGTACGGGATTTACGGCAGAAGAACTAGAAAACATAAAAAAGAATGATTAATGACATAAGACGCCTGGGTTTATAACTCGGGCGTTTTTTATTGCGGGCGTGTATGAACGATAAAAAATGATAGTTTTGCTTGATCTATTTATGTGAAGTCTTGTATTCAGTGCTGTTGCCAGATTCCGCCAGGGATTTTACCAGCTGGTTTACTGTATTCTGATGGCATTCAGGAAGATGTTCGCAATTTAAAAGCAATTCGTGGTATTTGGAAAATAGTTCGCGGTTTTGGGCTTTTGATGCGTCGCGAAGGAAAAGGTCTGCTGGGTGGATGGAAAGAGCTTCTGCAATTCGGAAAACTAAATCAATTGAAGGCGATGCTTTGCCTGCTTCATCTGTGCAGAATAGAAGTTCGTTTTACATTTGGTTTCTCTTACAGCCATTTTTCACTTTTCAATCTTCTCTTCTACCATTCGTTTTATTATTTTCTAATTGATTCAACATTGAATAGCATTTGTCGGAAACGCAGATTTTACAAAGCATTTTTCCGAATTCAGTTAATCTAAATTCTGCATATTCAGTAATGTTTTGGTTATTTTCAAAATCACCATCGGACATGTCAGGTTCTTTATAATCATCATATTTTAGTAGATTTAAATGTTCCAAATGTTCTTTATAAATCCATAAGTTCTCAGGAAAGTTGAATTTTTCCATAGGAAGTTCATTCAACAATATTTGAATATTTTTTGTTGCTAGATTCCTAATATTCAAATCAAAGTTTCTATTAAATTTATAGGATTTATCATTTAATAAAACAAGGAAAATACATTCATCTGTTGTCAATTGTTCAAGTATTTTTGGAAATGCAGGACTTAAATTACATTGTTGTGTTTTATCAACAGAAGATTTTAGAATATTAAAAAACATTTCACCTAAGAAACTTTCATCCTGATGCAACGCCAAATTTTGCAAAGTTGAAATTGTGATAGCTGGATCAGCTTCAATTAAATTCTCTTTATTAATTTCTGATTCAATTCTTTTAAACCAATTTACTATCCTTAAAGTAAGTATTTTTGCAGGATAACGAAATAATGCAAAAACGAGGTTACCAACTTCTTCTAAAGTTGTGCCAGCCTGTTTTGCTATCGGAGAAAGTACATCGTTGTATACATTTACAGCCAAAGTTTTAGCTATATCTAATTCTTCGTTTGTCATTTTTTTCACTTTTTCTCCTGAGCAACATGCAAAAGATATTTTTCTTCATTAATTTTATATTCTACATCTTTTTTTACAACATTCTTTGTCGCTTCAATCTTGCTGTCCGCATACAAAACAACATCTTTTATTACAAGTTTTTCAACTGCTTTTATGAATGTTTCCATTATTGCATAATCTGGTTTTCCGTCTTTTGTGGGAAGATAGATTTTCTCTTTTTGAACTCTATCCCAAGTTGCTTTAAACTCATAACAAAATTTTTGCTTTATGGACTTTTGAATTGAAGAAGTCATAAAAAATAATGTCTCTTTTGAGTCTTTATGCTCTAATGCTTTTATCAAATACGCATCCCAAAGTATTCCTGTTCTTTGAGGTTGTGGATAAACATCACCAGTTGCAATAGCACCATTCTGAACGATATCTATTGTCATTTCTGCTGAATCAAAAACTTTCTCCTTTCCATAAAACATAATTCCATTATCACCATGCTTTGCATTTACAATTGGTAAAGAATATTCTTTTGTTTGCTCAGAAGATGTATCTTCTCTTTTATCAAAATTTTTATTATGTAGCTCTAACTTTTTGTACAAATTTCCAATTCGAAATTCACCCCACTGCATTGTCTTAAATGCTTCCAATGCGTTTTCTTCCTCATCACTTAACGCATAGTCTTTTAGTCCTGTGACTAAAAGGCATGCGTTAAGTTCGCGTATACGCTCCTCTTCGAGTTCGCGTATAAAGGATTCCATAAAATCAAAGTCGATGTTTTTTATATTGTCACACGGATTTGAAAAATCAAACGATTTTTCTTTTAGGGGAAGTTGGATTTTTTGATTAGCAATTATAGAAACATTAAAACTTGAACTTCCCCAAGTAAAATTTTTAAAAGAATTTCGCATAGTTGCCAAAAAGAATTGAGCATTTGTTTTTCCAAATCGTGACAGTTTAGATTTCAGGATTTTTATCTTATCACCAGTAAAATAAGGAACTTCTTGATAATACATTGTTGCTGTATCTTGTCCAAAAGAAATAGTATTACCTTCATTCAAATAAATTTCATCTTCATCAATGAATCCTTTTTGTCCATTTCCACAAGATGTTCTAACAACATATGGATGACCACAATTTTCTACTAATTCGACTTTATTTGCGTCAAATCGTTTTTTGTAAGTTAAAATCTCAAACAAATCTCCAAGCTTAAATTCTCCCCACTTAACATTTTTCAGTTTTTCGTTAAGTGGGGAATCTATTTTCCCAGGCGGTCGTTCTCTGCGGTGTTTTTGATGATGTTTGAAACTTCCCAGGCTAAATAGTCGGCAACGTTTTTCTTAAAATCTTCCAAAGTTGGTTTTGTGTCTACAGGAGCAGATTGATTCCAGTCATCGCCTTTTTGAGGGTCAATTGTTCCTTCGTAATATTCCTGTTCTGTAAAAATATTAAGTTTCTTTTTTCCAAAACGAACCAAATCTACAAGTTCTGCATATCTGCCTTTTGCGTTGTCTGTATCTCTCAGGTTTACACTGGCTTTTTTTCTGTTTGTTCGTGTGTAACCGTCATTTGAAAAATCAATAAATTTAACAGTGTCATCTTCTTGATGTTTTTGACCAATCTGGAAAACGTAAACATAAGTTTGAACGCTGGATTTTCCAACAAACAAATCTATAGGCATTTTTATACTTGCAAGAAGGGTATTCTTTTCAAGAATTTTCTTGTTGTATTCAACAGCCTTTCCGCTTCCAGCTGAACCTTGAATAATAATCGCAGCATAACCTTTTTTCATCATAGAAAGAGCTTTTTCTACAAAAATCATTCCATTGCCTTTTGCAGAATATGGAGGATTTAAGACAAAGGCATCAGCAGGGAAAGCATCTTTAGTATTTCCAAAACCGTATTTTCCATCAAAATCATTCAATGAGTCTTTATTCAAAATATTTGAACTTCCATCACCCATTAAAATCATATTCAAAGTAGCCAGCATATAAATATTTGAAAGAATTTCCAAACCAAGAAGCTGTTTTGCTTTAATTTCTGCCGATTTTCTATTTATTTCTTCTGGAGATTTAAGAGTCTTTTTTGCATCATCAAGCATTTCATTCATAGCCGCAACAAGAAGACCTGCTGAACCAGTTGCAAAATCCCATACAAAAGAATCTTTATTAACACGGGCAAGTTTTACAAGCAAAGTTGCAACATAAGAAGGAGTCAAAACAACATCGTTCAATTTATCCTGCGTAAAACCAAGCCAACTATACATTTCATTGAAAAGCTTTCCAGTAAAATCAGTTGTTAAATCTGTTTTATAATAGATTCCCAAATCATCTACAATTTTTGAGAATACACGCTTTAGCTGACTTTCTCCATTTTCAACTTTATTAATATTTTCTGTAGTTAAAGTATTTGCCAGAGTTCTAACAATCAAATCTTTTTTATCTTTTGGAATCTGCTTTTCATTCAAAAATGCATTTATTTTACGAAGTACAATATCGCCATCACGGTTTCCTTCTTCCAAAGAAGATTTTAAATCATCTTTTTCAAGAGGAGAAACTTTCTTAGGAATACCAAGAGTTGCAATAATTGAAGCAGCTACTAAATAAACACGGTCATTTTCGCCAAGTCCTTTCTCGTTTTGATAAATATCATTATTGAGTTTTACAAGACTAGCACCTATTTCCTGTTCACGCTTTTCTTTTAACTTTTCCTTTTCTTCATCAGAAAGAGAAAGTGCTTTTACTTTTTCAATAAAGGCATCGAAATTCTCTTTTTTAAGGAATGAAAAATCTGTGTATTCATCAACTTTCTGTCCAACACCAAAATTGCTTTTTGAAACATAGTAAACACCAATTGAATATTCCAGTTTTCCAGAATCATTTTTAAAACCAGTCATTCCAATGGCAATAATGTCTGTAAAATTGGTGTAATGAAGAATTGCATTTGCATAATGAACAGCACCGTTCACGGCATAAGAATTTATATTTTTGAAGTCAGGTTCATTTTTAGAATTCTTATTAGCTACATGACCTTCTTTATCCAATTTTACAAGTTTATCTTTATAACCTTTGTATTCAATCAAGATTGGATAATAATCGCAATTTTTATCTTGGAGTAAAATTTTTGCATCAGGTCTGTTTCCACCAACGCCACCATTTTTAGAAAAATATTCATCAAGAGCCTTATCAATTTCAGAATTTCCAATTGATTCCTGCTCAAGTTTGTAATTCAGTTTATATGATTTCATCCAGCCATTTGCAAGATCTGCAATGTTTGGTTCTACAGATTGTTTCATATTATTTTTTGCCATTATTTTCTCCAAATTACTATATCGACATATAATTTATTATCGGTTCATCAACCACTCCGCAATATCCCAAACGGCAATTCCTTCATACTGATACTGCGGATGTTTTGTTCTTGCAATTATCATTTTAGGGTAGGCATCTTTTATGCTTAAAAGTGGTGCAGTTTCTCTTTCCATTGTTTCTGGGCGGGAAATGTCATCGCTTACCTGAATGTAGATTTTTTCGTCACGCTTGATGGCTACAAAATCAATTTCTTTTTGATAAAGAACTCCTGTGTAAACTTCATAACCGCGGCGTAACAGTTCCATGCAAACTATGTTTTCGTAGATTTTTCCGTAATCCAGGTTTTTAGTTCCATGTTTTGCGTATTTAAAAGAATGGTCTGCAAGATAGTATTTGTCCTGACTCGCAAGATATTTTTTTCCTTTTATGTCATAGCGGCGGATTTTGTAGAATGCATAAGAGGCACAAAGATATTTGATGTAGGATGAAACTGTTTTGTCGTCTGTTTTGCTTCCTTTTGATGTAAGTGTGTTTGCGACGCTTCTAGCTGAAACTTCCGACGAAATATTGTCCACAAGAAAATCATTCAAAGTGTCTAAAAGCGAAACATTTTTGATTTTATATTTCTGCTGAATGTCGCGGACAATCAAGGTTTCAAAAACTTCATTTAAGTAATTGTATTTGTCGTCAATTGATTCATACAAATAGGAACCTGACATTCCGCCTTCCATTGCAAATCGGTCAAAGGCCTGCTGTAAATCCTGGCATTCAAAATACGAGACAAACTCTTTAAAACTGAAAGGAAAAACTTCTACAGAAAAAGTTCTTCCTGTAAACAATGTTGCCAGATCGTTGGAAAGCAAGAAGGCATTTGAGCCTGTTATGTAGATGCGATATTTTTCTGACGCATGAAACGAATTTATTGCCTGTTCAAAATCTTTGCAAAGTTGGACTTCATCAATCAAGAGGAAATTTTCTTTTTCTGGTGAATAGAGATTTTCAACATACTCATTCAGTGCGGCAGCATTTTTTAGTGTTGAAAACTGAAAAAGGTTGTAATTGATGTGAATGATATTTGCGTTTGAAATGTTGATTTTAAGATATTCAATGAACATTTCCAGAAGTTTGGATTTTCCGCATCGACGGATTCCTGTAATGACTTTGATGTCAGGTGTGTTTATGGAATTTATCAGTTTTTGTAAAAAATTCGTTCTTTCCAATACTTTCATGGCTTAATTATACAATTGCTGTTCCGCATTTTCAAGAAAAATTCAATTTTACGGAACAGAAAGTGAATTATATTCCGCAAAATTAAAAATATTGTAAAATTGCGGAAAGCCCGGTTTTTAGTTTCAGCCTGGGCTGGAACTAAAAATGACCCCGTAACTGCCATAATTGAAAACTTCGCTGTAAAATTGTATTCTTATAAAGTTATATAAAATTGGTGGTTTCAGCAGGTTCAACCCAAGATTTTTGACCCGTTCAACCACCGAAAAACAGAGGATATTTTTATGGCTGAAAATGAAAAATTACAGATCGTTCGCCACTCATGTGCTCATGTTATGGCTGAAGCAATTAAAAATCTTTTTCCGGGAACTAAAATCGCAATCGGTCCTGCTATCGACAACGGTTTTTACTACGATTTTGACTTTCCGACCGACCATAAAATCACCGAAGCTGACTTTCCTGCTGTAGAAAAGGAAATGCGCAAGATTCTCGCTTCTGGCGCTGAATTTGTTCGTAAAGAAGTTTCTAAAGAAGAAGCCCTCAAGCTTTTTGCTGACGAACCATACAAGGTTGAACTTATCAATGACCTGCCTGCTGATGCTGTTATTTCAACATACGAGCAGGACGGATACCTTGATCTTTGCCGCGGTCCACACGTTG
>NZ_JAZUGX010000038.1:0-12898 GCF_045641405.1 Treponema sp.
ATAATTCATAATTCATAATTCATAATTCATAATTGTATATAATTGAACATGACTAAAGATTTCCATATAATAGAAACATTATGGAAAACATTAAGATTAAGAATACCAGACGCCTTGTAACATCGGCACTTCCTTACGTTAACAACATTCCACACCTTGGAAACCTTATACAGATGCTTTCCGCTGACGTTTATGCACGCTTTTGCAGAAGCCGCGGATACGAAACAATGTACATCTTCGGTACAGATGAATACGGAACAGCAACAGAAACCCGTGCCCTCCAGGAAAAGAAGACTCCACGCGAACTCTGTGACTTCTACTACGAAGAACACAGAAAGATTTACGAATGGTTTAAGATCGATGCAGACAAATTCGGACGCACCTCCAACGACCAGTGTACAGAAATCACACAGAGCCTTTACAAGGACCTTGAAAAGAACGGATACATCAAGGAACACTCAAATCAGCAGCTTTACTGCCCTCAGTGTGCCCGCTACCTTGCTGACCGCTATGTAAACGGAACCTGTCCAAAATGCGGTTTTGAAGATGCCCGCGGCGACCAGTGCGACGGTTGTGGTTCCCTCCTTGAACCTGTAGAACTTAAGAACCCAAGATGCTCTGTTTGCGGTGCAACACCAGAAGTACGCGACACAAAGCACCTTTACATCGATCTTCCTTCAATCAGCAAGAACCTTGACGACTATGTTTCAAAGACTTCAATCGACGGAAAGTGGTCAGAAAATGCAATCAGAATGACAAAGGCATGGATCCGCGACGGACTCATTGAACGCGCCATTACCCGTGACCTTAAGTGGGGAATTCCAGTTCCTCGCCCTGGCTTTGAAGACAAGGTGTTCTACGTTTGGTTCAACGCACCTATCGGATACATTTCAATCACAAAGCAGCTTGCAGACGACCTGATCAAGGCATCAAAGCCTGGTTTCGACTGGAAGTCTTGGTGGCTGCCAGAAGAATCAGCAGAAGCAAAGAAACCTGTAGAACTTTTCCAGTTCATCGGAAAGGACAACATTCCGTTCCACACAGTAATTTTCCCTTGTACACTCATGGGATCAGGACGCAACTGGACAAAGCTCTTCCACATGAGCTCAACAGAATACCTCAACTACGAAAACGACAAATTCTCAAAGAGCCGTGGCGTTGGCGTATTCGGAACAGATGCAATCGAAACAGGAATTCCTGCTGATGCATGGAGATTCTACATTTTCTACAACAGACCGGAAAAGCAGGACTATCAGTTTACTTGGAAGGAATTCCGCGAGCGCCTTAACGGAGAACTCATCGGCAACCTTGGCAACCTTGTAAACCGCACTCTCCTTTTCATCCAGAAATACTACGATTCAAAGATTCCAGAAGCACCTATCGACGAAGAAATCTGGGCACAGGTAAAGGCACTTGAAGAAAAGATCACGGAAAATCTTGAATGGGCAAACCTTAAGGATGCCCTCCACCAGATTTTTGAAATCTCCGACATAGGCAACAAGGCATTCCAGGCAACAGAACCTTGGAAGACAAAGGACACAGAACCAGAACGCGCAGAAAAGCTTTTGCACACCCTTGCCTACATGATCAAGGACCTTATGATCATGGTTCATCCATACATGCCACAGTTTGCAGAAAAAATCATGTCTTACTTTGGAAAGACGATTTCAGAACCTCACTTCAACGACGAAGACTTTGGCAAGGAATCTGACGGCATCAAGCTTAACTGGAACAATCTTGGCGAAACAACAGGCCTTTCAACAGTGGGCGCAACAGAAGTATTCTTTACACCACTTGATCAGAAAGGAATGGAAGCTTTCCGTGCAAAATTTGCAGGAAAACAGTCAGACCGTGGCAACGAAAAGAAGGCCGACAAAAAGCAGGAAAAGAAGTCCAAGACAAAGGCAGAACCTGTCATGCTTCCAAAGGATCAGATGCCTGCTCACTTCAACAGCAAGATTGAACTCCGCGTGGCAAAAATCCTCAAGGTGGAAAACAATCCTGAAAGCGACAAGCTCTATGTTGAAACCCTTGACGACGGCACAGGAACAGAAAGAATCATCCAGTCAGGTCTCCGCGACTACCTTAAGCCAGAAGACCTTCTTGGAAAGAACATCATCCTTGCATTCAACCTTGCACCAAGAAAGATGCGCGGCATTGAAAGCCACGGTATGCTTCTTGCGGCAGACTACAAGGATGCAGACGGAAAGGACTGCGTAGAACCACTCGAAGCTCCTTGGGCAGTTCCTGGAACAAAGGTAATTCTTGAAGGCGCTGATGTAAACGCAGAAAAGCCTGCAGAAATCACGGCAGACGACTTCTTTGCAGTTGAAATCAAGGCAGAAAACAACAACGTTACAATCGGCGGCGTAAACCTTACAGTTGACGGCAAGGTACTCAAGACAGTAAAAACCGTAAACGGTGACATCCACTGATGAAACGGTTTACACAAAGCAGTTTCTGGGCAGAATTTAAAAGCCATCACGGCTGGAAAAGCTGTCCAGTTACTGTGGACGGAACAAACTACAGTGTACTCATCCGCCAGTTGAATTTGAAATTCAAAAGAATCTCCATTGCCTATATTCCAATGGCACCAGAGTGTGAGTCAAATTTATCACCAAAGGAACTTAAAGAAAAGCTCAGTAATCTTGCATTAGCATTAAAGCCTGAACTTCCTGTAAACACCTTCTGCATCCGCTTTGATCCTGCCATGGACTTTGAGGAAACTTCAAATCGTGATGAATATGTGCAGAAATTCAGACAAACAAACGGTAGTTTCAATGTAAAAAAAGCACTAACTGACGTTCAGCCCCCTGATACAACGGTGCTTTCCCTTATTGACGGCGAAACTAACAAACGTTCAGATGATGATCTTCTTGCCGCAATGAAAAGCAAGTGGCGCTACAACATTAAGCTTGCCGCAAAGAAAGGCGTTGCAGTGGAAAAATTCGACTTTGCAACCGATGGTTTTGACAAAGCCTTTGAAGAATTTTACAGTCTCTTCCAGCAGACAAGCCAGAGAGATGGAGTTCAGTTCCACAACAAGTCCTACTACCAGAATCTTTTTGAACTTGCATCAAATTCTAAAAATGCAAAAGATGAAAAAATAAAGCTCACCCTTTACCTTGCAAAGCATGAGGAAGATTACCTTGCAGGAATAATAACACTATTCTGTCCAGGGGAAGCCGTATATCTTTACGGTGCCAGCGGAAACATAAAGCGAAACCTTATGCCAGCCTACCTTTTGCAGTGGACAGCAATTCAGGATGCAAGGGAATACGGATGCCCTGCCTACGATTTTTACGGCATGCCTCCAACAGACGACGAAAACCATCCGATGCACGGACTATATCTTTTCAAGACTGGCTTTGGCGGGAAAAACATTCACAGACCAGGAAGCTTTGATGTAGTCATAAAAAAAGGCGACTACACTATCTATGCAGCCGCCGAAAAATTACGTGCATTCTACTACAAGGTTATCGTAAAGAAATTGCACAGAAGATAATAAAGTAGTCTTGGTATTAAAAATTTCTAGCAATAAAATTCACAGTCTCACTATTTTTTTGCTCAATGGCTTTATTGCGTTTCATCTGATCAATTGTAAACCATTTGAATTTTTCACCATTAATAACAATAGTTCTCTTTGTGATTAGCTTTGAATCTGACGCATTAAAATTCACAAGATAGAAAGTATGATGATATTTTTTCGTCATATTATCAGAAACTGAATATTTTACAACATCATCAAATTTTACATCCTTTATTTCAGCATCAGAAAGTTCAAGTACATTGTCAACATATTCCTGAATGAACTCTTTATCATCCTGATCATGAGTCTGAAGATACGGAAGTAAAAAACATTTCCAACGACAGTCATAACGCAAAAGATAACTATTTTTGAACTTACCAGAAATATCCTTCAATACAACGAGGGAAAAATTACGGACACGCTCAGAATTTTTTATATCCTTAAGAAAATCAGTTTCAGAATACCTGTTTTTAAAATACTTAAAAATCAAAAACAAAACAAAACAAGCATGGCAGAGAACAATAAGCCAAAACAAAATTCTAACCCAAATAGCATGAGTAAAAACTTGCCCTAAAACAGCTGAAAGTATAAAAACAAATAGAGAAAGCAAAGATTCAATTGGAAATCTTTTACTCTCTACAGATTTGCGTTGTTTGTCTAATATTTCTCTTAATTCTGACTCTTCAATATTCATGTTAACATTCTATTACAAAGAAATTAATTATTCTATAAGAATACTATTTAAGCAGCTCAGCAGCCTTCTTTACGTCCTGGTTTTTTTCCATGGAGCATACAAGTACCGCATCATCAGTTTCTACAACAACAAGGTTTTCTACACCGATAAGGGCTGTCTTTTTCTTTGTATTGATGTAGTTTCCCTTGGAATCAAGAATTACAGATTTATCAAGGCAGCATACAACATTGTCAGCCTCATCTTTTTCATTGATCTGGTGCAAAGCAGTATATGAACCAACATCATCCCAGCCTGCATCAAGCTTGATAACCTTGCCTTTCTTTGTTTTTTCCATTACGGCATAGTCAATGCTGTTGCCCTTGATCTGTTCAAATGCATCCTTGTTGATGCGTACAAAATCAGCATCCTTTTCCGCAGCCTCATAAGCCTTTTTACTCAATGCTGCCATTTCAGGTTCAAAGGATTCAAGTTCCTTAAGGAAAGACTCAGCCTTGAAAACAAACATGCCGCTATTCCAGCTATAGGTTCCTTCGGCAAGATATTTTTTTGCAGTCTCAAGATCAGGCTTTTCTACAAATCTATCAAGGTCAAAAACACTGCCATCCGCACTGTTGCCAGCCTTTACATAGCCATAGCCTGTGTGAGGCATGGTTGGAACAATACCAAAGGTTACAAGACTCCCCTTCATTGCTTCTTCACTAGCAGCCTTAACGGCCTTGCAGAAAGCATCCTTGTTTTTGATTACATGGTCGCTTGGAAGAACAACCATGACTGCATCCTTATCAGATTCAAGAACCTGCCAAGCCCCTACGGCAATTGCAGGAGCCGTATTTCTTGCCAATGGTTCAAGAAGAATTTTTGCCTTTCTTCCAATTTCTTCCATCTGCTGTGCAACGATAAAGCGATGAGCCTGATTACAGATGATGATAGGATCTGCAACATCAAGGCCTTCAAGGCGAAGCAAAGTCTGCTGGATCATCGTTTCCCTGCCAACCAGAGAAAGAAACTGCTTAGGCTTATCTGCAACGCTCATAGGCCAAAGTCTTGTACCAGACCCGCCCGAAAGAATTACTGGAATGATAGTCATTTATAACTCCTAAAACATAAAGGCACGTTCTGTACCTAAAATTCTATCTATCTGAACATCTTTGACCATGTTCATCTGTTCAACGCGTTTTTTTGTAAACATATCGTCATCCTGAACAACAAGCTCAAGATCACGGCAGATCTTCAAATCAGAAATAATATCATCAGTCAAAAGTCCTTTGGCTGGAGAAACATAATTGCTTCCAAGAACAGGACCTCTGTCCCTAAGATAAGAATCAAAGTCATCAAAGCCAAATGTGTCGTAGGCATATGGAGTAAAACACATGTTAAGGTCAAAGACAGGATTCATCTTTATGCGTTCAAAAGTTTCATTGTTCACAGTAAAGCCAAAATTGCCAAAATGGCGGTCACTGTTGAGCGTAACACAGTCGGCAACAACCATTCTTCTGAATGCATCTTCGCTGTCATACTCTGAATAAATTTCCAATAACTTAGGAATGGAAGCTTTATCACGCAAAAAAATACTGATCGGTCTATAGCCAATTTCCTGGGAGGTAAACATTTTACAATCAGACACAACTCTTCCGTCATACTTTCGTAAAGAATAGGTAACGGCTCCAGGACAGATCTTTTCATAAATCTGGGAAGCAAGAACTTCACTGTATGGTTCAAGACCTGTATTGCAGGCACCCGTACTTCCAGCCTTGATAAGATGGATACCATCAGCTTCATTGAGCCAGCATTTATCATACGAACCATCTGTAGTAAGCTCTGGAGATGTTGTCGACATCTGGATTCCAAAAAGTCCGTTGCCATCAAAAGAAAACTTGGAAATTGTCTCATCAAAACGATTCTCGTAAAGATTGATCTGACTCCAGCTTACATCTTCCTTTTCTGACTTGACCCACAGGGTATCCGTAAGAGAAAGACAATGAGTCAAAGCGATGAAGCCCGTTTTAGTTTTTCCGCCGCACTGTTCAAGAAGCTTATTTACATGCTCTCTGTGTTTTGCAGCACTGCGGTTTCCAACCCAAGAATCAACATCAGAAATCCATTCAGGAAGAGGAGAAAAATTTTCAGTTATTTTACAAAACTCGAGTTCCCCTTCACCAGTAATCTCAAAATTACACAGAGGAGTCTCACGATTCATGAGAGTATAAATCATGGATATATTATATCAAAGATAAAACAATGCGCAATGCTAAATGCACAATTCGTAATCATTCATTAAACATTGCGAATTACGAATTACGAATTGAGCATTGCGAATTGAATTTTATCTTCCCTGTTCGCTGTAGTTTTTCTGTATCCAATTCTTATAATCACCAGACTGGATGTTTTGAATCCACTCAGAGTGGTTCAAATACCAGCGGATTGTTGCAAGAAGCCCCTGCTCAAAAGTCATCTTACGCTCCCATCCAAGCTGAGTCTTTGCTTTGGTACAGTCGATGGCGTAGCGTTTGTCATGGCCTGGGCGATCCTTAACATAAGTGATTGTCTTTCTGACATCTTCTGCATCTTTATCAAGTTCCTTTGAAGTAAGATCGATCACTTCATTCAGAAGCTTGATGTTCTGCCATTCATTTTCTCCGCCAAGATTCCATTTTTCACCTGCAGGAGATTTGTTTACAATCTGCCATACACCGCGGTTATGGTCTTCAACATAAATCCAGTCGCGGATGTTGTCGCCTTTGCCATAGACAGGAAGATTCTTGCCGTCCTTGATGTTTGAGATCATGAGCGGCAGAAGCTTTTCTGGGAACTGGAAAGGTCCATAGTTGTTGGTGCAGTTTGACAAAGTGATCGGGAGCCCGTAAGTATGATAATAGGCCATTACGATATGGTCAGAGCTAGCCTTTGAGGATGAATATGGAGAGCGTGGATCATAAGGAGTAGTCTCAAGAAAGTAACCAGTATCACCAAGAGAACCATAAACTTCATCCGTAGAAATATGATGGAAAAGAACATCATCGCGCGGATTATCCAACGAAACATTCCAGTACTTGCGTGCGACATCAAGAAGCGTATATGTTCCCATTACATTTGTCTTGATGAAAGCTTCAGGACCTAAAATAGAACGGTCAACATGGCTTTCTGCCGCAAAATGAATCACTGTATCGATGTCGTATTGCTTGAAGATGCGCTCAATTTCCCCACGGTCGCAGATATCAACCTTCTCAAAAAAGTAACGCTGCTTTGCGGTGGTTGAGCCTGTCGAAACCACCCCACTTCCAAATTTTTCTTCCACATCCTTAAGGGACTCAAGATTACCCGCATAAGTCAGGCAGTCAACATTGACAACATTGCCACCAAAATCAGCATCCCCAAACAAGTCCGTTCCGCTGTTTGAAAGTCCAAAAAGATAGTGAATGAAATTGCAGCCAATAAAGCCTGCTCCACCGGTGATTAAAATATTTTTTAATTTTCGCATATTTTCTCCATCAATGCACAATTCGCAATGCGAAATGCACAATTACTTTTTTTGAGTTTTTGTAATTGCTGTAAGAATTCTCAAAATTTCTTTACAGTCTGCATATATACTCTGAAAATCGTTTTCAGGTAAATAATCACTTTCATGTAAAAGTTCAAGCCAATACTCAGTTTCAGATGCTTCTTTTAATGAAATATTCAATTTCGCATAGAAATCAGCCTTCGACTGTCCTCTGACTCCTTCTTTTACATTTGCACCAATACTAGTCCCAGACCGAAGGACTTGTTTTGAAAGTATAAATTCATGTTTTTGATCACAAAGATATTTATACATTTTAATAATACGAAGCGCAAAAGCCTTAGATTTAACAACAATCAAATTGTCTTCATTCTTTTTCAATAAATACTCCTTGCTAATGAAAATATTTATTAAAAATACTAAAAAATATCTAAATCAACAAATTTAATTGCGAATTGCAAATTGCGAATTACGAATTGATACTCCCCCCTATCCAATTTCCCTGCATGTCGAAGTATTTTTTATTTGATTCGAATGCAGCATGTTTTGTATCCTTTTCGCTAAGTATAGCAGTTTTTGTGATTCCTAGCAAAATTGATTCCCAATCAATACCAATTTTTGGATCATTCCACATAAGTCCACATTCGTCCTCTGGATGATAAAAATCCGTACACTTGTAAGACTGAATGCAATCATCTGTCAAAGCAAGAAATCCATGTGCAAAACCTTTGGGAATGTAAAGCATGTTGTTTTTACTAGCATCAAGAATTAACCCATAGTACTTACCAAAAGTAGCACTTTCTGAGCGAAGATCAACTACTACATCGTAAACCTTCCCTGACAAAGCACGAACAAGTTTTCCCTGTGGATGTATTGTCTGAAAATGAAGACCTCTCAATACGCCCTTAGAAGATTTTGACTGATTGTCCTGAACAAACTTCATTGTAAGACCTGCAGCAAAGAAATCTTTTTCACTGTAAGATTCAAAAAAATAACCGCGGCTATCTCCAAAAATTTCGGGTTGGATTTCATATAAACCACAAAACTCAAAATCATCTTTAGTAAAGCATTTGGTAAATGTAAACGACATAGTATTTTCTCACAAATAAATATTGCTAGCTAAAAATATCCTTCCACATACAAACAGTTTTAGTATGCTTGGAATATTTTTATCAGTCATTTTTCTAAACCCATTTTTTTCATAAAATTCGACAACCGTAGGATTATTTTCTATATCACATATCAGAAAAATACAACCGATTATATTATCACTTCTTAAAAACCTTCTGCATTTTTTCTGTCTTTAATCTTGCATTTTCCAACTGTTTTTTCATAAATCATCGGCTTGTCATAAAGCGGAAGAATCTGCTTTGAGACAGCCTTTGTAATTGAATAAACGAGTACCGGAACCGCCGGCTAAGATAATACCTTTCATAGCTACTCCTTCTCAAAAGCAATATAAGATTTTGCCAAGATATCAAAACGAGGCAAAGTAAATTCTAGGATTCCATGGGCCGGTGATTTTACTAGACCTTTGTTGATAAGTCTTTCACGATATTTTGAAAAATTATTCGATTGCATATTTAACTTCTCTCGAATTTCTTTAACGGAAATTTCTTTTTTTGTCGTCATAACATCAATGATATTTTTCTCAACAGGGGTAAGACTAGACCATATTTTTTTATATGCAAAATCATCCAAGAGCTCATCAAATTTTTTTAGAATATTTTCAAAAGAAAGATCATCTTTATATTCCCAATACAAAAGTCCAAGTGCTTGAAATGCAAATGCGTAACCTTGAGTATAAACAGCAAGACTTCTTCCCTTATCTTCTGAACATTCAAATATTGTCTGATATTGGGAGGCAATCTGATGCAGGCTTAATGGCTCTAGCAAAATTTTAGGTGAACGTAATAAGAATGTTAATTTCGGGTCGTTTTGAATTGCATAAATATTGTCATATAACCCTGTCATTATAAGATAAACAGGGTATTCTTTTCTTATAAAAATTTGAAACTGACTTGCAAATTTTTTCATGCTTTCATTTGGTGTAACTTCATCTATAGAGATAATCACTCGTTTGTTTTTCTTTTTAGCCTGTTCCAACAATGATTCAATCTTGCTTACAGAATCTCTCTCTTGCTTTGAACCTGATAATCCAATACCAAATCCCGCAATGGAAATATCAATTCCAGCTTCAGAAAGCAGGTTATTTTTTTTCATTGAATCAGCAAGCCTGTTTGCAAAATCTTCCAGCAAGTCTTGAGTCGAATTCAAATCGGCAGAAATCCAATCGGTTGTTGCACAAAGTTCTTTTACAACAGAAGTCATCAGCACTGTTTTTCCACATCCACGCACACCACTGATAAGATAGGTTTGACTGATAGAATTTTCTGAGGTAAAAGTATTTATAATATTAGCCATATCTTCATAACGATTGATGAATTTTCCAGGCTGTCTTCCAAAAGTAAGAGTAAAGGGATTATCTATTTTCATAAATCACCAAATCATACATAGTTATGTATATTTTATCATATTTTATAATATTTTAGTATATTTACAATAAAATTTACATGAATTCATTCCTAATAGTCTAATAAATTTGATTTGTCATTCAGATTCTATTAATGGTGATGTTCCGTAATTTTAACATATACAAACAGACAACTCACTATAAATTACACTCTGCAAGGAATTCCAAATAGCGTCCATAGTCAGTCTTATAAACACTTGCAAGTTGAATAAGATTTTCCTTCGAAATCCACCCATTTCTATAAGCAACTTCCTCTATACAGGCAACATACATACCCTGTCTTTTCTGGATTGTAGCAACATAGTTTCCTGCTTCCTGCAGACCTTCATAGGTTCCTGTATCAAGCCAGGCAAGACCACGTCCAAGTAATTCAACAGACAAACTTCCCATTTCGCGATATGCATTGTTTATGGAAGTTATTTCAATTTCCCCACGGGCACTCGGCTTAACATTCTTTGCTATCTCCACTACCCTGTTGTCGTAAAAATAAAGGCCCGGAACAGCATAGTTTGATTTTGGATTTTCGGGCTTTTCTTCAATACCAATAACCTTCCATTCCTTGTCAAACTCAACTACACCATAAGAACGAGGATCTTTGACATAATAACCAAAAATAGTGGCACCTTCTTTTCTTTCAAGACGGGTAACAGCATTAGAAAGGCTTGTTGTAAATCCCTGACCATAAAAAATATTGTCGCCAAGAACAAGGGCCACATCATCAGTACCAATGAACTTTTCACCAATGATGAATGCATCCGCAAGGCCGCGAGGCTTATCCTGAACCGCATATTCAAAATGCATTCCAAGCCATGCACCGTCCCCAAAAAGTTCCTTGAAGACAGAAAGATCGCGCGGAGTCGAAATGATCAGCACTTCACGAATTCCCGCAAGCATCAAAACAGACAGAGGATAATAGATCATTGGTTTATCGTAGATTGGAAGAATCTGCTTTGAAACAGCCTTTGTAATTGGATATAAACGAGTACCGGAACCGCCAGCGAGAATAATGCCTTTCATGTGTTGCTCCTATTTTCTTACATCACCATGCAAGAAATCATTATAAGCAATTTCAACGCCCTTTCGAACATCAACCTTAGCTTTCCATCCCAATGCAGTAAGTCTAGAAACATCACAAAGTTTGCGAGGTGTTCCATTAGGTTTAGAAGGATCCCATTCCATTTTACACTTGCGGCCATCTCTACGTACATCTGAATAAACAACATCCTCAATAGTTTCTGCAAGTTCCTTGATTGTACATTCAGAACCAGTACCGACGTTAACAAAGTCACCTGTCGGAGTACGCAAGTCATCAGCGTTTTTGTTTTCCATAAGATAGACAACTGCATCAGCAAGGTCCCCAGCATAAAGGAATTCGCGTAATGGAGAGCCGTCTCCCCAAAGATGAACAATATCTTCTCCGCTAGCCTTTGCTTCATGAAACTTACGGATCATGGCAGGAAAAACATGACTTCCCTGAAGTTCATAATTATCCCCAAGGCCATAAAGATTAGTAGGCATTACAGAAAGAAAGTTTGTTTCATGCTGTTTGTTGTATGCAGTACAAAGCTTGATTACGCTGATTTTAGCCAATGCATAAGCATCGTTTGTTGGTTCAAGGGGACCTGTCAAAAGTGATTCTTCTTTGATTGGTTGTTCTGCCATCTTTGGATAAATGCAGGTTGAACCAAGATTCATGAGTTTTTTTACACCATTTACACGGGCAGCTTCCACAACATTGAATCCGATCACCATGTTCTGATAGATGAAATCTGCCGGATAAGTTGAATTGGCACCGATTCCGCCAACGTGGGCAGCGGCAAGAAAAACATAATCAGGTTTTTCGGCAGCAAAGAATTCGTTTACAGCTGACTGATTCAAAAGATCAAGTTCGGAATGAGTTCGTGTGGTGATATTAGTGTAACCTTTTTCTTGTAAACATCGTACAATAGAACCACCAACAAGACCTCTGTGACCGGCTACGTAGATTTTAGCATTCTTTTCCATATTCATTTATCTCATATATATAATAAATTAAAAATTCTGATTCATTATTTATATAACTCAAAAATATTATTCAAAGAGTTTTTCACTTGTTCTTTACCACATATCTTTACCATATGGTCATGAATTTCTTTAGGGGACTGAATACTTGAAGATTTACATTCTATCATCTCAAACAGTTTTTCTTCAAAAGATTTTACATCATAACGAGGAACAACATAACCTTGTTTTCCATTCTCAATAAACTGTTTACCAACTCCAGTATCAAAAGTAATTGCAGGAACCCCACATAATAGAGCTTCCTGCAACATCATAGGAGAAGAATCTTCAATAGAAGCACATAAGAATATATCTGTTTTATTATAAAGGGCCACTAAATCATTTACATTTTTGCAGAATGAAAACTCCTCGAATATTACATTATTAAATTCATAACCCTTATATGATTCTGTATGAAGACACAAAAATCGAACCTTCTTTGTAAGTATCTTATCTAAATTTAACAAAACCATTAAAAGGTAATTAAAACCTTTTCTACAATCTCCCACAGAGTTTACATTAGCAAATAATGTTACTTCTTCCGATGTTTCTTTAGTTACTTTTTCTGCTGGTGTAAAAATTGCATCATCTATTGGATAATACAAT
>NZ_JAZUGX010000039.1:0-99246 GCF_045641405.1 Treponema sp.
GGGCGCACCCAGCAGGCTTTCCCTGGTTCCCTGCGGGAGCTATCTTTTCTTCTTAGTTCGCATTAACTAAGACTGGTCTTGCAAACATACTACAGCTATAAAAAGATAGCGGAGCAGGGGTTCAGGGGAAACTGCGACTTGCAACCCACTCTGAATCTGAGGGTGAAGCCCTCTGCTTTTCTTGTGGAAAGGGCGCACCCAGCAGGCTTTCCCTGGTTCCCTGCGGGAGCTATCTTTTTATATTTATTATATTTTGCAAGACCATGCTTTACATTCAGCAAGAACTTCTATTGACGATGCTTGCTGGAAGCATGATCCTGATGGCATTGTCATCCTGACCACAGGTATTGTTTACGATCATTTCCACGGCACGAGCGCCCATGTTTTTTTTCTGAACATTCATTGTCGTAAGCGGTGGATCTGTATATTCCGCAACTTCAATATTATCCATTCCGATTACCGCAACTGTATCAGGCACAGAAATTTTTCTTTTATTCAAAACTGAAAGAACACCAACTGCAACCTCATCAGAACCGCAAACAATTGCCCTTGGATATTTTCCGCCTTCAGGAATTTTTTCCATTGCCCTTGCACCACCCGGCATGGTGAAAGCTTCACAAAAGAAAAATTCTGCAGGATCTGATTTCAAATCATGGAGTGAAAGAATCTGACGAACTCCTTCAACGCGTTCATCATTCTGCCCTATGTAGATTATATCCTTGTAACCCTCGCGGTATAGGTATTCAGTTGCCTTGCTGGCTGTTTCACGGCGATCAAACATCACGCTACTTAGTCCTTCGTATTGCCATTCAACACAGACAATCTTATTCAGCCTTTTTTTTATTCTCTCGATTATTTTTTTATCATCCTCGATTTTGATGGCCTGATCCACAGCGACAAGAATGAGACCTCCAATTTCTTCTTCGTGAATAAGCGTGTTGAAAAGAACTGGATCACGAAGATCCTCAAAGAAGCGGATGAAGCTTATGTGATGATTGTGTTCATGAGCTGCTGTATGTATTCCACTTATGATTTCAGCATAGTATGGACGAAGAAAAACATCGGCGTTGCAAAGTATGACACCTATTTTATTTGATGCAAAAGCAACATCTCCCTGCTGAAGGGCCTGTGCTGCCTTGTTTGGTCTGTATCCAAGTTTTTCTATTGCATCAAGAATGCGCTGTCTTGTTTCTGGAGCTACCGATCTGTCGGAATTTCCGCTGATGACATAGCTTACCATGCTTCGTGTAACACCAGCTTCTCTTGCAACATCATTCTGCGTAACTTTGGACTTCATATTTTCCCCAATCAAAATCAGTCAAAATTTAGAAAAACATTTTATATGGTCAGAAGTTTAACATATAGAGCTTAAAAAAACAAATCGTGTTGATAAAATGTTGATGACTTGTAAATACGGATTAGAAAATAAAAAAACCGCTGCAAGAAAGTCTCACAGCGGCCTTTGATCTTTGTAAAGAAACTATCAGTCGATTGCAGACATATCTGCAACATCCTTTTCGTAGTCGATTCCTGCAATGTCGAAACCGTTGATTGCAAGGAAGTCGTGGCGGATAGCATCCATGTCAACAAGTTCGTTTACATTTTCTTCTGTAACCTGTGGCATGATCTTGTCTACTTCTGCCTGAACAGCAGGATCCATTTCCCAGTCGTCCATGCGGATTCTTCCGTCTGCATCAAGAGCAACATTCTTGTCTGCTGTGTAAAGACGTTCTGCAAAAAGGCGTTCCATCTGTTCGATACAGCCTTCGTGTGTTCCCTTAGCCTTCATGATCTTGAAGAGCACGCCGATGTACTGACAGATGATTGGGATAACAGAAGAAGAACGAGTGATGAGTGCCTTGTTTACAGAAACATAAGCAGCTCCACCGTTTGCCTTGAGGGCAGCATCGATGTTCTTTGCACGAGCTTCAAGATCCTTCTTTGCAGCACCGATTGTTCCGTCGCGGTAGATTGGATGAGAAAGTGAAGGTCCAATGTATGAGTAAGCAACTGTGCGACATCCTTCTGCAAGAACACCTGCTTCTGAAAGCTGCTTGATCCAGCGTTCCCAGTCTTCACCACCCATAACCTTTACTGTGTTAGGAATGTCATCGCCTTCTGCTGGCTGTGCTTCCATGTGACCGATCTTTCCTGTCATCATGTCGAGTGAAGGACCACCGTAAACCTTGTCTACAGGCTTGATTACAGACTTGTAGAGAACCTTTGTATCTGGGTCTGTGCGAACAGGGCTTGCAAGAGAGTAAACAACCAGGTCAAACTTTGTTCCCCACTTCTTTACTTCTTCGATAACTGTTGCACGGCATTCATCACTGAAAGCATCTGCGTTGAAAGTTACAGACTTAAGTCCGTCTGCAGCAGCTGCGCGGTCAAATGCCTTGTTGTTGTACCAACCTGGTGTTCCACCCTTTGTCTGTGTTGCTTCTTTTTCAAAAGAAACACCGATTGTATCTGCGCCATATTCAAAGGCAGCACTGATTCTTGAAGCAAGACCATAACCTGTAGAACAACCGAGAACAAGAACTGTCTTAGGTGCATAACCACCTTCCTTTGCAGTCTTTGTTCCACGCTTAGCCTTCTGAGACTTTACATAATTAATCTGATTTTCTGTTTCCTTTGCACATCCTGCTGGGTGAGCGTTGATACAGATATTCGAACGGATCATTGGTTTGATAACAGCCATTTCATTCTCCTAAAAAATAGATTCTAATTATTATATCAAGTTTATTCAAAATGACAAAATGTTTCAATATGTCAAACTAAAATCCAGACATAAATAAAAAAGGTGCCCTCTATAAGGACACCTCAAAAAAAAACTACATCTAACTATCTATAGATATCACCGTTAAAAAGCAGGATATCATCATATATGCTACGAAATACATTTACTTCCTCCAAATCATACCCCACATTACAAGGTATATACATTCTCTCATTACCTTCACAAACCGTTGCTGCATACTTCTCTGAATATTCAATTTCTTCATCGGTAAAGGCCGTTCCATCAATTTTAGAATATGTCCAAACAGCATCTTGAAAAAGGGATCCCATTTTGGCTTCCAGAACTGCCGAAGTTTCGCACAAAACCTTCATTGGCTCATCTGAGAAATAATCAACATACTTTTCTTTAATGCTATCATTAAAGGTATAGGCCCTCTTTATATCACTTAATTCAGAAATCTTTACATATTGCAATGATTCATCATCAGTAATCTTGGTGTAACCATCCAACTGACTATAAATGCCTTCTAGATACCTAACCCTATAAACTTCACTTTCAAAGAGATCGTATTTTTTCCAATATCTATTGATATACTTATTGCCATCTACATACTGGAAATGCCTAGACTCCTCAGGTGTAAAGTCCGATTTGTCTTCCTTGTAGCCTATTTCTTCTGATTCAGAGATAATGGTACCATCACCATTTATAGTAACATGATACACAGTTGTAGAAATCATGTTCAAATAAAACAAAGGTTCTCCTGGAAAGCCAAGAGTTACTTGACCTTCAAACTCATACGTATCCTTCCACTTGCCAAGCACATACCTGAAGTTTTCTGAAGAGAGTGGTTCTTCTTTTATAACCTCGGATCTTCCCTTTAGAGAATGGTTGCGCATCGGCTCAAGTTCATCGTCATTGTCAATTCTGTACCCCCACCTTTTTCCTTCATTGTCCGTATAGAAATAAACGATGTAAGGATCAACAAATCCCTTAGTATATCCTTTCCCATTGTTTTTATAGTCAGAAGGATCTTCAACATAAAGATTGCGGATAGAATCAAGTTCATCTTTGTTCATTCTGAAGTGGCTGTACCAGGCACCTGTTTCCCAATTGTCACCCCTTGCAAAATCAAAGACAACATTATAATCCACATTCTTGTTAAGACTTGGAGCCTTAGTAATTGATACAGTACCATTTTCGTCGGCGGTAAATTCTATTCCACTCGTAACATATACCTCTCCGAGACCCGTAGTTGGTGTCACCTTTATTTCATCATATCCATTAGGACGCACCTCTGTTCTGAACATGGTAACTTTATCAATGGTTTCCACTTCTTCCATAACAGAGATTGTAATTTCCTTTCCAGGTTCAACATAAGGGAAGTAGAAATCAGGTATTACTGTATCCTGATAAACGTTTTCACCATTTATCCTAATGTAAAGGAAACTTGCCATACAATCTCTATCTTCATAATAAAGCCTCTCATAAGGTGTTCCATCAGGATTAACTATATGGAGCATAATTCCAAGTTCACAAGGCTCCTGTACAATTTTAATTGTTTTAGGGATGATATTTATCTTTATCTGAGTGCTGTCGCTATAAGGAACATTGTTCTTCATTGCAATGACAGTAACGTCACTATAGTAATCTTCTTCAATATTCGTTGCATCATACACAGCTTCATGGTCAGTTGATTCAAGAACAACGCCATCAACAATCCATTTGTAACTGTCAAAGCCCTTTGTTGCCTTCAGGTAATAAAGGGATCCATCTCTTGTAACGGAAATCTTAACGTCTTCTTCCTCAGGCATGGTGACAGTAATATCTGCATTGTTAGGCTTGTTGAAATTACTAAGATAAGCTGTCTTAACAGTACTAAGACCGTTTTCAATATGAATTACTTCAGAATATGTATTCAAGACAATTGTCTTCTCAATATCTGCATAGAAAATAAAGTTGATGAAGTAATATCCGCTTGGCAAAGAGTTTTCATATTTCAAACCAAGGTAACCTCTTGGAGCAACCTGGAAATCCTTTTCCATGTCAAAGACATTTGTAAAGTCTTCCATAGATTTGCCATTTAAATCAGAAATCTCTGCAACAACCTGCTGAACAACATTGTTAACAGCGTAGTACATAGTATAACTAAGATTGCCGGATCCAGTATTGTCGTACTCTGACTGATACAAAACAAAATGGAGCGAATTGTTTCCAGAAACAATTGTTTTGGAAGTCGAGCCAGTGTAAACAGTATTTCCTTTTGATGCGATGAAAGTGAAAGTCCAGGAACCGCGCTTATCAATGGCAACCTTGTCACCAGTGAGTTTTTCAATGGAAGTCCATGACCTGATCTGTTTTTCTTCACCACCCTGGAAGCTTCCCTTGAGGGCAAAATACGTAAAATCTTCAAAATCGATGTTGGTGAGGGCAGTTCTTGTTTCAGCATCACCATCTTTTTCAAGAGTTATGCTTGCATAACTTGGTTCCTCTACACCTACATACACTGTTTCTACAGAAGGCGAACAGGACATAATGAAAGTTGCAAGACAAGACAACGCAACAGCCTTAATACATTTTTTAATTTCAAACATAGCTTAAATTACACTCCTTAATTTAAATATATTCCTTATACGTATTGTTGACAATACAAAATAAGACCCATTGCAAAAGTAACCCAGCCAAGGTAAATTTGTTTACATATATATGAACAGAGCAAAAACCATCTACGCAACAATTTATTTAATCTGCCTCATGGCTTTTACAGGATGCGCCTCAAAACTTTTGGTAAAACCTTTGGAAAACAACTGTGCCCAAATCAGTCTTGAACTGGAACTAGGGAAAATCCTTGAAAACACATTGGACACCGCTATGTCCGGACTAAATGAAATTGAGGGCACCAGGACACAGAACGAAATATTTGACCTTCCTTCAATAAAAAAATCAATTGAAAATGCCGGCTACAAAAATGTTGAAATATCATCGCCAGAAAGAACAAGACTCAACCTTTCTTTTGCAGGTAAATTTGATTTCATTGAAAGTGATACAGACAAAACGACTTTAATAGTTACACCGGAAGCCATGCAGAAATTTTCAAATTCTCTGGGAGAAGAATTCAAAAGCATCATGGACCTTTTTATGGCACCAGTACTTTCAGATGAAAACATGAGCAATGAAGAATATGCAGAACTGGTTGCAGTTGTTTACGGACAGCCCCTTGCAGAAGAAATGCTTAAAAGCAAAATGGAATTTTCCATTGCATCACCAAAGGGAAAAACAAAGGCCTACAAGATTCCTCTCGTAGACCTTCTTACACTTTCAGAAGAAAAAATTTTTACTTCCGAATAGAAGAGTTTGCGGCGGAAAGAATTTCCATGTTCACTTCAGAATATGGAAGTCTACTTTTTCTGCACAGCTCGCTTACACTTTTATATTCTGGGTAGATTCTTTCACTGCCATCAATTTCTACAATCTTGCATTCAGCAGAACCGAACTTTGTTTCCACAGTAATCTGACGGCGCTTTAATTTTGTCCGCTCCATTTCCTGCCTTCTGATTCCAATTGTACTTGTATGTCTGAAAATTATTTCTTCAAGCTTTATCCTTTCGCTTTCATTACAGACAACATAGAGAATGTATGCAGGTCTGTTTTTTTTCATTACGCATGGAACATAGTGGACATCGAGAGCTCCATTGGACATAAGTTCTTCCATTGTAAAAGCAAGCTGCTCACCGCTACAGTCATCGATGTTGGATTCAAGCTTTACAATCGTATCACTGAGGGGTGTCGTTTTTTCTTCTACAAGCATTGCACGCAGAAAGTTTGGTCTTTCGTAAGTTCTCTTTCCTGCCCCATAACCTGTTTTAAGCACCTTCAGTTTAGAAGGAAGACTGAAGTCCGTTGCAACCGCAGCAAGCAACGCAGCTCCAGTCGGAGTTACAAATTCCCCGTGGTCCTTTCCCATCTCCAGAGGAAGCCCTGCCTTTTCAACAATTGCCGCAACTGCAGGTACAGGAACTGGAAGGATTCCATGGGCACATCTGATGGTTCCGCATCCTTCGTAGATTGAATTTACATAGACCTTGCTGATGTTTAGATTGTCGAAACATACGGCAAAAGAAATTATATCAACGATTGAATCAACTGCGCCGACCTCATGAAAATGAACCTGATCGATTGTCGTGCCATGAGCCTTCGCCTCTGCTTCCGCAACAATATTGAAAATCTTCGAAGCAATTTTCTTTGCATTGTCCGTCATTTTTGTGCCATCGATTATCTTAAGAACGTCTGCAAGATTCCTGTGTTCATGATGATGGTGATGTACATGTTCCTCGTGATCGTGATGATGTTCTTCATGATGCTCGTGGTGATCATGGTGATGCTGCTCATGTTCATGCCCAAAAAGATATTCCATGTCATGGTCATGGTTTTCAATATCAAGGATTACGTTAAAGTCACAGCAGTCGATTCCTGTTTTCTTTACCCGCGTAATTTCCACCTTGAATCCAGAAGCTGGCACCGTGGCAAGCACAGTCTTCAGTACTTCTTCATCAGCTCCAAGGTCAAGGAGAGAAGCAACGGCCATATCTCCGCTGATTCCGCTTGAACATTCAAAATATAGTGACCTGGTTTCATTTTCATTCATTGTCATTTTACGCTTCCTTTTACTGCAAGTCTGTTGATCTGTGTCGCAATGTAGGCGGCACCATAACCGTTGTCTATGTTCACCACGCTTATTCCGTTGGCGCAGGAATTTATCATTGTAAGCAAGGCACTAAGCCCTTCAAAACTTGCACCGTAGCCAACACTTGTAGGGACTGCAATGACAGGCACGCTGCACAATCCGCCGATTACACTTGCAAGGGCACCTTCCATTCCAGCTATGGCAACAACGCAGTTGACCTTTCCAAGAACGTCGGTCTTGCTGAGGATTCTATGGATCCCGCTTACGCCTACATCGTAGACGCGCTCAACTTTTGTACCAAAGAATTCAGCGGCAACAGCACATTCTTCCGCAACCTTTATGTCCGCAGTTCCAGCTGTGCATACGGCTATGCTTCCAATCAGAGGTTCAGGCTTATCTGCAAGACGAATGATCCTTGAAACATTGTCATATGCAGCATTGGGGTACATGGCTTTTATGAGTTCCGCCTGATGCTCCGACGCACGGGTTGCCATTACACTACCGTTCTGCTCGTAAAGTTTTTTAAAAATCTTGCAGAGGAAATCGTCTTCCTTTCCCTGCGCAAAGATAACTTCTGCAAAACCAGTACGTTCCTTTCGGCTAAGGTCAGGCTTGGCAAAATTCATTTCAGTGTATATTTCATCGCTCATAATCATCTCCGTAAATTCAGTTCATGCTGCCAGACTTAAAGCCCTTGAGATCCACAGTAATGAAATCAAACCCTTGGCGTCTAAAAAAGTCAGAGATTTCATCCTTAAGCCTTGCGATTTCAATTATATCAGTTTCAGAAACTTCAATCCTTGCTATGCTCTTTGCACTTTTACTTTCATGGACACGAACCCTGTACTGTCTGAACCCTTTTTCTGCAAGGTACTTTTCACAGACTTCAACCTGACGAAGGAGTCTGGGAGTAAGTTTTGCGCCCGTCTCAAACCGAGTGGCAAGGCACGCAAAGCTTCCCCTGTCCCAACCTTTTATTCCAAGTTCCCTTGAAAGGATCCTGATTTCTTCTTTTGTAAATTTCAATTCCTTAAGGGGACTTTCGATGGTCAGCTCTTCAAGGGCTTTCATGCCGGGCCTGTATTCCTTTGTGTCGTCAAAGTTTGTTCCGTCTACAACATGACAGAAACCTAGGGATGTTGCCTGATTTTTCAATTTTGCAAAAAGTGATTTCTTGCATATGTAGCATCTGTCCTTTGGATTGTTCTCAAAGTTTTTGATGGCAAACTGATCGAATTCCACCACATGCAGTCCGATTCCCTTTGAAGCGCAGTAAGCCTTACATTCCTCAAGTTCCTTCTGCGTAAAGGTTGCAGTTGAAGCCGTGAAGGCTGCGGATTTATTTCCGAGCACGCAGAATGCAACTTCCATCAAAAACATGGAATCCACACCGCCAGAAAATGCAACCGCAACACTGCCCGCATCCATAAGCCATTGTTTTAATGAATTGAATTTTTCTTCAAGATGACTGTTCATTACTGCCATGGTCATTTCCTTTCCGTAAGGCTCAATGGAAGTTCAAGTCCATTGGCTTCAAGCAGATTCCTGTCGCGTAAAACTTCATCAGGAGTTCCGTCTGCAACGATTTTTCCGTCACACAATACAATAACGCGGTTGCAGGTATCCCAGATGAAATCCAGATCATGGCTTGTGATTATCTTAAGATGGTCAAAGCCATTAAGTATGTTGATGAGGTTCCTTCTGTTCCTTGGGTCAAGTGAAGCACTTGGTTCATCCATCAAAATGATGTCGATGTTCATGCTGAGGATCGTCGCAATGGAAGCAAGTTTTTTTTCACCGCCAGAAAGCTCATGGCTGTATTTATTTTTAAGATGGGTGATACCAACCTTTTCAAGGGAAGAGGCAACGCGGTTTTCAACTTCAGCTTTTCCAAGACCGTAGTTCACAGGACCAAAAGCAACGTCCTGTTCAACTGTTGTCATGAAAAGCTGGTTGTCCGCTTCCTGAAATACAAAGCCGATTTTTTCACGAACTTTGGAAAGTGTATTTTTTTCAAGGGGAATTTCTTCCACACGGATAGAACCTTCAAATCCAAGATCAAGACCAATCAAAAGTTTTAAAAGAGTTGATTTTCCGGCACCGTTTGCACCAATGATTCCTATTGAATCTTTTTCACGGGCATTGAGAGTAATTCTATCAAGAACTTTCTTATTCTCTCCGTAGGCAAAGGAAAGATCATTTATATCAATGTGAATGTGACTCATTAAAATGCCCCCATAAGTTTTTCAAACATCCTTCCTATAAATTCAAAAGCAGGAAAAAACCTCAGGATTATTATTATACCAGTCCATGACAAAAGAAACATTATGTCCCTAAAACCAAAACTATGTTTTTCAGAAAAAAAATATTCCATTGAGAAACCGCGAAGGTTCATAGCTTCATAGATTTCCTGAGCGCGATCAAAAGATCTTAGGATTATTCCTCCAGTCAAAGAGCCCCACGCCTTAAAATGAATTCCTTTCTGTCCCGGCGCCCTAAGACTGTAGGCCTGAAATGTTCTTCTGACTTCCTCAAGAAAAACATTTATGTATCTAAAAGCAAGCATCAGCTGAATCACCATCACTGACGGAACTCCAACTATAGCAATGGAAGAGCATATTTCATTCATGGAAGTAGTGGCAACAAGAATATAGATTGCAAAAACCGTGAGCACGCCTTTAACAATAAGGGACGCTGAATAAATCATCCCCCGTGTAATCGGCAGGTCAAAATTCAAAAACTTGAATTCAAAAACCGGAGTTCTGTCAAAGAAAGGATTGAGGAGAGCCATTATAAGAATAACCGGAAGAAAGAACAAAAAATTCCCAATGACTTTTTTGAAGCTGAGGGAAGATGAAATCAAAATAAAGACAGGGTAAATGGCCATCAGAAGAAGGGATGAAAATTGCATAGGCCTAAAACTTACGGTCATTGTAAGGAAGAGAAAAGTTACTGCTATTTTAACCAATGGATTCAAACGAGATAAATAGGAATCAACCTTCTGTCCCTTTTCAAGGCCATTGATACCATTTATCGCCCTGTCTATTCTATTCAATTTTTACTCAACTTTTTTTATTCTTATTGCGAACAATCATGGCAACACCTGCTGTAAATGCAAACACAATCAGACTTCCAAGAAGACCTGATGCACTTTTACCCGCAGCAGTTTCTTCCTTTCCAAGATTGTAGTCAGGCATTACGGAAGTCATATCCTGAATGTCAGCGGCCTTTTTAAGGACTAAACTTTCTGATTCAAGTTCAGATGTTCCTGCAATTTTTTCCATACTCCATTCAAGCCCATCAGGATGTTCGGAAGCAAGGAGAGAAATTCCTCCGCCCATAACCGCAGAACAAATTGCAAGAACTACCAATACAGAAGCAAGTGTCATGCGAGTTTTTTTTGAAGAATTTACTCCCCACAATAGTTCACTGCGGGTTTCGTAGATAAAACAAAGGACTGCACCTGTAATAAGCCCTTCAACAGCACCTATGGCTAAATGAATTGGCTGCATAGCTGCCACGAAAAATTTAAAGGGAAGTTCTGAGATTCCTGAAATCAAAGTTTCCAATGTTACACTGAAAGCACCCATCTGAAGAGTAAGGACACAGGCGATGATGCTTGCCGCCATAATTCTTGCCTTTGAAACTCTGGTTGAAATCATAGGTTTCCAAATAATAAAACTGCCCACAAAGCATCCATAGAAAGCCATGTTCCACACATTACAGCCCAAGGCAAGAAGACCGCCATCCGCAAAAAACAAAGCCTGTATTAACAGAACACTTATCATTGAAATAAAACCGCACCAGGGCCCAAGCAGTACACTCAATAGCATGCCACCGCAAAGATGTCCGCTTGATCCCGTCCCAGGAATAGTAAAGTTAAGCATCTGGGCTGCAAAAACAAAAGCACTCATTACGCCCATTAAGGGAATCTTTTTTGCAACTGATTCCTCTGGAGCCTGGGTATTCTCATTGTGGATTTTTCGGATGGAAACTCCTGCAGCTGCTGCCGAAAGCACAAACATTGTTCCAGCCACAGCAGGATTGATCAAAGCATCTGACATGTGCATTTTATTATCTCCTAATCTTCCATTATTATATCACATAGGGAAGTTTTATTTTATTCCTCCCAATTTCATGTAACATAAATTTATTAGTGCAATTGAACAAGTTTTGCAAAGACACTACTATCTTCTCATGTTCAGAAATATCATTGCCTTCATTAAAAAGGAAACGGTTTTAAGTGCAGCCTGGATTCTTGCACTCATTTCCGCATTCCTCGTTCCACCTTCAAAAGAATATTTGTCTTACATAGACTTCAATACCCTTTTTCTGCTTTTCTGCCTTATGGCTGTCATGGCATCCTTTAAGAAGCTCGGGGCATTTGAAAGCTGCTCGAAATTTCTTCTTGGAAAATTTAAGAGTAAATCGGGCATTCTTTCAGTTCTTGTTTTCATGCCGTTCTTCTTCAGCATGGTGATTACAAATGACGTTGCACTCATAGTTTTTGTTCCGCTTGCAATCATCACCCTTAGAATGTGCGGTCTTGAAAACCTTGTGCTCTTTACAGTCGTACTTCAGACTCTAGCCGCAAACCTTGGCAGCATGAGTTTACCTATGGGCAATCCACAGAATCTTTATCTTTATTCCATTTCAGGAATCAATATCGCAGGATTCATTTCAACAATGATTCCATACACGGCTGCAAGCTTCATTCTTCTTTTAATGAGCATTTTTATATTCCAGCTGAAGAACAAGGCGACAGCAGAATTGCAACCTGAAATAAAACCAGATGAAGATGATAAAAACAAAAGCTCCAAGGGGATTTGGATCGCAACAGTTGTGTGCTTTATACTCTGTCTTCTTTGCGTCGGAAAATTATTCCCTGCATGGATTCTTTTTCCTGTAATTTTCATTGCATATCTTATTGCAGACAGGAAAATCCTCAAGAATGTAGATTATTCCCTGCTGTTTACTTTCATCGGATTTTTCATTTTTACGGGAAACATAAAGAACATGGATGCAGCCAGAGAAGTCATCGCCACTGCAATCACAGGCCATGAAGTTGGATTCAGCATTGCAGCAAGCCAGGTGATATCAAATGTTCCGGCTGCCCTTTTGCTTTCATGTTTTACCGATAACTTCAAGGCACTTTTGATCGGAACAAATCTTGGAGGCCTTGGAACCCTGATTGCTTCAATGGCAAGCTTGATTTCCTTCAAGCAGATTGCAAAAAACTACCACGACAAGCGCGGAAAATATTTTATCCAGTTTACAGTGATGAATCTTGTGTTCCTTGCTCTTCTATTTGGCTTTCATCTGATTCTTGCCTAAGGTCGCATGGCTCGCAAAGAGCGTCCGATTCTTTTATTTCCTCTTCCAGCGGTATGAACCATACGTTCATGTCGCATGGCTTTTCAACGCCTTCAATTCTGCTTCCGCCTGAATACTGCCAGAAAGTAAACCTGTAAGGCGACGTCGGCTTTTTTGAATATTGGGCAAACCACATTTCATATTTATTCAGGATCTCAGGAGTAAAGACAAAGAACTTCCACATCAAATTTGCATATAGCATTGTCTTGAATCCCGCTTTTTCGATTTCATCAAAAAACAGTTCCGTATTTCGGCAAAAAACTTCTTCTGCAACTTCATCAGTTCGTGCTTCATCATAAAAGACAAATTCAGGATCATAGACGACCGGCAGATCAAGCATGTCAGGTGTAAGATTGTCTATTACGATTTTTGCTTCTTCCAAAGCTTCCTCGTCATTTATTGCCTGGCTGTAAACATACACGCCGATTTTAAAACCTGCATTTTTTGCATCTTCATAGTAGCGGTCAAAATTTTCATCCTTCACAAGATTTCCGCTTTCATATCCGTAGCGTCTGTAGGCAAGCCGAAGTATGACAAACTCGTAGCCGTTTTCCTTCAGCAGGTCAAAATCAACTTCCCCCTGATGGCGAGAAATATCCACACCGTTTACAACACGATATGGAGCACCTTTTTTTGTGTAATAGAATTCGCCTTTCTTTTTAAGCCATTTGGTATCAAAGGTATTTTTTGCAACATCAGGATGAGGATGAACATGCTGTCTTTCTATCTGTCGGTTGTAGATTTTAAGACAGTCTTTTTCAGGACACGAATTACAGGAGAAAAACAGAATGGAAAAAATAACTGCAGCCAAAGCCGATATAACTTTCATACATAAAGTATAGCATGAAAATTACAACCGAGGTATTTCCTTTTTCAAGATTTTTTCATAAACCGCATTATAATTTATGCATAACATAAATTATGACAGGGAAGTTTTTCATGAAGACACTACGCCTTTTTGTTATCGCATTCATAGCTTTTATATTTTTCTCATGCAACGGACTTAATCTGGAAAGCAACCGTGGTTCCATTGCCTTCCAGTTACCTTATAACGAATCACAGACAAGAGAACCCACAGCTCATACCTCACAGAATCTTGCTTATATCATTTCTATCTATGATCAAAACAATATGGAAATAGATAGAAAAGGTGGAAATTCTGGGGATACAGTTACCTTTGAGAACATCATTGAAGGACACTACATCGTTCGTTGCAATTGTTTTTTGAGAATAGATAACAGAGATATTCTTTACGCACATGCAGAAAAAACTGCGGAAGTAAAAGCTGGAGAAAGATCATCTGTTACACTCTATCTTCAACTGACGCATGAAAATATTCCTCCAACCGAACCTAAGCAGGAGGAGAACGTTCCGGATTACATAAAGAAATTTGAAGGAGCAGAAACCGTTGCCTGCACAACCTGGGATGAACTTGCAGATACGATAAATACTCTGGGAGAAAGCCAATCAATCGTATGTTCACTTTCAGGAACATATGATGCAACAAGTCAAATAATCATTAAATTCGGACATAAGGTTCTCCTTACTGCATCAGCTGACACTACAATTAACACCAACTGTACAAGCGGAGATCTATTTTTCATTAAAAATGGAGTTCTTATTGTTGCAGGAACAAAGGATGCAAACATTACTTTCACAGGTGAAATGCCTAATTCAATTTTCAATGTAAACGACTCCGATGCGGAACTGACAGTAATAGACAATGTAGATTTCGAGAATTTCACTTGTACTAATAAAGATGCAGGTGGTGCCGTCTACGTAGCACAAGGTGTATGCAGCATAAACGGAGGTGTTACTTTCACAAACTGCAAGGCAACAAAATCTAATGGCGGTGCAATCAATGCAGTTGGTGGTCAGTTGTATGTTACCGGAGAAACTTTAGAAAATCCTGTAATCTTCAATAACTGCAGTGCAAATAAAGATGGTGGTGCAATATACATAAATGTATCAGAACATAAAGATGGGTATTTTATGCAATTATCAGACATTATTTTTGGCTCTGAAGAAGGTAAAGAAAACATCTGCGGTACTGATTACTACAGCCGTGACATATACATTAATTCCATCGATACAGTTCCTGTCTACTTAACTGGAAACTTTAGGTCTATAGACAATAAAGTTGAAATATTCGCCGCCAGCTACTTCATTCTTGGCTCTGAAACAGAAACAACTGCTGACCTAAATATTACTTTTGATTCAAACTTCTTTGATGAGGCAATTAGTAACGATATGCAAATTATTTTTACAGATGATACATGCGATGAGGATTTACTTAACCACATCAAAGTAAGGTCTCTCAGTTCCCCTGACTGGAAAAGAATTGATGAGAATGGATATGTAATCACCGACTAAAAGTTACAGCGTTAAAAAAAAGGGGATGCCCAACAAGTATGATTTACGGTGGTTGAGCTAGTCGAAACCACCACTAATAGCGTAGCTGTCATTTCGACAAGCTCAATGAGCGCTACGCTGCATACTTTGGGGACATCCCCTTTTTTATTTCAGCCAATCAACAATGCAATTATATTCCATTGTAGTGGCTTCTAATCTTGTCAAGAACATAGTCCTTGAATTCCCCAAGAGCAAATGTTCTCTGTGGAATCTTTGAGCTGAAGCGGAAGCGGCATGTAACTGTGTTTTCTGCCTTTTCCTTTTCGCCTACAACAAGGATGTATGGTGTGCGGTGTGCAACAGAAATATCCTTGATCTTGTTCTTCATGTTCTCGTCTTCAAGATATGCGTTTACCTTGATTCCAGCTGCCTTAAGTTCTTCATAAACCTTCTGTGCATAGTCGTTGAAGTCTGGGCTTACCGGAACAACTGCAACCTGTTCAAAACAGAGCCATGCTGGGAATACACCTGCATAGTTTTCAATAAGGATACCCATGAAGCGTTCAAGGGAACCGAGAACTGCACGGTGGAGCATTACCGGATGGTGCTTCTGGTTGTCGGCACCGATGTACTGTGCGTTCAATCTTTCTGCTGAAGGAAGCTGGTAGTCAAGCTGGATTGTACCGCACTGCCACTGGCGGCCGAGGGCATCGATCAATGTGAATTCAAGCTTTGGACCGTAGAAGGCACCTTCACCAGGCTGGATTTCATAATCCATTCCGCTTGCCTTACATGCTGCTGCAAGTTTTGCTTCCGCCTGCTGCCATGTTTCAATTGTACCAACATGGTCTTCTGGCATTGTAGAAAGCTTAACAAGAAGGTTCTTGTCGAATCCAAAGTCCTTGTATACATCAAGCAAAAGCTTGCAGAACTTTGTTACTTCGCTTTCAATCTGTTCTTCCGTACAGATGATATGTGCATCATCCTGAACGAATCCACGCACGCGCATGATTCCGTGGAGTGTTCCGCTTGGTTCGTTGCGAACACAGTGTCCGAATTCTGCGATGCGCATTGGAAGATCTTTGTATGAACGTGAGCGGCTGTTGAAGATTTCAAGATGGCCAGGACAGTTCATAGGCTTGATTGCAAACTGCTTCTTTTCTGATTCAGTCGTGAACATGTTCTTCTGGTAGTGTGACCAGTGACCTGATTTTTCCCAGAGAACCTTTGGCATAACTGCAGGAGTATTTACTTCAAGGTAGCCGTCCTTTACGATCTTTTCGCGCATGTAGTCCTGAAGTGTTACATACATTGACCATCCGTTTGGATGCCAGAATACCTGGCCTGGATCTTCCGGTTCAAGGTGGAAGAGGTCGAGGGCTGTACCAAGCTTTCTGTGGTCGCGCTTTTCTGCTTCCTCAAGCATTGTGAGGTAGTCCTTGAGATCATTTGGCTTGTAGAAACAAACTGCGTAAACGCGTGTGAGCATTGTCTTTGTGTTGTCTCCACGCCAGTATGCACCTGCAACAGACATGAGCTTGAAAGCCTGCTGGTTGATTTCCTTTGTGCTTTCAACGTGTGGACCGCGGCAAAGGTCAAGGTAGCCGTCCTGTTCGTATGTTGAAATTGCCTCGCCATCAGGAAGATCATTGATGAGTTCAATCTTGTATGGCTGATCCTTGAAAAGTTCAAGTGCATCTGCCTTTGAAACTTCCTTGCGTACAAATTCGTGGTTGCCTGCAAGGATCTTGCGCATTTCCTTTTCTACTGCAGGAAAATCAGCTTCGGTGAATTTAGTGTCCGTTGGAAAATCAAAGTCATAGTAGAATCCGTTATCGATAGCAGGACCGATAGCGATCTTTGTTCCAGGGAAAAGCCTGAGTACAGCTTCTGCCATTACGTGGGCACAGCTGTGGCGTACTGTCTGCAATTTTTCATCAACTGCCATAAAATCACCTTCTGTTTTGAATGAATTTAAAATAGTAGGAATAGAATAATGCTTTTTGAGAATAAATTCAATTTATGACCATGGGGACAGACCCCTATGATCCCATTTAAGAAGTCTGTTGTTTTTTAGCCAACGGATTTGTTCGCGCCTACGGCACTCACGGTTTTGTCACGCGGATTTGAAAAACCTGACGGTTTTTCTGTTTTGTGTTTAAGAAACCAAGTGTGGATGACTGTAGGGACAGGAAACTATGGTTCGACCTCATGGACCTTTAGTATTTATCAATATTTTATAACCATATATTCTTTGTATGTTCCATCTAAAGAAGTCATATATTGACCATTTCCATCCTTAGTTGGCATTGTTGAAATACTGTCAGGGAAAACAACAAAAGTATACTTTGAATCCATATCGCCAACCGATGTAAATGTTCCATTGTTTTTTACAAACAAAGTGATTGACTCTGCTTCTGGCCAAGAACTCAATTTGATGTTTAATTTATTAGAAGAAAGTTCAATTCCATCAACATTAATTTCCGGATCACCACAAGATTCATTTGCAACATAAATTCCAATATCTGTTGTAACAGTTCCGCTCAGTGTAAGATTCGTATCCTCAGATCCCTTTGCTAGGTAAATGTCACCATATCCGCTGTTCTGGGTACTTTCATTTCCAGAGAATGTACAACTTTCAATGGTAGCTGTTCTTTCAGACATGACATGGATAGCACCATATGTTGAGGAAATACTACTAAAAGCACATCCTGTCAATTTTACGTCGTTAGCAAGAATTGCACCACAGGAAATATTTGTAAACACAGCATTATAGACAACAATATTTCCTTCTAATCCATACATATAATTCAATATGCAATCATTAACACTGTCTGTGAAAACAATTTTTTTATCAGAAGAAGATTCATTAATGTTTAGTGTAATTCCTGAACTGATTAATAAATATGCTTCTTTATCACCTCTGATTACCCTAAGATTATCTACCACCGATTTAATTGTGATATTCTTTGTTATTGGAAGTGCTCTTTTAAATTCCAAATCATAAGTCTGATTATCGGAGTTATAATCACCTTTAAGATATATGGTTCCATTTTCAGGAACGTTTACTATTGCAATGGTAAAATCATCAGGTGTTAAACACGGATTTTCTTTTGAAAGCCCAACAGTTAAATCAGGAACAACAGGTTCTTCAATCTGCTGATTTTTAACAACATAAAGATTTACAGTTGTTTCTATATTTCTTAGATTCAGACAGAGTGCAGGTGACTTTAAACTGATACAGAGTTCTTTCACCAGATACTATTACATCCTGGGGGGCGCCTGAACCACCAACAGCCATTGATTCTCCACGTGTCTGAACGTCCTGAGTCTGAGTTCTTTCTGCCGAAAATTTACTGCTGTCCGTTACTGTTTCAGTCCATCCGTTGGTAAAGACAACTTCTGCAGAAAGGAAATTCTTAAAGTTGCCGTTTACATAAGACATCATTTCATCTTCATTGGAAAATTCAGTTTTTCCTGTATATCTGATTGAACTTCGATTTACATCTATTTTATCAGGGCGGTTATATGACAGCACAAGATTTACAGGAATGACCTCACCGCCCTTTACTTCGGCACTGGCAGAACCTGCGGCAATTCCATCTCCCCCAGCATAGCAGATCCCTTTTACCACATAAGAGCCTTCCTGCAGCTCAGAAAAAGTTACGGATGAACCTTCAGTTGCAGACTTGGAATCAATGAAAGCTCCAGAAGATGAATAAAGAGAAATTATATAATTTATGTTTTCAAAACTGTTGACCGTCTGTCCATCCTCAACAATCTTTCTCGATGATGATGGAAGAGATACCTGAACTGCTCCAACTGGATTCTTAAGATTCAGCTGGGAACACGAGAAAATAAAAAATGCAGCGACTGTAAAAAACAAGTTTCTAAATATCTTCATAAATTCACTCCGAAGAAAACTCTAATGCATTCCAAGTCTTTTATCTATATTCACATTGAAATAATCGATTCCGTTACCAAAGCCTTGAACTGGGCTGAAACACGGGCGGCAACTTCTTTTACTTCTTCATGATTCAATGGTTGGTTTGTAATTCCTGCAGCCATATTTGTTATGCAGGAAATTCCACAAATTTTCATTCCCATATGACGGGCAACAATAGCTTCCACGGCAGTGCTCATACCCACAGCATCTGCACCAAGAGTTCTTGCCATCCTGATTTCAGCAGGAGTTTCATAGGCAGGACCTGTAAACTGAAGATAAACACCTTCCTTTAGATCAACATCAAGCTTTCTTGCAGCCTTCTTTATCTTATCACGAAGCTCTTCGGTATAGACTGTAGTCATGTCTGGAAATCTTGTTCCAAGTTCCTCAATGTTTTCACCAATAAGAGGAGAAGGAACAAAGGCGGAAATATGATCATTAAGAAGCATTAGTGTTCCAGGTTTATAGCTCAAGTTGACCCCACCCGCAGCATTTGTAAGGAAAAGGATTTCAGCACCCATCATTTTCATGAGACGGGAAGGAAGTACAACATCGCTCATGGCATAGCCTTCGTAATAGTGAACGCGTCCCTGCATGATTACAACAGGAACTTCGCCCACATGGCAGAATACAAAGCGTCCCTTATGTCCTGCCACAGTTGAAACAGGGAAACCTTCTATATCGTGATAGTCGATTTCACCTTCAACCTTAAATCCATCAGCATAATCACCAAGGCCACTGCCAAGAATCAAGGCAACCTTTGGCTTAAAGGGAATTTTATTTTTGATGCTTTCATAGCAGGCTGTCAATTTTTCATATACGGGATTCATTATTTTACTCCTGTTGCTTTTTGTATCATTTGTTTCTATTCAAGTTTAAGAATCAATTCAAGAATGCGTCTTGCGCTTGTCTTGACTTCTTCCATTGTTACTCTTCCGTCATCAAGGACTGCAAGAACCTGATCTGGATAACCGCATGCCATCTTAAGGTCATTGCCTGCCTTGATTTCACGCCACTGTTCCGCGCGTGTCCACCAGTCAGTCATTACAACACCCTTGTATCCCCATTCCTTGCGAAGAATGTTTGTAAGGAGATCTTTATTCTCGCTTGTGTGCCAGCCGTTGACTCCGTTGTAGCTGCTCATGATTGACCATGGGTCAGAGTTTTTAATCATGTATTCAAAAGATTTAAGGTAGATTTCGCGTGCTGCTCTTTCAGAAACAATGGAATCGCTGTGCTTGCGGTTTGTCTCCTTGTTGTTGAATGCAAAATGCTTTGGTGTCGCGGCAATTCCCTGGGACTGAATGCCCTTTACTGCCGCGCTTGCCATATGACCTGCCACAAGAGGATCTTCACTGTAATATTCAAAATTGCGTCCACAAAGAGGACTGCGGTGAATGTTCATTCCTGGTGCAAGATAAACTCCACAGTTGTTTTCCTTTACTTCCTTTGCAACTGCCTGTCCAATCTTTTCAACGGCTTCTTCGTTCCATGTGCATGCAAGGATTGTTGCGCATGGCCATGCTGTGGTGTACTGCTCGATGAAAGGCATGATGCGGATTCCGGCTGGACCATCTGCTGTCATTACATTTGGAATGTCATAGTCAAAGTTGTTTCCGATGCCGAATGTATTTGCAATGCCGGTATTGCTCTGACCGCCAAGAAGCCAAACGAGATCTTCCTTTGAAAGCTGGTCCATGAATTCTTCCATGGGAATTTTCCCGTCGGCGACGTCAGCAAGATGCTTGGTAGGATTCTTAAGACGCTTGACAAGACTTCCGTGAGGCTTTGCACGAACGCTTGGAATGTCACCTTCCAGAACTTCTGGATGATTGAATACTTCCGTACGTTCAATTTTTTCATAATCAGAAGTTTCCAAAGCCTTGTATGTTCCGTCTGCAAGAAGGCGTTTTGTAAGCTTGCGCGGCTTAAGCTGTTCCGTAAGCTGCTCCGTTACCTTTGTCTCCGTGACAACAAAAGGAATTTCCGTTTCCTTTACGCTGCGGATTGAATTTCCGTAGAAGAATTTGTATTCCCCCTTCTCAAGAATCCATGCGGACTTTGTTACGGCTCCTTCATCGTCATAGGAGGCCATATCCTTCTTTGCAACATCAATAGTCACAAAGCAGGATTCACCAGCCTTGAGTTCCTTTGTCTTTGCAAATCCAACAAGGACTTTGCTTGCCTTTGTAAGCTTGCCTTCAGGCTGTCCACAGTAAAGCTGAACAACTTCCTTTCCCGCAACGCCACCAGTATTCTTTACGCGGAATGTGAATACGATCCTGTCGTCCGCATCATTCTGACCAGCAAGGACGATGTCAAAAGTTGTATATGAAAGACCATAGCCAAATGGATATACAACGCAGTCCTTCTTTCCTGGAATTGTCTCAAAATACCTGTAGCCGACAAAGATGTCCTCGATGTATTCAACGGCGTCTGCCTTTTCGTGGAATGTTTCTGTTGAAGGATAATCTTCAAGACGCTTTGCAAAGGTGTCTACAAGTTTTCCGCTTGGACATTTTTCACCAAGGACGATTTCCGCTGCTGCAACGGCTCCTTCCATTCCGCCCTGTCCAATGAAAAGAACAGAGGAAATTTTTTTGTTGTCGGCAAACCAGCTTGTGTCAACGATTCCGCCTACATTGAGAAGGACGATGACATTTGCAAAATTTTTCTCTGCCTGAGCAACCAGGGCTTCTTCATCTGCAGTAAGATAGAAATCCCCCTTTGGGAAAATTTCCTTTGACATGGCACGGAATCCGTCCTCACCTCCCCATACATCAGGCTCAACATTTTCCATATGAAGTTCTTTACCAGGAATGTTGCAGGCACGATCCCAGCCTTCGCCAGAATATCTGTTGATGGTGACGATTGCAGTGTCTGCGAAATTTGCAGCCTCCTTTACCTGTGCATCAGAAAGAACTGCCTCAGGTGTCATGCCTGGTTCACGACCAATGGCACGCAATGGTTTAAGGTGATCCTGATAGAAATTATGAAGTCCGTCATAAAGGTCTGCACCACATTTTTTCTTGAAGGCATCATAAAGGCTTGTGCAGTATGCGCAGTAAACGTCTCCGCTGCCACCGCCTCCTTTGACATATTCTTCGCTTGCTTTTCCAAGGAGAACGAATTTTCTATCCTTCAGCGGAAGCAGATTCTTCTCGTTCTTGAGAAGCACGATGCCTTCTGCGGCTGTATTCTTTGAAAGGGCAACATGCTCTGGGCTGCCCGAAACTCTCATTCCATCTTCACCAAGTGGCTTTGCTGGTGTAAAAAAATGTCTTGTCCATCTCATATTTAAACCTCGCTAAAAAAAAGGGACTGCAAAAAGCAATCCCTCATATTATATACCGAAAATTCAATTTTCACATAAATCTTTTAATCAACATTGACCCGTTTTATATGACCACGACGCGTGCGATGCACGCTACCGAGTTTTCTGACGAAAACTCGCAGGTTGCCTAGTCAACGTTCACGCGTTTTATATGACCTCCAAGAGATTGCAATCTCTCTACCAGATGCTCGTAGCCACGCTCAATCTGATAGACGTTGCTAATGCGGCTTGTTCCACGGGCTGCCATGGCTGCAATAACCATTGCCATACCTGCACGAACATCGGGAGAAACAAGATGGTCTCCGTGGAGAGAACTTGGTCCCGTAACGACTGCTCGATGAGGATCACAGAGAGTGATTCTTGCACCCATGCTTATGAGCTTGTCCACAAAGAACATTCGGCTTTCAAACATCTTTTCAAAAATCAAAACGGTTCCTTCAACCTGAGTTGCAATGACCGTCATTATGGAAGTCAAATCAGGCGGGAATCCTGGCCACGGACTGTCATCGATTTTTGGAATCATTCCACCGAGATCCGTGTTGACCTTGAGATCCTGGTTTTCTGAGACTGTAAGTGTATCTCCTTCAATGTCCCATCTGATTCCAAGCTTGCTGTATGCTATGCGCAAAGGCCTCATATCCTTTTCCTTTACGCCAGTAATTGTGATTGAACCGTGAGTTGCGGCTGCAAGACCTATGTAGGAACCGATTTCCATGAAGTCAGGTCCAATCGTAAAGTCACATCCGCCAAGCTTTCCAACGCCTTCAATCTGAAGGATGTTTGATCCAACCCCAGAAATCTTTGCTCCCATCTGATTGAGCATGTTGCAAAGATCCTGAACATGAGGTTCACTTGCAGCATTGGTGATTTCCGTATGACCTTCAGCAAGAACCGCTGCCATGACGGCATTTTCAGTTGCAGTTACTGAAGTCTCATCAAGGAAGATTTCAGCCCCCTTAAGCTTGTTTGAAGTGAATTCAAATTTACGGTCAGCTGAAACACGTGCTCCCAGTTCTTCCAAAGCAAGAAAGTGCGTATCCAGACGACGACGACCGATAACATCACCACCAGGAGGAGGCATGATTGCTTTACCCGTACGGGCAACAAGAGGACCTGCAAAAAGAATCGATGCACGGATCTTCTTGCTGAGTTCCGCAGGAATATCACTGCGTGTAATATTGACAGCATCTATCTTCCATGCATTGGCCTCCAGTTTTTCAACCTTTGCACCGAATGCCTCAAGAATCTTGAGCATCACACCTGTATCTTCAATTTCAGGAACATTCCTTAAAATTACGCTTTGATCAGTAAGCAAAGCAGCGGCAATACAAGGAAGAGCTGCATTCTTGTTTCCGCTTGCCTTGATGGTTCCCTTTATCGGAAAACCACCTTCGATTTCATATTCGTACATGTAATTATTATAGAAGAAAAACCTATTATTCTCAATGCGGCGGAAATTCTACTATGCTCCCATCACAGCCTTTGCAAGCTGGTCTGCACAGCTTGTATTTTTTGCCCCGCAAAGATTTCCTGCAAGTTTTGCAGAGATTTCTTCTGCTTTCATACCTTCGCAAAGTTTAGAAACAGCCTTTAGATTTCCGTTGCATCCACCCTCAAAGCTGATGTTGTGGATTCTGTTTTCCTCATCCCTTTCAAATGTGATTGTCTTTGCACATGTTCCGATTGTCTTGTAAGTAATCTTTTCCATAATGTTTTCCCTTTACCTGTTGGTTTATTTTATGTTGATATATATCGGCAGGCATCGCTAAAATGTATTTTTAGAGATGCCCATATATTTTATCCATTGAATGAAGCCCGACACAAGCGTGAAGAGCAATTCTTACAGCACAAATCAGTCTACCCAAGGGTCGCTAATACCTTCAATGCGCTGGCCAATTTTTGGACAGATGATTTCAGTTGCGTTCACATCGACCTTAGTTGCATCCAAAATCAGCTGACCGATTTCGTCGCATTTGATTCTTCCGCCACAAGGATTCTTTACGCTGTCGATTTTTCCCTTAACTTCCGCATCGATGTTGGTGCAGTATTCAAAGCTAAGGTCGGTCTTGTTGAATGTGCAGTTTACAAGCTTAAGTCCGTCTATGTAACAGAATCCCTGGTTGCTTTCAATCTGGCAGTTTACAAAAGTAAGGTTCTTAGAATTCCATCCGATGTATTCACCGATGATTATGGAATCATAGACAACGACATTCTCGCAGTTCCAGAAGGAATCCTTGCTTACAAGCTTTGAATTGCGGACTTCTATGTTTTTTCCGCCATCAAAAAAGTAATTGCCCTCAAGATTGAAATTTTCACACTTCATGTTGCTTGAATTCATGGCAAAATAATCGCCCTTTGCAGTTACATTCTTAAGCTCAATTCCATCACAAGTCCACAAGGTTTCCTGGGCGTTCAGAAATTCAACATTCTCAAGCTTTACATTCTTACAGCGCCTGAATTCTTTTGGAGCATCAATCTGAACATTCTTCATGGAAATGTCATTGGTATACCAGATGCCGGATTTTCCAAGCTCGTAAAAGCGGGTGTCTTCTACGCGGACATTGCTTGAATACCAGAGAGGATATTTGTATTTAAAGGAAACATTTTTTACTTCTGAATCTTTGGACTGCTTGAGGGGTGATTCTCCAGGACCGTCAAAGGTTGAATCTGAAACCTTTACTCCCTTTGCATCAAACAGTGCTCTTTCCTGAGTGAATGATTTATTCTTGATTTCCATATTCTTTTCCCAAAATGAATTCCGCTCATCCTTTTACAAAGGATTTTAACCTTGCAAGGGCATCCTGAACAATAGCTCGTGAAGTTGCAAGGTTTATTCTAACAAAATTTTCTCCACCTTTTCCGTAATGGGTTCCGTCATTGATGAACAAACCTGTCTTTGCACGGAGTTTTTCACTGAAGTCACTGCCATTCATTCCACTTGCTGAAACATCTACCCACATGAGGTAGGTTGCATCGGATTTTATGGCCTTCAGCTCTGGAATTTCTTTTTTTATGAAATCTTCTGCAAGCCTTCTGTTTTCCCACACATAGTCTCTGAGTTCTTCAAGCCAAGGTTCACTTTTCGTATATGCTGCAACCGCAGACTGAACGGCAAACGCATTTGGCTCGCCGCATTCATCGGTGTTCAGCTGACGCCATACTTTATGCCTGAGGTTTTCATTTGGAACAACAACGGCAGAAGTTGAAAGCCCCGCAATATTGAAGGTTTTTGTTGGAGCCACAGCCATTACGCAATTGTTCCTGCAGGTTTCGTTTACGCTTGCAAAAGGAACATAGTGCTTTTCAGGTTCCGTTATGTCACAGTGGATTTCATCGCTAAAAACTACCACATTATACTTGGCACAAAGCTCGCCGATTTTGGCAAGAGTTTCCTTTGGCCAGATTTTTCCAACAGGATTCTGCGGATTGCACAAAATCATCATGGATGTCTGTCTGTCGCTGAGTTTATCTTCCAGATCTTTAAAATCGATTTCGTAATTTTCACCGTCATACTTCAACTGGCACTGAACAGGATTCCTTCCGTTGTTTACGATTGAATTGAAGAAGATGTTGTAAGTTGGCGTCAAGAGAAGGACATTTTCTCCTGGTGTCGTAAGTTTTCGAACGGAACTTGAAACTGCAGGAACAACGCCTGTAGAAAAAATCAGCCATTCCTTTTTGATTTCAAAGTCATAGCGTTTTTTCCACCAGCCGATGTAGGCATTGCGCCATTCATCATTTATATCTGCATAGCCCAGGGCTCCAAGATCTGCCCTTTCAAGAATTGCGGATTTAATTTCAGGTGCCGTGTCAAAATCCATGTCGGCAACCCAAAGGGGAATTTCATTTTCTGCGACATCCCATTTTATGGAATTGGTTTTTCTTCTGTCGGGAACAATGTCAAAATTATATTTCATTGCCTTAAATATACTAAAAAAAACCGAATATTTCCTACCCTTAACATAGGTTTATATTTCAATGGGGACAGACCCCGGGCGAAAGCATTGATTTCCTAGATGCCGATTACTGACTTAACTTTCGCCCCAAGAATTGCTCAGGCAATTCTTGAACAACGGGGACAGACCCATTGTATTTATAGGAAGTCACTAATTGAAAACATTAAAAAAATCGGTGTAATATAGTAGAAACAAACTCAAAAGGAGCTAAATAATGAAGAAAATCGCAGCTATCGTACTTGCTGTTTCGGCAGCATTTGCACTTGCAGGCTGTTCTAAGGCAGCATCAAAGAAGAACTTCATCCTTGCAACAGGTGGAACTTCTGGAACTTACTACCCATTCGGTGGTGCAATCGCAAACATCTGGAACACAAAGATTGAAGGAATGAACGTTACAGCACAGTCAACAGGTGCTTCAGCAGAAAACCTCCGCCTCATCAGCGCAGGAGATGCAGAGTTCGCTACAGTTCAGAACGATGTTATGGATTACGCATACAACGGAACAGACATGTTCGCAGGCAAGGCACTTCCAAACCTCGCAACCCTTGGAACAATGTATCCAGAAGTTGTTCAGATTGCAGCTTCAAAATCAAGCGGAATCAAGACAATCTACGACCTTAAGGGAAAGCGCGTTTCAGTAGGAGATGCAGGTTCTGGTGTTGAATTCAACGCAAAGCAGATTCTCGAAGGCTACGGACTTTCATTCGACGACATCAAGAAGTCAAACCTTTCTTTCAAGGAATCAGGTGAAGGACTCCAGAACGGAACTTTGGATGCATGTTTCATCACAGCAGGTGTTCCAAACGCAGCTCTTCAGGAACTTGCATTCACAAACGGTCTTGTCCTCATTCCTGTAAACGGTGCAGAAGCTGATGCAATCTGCGCAAAGTATGGATTCTACACAAAGACTACAATTCCTGGCGGAACATACAAGGGAACTGATGAAGATACAGAAGCACTTTCAATCAAGTGCACAATCGCAGTCAACGCAAACCTTGATGAAGACACAGTCTATAAGATGACAAAGGTTCTCTTTGAAAACCTTGAAGAACTTGGAAACGCACACGCAAAGGGAAAGGAAGTTACAGCTGCAAAGGCAGTTACAGGATGCTCTGTTCCATTCCACCCAGGCGCAAAGAAGTACTTCGAAGAAATCGGACTCGTTAAATAATCAGGAATTAGGAATTAAGAATTAGGAATTGGAAGAAAGAGGAAACTTTTCTTCTGATTCCTAATTATTTACAGCAATGAAGACAAAGGCATTTTTGATTTCAGTCATTTTCTTTTTAGCAGTGGCGTTTGTTTTCATCATTCCTCTTTTTCCTGTTCTTTCAATTTCAAACAGAAAGAATCCTTCAGAAAAAATTTATTTTATAGATGGAGCCCAAGGCTTTGTCGTTTCCTACACCCATTCGGTAAACAAAGGCAGAGTCCATGACTACTACAGGGCAGAAGGCAAGAACCTGATTCTGTACAGGACCGATTTTGTAAGCTACGGTGCAGGTATGCCTGAAATAGAAGAAACTCCAGGTGCAGTTTTTTATCAGGCAGACGAAACCTATACCATGGAATACGAAAGGAAAGTTGGAACAAGCTTTCTTCTTTCAGTCGGTGTAATTGCTGAACATTCCGTTACAGTCGCCAATAATGAATATTTTCTGAAAGATTTTTTTACTCCAAAGACAAGTCTTGTTTTTGAATGTATAAAAATTCCAGCAATCGAATTGCTGCGTCGTCATCACCAAATAGTTAGATGACAAAATATTTCTGTGTACAATTACAAGGAGGCCAATTTGAACAACAAAGAAAAAAACAACCAGACAGACGATCAGTTTGAAAATCAGATGGAAAGCCTGGGTCCTACTTCCAACGAGACAGAACTTAAGGAAATGATGAAGAATCTGGATCGCGAGCAGGCATATCGAGAGCACACCTGTTGGAGACAGTACATCACAGTCATTGTTTCCATCGCTTTTGTTATTTTCCAGTTATACTCAAGTCTTTCAGGCATGGTAACGGCACAGGTTCTCCGCGCTACCCACCTTGCTTTTGTACAGATGCTTGCATTCCTTCTTTTCCCTGCAACAAAGAAACTTTCCCGCAACCATCTTCCTTGGTACGATATCGTCCTTGCATTGATAGGGGCTGCATGCTGGTTCTACATCGTGGTAAATTTCCAGGAGCTTGCACGCCGTACAGGTGCCTTTACATTCCTTGACATCTTTGTTGCCTGCGTTGGAATTCTTGTACTTGCAGAAAGCTGCCGTCGCATCGTAGGACTTCCAATCCTCATAATCGCCAGCTGCTTTATTTTATATGCACTCTTCGGACGCTACATGCCAGGATTCCTTAACCACCGCGGTTACACAATCAAACGAGTTGCGGCACATCTTTTCTACAACACGGAAGGAATCATGGGTGTTCCAATAGGAGCATGTTCTACTTTTATCTTCCTTTTTATCCTCTTTGGTGCACTTCTTGAAAAAACAGGAATCGGACAGTTCTTCATCGACATATGTAATGCAATTGCCGGTGGTGCCTCTGGAGGTCCTGCAAAGGTTGCGGTTCTTACAAGCGCCCTTCTTGGAACAGTAAGCGGATCTTCAGTTTCAAACACAGTAGGAAGCGGAAGCTTTACTATTCCAATGATGAAGAAACTTGGTTACAAGAGTGAATTTGCAGGAGCCGTAGAAGCCGCAGCATCAACTGGAGGACAGCTTATGCCTCCAATCATGGGTGCCGCAGCATTCCTCATGGCAGAAAGCCTTGGCATGCCTTACATCAAGATCGTTAAGGCCGCAATCATTCCAGCACTCCTTTACTTTACAGGAATCTTCATCACAGTACATCTTGAAGCACACAAGCTTGGGCTCAAGGGACTTCCTCGCGAACAGCTTCCAAAGTTCCTTCCATTGTTTCTCCGTAAAGGCTACATGATTCTTCCTCTTGCTGTAATCGTTGTTTTCCTTTGCATGGGACGAACAGCCGTATACGCTGCCTTCATGGGAATCGCTTCCTGTCTTGCCATTGGACTAATCACTTCCTTCGTTGACGTGGCACAGGGTCGCAAGCCTACCTTCAACGCCAACGATATTGTTGAAGTAATGTGTGCCGCAGCAAGAAACATCATCAGCGTTGCAATTGCCTGTGCCATGGCAGGAATCATCATCGGTGTTGTTACCCTTACTGGAATCGGACTTAAATTTGGCGCAGGACTCATCTCCATTTCCCAGGGAATTGCAATCATCACTCTTTTGCTTACAATGGTTTCTTCGATCATCCTGGGCATGGGAGCACCGACAACTGCAAACTACCTCATCACGTCAACAATTACTGCAGGTGCAATCATCCAGCTTGGATACGAACCAATCGCAGCCCACATGTTTGCATTCTACTTTGGCATCATAGCAGACGTTACACCTCCAGTTGCCCTTGCAGCTCTTGCAGGTGCCGCCATCGCAAAGGGAAAGCCAATGAAGACGGCCTTGAACGCAACAAAGCTTGCCATCGGTGCCTTCATCATTCCGTACATTTTTGTATTCAATCCTGCGATGCTCATGATCAACACAGATTTTATGGGCGTTCTTTCAATCAGCATGTCTGCAATCATCGGTATGTTCGGCATAAGTGCTGCTCTTGAAGGCTATGTCTGCAGAAGAGAATCAATTGTAGAAAGGATATTGTTTGCAGCCGCAGGTTTCTGCTGTGTAATGCCTGGATTCACAACTGACGGAATCGGTTTCATCGTCATGGGATCCCTCATCGCATACCAGATCATCAGAAACAGAGCTGAAAAAGCTAAGGCTTAATGAACTGATGAAACCAAACAGATCCTGAAACAAATTCAGAATGATGAAAAAAATCCCCGAGACATGCAAAATGCCTTGGGGATTTCTGTTTTGATACGGACCTTACTGTTTGAATTCCGAGCAGATCCTCTCCAATGCTGTTTTCAATATTTTTCTTGGTGTAGCGCAGTTTATTCTCTGGAACTTTTCTCCTTCAGCACCGAACATTGTTCCATTATCAAGCCATACTTTTGCTTCCTGCAAGATGCGACGGTTGATTTCTTCATCAGTCAAATCAAAGCTGCCAAAATCCAGCCAAAGAAGATATGTACCTTCAGGAACCACTACCTTGATTTTCGGAACGTTTTTTTCTATGTAATCGCGGACAAAAACAATATTGTCCCAGATGTATTTTTTTGCTTCGTCAAACCATTCTCCACCTTCTGTATAGGCAGCAGTTGCCGCAACGATTCCCATAAGAGAAGGTTCGTCATAACCTGTCTTATCAATTTCTTTCTGAAACGATTTCCTCAATGTCGGATTTGCAACAAATATGTTTGAAAACTGAAGGCCAGCAAGATTGAAACTTTTGCTTGGCGATGTACAGATTATGGAATTATTCAATGCTTCCTTTGAAAGGTTGCCGTAAACCGTATGACGGCTATCTCCAAAGACAATGTCCGAATGTATTTCATCGCTTACAACAAGGACCTTATGCTTAAGGCAGATTTCCGAAATCTTTTTCAACTCTTCTATTTTCCAAACCCTGCCTCCAGGATTATGCGGAGAACACAAAATGAAAATCTTAACCCCTTCCGAAATTATCTTATTTTCAAAATCTTCAAAATCGATTTCATAGTGACCGTCAGCATAAACCAGAGAATTGTTTACAACTTTTCTTCCAAGGTTTTTGATTGTATTGAAAAACGGATAATAGACTGGTTTCTGTACAAGAACGGATTCACCTTCCTTTGAGAATGCCTTGATTGCTGTAGCAATGGCAAAAACTACGCCAGGTGTGTTTACAATCCATTCGCTTTCAACAGTGAAATCATGACGGTCTTTAAACCACTTCTTTATGGCAGAATAATATCTTTCGTCAGGTCTTGAATAACCGTATATTCCATGAAGTGCCTTTTTAGACAACACTTCCTGAATGCAGGGTGCAGTAGGAAAATCCATGTCGGCAACCCAAAGGCTCAGTGCATCCTCAGGTTTTCCGCGAGCTTTTGCAAGGTCATATTTTATTGCGTTTGTATTTTTTCTATCTGTAATTTCATCAAAATCAAATTTCATGCTTTCCTCCTGGCTTTTCAGTTAAGGCTACGTTCGGAAATTGTGTTGCTATACTGAATGCGGTGGTTGAGCCTGTCGAAACTACCGCATGTTTAGTTTGGACTGCTTGATTTCGACAAGCTCAATCGGCGCAGCAACACTTTCTACGGACATAGTCTTAGTTAAAGGCCTGTTCAAGATCTGCTATAAGGTCATCCACATTTTCAATTCCTACAGATAGACGCAAAGTCGCAGGTGTAATTCCGTTTTTAAGCCGAAGTTCTTCCGGCACATCTGCATGGGTCTGTGTAGTCGGATAGGTAATTAATGTTTCCACACCACCAAGGCTTTCCGCATACTGAATCAACTTAACCGAACCAAGAATCTTTTTTGCAAGAGCTTCATCCACCACATTGAAGGTTACCATTGCACCAAATCCTCGGGACTGCTTTTTCATGATTTCATATCCCGGATGTTCCTTAAGGCCAGGATAGATTACTTTTGTTATAGCTTTCTGTTCCAGGAGCCATCCAACAATCTTTGATGCATTTTTCTGAGCAGCCTCCATTCTTACAGCTAAAGTTTTAATTCCGCGAAGAACAAGCCAGCAGTCAAATGGCGCAAGTCCAGCTCCAGTTGTCTTTATAAGGAATCTGAGTTTTTCCTGAATGTCAGATCTGTTTGTAACTATGAAACCTGCAAGGGTATCGTTGTGACCGGCAAGATATTTTGTTCCGCTGTGAATCACAACATCTGCACCAAGGTTCAAAGGATTCTGAAAATATGGCGACAGGAATGTATTGTCTACAATCAGAAGAATTCCATGGCGTCTTGTAATTTCCGCAAGAGCCTGTATGTCCGCAACATTCATCATGGGATTTGTGGGAGTCTCAATGTAAACGGCCTTTGTGTTTGGTTTTATAAGTGATTCAACATCATCCGTGCTGCAGTTGGCACGGGTAAATTCCACGCCGTTCTTTGCAGTGACATGATCAAAAAGACGGATGGCACCACCATAAAGGTCCGAATCGATTATAAGATGATCGCCAGGCTTAAAGATTTCAAAAAGAAGGGAAATGGCAGCCATTCCAGTACTCAAGGCAAAGGCATCGATACCGCCTTCAAGCTGGGCAACAATTTTTTCTAACTGTGCCCTTGTTGGATTCTGCAGGCGGGAATAATCAAACCCTGTACTCTGTCCCACCGCAGGATGTGCATATGTTGCTGTCTGGTAAATCGGAAAACTTACAGCCCCATAATGAAGGCTTTTACATTCACCTTCCGCATTTTCTATTTTTTCTTCCAGATGAAGACATTTTGTTTCAATACTAACACTCATACCACGCTCCTGACAAAATCTTTATTTCATACCCGACTGTTTTAAGAATCCTTTTCAGTAACTGAATTTCTAAAAATTCTGTTTCCCCTTTCTTATTTCCCAAAAAGGATTTAAATTATTTTGTGGCTTTCCTTACCCATTTAAAACTCAGCCAGTCGATGTCAGCCTTGTTCTGGAAAATTACGCTCAATGCATGGAAAACCGCATCCTGATTTTTTGTGTGATTGACTTTATTGGCCGAAGAAAATCAGCCTAGCAGAGACGACAACAGAGGCACATGACACCATTGCGGAAATTTTCTCGAACAAGCTTTTCAAAGTAAAAAACCATCTCATGCCTCCTTTGTAAATATATTCCTATCTAAGTAATAGGTATTATACAGTTATAATTTTATTCTCCCACTATGTCAATAGGTTTATAAAAAAAATAAAGGCAGCAATGAAAAAACATTACTGCCTTAAAAGAAAATATTTTTCTGAACTGCCTTACTTAAACAGCTCAGTGGCGGTAGCAAGCTGGTTCCTGATGTCGATGTGCTGAGGGCAAGCCATTTCGCATTTGCCGCACTTGATGCACTTTTCAGAACGCTGCTTTCCAAGGTTGTCTACATTCCACTGAAGATGAACCTTTGCAGAAGACACATTGTTGAAAAGCTTGTACAGGTTAAGGCACTTGAAGGTTCCAGGAATTCCAATATCAACAGGACAAACCTTTGTACAGTAGTTGCAGTCCGTACAAGGAACAAGAGGAACCTTAAGAAGCTCTTCCTGAGCTTTTTCAATTACCTTTTTCTGCCCGTCATCAAAATGCTTGAAGTCCTTCATGTATGAAAGGTTGTCTTCCACCTGCTGCAGTGTGCTCATTCCGCTCAAGACTGTAATGATTCCTTCAAGATCAGCACAGAATCTTACTGCCCAGGAAGCAACAGAATTTTCAGGTTCTGCATCCTTGAAAACCTTTACGACATTTTCTGGTGGAGTTGCAAGGAATCCGCCTTTTACAGGTTCCATGACGATTACAGGCTTACCGTGAGCGCGGCAGATCTCATAGCACCTGCGGGAAGCAATGTCCTTGTTTTCCCAGTCAGCATAGTTTATCTGAAGCTGAACGAATTCTGCTTCAGGATGCTTTGTAAGGATATCTTCCAGTTCTTCTGGTCCGCCGTGGAAAGAAAAACCTACATGCTTTATTTTGCCTGCGGTCTTCTGTTCAAAAGCCCAATTCCACAAATCATATTCTTCATAAAAATGTGTGCGCTGTGGTCCAAGGTTATGAAGAAGATAGTAGTCAAAATAATCCGTTCCAAGCTGCTTCAATGAAGTTTCAAACTGCTTGTAGCAATCTTCCTTTGAATTGCAGTTGAGCCATGCAGAAAGTTTTGTTGCAAGCTGAAATGATTCGCGTGGGTAGCGTTCAACAAGAGCCTGCCTTGTTGCATCTTCGCTTCCGCCATAACAGAATGCAGTGTCAAAATATGTAAAGCCAGCCTTCATGTAAAGGTCAACCATCTTCTTTGTTTCCTCAACATCGATCTTTCCATCTTTCTGAGGAAGCCTCATCATGCCAAATCCGAGTTTCTTAATTTCTTCTCCAAGAAATGCCATTCTATTCTCCAATTGTTTTTGTGTGTTACTTACAGTATGAAACAAATTGACTTAAGTAACAAATAATTTTTTGATATTAAATGCGCCAGTTGATATAATTGAAACCATGAAAGGAATGATTCTTGAAGGCGGTGCAATGCGCGGAATGTTTACCTGCGGCATCACCGATGTTTTTATGGAAAACGGAATTGACTTCGATGGCATTATCGGAGTAAGCGCTGGTGCAACTTTTGGATGCAACTATAAGTCAAAACAACCTGGAAGAGCCATAAGGTACAATACAAATTACAGCCGCGACAGCCACTATGGAACTTTCCGCAACCTCTTACGGAACGGCGATCTTTACGATGCAAAATTCTGCTACGAGGACATCCCCTTCAAGCTAGATCTTTTTGATGTTAAAACCTACGCGGAAAATCCATTGAGGTTTTATGTTGTGGTTTCCGACCTTGAATCTGGCAAACCAATCGTCCACGAAATTCCATATGGCAACACAGAAGATCTTCTGTGGATGAGGGCAAGCGCCAGCCTTCCCTTGGTTTCAACTCCAGTTGTAATCGACGGCAAAAGATATCTTGACGGCGGAATCACAAGTTCAATTCCATTAAAGCAGTTCATGGAAATGGGCTATGACAAGAACATCGTAATCCTTACCCGCACAAGGGAATATGTAAAAAAACCATCCTCATTTGCAATGCTGATGAAGTTCATCCTAAGGAAATATCCAAAGCTTGTTGAAGCTATGACACGCCGCCACATCATGTACGACGAGGAAAAACAATTTGTCTTTGAACAGGAAAAACTTGGCAACTGCTATGTAATCGCTCCTGAAGTTGATGTTGGAATCAGCAGAACTGAACATGATCCAAATGAACTCCGCAGGGTTTACGAAATGGGAAGACAAGCAGGACTCAAGCATCTTGAAGCCGTAAAGGAATACCTTAAATAATTTCTTTCTGATATACTTTTTCCCATGATTAAAGAGATTTCAATTCAGATCAGTCCAGACCAGGAAAAAGATTCAGAATTTATTAAGACAAAAATTTTCAGCGAACTCAAAAAGAATTCCATTTCATTTAAGCCCTCTGAAGTTGAAACTGTATTCGTAAAAAAATCCATCGATGCCCGCCATAAGAACGTAAAGCTTTTCATGCGTTACAAGGTTTACATCGGAGAAAAACCAGGGGAAGAATTTACAAAGCTCCCGGAATGGAAAAATGCGGATGGAAAGAAATCTGTCATCATCGTAGGTTCGGGACCTGCAGGCCTCTTTGGTGCCTTCAAGCTTCTTGAATACGGAATCAAGCCAGTCATCGTTGAACGCGGAAGCGACACAAGCACAAGAAAACGCGACATTGCTGCCATAAGTACAAAAGGAACTGTTGACGGAAATTCCAACTACTGCTTTGGCGAGGGTGGGGCTGGAACTTTTTCCGACGGAAAGCTTTACACAAGAAGCAACAAACGCGGCGACATTTCAAGCGTCCTTAAAATCTTTGCAAACTTTGGAGCAGACAAAAAAATCCTTACGGATGCACATCCCCACATCGGAACTGACAGACTTCCAGCTATCATTAATTCCATGAGGGAATTCATAATTTCCAAAGGCGGAGAATTTCACTTTGACACAAAATGCATTGACCTCATAAAAGAAGGAAATGCAGTTCTTGGAATCAGAACGGAAAACACAAAGACAAAGGAAGCAAAAGAATTCCGCGGTGATGCAGTTGTTCTTGCAACCGGCCACAGTGCTCCAGACATTTACAAAATGATTGCAAAAATCTCACCTGAATCTCTGGAAGCAAAAACCTTTGCAGTAGGTGTCCGCGCAGAGCATCCACGCACACTCATAGATGCCATCCGCTTTCACGGAAAACCAGACGCTTCTTTGGGAGCCGCCGAATACAGGTTTACGACCCAGCAGAAGGACCGAGGTGTCTACAGCTTCTGCATGTGCCCAGGTGGATTTGTAGTTCCAAGCCAGAGCGGACCAGACCAGATAGTAGTAAACGGCATGTCTGCAAGCGGAAGAAACAGCCGCTGGAGCAATGCCGCCGTTGTAGTTGAAACAAGACCAGAAGACATTCCAGGCGAATACGCAAAACGGGCCAAGGAACTTGGATGCCCTGCCCTTGCGGGACTTTTGTGGCGAGACCATCTGGAAAAGCTTGCCGCAGACAATGGAAAAGGACAGAAGGCTCCGGCCCAGAGAATCCGCGACTTTGTAGACGGCAAGGAAAGCACAGACCTTCCCGAAACCAGCTACACGCCTGGAATAGTTTCAAGCCGCCTTGACCAATGGATTCCAAGGCAGATTTCTGAACGCCTTGCCATGTGCTTTAAATACATAAACCGCGATACAATGAAGGGATTCATTTGCGACGATGGACTATTAATTGCATTGGAGACAAGAACTTCAACTCCAGTCCGAATTGCCCGCAATAAGGAAAACTTTGAATGTGTTGGTCTTGGAAACCTTTACCCTTGTGGAGAAGGTTCAGGCTATTCAGGCGGAATCGTAAGCAGCGCCATGGACGGCGAAAATGCCTGCGTAAAGATCGCTGAAAAGTTCGGCTTCTAAGTCATGTCCGAAAAGATAATCCTTGCAGGCGCATCAAGCGTAATTGGCCACGAAAAAATCATTGAGGCTTTCTCTTCCATAGGAATGGAAGCAACTTTTATAGAAGCACCCTTTGTAAAAAAATATTTTAAGGACATTTCCAACAAATTTAACTACACGGAAATTCTTCCGCCAGATGCCATTGCAATTCCACTGTCCGAATACTGGATAAGCCAGTGCATAAAGACAAGGCAGTGCGCCATAAGCGAAAAAGCCCTTAAGGCAAGCAGATCAAAAAAATATCTTTATGAAATTCTTTCAGTCAATGGAAACAAGGTTCCAGAAATTTTTGACTGCATTGCCGATGCCCGCAATTTCATTTTGAACACCAATGGAAAAGTAATCGTAAAACCAGAAGGGCTTTTCAGCGGCTATGCGGTAAAAACTGTAGGCAAAGAAAACCTGAATGATATTGAGCAGCTTGTCCTTAAGGCAAGTGATGTTCACAACAACGCCATAAAGCTTTTTGAAATTAAAAGCAAGGGAGCTCTTGTTACTGAACTGATCTCAGGTGACGAATACAGTGCAGACCTTTTTTTCTGCAAAGGCAAGCTTACCCTTGTCCGCCTTAGCAAAAAAGTTGTGGTGGAAATTCACGGCACGCCTTGTACGGTGATATGCCAGCTGGTACCCTGCAGCGAAAGTTTTTTTGAGCAGATGAGCAAGTGGTGTAATGTGCTTTTTGACGACGGCGATATTTCTTTTGTGCAGTTTGATTTCATCGAGCGAAGCTGTGGCGGAGCGGACGGCGCGGGATGTCTTGTTCCCATAGATTTTGCGTGCCGTGTAGGTGGCGGCATGGCTGAACTTTTTGGTGAATGTGACTCCAATGTGTATGCCGACGCCGTTGTGGGCAAGCAATACCAGGTGCGGGCAAGCAATGGGTACCTTACCCAGTTAAACTATGTTCCAACAAAAAGCGGAATAATAGAAAGGGACGACTACAACCTTGCGGAAGGAAAGCAGTTCATCTACAAGCACAAGGGAGACTTTGTCCCAGAATCTCCTTCAAGCGTTGCAAGCAGAATTGCGGTGGTAATAAAAGAAGCTCCCCTTGCAACCGTCAAGGATGCAGAAGAGCTTCTCATTGGTGAAGGAAGAATCAGGTTCTGGAAGAAGAAATAATTCTTTTCCAAACTTCATTTCAGAATATTTTCAAAACTTTCTTTTTTGCAGAGAGCCGTAACATAAGGACGGCCAAGAAGAATGTTTGTCACTCCGTAGCTCTGGGCTTTTTCAAAATCAGCATTTGTTCTTATTCCGCCGTCAACCCAGATTTCACCGCAGCTGTTTCCTATTTCATCTGCATGAGCGGCAAGGAATTCTGCAACGCTTCCAGTCCGCGTTGGAACACGACCGCCGTGATTCGACACAAAAGCAACATCAGGTTTAAGTTCACGGACAAGTTCCAAATCTTCATCTGTAAAAATTCCCTTTATGACAAACGGAATATTTTTAGTGCCCAGAAATCTCTGAACCTCACGAAGATTTTCTGCAGTCTTTTTTTCCAGGTGGGCTGCATTGCGCATTGTTGCAATATTAAATGCATCAATATCGATTCCGCTGTATTCGGAAATTTCTTCAGCCCATTCCATTCTTTCAAAAACCTTTTTATTTTCATAAGGCTTTATGAAAACGGCAGCTTTCTTTCCGACAGACTTTACGGCCTCAATTCCCCAAAGCAGTTTGCAGTCTGGAGTTCCATCTCCTATGGAAATGGCGGTATTGCTTTCTGCACAGGCCTTCATCATGTCAAAGTAATACTGCTTTTCATCAGCATAACCCATATTCTGTTCCGCACCCGTCATTGGAGCAAGTCTTAAGATTGCTTTGTTGTCAGCAAATGGACCCGATGGAATTTTCTTCCATTCATCACAGTTTAGGATAAAATTTCTGTTGCTGTCTTCTCCGCCCATTCCAGGCAACTGACCGATGCAACCGCGGCCAAGGCACACAGGGCAAAAACGGCATTTATATTCTGACATAATAAACCTCTAAATATTATCAAAGATGAAAATGTTACGGCATTTTGATTAAAAAAAACAAATGCTTTCATCCATCAACTTAAAGTTCCGATTACAGTTTCATCACTTGAAGATGACGACGACCAGGTCTTTTTCTTGCTTGAGTAATCATCTCCATCATCATAGAAGTCATTCTTGCTTTCAGATTTTTTTGATGCTGTTGTCTTTGTTGATTTTTTCTTTGGCAGAACAAGGAATCCAAAAATGCTTCCACAGATTCCACCAATCATCTCTATAAGGACACCACAAGTTTTCTGCATTATGTCAGTTCCCTCTGCCCCCTTAGTATTTCTGAAAATTTCAAAGGCAAGAAAAAAAACAAAAACCAGAAGACATGAAAGGGGTATTCTTTTTTTTGTAAGTTCTGTCAGGGAAACAAGAACTGCCATCATAAAGATTATGCATCCTGCTCCAGTCAAAGGAACTGTTGAAATGCATGCCGTAAGGACTCCGGAAATCATTGTTGAAATAAACATCATGAGTCCCAGCATTACGCTTCCATAACGTTCTTCAAGAATCTGTCCCAGTAGTAGAATTGCAATCAGGTTTGCAAAGAGCATTTCCCAGCCGGCATTTCCAAAAATATAGAAAAACAGACCTGCAAAGTCAGCTGGAGACTTAAAATTGAATGGAACCACGGCTTGCTTTGAGCCATGGCATATCAAAATGGAGGAAAACATTTTCCCCTTGAAGGCAAATGTATCAAGAAGAAACAACACAAGGGAAACAATGACGAAAGTTACTGTTACCGGAAAATCAAATGTCAATTTAGGTGAACTTTTTTTAGCCATGGCTCTATTTTAATATTGAAGAAGAAACACTGCAAGGAAATTCAAGAAATCAACCTTTCAATGATTTTTTTTACTTCATCATAGTGATCAAACAGATCCCTGTACGATCTGAATCCTACATTAAGTTTTTCGTTTAAACTCCAATCATCCAATTCTCTTTCCAGTTTCTTACCGTTAAATGCTATTACTGAAAAATCGCACAACCACATTTCGTCTTTCCGTTTCACGGTAGAAAGCGTCATGTCAAATTCAGAGCCATCCTTCATGTTGAAATGATATTTGTAATATCTCTCATAGCTCTGATAGGAACCTGTTTTTTCAAAAGAAACAATGCAATCATATTTCCGAAAATCCTCTTCAAATTCCTTTTGCGTAACACGAAGTTTAGACCTGTCAAGTTCAGCAACAGTGAAATCAACATTGCTAAAATTTCCGTCAACCTGATTGTCCGAAAGAATTTTATCCTGAATAAGATCATAGTTCTCTATTACACCTTCAAGTTTTTTTATCTTCTTGTTACAAAGCTTGCCAAGATCTGCAAAACTCAATCCATCGTTCTCTTCAGATTCTCCGACGCTGATTTCATGATTCCCCAAAGCCTTTAATTTCCCATGCATTGACGGACTCAATTTATGTACGATCAGGAAACGGCCACCAGTCAAATAGATCTCATAGTCATTGCTTGCAGCTCCGTCGCCATCATCATCCTGATCATATGTAATTACGAATTCTTCTATCTCAGGGATTTTTGAAAGCTTCTCATAAGCATCGCTTGTTGTTTCAAAGGAAAATGCCACTAGGGAAAAAAGCAGAACCAACAGAACAAATGCAATCGACTGAATCCAAACAACCCAAACGGACAGCACAACAGATTTTTTTGATTTTTTTCCGACAATTATGGCAACAATGGACATGACCAGAGCAACGATCCCAAGCAAAAAACCAACGCCCATTAATATTTCTTGATAATGAAAACCAGATAAATAAACAGGGCATATCAAAGGTGCCCAATACATGACGATTCCAGCTACAAACAGAACGAACGAAAATTCACTGAGTTTTGAACGCGATTTTATTTCAATATTTTGCTTTATATTTATATCTTTCATTGAGCTTAATTCTATACCGTAAGAATTGGTGCTTGCAAGAATTTTATTGAACATCTCCCGCAACAGGTCTATAATTATACTGTAGAAACTTTAATAGGACTAAAGTAATTGAACTTCAATGCTGTATACGAGAAGTTATTATCTTCTCTTAGCGCCTGCTACAACATCAATGTCTGCAATGATGCAGATTTTCTCAAAGTGCGATGCGATTATTTTGAACACGCAGAAAATTTTATTGTTTCCAGAAAAGCAAATCTTTGGTCCGCCGATTCTGAAGAATTCATGTACATCTTCAATGTTCCAACCCTTACAAAAGAAATCTTTTTATCTTCAATTCAATATGTTGAATCAGACTGGAACAACCACGCCCACATTGGCCCAGGACACATGTACACTTACATCACTCCCCTTTTCATATGCGAAAATGCTGAAAAGGATGCCGTAAAACTTCTGAAAAAATACCGAAAATATAAAAGCTACAGATTCAGTTTCTGGGGATGGTCGGAATTCCACACGGCTCTTGTAGATTGTTCTAATGAAAAAATCATCACCAACAGAAGCGGAAAATGCGTAAGAAAATCACTTGGAAGAATAATTCATAATTCATAATTAAGAATTGTAAATTATGAATTGTTTTTTGGAGGTAATATATGAACACATTATTGCTGCTTGTTATCTGTGTTGCAGTTCTTGCATGCGGATACCTCTTCTACGGAAGATGGCTTTGCAAACAGTGGGGTGTAGGAGAAGGTGACAAGCCTACTCCAGCACATGAACTTGAAGACGGTGTAGACTATGTTCCAGCTAAGGCTCCTGTTCTCATGGGACACCACTTCTCATCTATTGCAGGTGCAGGTCCAATCACAGGTCCTATCGGTGCTGCAATTTTCGGTTGGGTTCCAGTGACTCTCTGGATTCTCGTCGGCGGAATTTTCTTTGGCGGCGTACATGACTTTGGTGCCCTTTACGCATCTATCCGTCACAAGGGACAGTCTATCGGTGAAATCATCAACGCAAACATGAGCAAGAGAGCAAAGAAGCTTTTCGTAACTTTCTCTTACCTTACACTCATCCTCGTTGTTGCAGCTTTCGCATCAATCGTTGCAGGAACATTCAAGGCAACTTTCAAGGACGGCGTTCTTGATGTAGCAGCTTCCGCATCAAATGCTTCTGTTGCAATGGTTTCCCTCATGTTCATCGTTGTTGCAATCATCTTCGGATTCGCAGTTTACCGTCGCGGTGCTTCAATGCTCGTTTCAACAATCCTTGGTGTTGTAGCAATCGTTGCTTGTATGGCAATCGGTATGAACTGGCATCCGATCTACCTTAGTGGAACAACATGGATGATCATCATCGGCATCTACATCACAATCGCTTCCATTACTCCAGTATGGATCCTTCTCCAGCCTCGTGACTACCTTTCTTCATTCCTTCTTTATGCAATGCTTTTTGTTGCATTCGTTGGAGTTGTAGGTGCTCATCCAAATATTGATCCAGCAAGCTTCCCAGCATTTGCTTCGGCTCCTGGAAAACCAATCTTCCCTATCCTCTTTACAACTGTTGCCTGTGGTGCTATCTCTGGATTCCACTCACTTGTTTCTTCAGGAACAACTTCAAAGCAGCTGGACAAGGAAAAGGACGCAAAGCCTATCGCTTACGGTGGAATGCTTCTTGAATGTGTTCTTGCAGTACTTACACTCTGTGCTATCGCTTATGCCCGCCAGACAGGACACACAAAGGGTGCAACAGATATTTTTGCAGGCGGAATTTCTGCAATGTGTGCAAAGATTCCTGGATGTGCAGGTCTTGAAAACATCCTCTACACACTGCTCGTTCTTACATACTCTGCATTCTGTCTTACATCCCTTGATACAGCAACTCGTCTTGCCCGCTTCATGTTCCAGGAATTCTGGCTTGAACCAGGACAGACAACAAAGGACATCACCAGTGGCTGGAAGAAAGTTATGGTCAACCCAATTTTCGCAACAGTTCTTACTGTAGTGCTTGGTGTTGCCCTTGGTCTCACAGGCTGGCAGAAAATCTGGGGACTCTTCGGTGCTTCAAACCAGCTCCTCGCAGGTATCGGTCTCCTTGCAGTTGCAACATGGCTTGGAAACATTGGAAAGAACAACAAGATGTTCCTTGCTCCAATGGCATTTATGATTGTTGTTACAATTTCTTCACTTGCAATCACATTGATTGGACAGGTCAAGGTTATTGCAGCAGGTGGTGCAGACTGGGGTCCATATGCTCAGGTTATCCTTGCAGCATTCATGATCGTTCTTTCTGTAATCCTCGTAATTGAAGGCGTTACAACACTTGCAAAGAAAAAGGCAAATGCATAATTTGATCCTTTAGCATGAAAAAGCCCCTGGAGCAATCCAGGGGCTTTTCTTTTACTAAACTTCCACCAGCTTCTTCTTGTTCCACTCTTTCTGAAGATTTGTGGCATCTTTGATCGTAAGGAACTTTGCAAACATTGGATTCATCATGGTGAAAATTTGCGACAAGGTAATTTTTTCATCACTTGTAAATGAACCCAGAACATAGTCGGCAACATTTCCGTTGGCAGGCTTTCCAACACCGATGCGGATTCTCCAGAAATCTGGTGTTCCAAAAGTTTCCTTTGTTGAACGAAGTCCGTTGTGACCGCCAAGACCTCCAGACCATTTAAGGCCTACAGTACCCAAAGGAAGTTCAATCTCATCGTGAACGACAAGTACATCGCTTGCAGGGATCTTGAAAAATCGTGCAGCTTCACCAATTGCCTGACCGCTCAAATTCATGTAGGTCATTGGCTTCATGAAATAGATTTTCTTTGGCGCGCAGTCGGGAATCGGAAGAGTTCCGTTGTCCCTTTCCTTGATGAGCCCGGCATCCTTGAGCCAGGTTGCAAAAACATCATAGTCAACGCAGCAGAAATCCGCCTTGTATTTTGACTGCCATGAAATCTTATCTGCAAAAGGCAATGCAGCTTCAAAAAGCCATCCCGCATTGTGCCTTGTATCTTCGTATTCCTTTCCGTAATTTCCCAAAAAAGCAACTAACTGAATCATGGTAACAGTTTAATGATTACAAATGGAAATTTCAATTTTCCAGCGTTGATGGGTCTCTTCTTTTGATTTACAATGGATTCCGTATACGGAGCTAAAAAATGAAAAAGCATTTACTATTCATCCTTGCCACTTCACTTGCATTGATCAGCTGCAGCAAAAATAAAGAACCTCAAAATTATCTTGGCACTGAAGGTTGGCTTCAGAATGAAATTGAACCACCACAGGAAACTCCCGTTGAGCCTTCTTATTACTATGTAAATACTTTGGACGGCGTTAATGTCCGTGACATTCCTGGTGGAAACAAAATCGCAAGGCTTCCCTTCGATGAAAAAGTCAGGTTCCTTGAAAATGGAAAATATGAAGAAATTGACGGCTACCATAAGAACTGGATAAAAATCCGTACTGATGCAGGGGCTGAAGGATATGTCTACGGAGCATATCTTTCTGAGACCATTGAAGACGCACAGAAATTCCGCCGCAACGAGCAGCTTGAAAAGGGATGGGAATGGCTTGAGCATTACGAGGATATCTTCAGAAAAAATGGAGTTAACATCGACACATCACCATACAACATCGGTAATAACGAAGAACTTTATCATCTTTATCCGGACCAGGAAAACAGCATTGAATTCCTGTTCTACAGCACCTTCGATCAGGAAAAGGGGATTCCAGGAAATTTCCTTTACATGGTACAGCTTTACAATGATGATGAATACTATCCGGACTTTTTGCCCTTTAAGATTGGAGATCCAGTTGAAGAAGTCTACAGATATTTTGGACCGCAAAACGCAACATACTTTTCAGATGGCATATGGTGGTCAGATAATGCTTCAACCAGGATGAAGGTAGAAACCGAAAACGACCGCATAGTAAAAGTCATCATCACAAAAACGGGATGGTAAAATCCTTTCAACAGCCTGACATCCTCCCGAACTGAAGAAAATGTAGAAGTGTTTTTTTTTCGAATCTGAACAGCATAAAAAATACTTTAAAAAAAATAATACAAGACGCAGCATGAAAATCAGCGCAGTCGGAGTTCCGCTCAAACTGCGACTTGAATGCAAAGCATTCACCGGAGCAGGCTTGAACGGGTTTCCGACAGAAGCTGATTTTTATTTTACTACTAAAGCTTTATTTCTTTTTCAACAGCCTGATGCTGTTCAATATTGTAAGAAGGCACACGCCTACATCACCGAAGATTGCAAGCCACATGTTCACAAAACCGCATGCACACAACCCAAGAATCGCAACCTTTACCGCAATGCTGAACCCAATATTCTGTTTAACGTTAACCATGGTCTTCTTTGCAAGCTTAACCGCAAGGGCAACATTCTCGATGTTGTCATCCATGATCACAATGTCGGCCGCCTCTATTGCGGAATCACTTCCCATGGCACCCATGGCGATTCCAACATCGCTTCTTGTAAGAACTGGTGCATCGTTGATTCCGTCTCCAACAAAGACAACAGTTCCGCCGGAATTATTTTTCATGAGACTTTCAATTTCTTCAACCTTGTTCTGAGGAAGAAGTTCAGCACGCACTTCATCAATGCCGATGGAAGAAGCAATGGCCTGGGCGTTGTTCCTTGTGTCGCCTGTAAGCATGACAGCCTTTGAGATTCCGGCTTTGTGAAGCTTTTCAATTGCAGCCTTTGCATTTTCCTTTACAACATCGCTGATGATAATTCTTCCAGCAAACACACCGTCAATTGCAGCATATACAACTGAACCTGCGACATCACTTGCAGTCTCGGACTTTTCATCAAAGCCCAGGACCTTTTCAAGGAGCATAAGTTTTTTGTTCCCCGCAAGAACTTTTTTTCCGTCGACAACGCACTTGATTCCGTGCCCGCTGATTTCTTCCGCTTCTTCAACGGTAAGTTTTCCGCAGTTTTCGCAAGCGTGGTAATTTCTCAACGACCTGGATACTGGATGGTCGCTGTAGTATTCAGCATGGGTCACAAGGGCGGCAAGTTCTTCCTTTGAAAGACTGCAGCCTTCGGCAACTTCCACATCAGTAACTTCATAGACACCCTTGGTCAAAGTTCCAGTCTTGTCAAAGGCAACAGTGTCTGCGCGTGACAGAAGCTCAAGATAGCTTGAACCTTTTACAAGGATTCCGTCTTTTCCTGCACGTCCGATTCCAGCAAAGAAACTTAACGGAACCGAAATAACAAGAGCACAAGGACAAGAGACAACAAGCATTTCGCAGGCACGGTAAAGCCATGTTTTAAAGTGCTCGTCCCACCCAAGAATCGTAGGCGGAACCACTGCAACAGCAACGGCAAGGATACAGACAATTGGCGTGTAGACCTTTGCAAACCGCGTGATGAATTTTTCGCTTGATGCTTTTTTCTCCTGGGCATTTTCAATAAGGTCAAGAATTTTTGAGACCGTGCTTTCGCCGAATTCCTTTGTGACCTTGATTTCAACCACTGCCCTTGTGTTTACAAAGCCGCTAAGGATTTCATCGCCTTCATTTATTTCACGGGGAACGCTTTCACCAGTGAGGGCACTCGTATCAACCATAGTCGAGCCCTTTGAAATTATTCCGTCGAGAGGAACAAGTTCGCCAGGCTTTACGATGATGGTCTCACCGACTTCAACATCATCGGCATCAATTACAGCTTCCTTTCCGTCGCGGATCACACAGGCGGTATCAGGGCGAATGTCAAGAAGTTCTGCAATGGTGTCCTTTGTTTTGTCAGAGGCCTTGTCTTCAAGATATTCCCCAAGCTGAAACAGAATCATTACGGCACAGGCTTCCATGGTCTCACCGATTACGACAGCCCCGATTGTAGCTACAGCCATTAAGAAAGATTCACTGAAGCACTTTCCCTTTGAAAGACCTTCTACAGCTTCGCGGATTACAGGAAGACCGCAAATAATGTAGGAACCAAAATAAAGGGCAAGAAAAACTCCGCGAATCATCTGGGCATTGTCGCCGGCAGACGGTGCAAAAATTTTCTCAACTATGATTCCAGCCGCAAACAAAACTGCGGAAAGAATTATTTTCTTAAGCGACATTTCTTCGCCATGTTCATGTTCTTCGTGTTCATGTTCGTGATCGTGTTCACAGCAACAGCAACTCATATCTAATCTCCTAAATGCTCAATTCCAATATTGAGGATTATTTTTACGTGTTCATCAGACGGATAGTAGACCGCTGATTTTCCTTCCTTTCTAAACTTAACAAGACCGCTGGATTTTAAGATCCTAAGCTGCTGACTTATGGCAGGCTGGGTCATGTCGAGGGCTTCCGAGATTTCCGTAACATTCATTTCCTTTTCAAGGAGCGCATACAGAATCTTTATTCTTGTCGAATCCCCAAAAACCTTGAACAGTTCCGCAAGATTCACAAGCATTTCTTCATTCTCTTGATTTATCATATCATTATATAAGCATATACTTATATGTTATGTCAAGTGTTTTTCTATTCTTTCTTGTGTTATAGTTTAGGATATGAACAAAGGATATACGGACGGAATAATTCTTGATATAGACGGAACCATCTGGAACACAACCGGAATAGTTGCCGTTGCATGGAACAAGGCAATAGATATGTCTGGATTTGACGCAAAGAAAGTCAATGCACAGATGCTTCAACAGGAATTCGGAAAGACAATGGATGTCATAGCCCAGGATCTGTGGCCAAATTTAAGCAAGGTCGATCAGGAAAAACTTTTGTCCTATTGCTGTACCGAAGAACAGATTGCAATCAAGAACAACACCATCGACATCACCTACCCAGGAGTTGTGGAAACCATCAAGGAACTTTCAACGATGCAGAACCTTTTCATCGTAAGCAACTGCCAGGACGGATACATCGAGTTAACCATGGAAAAAACCGGCATAGCAAAATACATAAAGGATTTTGAGTGTTTTGGAAGAACTGGAAAAGCAAAGGCAGAAAACATCCAGATACTCTGCTCAAGGAACAACATTACGGCTCCACTTTATGTCGGCGACACCCAAGGCGACTGTGATTCCTGCAGACAAGCCGAAGTTCCTTTCATTTGGGCAAGCTACGGATTTGGAAAGGCAGACAAATATTTTGACAAGATAGACAGATTCGAAGACCTGATAAAAATTGTAACTTCAATCAATAAATAACTTTTACGGGAGGATACTGATGCTTTACATCTTTGATATGGGTGGCGTTGTTACAACAACAGCAAACCTGAAACAGAAACTCTGCGAAGTTTTAAATACGGACGAAGAAACCCTAAAAAAATACGGACTCGACACAGACCTTACACTGGACCGCTCACTTCTTTTTTCAATGTGCTCCAATGGCGAAATAGACACAAAAGAATTCTGGGAAATCTTTTCCAAGAGGAGCGGAATTCCTGTAAAGACAGACTGGTTCCACTGGCTGTTCCATCCAGTATTGAACGAAAAGACCGTAAAGATCATCAAGGCATTAAAGGAAGCGGGCAACCGTGTAATCTGCGGAACAAATACCATCAGTGCCCACTACCATAATCACCTTGAACGCGGCGACTATTCCTACTTTGACCAGACTTACACATCGTGCTTCATGGGCGTTTCAAAACCTGATCCTGATTTCTGGAAGATTATCATGACGGCGGAAAACGTTCAGCCTAAGGACTGCGTATTCATCGATGACAAAAAGATGAACTGTGATGCAGCAGCAGCCCTAGGAATCCACGCCATCCATTTTTCTACGGCCGATGCATTGGCACAGACTCTTGGAATCATGGTGAACTGAGGGGAATGCATAAAGATGAGATTATAAGCGGCGGATTGAAAACACTTTAACTGTCTTGTAAATTTCATCGTTTTCTAATAGACTTCAATCATTATGAAAGCAATTATTACAGTAGTTGGTGGTGACAAGGTCGGAATCATTGCAAAGGTATCAGCATACCTTGCAAGCCGCTCTATCAACATCGTTGATATTACACAGACAATTCTTAGCGGAAACTTCGTCATGATGATGATGGTTGACTTTGACAATGCAAACATTGACATTGATACAGCCAGAAAGGAATTGACGGAAGAAGCAAAATCTCTTGGCGTTGAAGTAAACCTTATGAACGAAAAGGTTTTTACTGAAATGCACAGAATCTAATTTCCTTTTGATTCAAAAGAAAAGCGGCCCTTTTATGGACCGCTTTTTGTTTTTAAAACCTATTCTTCATTCCATTTTTTTCCGTAATACTTATTTCTGTATTCCTTAGGCGTCATGTTGACAAATTTCTTGAAGGTTGCAATGAAATGAGAATGGGAACTGAAATTAAGGGAAATGCTGATGTCGATATACGACTTGTCTGAGAAACGAAGGAGACTCTTTGATTCCTCGACCTTTTCGCGGAGAATGTAGTTCTTTATAGTTTCACCTGTTTCCTTCTTGAACAAAGTTGAAAGATAGGAAGGAGTAAGCCCCGCAAAGTCTGCAATCTCATCCTCGTAGAACTGGTTGTAGATGTTTTCATGGATGTACTTCTTTGCAAGCTTTATCTGTGGACTTGTCTCTGCATTGCGGATGTTCTTCATCCTGTTGGTAAAATCAAAAATCATTTCCTTATGCAGCTGTGTGATGCTTTCTTCAACAGCACATTTATCTACATTGCGGATGTAAAGGTCACTTAGAGTATAGGCTGTCTCAAATGGCATTCCTGCTTCTGCACAATAGCGGGTAACAAGGGCAACGGTTACAACAAAATGATATCTCAGGTTATTTACAGGCTTGTTGGAAAGCTGCCCAAGACCTTCTTTTGTATCAAGAGGAGTCATCAGTTTTTTGACTGTCTCAAGGTCTCCTTTCTTTACGGCTGAATAGAAATTGACTTCATCTTCATAACGGGCATGATAGATGTTGTTTTCAGTCTGAAAATAAAGGGCCTCGTGTAAATCCTTGTCTTTATCCATAAATGATATTATAGCACACAAATTTGCAAAAAAATGGGATAATTCTTAAAAAAAAAATAGTTGAGCATCCCATGGTGGAATAAAATTAAAATCGAGAATGATAAATTTATCTGGAGGAAATATGGGATTTTCAAGAAAATCGATCTTGGCATTTGCTCTTTCTGCAGCGGCGGCATTCAGCCTTAACGCACAGAACATGGCTGGCTATGACCTTAAGTTTGAAGACAACTTCGACGGAAAAAAACTCGATGAAAGCAAGTGGAACTACGAGCTCCATGAACCAGGCTGGGTTAACAGTGAGCTCCAGTCTTACATCAAATCAGACAAGAACATTTACGTTAAGAATGGAAACCTTGTCATCCAGCCAATCAAGGAAGAAACAAAAAGCGAAAACAAATTCACATCAGGAAGAATCAACACACAGCACAAGTTTGACTTCAAGTACGGTCTTGCAGAAGCTCGCCTCAAGGTTCCAAAGGGAAAGGGATTCCTCCCTGCTTTCTGGATGATGCCGACAGACGAAAGCAAATACGGTTCATGGCCAAAATGCGGTGAAATCGACATCATGGAAGTTCTTGGAGACAAGGTAAACAAGACTTACGGAACACTTCACTTTGGTGAACCACACACAATGGCACAGAAGGAATATCTCCTCAAGAAAGGAAACTTTGCTGACGAATTCCATACATTCGCCTGTGAATGGGAACCAGGACTCATCAAGTTCTATGTGGACGGAGTTGAATTCGCAAAGTTTGACGACTGGTTCACAAAGAAGCTTTATGACGACGAAGAACCATACCCTGCACCATACAACCAGCCATTCTACCTGATCCTCAATGTTGCAGTAGGTGGAAACTGGCCTGGATATCCAGACGCAAACACAAAGTTCGGCGAAAACGCACAGATGGTTGTTGACTATGTTCGCGTTTACCAGAAGAAGAGCTACAACGAAAATGTTACAAGACAGGAAGAAGTTGTTGAAGTCCGCGCTCCTGGTGCAGACGGAAACTACATCCGCAACGGTGGGTTCAATCCAGAAAACCTTAAGGACAACAAGGAATGGAAGTTCATGACTCAGCAGGGTGGATCTGGAGATGCTGCAATCGCAGGAAACACACTTACAGTAAAAACAACAAAGCCAGGTACAATCGACTACTCAATCCAGCTTGTTCAGGCAGACATTCCTCTCGAAAGAGGATATCAGTATGAATTCTCATTCGACGCATGGTCAACAAAGAACAGAAAGATGAAGGCAAAGCTTTGCGCTCCAGACAGAGGATGGAAGAACTACTTTGGCGATGTAAACGTTGAACTTACACCAAACAAGAAGCACTATTCATACAAGTTCTCAATGGACGACAAGACAGATCCAAACGCAAGACTTGACTTCAACATGGGAGCAACACCTTCAACAGATCCAATCAACATTGCAAACGTTAAGCTCGTAAAGCTTGGCAAGGCAAAGATCGTAAAGAAGTCTGACATGAAGAAGGACAAGTTTGACCTTATCTACAACGGAGATTTTTCATTCAGTGCAAAGCAGTGGGAATTCTACAAGTACGACACAAATTCCTGTGACCTTACAGTTGATCAGGAAAAGCAGGCTGCACAGATTACAATCAGGGACACAAAAGATGTTGACTGGAAGATTCAGCTCATGCAGAAGAAGATTCCACTCATGAAGGGAAAGAAATACCGCCTGACTTTTGATGCCTGGTCAACAATTCCAAGAATGATGAAGTATGCATGTCAGAGAGACGGCGCACTTTGGAAGCAGAGACACGGTTCAGAAGACTGGACAGCATACAACGAAGCTCCTACATGCGAACTTACAACAAGCAAGCAGACATTCACACAGGACTTCGAAATGGCTTACGATGATGACAGCGATGTAATCCTTACATTCTCTCTCGGAACAATCGACAAGAACATCACAAAGGAACACGATGTATTCATCGACAATGTAAAACTTGTTGAAATCAAATAAGTTGAACTAAGAATCTCGAAAATCTAGTTAAAACCTTAGGCCGTCTTGGAAACCCCAGGGCGGCCTTTTTTATGGGGAAAGTATAATACGCATAGTCAAGATTTTGACAGATCTTCTACAATATTCCTAAGATGTGCAATTTCTGTTTGCGTAAGATGAGATACATCAAGATACGTTTTTTCCTGGAGTCCAAGTATATAATCTGTAGAGACTGAAAAAAACACAGAAATCTTAACGAGCATTTCTATCGACGGCATAATATTGTCATTTTCCCAATTGGAAACACTTTGCTTTGTGACACCTAATACTTCCGCAAGCTGAACCTGATTGAGATTTCTTGACAGCCTCAATTCTTTTATCCTGCTTGAAAATTTTATTTCTCCACCGTCAATCATATCTAGACAAGTATATAAATATTCATTGACCGGTAAAAAATACTTTAGTAAAATATTGCAATACTTATTTTAAACAGGGAGATATCTATCATGAAAAAAATGATTTACAAGTTTATTGCTGCTGTGCTTGTTGCTGCAGCATTTGGTTTTACAAGCTGTTCGGGAGGCGGTGGAAGCGGAGACTCTGGCAATGGAAGCGGCGCAGCCTTCGCACTTTCAAAATATGAAGGTAATACTCCCGATGTTACAGTCTCTAAATCCAACGACACTTACATCATAAGAAACACCAATAATACTCAGGCAGACAATGCTTCTTTTGTTCTTTCAAATGCAAAAACAGGTCCTCTATATATCTTCTTTAAGATAAAAGCCATAGGCTCAAATAAACGAGTAGGAATGAAAGTTCGCACCAATCAAGAAAATCCGGCCACTCTCAAGTCTTTCAGCTCCTACATCGGAAAGCTCGACTTGGATGTAACTACAACGGAAAAAGAACATAAAATGCTTTTCTATATTGATGATGCTGACCACAGAGAAGGAATCGAACTCTTAGTTAAAATTCCTGAAGATTCAGAAATTCAGATTTCGTTCACAAAAATTGAAGGAAATTATGGACCTTACTATACCCAGATACATTACAGTATTTGGGCTCAAAAAGACTGGCTTGAAAATGAAGGATATCTTTTTGGTGAATTCTTAGACGAGAACACGATAGAATATACTTTCAATATATCACCTGAAAAAAAGGCAGCTTGGGAAGCCTGGAAAATTTCTTCAAGATATGTATGGACACCAAATACGACTGGTACATACAATATTTCTTTTGACTTTTCATTTGATGGAAGCAACAGTCGTGGACTTGACTGTGAAATTGAAGAGAATTGGGGCAACATGATTAAATTCGGTCCGTATTATGCTGCATCAACAAGCCATAATATCCCTATAGATATTAACGATTCTCCAGAAAAAGAACGTGTTATCAGATTCTGCATACCTAAAGAACTCCTCGACAACAACGAACATAAATTGAGAATTTCAAATATGAGCATCACAAAGCAATAACACATGGTCCACTGATCAGCCGTCTTGGAACCCCCAGGACGGCCTTTTTTTATGAAAGTCCTAAAACCTTTATCAAAGCTTTCTGCAGTACACTTGAAAAATTTATTCCTGCTTTTTCAGCCTGTTCACAGTGATACATAAAGGGCATCTTCAGCCATAAAAATTGCAGGATATGAATATCTAGACATATAGCACCTCCTTACGGCGCAACTAAATCAATAACTCCCATGGCGTGGATATAAATTTCCTGATAGCCTTCCCTGTTGTAGGTTTCATTATAATTCCATTTGTAATACCAACTACCTTCCCTTTTATTTGATGTACACCAGACAGCTTTTAGAGGAGAAGAAGAATTTGCATACATCTTCCAGTCCGTTCCAGGATTGCCCCTTTTAACAGGAACATAATCGTCTCCAAAAGAACAGACATGGGCATATTGCTTATCATATCGTGGAATACCGGTCCAATAAGGCTGTTGTATCTTTGCCACATCTTTTCCAAAACTATTAAAAGCTGGACTCATTACCGTACATTTATTCAGAACTTCTCCAAATTCTTCAATTCCAGGGGCATACCATTTGACATAGCTGTTGCTGTTTTTTTCAACTAGATACTTCCATATCGTATGATATCCTTCGTGATAATATGTCACGTGCGTATAATAGCTACTCATGATATAGTTATACCATTCCAACCCGCTGCCATGCTGGTACTCCCTATTCTCATTTTCACTTACAATCCAGCCCTTATAATATTTTCCGAATCTATTATCTGATGTATCCGGCTTCTGGTCACCGCCCCAGCAGTAGCCAGTCGTCTCATCCAGAGCCCAAACTTTGACATTTCGGTTGCTGCTATCCTTTGAAAGGATGACACCCACAGCTGTTTTGCCAGACGGCTTGTGATTATAATCACACCAATATCTATCCGAATAAAGAATCATACCTTCAGAAGGTGAAGTTGCAACAGTAGCTTCGTAAGTGTCTGAATTACCAGAATAATCGTAATCTGTAATAGTAACCTTATATGACAATGGAGACATCAATGTTCCATCAATTTTATATTGATCAGAGCTTGTCGCAAATTTCTGATTCTTGATCATGGAATATGAATAATTAGGAGATGGATTAGACACTTTAATTTTAGCAATATTCGAAGCATAAGACTGAACTGCGGACAATGTTGACTTACCAAGTACTCTTTCATCCACGAATTCTTTATCACTGTAATAGGAAACATTTCCACAAAAATCCGTTATTTCGAAGGAATGGGCGTATCCATTGCCATTAATAAGATTATTTACTGTAAGTTCATATTCTGTCTTTTGTTGCTGAACAAAAGATTCTTCCAATTCTGATCTAGTAGGATCCGTCATGTTTCTTGAATGAACAACAATCTTTTCAATATCATAATTAGGATTTTTGCAATACAAGACTGCTTTATTGGCCCAATTTCTTTCTGTAGAGGAAACCGTTATGTTTTTAGGCGGAGTCACATCATGGACAAAATAATAGTCCTTTGCCTCGCTTGACCTTTCATTCTTGTCATAGCATACAAAACTGATTTTATAGAAACCTTCCGGTAACAAATTACCACTATTGAATTCACTTATATCAATGCATACGCCATCCGTAACTTCACCGTCAACAATCTTACCAACCCTAGCATTGGAGCCTGTAAGCACAAGAGAATCTACTTTACCTTCTACAACTGGAACGGTTGCTTTATTTTCGACCTGAGGATAATACTTAGAGCCTGTAGTTCTATAGATTTTCCATTCCAGTTTAGAAGGACCAGAGCCACCATCAGAAAACATGCCCCTTACCCACAGCTTGCAATTTTTTGCATTGTTGTTCTTGAGAACATCCGTTGTTGTAAATTCCGCAGTTGAACTTTTAAGTTCAACCGAATCATTTTTGCTTCCATCATCTTTTGTCAGGAAGACCTTGAACATTTCGCTTCCTATAGAAACAAATTCCGGAGGATTCTTATCAGTCTGGCTGTTTGTATAATATGACCAGGAATGATCGTCCTGGAGACATATAGGTGAATCATTATCTGCATTTCTATAGAACATTTCCTTTCGAATAATTACAAAGATGTCGGCGGACACAGGTGGAGGATTGTCTGTATTTGCATTGATTCTAAGAACGCTTGAATCGTTCTCGTCAAAATAAGGAGCATCATAGTGTCTGAGATAGTTTACAGATTCATCGGTTCTTTTTGTGATTATTATGTTTTTAAAATGAATTTCACCGTTTGAATCTTTGTAGCCATAACACCTTCCGTTGCGTTTTTCATCCCTTAAAAGTTCATAACCATTTGCCTTCAAAGCAGGCACTTCATCTACTTCATCGTAATAGATTGAGCTATGGTCCATTGATTTTGTAAACATGACATCAATGCGCCTGTCACGGTAAACACCATCAGAATCGTAAACAGGAGAATGAGTTGCGGCAACAGGACGGGAAACACATTTAGCCTTTATTATCAGACCGTTTGTAGGAGTAAGCACCTGGACTCTTGTATTGGGAGAAGAAATGTCATCAAATTTTAAGATGGAAGGAATCTCTGAATCTGAATAAACATGCCTTGTAATCTTGTTTTCAACAGTCCATTTTACAAAACACTTTTTTGAATCTCTGCTTTCCGTACAAATAACAGGTATGAATTCCGTCACCTTGCACGAATAATCTCCCACCGGTGAAACGCCACCGTCTTCATTGGAAAAATTGATTGTAACACCAGGCTGATTTGCAGCAGTTACTATTGCATTCAATTCATTTTTTAGAGAAGAGCCCTGCAAGAAATTTTCACAGGAAATCAAAAACAACATGGTAAGGGAGCATTCAAATCCCAACAATAACTTTTTAAACATAACAAAATCCCTCTATTCTTTATTTAAACAATAGCCAGAAAATACAGAAAAAATCAATATTCAATTTTTTTTTAATTTCCAGCATATATGAAAAAAGTCAGACATCCATCCTGTTTTTCACTTTCTTCTATAGTTATTAAGTCTCATTTGAAAAATTCTCCGTTTACTATTATCATATATTGTTATGAAAGCACACACATTTAAAGGTGGAATTCATCCTGAGGAAATGAAGGAACTGAGCAACCAGTGTCCCATCACTGCTGCCTTTCCTAAGTCCAAGACGGTAACAATTCCTATCACCATGGGAGGCGCTCCAAACGAACCTCTCGTCAAAGTCGGTGACCTTGTGGCAAAAGGACAGAAAATTGCCGCAAGCGACAAATTCATGTCGGCTCCTGTACACGCATCCATTGCAGGAAAAGTCAAGAAAATCGCAAACTGCCTTGTTACAGGCAACATGTCCGTTCCATGCATCGTAATTGAAAGCGATGACAGCGATAGGACAGAATTCATGCCGCCACTCGATCCGTTCACATGCACCCATGAAGAAGCACTTGAACGCATCAAGGAAGCAGGCATCGTAGGTATGGGTGGAGCATCCTTCCCTACCCATGTCAAATTGAATCCTCCAGAGAACAAGGAAATCGAGTACGTTCTTGTAAACGCCGCCGAATGTGAACCTTACCTTACATGCGACGAACGCACAATGCAGGAAACTCCAGAAAAGCTTATCGACGGCCTTGCAATCATATTGCAGACTGTCGGTGCTTACGGAATCATTGCCCTCGAAGACAATAAAGCATACATCAAGCCAATGCTGGACAAAGTCATCAACGAAAAAGGTTACGGCGATGACATGAAGGTAATGCTTGTTAAGACAAAGTTTCCTCAGGGATCTGAAAAATTCATCGTGTCAGCTTGCCTTGGAGTTGAAATTCCGTCTGGAAAACTGCCAGCAGATGCAGGATGCATCATCAGCAATGTTGGAACAGTTTGTGCAATCAGCAATGCATTCCGTCTTGGCATGCCTCTCATTGAACGCGCGCTTACAATTTCAGGCGGTGCAGTAACAAAGCCATGCAACCTTAAGGTTCCTGTAGGTACATTGGTTTCCGACCTTATGGGAGAAGACGCTCAGTTTACACTCAAGGAAGGCGAAACTGCAAAGATCATTTCTGGCGGTCCTATGATGGGATTCGCAATGCCTTCAGCAGACTTCCCTGTTGCAAAGGGTACAAGCGGAATCACTTTCCTTACAGCAAGGGAAACTTACCTTGTGGACGAAGATCCTTGCATCAGCTGCGGCGCATGCATCAACACATGTGCAATGAGGCTTTCTCCTGCCCTCATGGTACGCGAACTCAAGGCAGACAATGTGGCAAAGGCAAAGCGCTACGGCCTCATGGACTGCATTGAATGCGGTTGCTGCGCCTATGTATGTCCTGCAAATGTTCGCCTCGTTCAGAGAATCAGAATGGGCAAGGCTATCGTTCGCGAACAGATGGCTGCAGAACGCGCAAAGGCTGCCGCAAACGGAGGTGCAAAATGAGCGAAAACAAAATCTACCTTTCTTCAAGCCCTCACTTTACAGAAGGACTTTCAACACAGAAAGTGATGCTTATGGTCATCATCTCAATGCTTCCTGAATGCATTGCAGGTGTAATGTTCTTTGGTGCCGCTGCCCTTGTACGCATCCTTGTTTCAGTTGCAGCATGCGTTGCTTTTGAAGGACTCTATCAGAAAATCACAAAGCAGAAGATCCGCATAGCCAACCTTTCGGCTGTAGTTTCGGGAATTCTTCTTGCACTCGTAATTCCATCAACAACACCTGTTTGGATGGTTGTTCTTGGAGCACTTGTTGCCATGGTTGTTGCAAAGGGACTTTTCGGCGGAATCGGATCAAACGTATTCAACCCAGCCCTCACAGGCCGCGCATTCATGTTCATCAGTTTCCCTGCTGCCATGGGTGCCTGCTGGTTCAATCCGGAAATCGACGCAGTGTCAGGTGCTACAATCCTGAGCCAGATCAAGAACGGCGCAGTTACGGCAACACCTGACCTTTACATGCAGTACTTCCTTGGAAACAGGGCAGGATGTATCGGAGAAACTTCAATTCTTCTCATCCTCATTTCTTTCCTTTTCCTTTTTGCAACACACATCATCGACTGGCGCGCTCCAGTTGCCATGGTTGCAACGACAGCAATCTGTACACTTGTTTCAGGCGGAGACGTTCTCCTTGCACTTTTGACAGGTGGACTTTTGTTCGGAGCAACATTCATGGTAACAGACTATGCAACTTCCCCTCTTACAGGCTATGGAAGACTCGTATTTGGATTTGGATGTGGTCTCATCACATTCCTCATCAGAAAGCTTGGTGGATATCCTGAAGGAGTTATGTTCAGCATCCTCATCATGAACTGCTTTACTTCATTCCTCAACAACCTTACACGCAGAATGTACGGCTACGGAAAGAAAGGAAACAGAAGACCTGCCCCTGCAAACAAGGTTCAGGAATTTGATGTTGCAAACGCAGTTGAACGCAAGGAGGAATCTAAATGAGCAATAAAAATTCTTCACTTGAAATGATCAAGCTTGGTCTTGTTCTTGCACTCTTTGCAGCAGCAAGCTGTACTGTTCTTGCTCTTGTAAACAATGTAACTTCAGTAAAGATTGCCGCAAACAAAATCGCAAAGGCAAACCAGGCAATGAAGGTTGTAATGGCAGATGCAGACGGTTTTGAACCTGTTGAAAACTTTGCACAGAGCACAAACTCTTCAATCAAAATCCAGAGCCTATATGCCGCAAAGAAAGACGGTGCTACAGTCGGTGCAGTTGCACAGATCAACGGACCAACCTATGACCGCGGAACTGTAATGGTCGGCATGAAGACTGACGGAACAATTACAGGCGTTCAGTTCCTTGAACTTTCAGATTCACCTGGATTCGGTCTTAAGGCAAACGACCCAACATTCAAGCTTCCAAACGGAAAGACATTCTACAGCCAGTTTGAAGGCGTAAATGCAAAGGGCGGACTTAAGGCTGGCGAAAACTTTGACGCAATTTCAGGTGCAACAATCACTTCTGTTGGAGCAGCAGCTTTGATCGAAGAAGGAACAAAATCAATGTTCAAGCTTTTTGAAGGAGGCGCAAACTAATGAACAAGCAGCTTTCAATTTTTACAAACGGATTCCTTAGGGAAAATCCACTTCTTGTTTTGAACATCGGTCTCTGTTCTTCACTTGGTGTCACAACAAGCATTTTCAACGGACTTGGAATGGGCATGAGCATGACATTCGTTCTCTTGATGAGCGAAATCGTAATCTCAATTTTCAGAAAGGGAATTCCTTCTGCAATCCGCCTTCCAATCTTCATCATCATCATCGCGGCCTTTACCACAATCGTTCAGCTGGTTCTTCAGGCTTATGTAGAATCCCTTTACGACGCACTGGGAGTTTTCCTTCCACTCATCGTTGTAAACTGCATAATCATGGGACGCGTAGAAGCTTTTGCTTCAAAGAACAACACTGGCAACGCAATCCTTGATGCACTTGGAATGGGAATCGGATATACAATGGTAATGTTCCTCATTTCCTTTGCCAGAGAATTCCTTGGCGGCGGTACATTACTTGCTGGAACTGCACTTAAGATTGAAGTAATTCCTGAAGCATACAGAATCGGAATCCTCAACTCTGCCCCAGGCGGATTCATGGTATTCGGTTTCCTTGGCGCTCTGGTTCAGTTCTTCAAGAACAAAAAGAAGGAGGCAAACTAATGGAACTTCTTAAGCTCTTCATTAAATCAGCAATCGTAGACAATGTTGTATTCATCCAGTACCTTGCCATCTGTCCTTTCATCGGTATGACTTCAGAGACAGGAAAGGCTGCGGGAATGGGTCTTGCAACAAGCTTCGTCATTCTCCTTGCAACAGCAGTTACTTGGCCTCTTTACCAGTTTGTAATGGTTCCTCTTGGACTTCAGTTCCTTCAGACACTGTTCTTCATTCTTGTAATCGCCTCTTTGGTTCAGCTTGTAGAATTCTATTTGAAGAAATCTGCACCTGGACTTTACTCAAGCATGGGCGTTTACCTTGCATTGATCACAACAAACTGTGCAGTTCTCGGCGTAACGATCAACTGCATCGGAAAGGACTTCAACTACATCCAGAGCATCATCTACGCTCTTGGAGCTGCAGCAGGATTCCTCCTTTCAATGGTAATCATGTCTGGCGTTAGAAACAGAATGAAGATCGCAAACATTCCTGCCGCATTCCAGGGAACACCAATCCTTTATGTAGCTGCAGGCTTGCTTTCACTCGCATTCATGGGATTCAAGGGGTTGTTATAATGAATACAGTTATCTTTACAATTATCGTAGCCCTTGTAATCGGCTTCCTTCTTGGAGTTCTTCTTGGGCTGTTCAAGAAAATCTTTGCAGTAGAAGTAGATCCAAAAGTTGCAGAAATCCGCGAAGTGCTTTCAGGCGGAAACTGCGGTGGATGTGGATATGCCGGATGCGATGCCTTTGCCGCAGCTGTTGCCCGCGGTGAAGCTCCTGTTACTGGATGTGTTGCAGGTGGTGCTTCCTGTGCAGAAGCAATTTCCAAGATCATGGGTGTAGAAGGCGGTGCCGCAGTAAAAAAGGCAGCACTCCTCCTCTGCCAGGGATCAAAGGAATGTGCAAAAGACAAGGGTATCTACAATGGTGTTAAAACCTGTAAGGCAGCAAATCTTGCCGTTAACGGTACAAAATCGTGTGCTTTTGGTTGTATCGGATTCGGTGACTGTGAAGCAGCCTGTCCTTTCGGCGCAATCACCATGGGTGAAGACGGACTTCCAAAGGTAAACAAGGAAAAGTGCGTTGGCTGCGGAAAGTGCGTTAAGGCCTGTCCAAAGCGTCTCTTTACACTGCAGGATGTTTCAGTCAAGGGACCTGTTGCATTGTGCTCTTGCCACAACGACAACAAGCCTCAGATCACAAAGGACTGTTCTGTAGGATGTTTCAAGTGCGGTATCTGTGCAAAGAAATGTCCTCAGGGTGCAATCGATGTTTCAAGCGGAATTCCAAAGGTTGACTACACAAAGTGTGATTCCTGCGGTACCTGCGTAACATCTTGTCCAAAGAAGGTTCTTAAATTTGTCCAGGAAATAATGTAGTGTATTGTCGGGTCAACCCCGACAATGACATAGGCTTTAAAACACAAAAGGCTGCTTAAGCGGAGCATTCATTGTTCTCCTTAGGCAGCCTTTCTTTTAGATGAGATGCTTTCATTCATCCCAGTCGATATCTTCTTTTGCCTCGCTTGCACGGCTGGAAGCTGTTGCAACTCCCTTTGAAGTATTTGCTTTTGCACCAGCAACAACTCTATTTGTAATCTTTGATTTCTTGATTCCAACAGACGGAGTCATTGCAGCATCAACAAGATCATCAACTGTACTTCTCTGATTGGCTTTGATTTTGACTTCCTTTCCGTTTTCATCAGCAAGAATAAGAACTGTATTTAAGCCTGTATTGATTACGTTCTCAGACGAAACTGTCTTTCCTTCTGAAAGTTCAGTCCACTTGTCAGAGCCTGTCTGGACAGTTGCTTTTCCTATCACTGACTTTACAGTATATCTTTCAGCAAAAAGAAATCCTGAAGAAAGAAGGGCCGCTACAATAATTAAAAATCTTCCCATATAAAACTCCTCGTCAATTAAAAGTATCTTAATATTTTTTCTTTTGATGGAATTTCAAAATCTACATCAGATTCTGGAATACTTATAGGCTTATACATCTTCCAGGCTTCTTTCAATGGAATAAGTTTAGCATCATTAGGGTACTTTTTCCATTCTCTAAATCCTGTAGACTTAGAAAGAGCATAACTGTCCTGGCAGAGCGTAATTTCAACAGGAATCCAAACCTTGCCATCCTGAATTATGTACATTCCGTCAGCCACCTTGCCTGCTTCCGAAACTGCGTAGCCTGAATCATATGCCATGTAGATATGGCCAGGAACAGTAATGAATGCTGTCTCTACACCTAAAGCTTCAAGAAGAGAACAATTGAGAATTGTAAGGTCGTCACAGTCTCCACCATGATAAAGGATTGTCTGATATGGGAACTGAAGAAAGTCGATGGAACTTGAACCGCTGTTATCAGTAAAGGCAGATGTAGGATCAACAACATAGTTTAGTCCATAGGCCTTTAGGGCAGCAAACATTGCCCTTGCATACAGCTCGTTTCTGTTTCTTGCAGTAAAGTCAACCCTGTCCCTAAGAAGAATCCTTACGATGTTTGCAAACTTATTTGCGGCTGCGTCCTTACCGCTGACAAAAGCTGCGGCGCGTTCATCTTCATCCCAAGACATGTTGTTTCTTCCAAGAGTCTGGAGTTCAACATTTTGAACGAATTCCTTGCTGCTTCCGATGGAAGAATAGCTTACGATGATCTTTGCCCCAGAAGGAGATGGCAGAATCTGGTTAAGGATACTTTCATTAAGGAATGCCGTAACATCGGCTTCAAAATCCTGACCCATTTCTACTAAATCATAATGGGCGACAACATGAGGTGTTGCCATGAATTTTTCTATAAAGATGGAAATATCAACATCAGTAATATTGTTCTTTTCGGTATTCTTGAAAACAACTTTTCCAAAAGGGATGTCATTGTACTGGCTGTAGAAAACAGGGAACAACGGATCAAAGGAATAATACTGAGGCTTGATTCTACTGGTCCCCATGATGCCCCTTGAAAAGTTGTACCTGAATACAAGGCCTGCATCCATTGTGGAAAGAAACGGGTCTGGAGAATAATTGAACTTCCTGTAACCTACATAGGCACCAATAGAAATCGATGGAGAAAAATTAAAGTATCCATTCAATTTAGCGCCATAAAGAATTCCCGATGCGCTAGGAAAAGCGTTTTCCTTGCTTTCTGGTACCGACCAGATTCCTGCAAGACCAATAAGGCTCATACTGAATCTGTCTATTGGAGCAAACTCATATCCTACGCCAAGAGATCCAGTGGTATAGTTGAAATTCTTGACGCCGTTTGCCTTGAGAATTCCATAACCTGCATCTGCAGAAAACAGAATGCTATCCCGCTGTCTGACGGTAATCGGAGAGAATTCAAATCCAGCTTCTGCATTCAGGGAAGAATCCATTTCGGAATCAAGAGGGAAATAATACCCACCCTGGAATTTAAAACTTACATCAGCCCATGCAGAGAAGAACGCCAGAGAGAAGGACAATAAACAAACTAATTTTTTCATATTTTTGATCCTTCGCCTAGAATGACTTGCACTTCTCTACACCCTTCTTAGCAGTCTTGTTTTCAGGGTCTTTGGCAAGAACTCTTTCAAACTGAGCTCTGGCAGCATTGTAGTTCTTTTCAAGGAGATAGACATTGGCAAGATTGTTCATGGCCTGAATTGAATTTGACTTTGCAAATTCGTTCTTTGCTTCTGAATAACGGCCAACCCTTACAAGAGCCATACCGATTTTGTTTGGATCTCCAGACTTTCTTGCATTGACGATAACACCTTCGATTTCTGTATTTATGTACTCATCGACTGAAGCAACCGCCGCCTTTTCAATCTGGCTCTGAGAAGGTCTTGTAAAGATTCCTGTAGATCCCGTATAGACTGAAGGAGAATAAACTTCCCAAAGAGAATGTGTGTCATAGAATTCAAGGAGGGCTTCCTTGTCGGAAAGGATTTTCTTGATCGTGTTGAAGGCGTCTTTCCTTGCTCTTGTAAATCCCTTTGGAAGGCTCTTTACGGAAATACCAAAGTAAACTTTTTCCGAATCTATGATGAGACCCGAAGTATCGGTAAAGTTGTTGCCCGCACCAGTTGGTTTAATTCCCATATCAACGAGGACAATCATGTCGTCATCAAGAGGAATGTATCCAGTTCCAACGCCTACACTTTCAAGACAGCTGGCAAGAAGAATTCCAATTTCATCAAGGTCTCCACCCATCATGTTCATTGTCTGAAGAGGATACTTGATGCTGTCAACAGTCATCTGCCTATGGTATTCTTCGTATGGAGAAGATTCATCTTTTTCAATACTGATTTTTGAAAGCCTTACAGCTTCCGACATATGTGCCGCAATAACCAGGTTTCTATTGATACCAGTCTTAAAATTATTTCTTGCAAATCCGGCAACATACTTTGCAAATTCCTGGATTTCTGGAGTGTCAGGAGAGATGAACGATGCCATGGCGGCAGGATCAGCCCACATGAAGGCATTTCTATTGTAGACATCAAGAACGACACTGTGCACGCTTTCTTTTTTTGAACCAAGGAAATTATATTCGATTACAACTTCGCCAAGAATCTTTCCGTCTTCAGTGAACCTAAGGATTTCCTGGCTGAAATCAGCAAGGAGAGGAACCTGAACAGTTTTGTATTTTCTGAGCTTAGGAATTACCGCCGACTTATATGTAGAAGCAGTATATTTTCCAGCCCTGAAAGAAACATGCACATCGGTAACATCCGCACCTTCTGTATTGCGAATTGTAAGAGTTCCAATCGGAAAGTTTCTGTAGGCACTCATGTAAATTGGGAAGGCTGCATCAGTCTGTTCCAGAGAAACGCTAAATCCACCAGAAGATTTTTTTCCAGTGGAAAAGTTTATCTTTGTTCCAATTCCAGCAAACATACCCTTCAGCAGAGGATCGTTGTCGGAGATATTGAAGGAATTGTAACCACCAACTGCATTTACAGTAACCGTAGGATTGAAGCGGAAGCCTACTTCTCCATATCCCCTGTAATACATGTCGCTGGCATTCTTAGTCTCACCATTGAGTTTTGTAGAAAAGCTATAGATTCCATAACTACCGCCAACACCAAGATAGAGACGGCTTAAAGGATAGAAATAGGCACCAAGCCCAAGGCCGCCACCATAGATATTCAAAGATTCAGACACACCTTCTGGTTTAACAGTAGAAAACAAACCTTCAACACCGGCAGTCATAAAACCAAACAGATCCAAATCTCCCTGAACGATTCCCATGAAGCCAGTTTCATAATTTTCAGAAGGCATGACCAAACCAGGAGTAACACGTAAAGAAACGTCAACCGCAAAAGCAGAACAGCTCACAAAAACAGACAAAGCCAATGCAAAAACTTTTTTCATAAACCCTTCCATAAACTTTTAGAACTTATAAATTTTCCATATTATAACAAGAAAAAACAAACTTTGTCTCAAAATATCGTCCATTTTAATTTTAAAATAAAAATATTTTACAAACAGCCATTTACCCTTTAAATACACGTAAACCTTTCATATAATGAATGCATTACAATAAAGTCGGAGTATCATATGTTTAACAAAACGAAATTCATTCTTTTCACCAGTCTATCTGCATTCCTTTTCTTTAGCTGTTCCAACTTCCTGGAAGGGGCAAAATTAAAGGAAGAAGTTGAAAACAAGATTGCCTATGCAAATTCTTCAGCAGTGGAAATCCAGATCAAATCTGAATCAGGAACAGGTACAGTAAGTCCCAATCAGAATGTCTATAAGAAACAGAGCGATGCAATAGACCTTAGGTTTGACCCAAATAAAGAATATGTTTTCTTAGGCTGGCAGGCTTATCAGAACGGAACGCCTGTAAACGCCATTGAATTTGATGATCCAAACGCATTGGAAACCGTAGCACGCATCAAAAGCATTTCAAGCGGATTGATGATTGTTCCAAAGTGTGCAAGCCGACCTACAGTTGCTGAAACAAACCCTTCTTCGACTTCAATTTCTACAGCTACCATTCATGTAATCTTTGATCAGGAAATGGATATCAATTCTTTCAGGTTCAAGGACAACGAAATTCCAGACTCGGCAACCCCTCTTTACGATGAAAACAACACCATTTATGCCTATGAAAACAACGCAGGAAGACATTACAAAAACATCAGCATAATTTCAGGTGGAAGCACAAACAGAAATTCACATTATGGAATTCCTATCCTTGACTACAGCGGAAAGACATTGATGATTCCTGTCAATATCGAAAATGTTCCTACAGTGTCATTTGGAACCGTAACTGTAACAATTGGAAAAAACGCCTGTGCAAAAACATCCGCCAATTCCACAATGGTAAGCAGCTACAGTTTTTCATTTAAATATGTAGAAGGAGCAGACACAGGAAAGCCAACGATTGAGACTTTTGCTGCATACTATCCTGAAAGCAACGACGAACTAATAGAATACACCGACGATTATAAAAGCTCCACGACCCTCTATTCACGCAAAAACGTACTCTCTTCAATTTCGATATCATGCAAGGCAAAAGACGACTATGGCGTTGCAGGAATCAAGGTGACAGAGCAATTGATTAGGACACCATCATCTGAAAATCTCATGGGTGATATTACAACCTACATAATTACAGATGGTTATACAACTGAAGAAAATACAAAAACATGGACTTCCCACACCTTTAGCTTGCAGGGCAAAGATGATGGACTCATTAAACTTTCATTTGCAGTCATAGATTCTGCAGGAAATGAAACTCCATGGAGTGCATCATATTTAGTCATAACCGACTACAAAACAGACTTTTCATACTGTAAGATATACAACATTGACAATTCCCTTAATATGTTATCCACAGACATGTCTGCCAAGAAAAACATAGAATACATAAACGAATCCCTTAGGGAAATCCATGTAGAAATAGGAGAACTAATTTTACGCACTGCTAATAAGGGTACCCCTAGTTCTCCTAATTATCCTAGAGAAGAATGTCTTTTCAGAAATCCAGAGGACTACAAAGACATGCACATCATGGCTGGCACCGATATAAACAACTTGAAGAGATATGAACTTGAGTTTGAAAAGAAAGAGTTTAATGGGTATGGCTTTGATCTCCTTACATTCAAGACAAAAATCGATCCACTAAGCAAGTACAAAGATACGATAATCCAGCTTGTCGTAACAGAAAAAGACGGATCCAAAAAGTCACTTACCCACGCCATACCAAAAGCATCTCCATCTCCTATTATGCATGAAAAAGCTAGTTATAGTACCCAGTATGTTTCCGTAAACTATGTAAAATTCCTCTATGACGAAAACAAACCTTCTATCGACACTGAAGCCTTTTATGGAACAGGCACGGCTTCTTTGTATTCTCAGATGTACTCTGGAAAGGAATCTGAACTTAGATTTTCCTCAAGTGATTACACTTCATCCAATGCAACCGACAATAAACTTTTTGACCTAGCGCGTTTACAGAATTGCCGAAAAGCAATCTTTAAATATGGGTCTATATATAACTACAACAACGCATCGTTCAATCTCTTTCCTATGTCTGTATATATATATGAATGTCAAGAATTTACTGCAAATACTGGGTATCATTTCCTTGCTGGCTATGTATCCTACGATGACAGATATTCATTTAGGGTTGAGACTCCAGAAACCTGCTCAAGCTTAGAGGCGTTAAATCCTGGTTTTAAGTATGTGTTTACAAATTCTACTACATACAAAGATGACTATTGCAAAAAATACCAAGTCACAATCCCTCAAAACAATGACACCTATGAATACTACTTTGAAGTTTGGGAATGCAATGGAGCCGATTCTGTAGAAAACAGAATCATATACAATGAATCTTCAACGATAACCATCGACTGGGATTATTTCCTGACCCCATATTTTTACCTAAAGGGAATAAAATTTGCTTTCTATGAACACAATAAAAAAACAAACGCAAATAGAAAATACGTAAGCGCCTACATAAACCTGAAGGACACCCTTAATAGCCCTCCACAGTTGTCCAATGAATCTCCCGTCATCCTCTGCGAAGATGTAAAGTCTATAACGATAAATTATGAGCCTGATTGTTTTGAAGACGAAATTTACTCTACCCTAGAAACAGAGTCCGTTAAATACTATTACATCAAGTTAGATTCAAACATATGGCCTGATGCCATAACCGACCCTTCAACAAACATAGCGTTAAGTGGAAAAGAAATTCCTTGTTCAGACATAAGGACAATAAGCAAGGACACACTTGGCTCTGGAACAAGAAAATCATATAGTGGTATATATTACTACTGTTATAACTTCCCTAAATTCTCCATAAACGAATTGGACGATGGACAATATATACTTGCAGCCAATGGCAAAGACACAAAGGGATACGAACGGGAGGTCATAGGAATCGGAGCCTTCTCACTGCTCACAATTCCAAATAATGCAACTAAATTTAACAATGGCAAAATTTTAATTTCTAAAGCCGAAGTAGATGCGATCATCAAAAATCACTATCCTTCACAAAGCTTTAATACAGAAATGTACTATACTGTAGAAACTCTCAACCACACCACAAACAAATGGACCGCGGGAAGCAAAAATAAAGTTACGCCAATCAATGGAAATTACGTTATCGACTACAGCAGCATCAAGCCTAGTTCGTCTTCTACAAATCATTGGATAAGGCTTAACCTTTATTTAAAAACGGATGATGTGTATGATCAACACTTATTCCGATTTGTACCAAAATACTTCAGCACCTGTGACAATGGCGGCAACAGCGCAACCTGCAAGCTTAAGAGGTTTGAAAACATAACTGAAGTTACATGTCTAAATTCTTCCGACAAGCCATGCATGGTACAGGTGTTTGAAAGCAACACCAACTATGGAAGCGACTATAATTCATGGAAGCTTAAGGCAAATGTTCTTGAAACAGTTTCCCTTAAAGAAGGAAGCAACTGGGTATACATTAATGATGTTGAATCAACAAAAAAATACTGCATCACCCAGATAATCTACGCCGACGGTGAAGAATACTACACCTCTGTAAGAAGAGCAAATTAAAATAATCAATACAAAATAAGGCTGTCCAACGATGCATGGTTGAAGTGTTGAAGTGCATCTCCATTGCTGGACAGCCTTTTTTATTTCCGCTGAAAGAACAACATCAGCAGCAAAGACTAAAGGCGTAGACAAAGTAGGCGCACATCATGAAAGCCCCGGAAAATCGGTTCAGTACATTTTTCCTGTTGAACATTACTAGAAGCAAAAGCAGAACTGATGCTCCAATACATACAAGGCTGTCCATTCTAAAGGCCGCGCTATAAGGAACAGGTCTGACTATTGAAGTAATTCCACCTATGAAAAGCATGTTGTAGATGTTGCTTCCAACAATATTTCCTACGGCAAGGTCGTGGTGTTTTTTTATGGCAGCCGTAACGGAAGTTGCAAGTTCTGGCAGGGAGGTTCCAAAGGCAACAACGGTAAGGCCTATGATTCTCTGGGATATTCCGATTTCTTCCGCAATACGGCTTGCACCTTTCACCACCATGTCGCTTCCGACTATTACCAGTGCAAGTCCTGCAACAGAAATAAGGATCAGCAGGGGCCAGCTTATTTTATTTTCATAGGGAACAAGGCCTTCTTCCTCCGATTTGGTCTTTCTTGCAAGCCTGAAAAGATATATGAGGTAGAGACCAAACAATGCAAGGAGGATGATTCCGTCTGCACGGGTAAACATTCCGTCAACAATCTTTTTCTCGCCGGTAAACAGATTGATTCCAAGCCCAAGGAAAGAAAATGCAATTGCCGTAAAAATCATGATGGGCATTTCATATTTTACTGTTGATTTCGAAACGGCAAGTGGAGTCAGCACTGCAGTAAAGCCCAGGATGAGCATGATGTTCAGAATATTGGTGCCGACAATATTCCCCAAGGCAAGTTCTTCATTTCCCTTTAAGGCAGCAAACAAACTTACGGCGGTTTCCGGAATGCTTGTTCCCATGGCGACTATTGTCAGCGCTATGAAAAGCTGTGAGACTCCAAGTTTTTTTGCAATTCGTGAACTGCCTTCTACAAAAATATCGGCACCCTTTACCAGCATGCCAAACCCAACTATCAAAAACAAAAGCGGAACTATAACTTCAACGAATAATTTCATCCTTTCTCCTGAAATCGTTGCATTAATGAAACTGCAACATTTTTTTTGAGGTTCAATTTTAGATTTTAATTTGATTTGAAAAGGCGGAAAGCAGTTCCGGATTTATATGACTGAACTTTTTAAAAGAAGAGACCTTAGATATTTGTTTCGGAAAATATTTTCAGCGGAAGTGTTTCTTTCGGTCCTTAAAATTACGGCCGCACGATTACAAAGAATTTTTGCCCCGTCAATGAACAGCGGCGAAAAAACATGCAGATTCCTTGGCAGGGAAACGGAATTTCCTGAATATACATCCACCGTTGCAGAGGATCCCATGTTTTCAAAGATTACGGCAGAGTCATTCCCATAACTATCTGTTCCGGTAAAATCATTAACCCCGGCGGCAATGAGAAGAACAAAAACTGAACATAAAATTTTCCAGCACCGAACCATACCTTTAAAGATAGAAATTTTATTCCAAAAAGAAAAGGAATTCGCATTTTTTTGGCTTTTTTTTAGGGAAATCATAAGGATATTCAGTTTGTTTATTGTAAAAATCACTTAAAATTTGCTTTATTAACCGCCAGACAAATTAAATTGTAAATCACTTATTCTGTGATATAATGCATAGTAGGAAATTCCGTATACTGCGGATTTTATTATAATTCTAACATTGAAATAGGCTTAAATTATGAAGAAAAGAACAGGTATTGTAGTTCCACTTTCAGCACTTTATACAAAGGATTGCCCTTCCTGCGGTGATTTTCTTGCCCTCAAGGATCTGGCGGAATTCTGCGAAAAAGCAGGATTTTCAATCGTTCAGCTTTTGCCTGTAAACGATACGGGAACCCAGTCTTCACCATATTCCGGACTTTCGGCATTTGCACTTCATCCACTTTTCATCAGAATAAATGCCCTTCCTGAATTTACAGCTGCAATGAAGGGAAACAAGGCATTTGCAAGTGCATACAAGGCTTTTGAAAAAGAATTCGGCTACAAGAAAAGGTTCGACTACGATGCAATCCTTGGAGAAAAGACAAAACTTCTCCATCTTCTTTTCAATTATATAGAAAAGAAAAACTCAAAGGATGAAGCGGAAGCAGACAAGCTGAACAAGGAGCTTGCAAAATTTGTCCGCGCAAACCAATGGGTAATCCCTTATGCAGTTTTCAAGAACATCAAGGACGAAAACATGCAGGCTTCATGGAAAAGCTGGGATCCATCGATTCAGAAGCTAAGCTACGACCAGATAAAGCTTAAGTGGCAGAACAAGGCAAAAAAATCAAGCCACAACTTCTTTGTCTGGTGTCAGCTTCGCGCATCAGAACAGTTCAAGGAAGGTGCAGAAAGCCTCCGTGCAAAAAAGATCATCCTCAAAGGCGACATCCCTATCCTTATGAACGAAGACAGCGTTGACTGCTGGACATACCCTGAATTCTTCAGGCAGGAACTCCGTGCAGGTTCTCCTCCAGACGGCGGAAACCCAATGGGACAGAACTGGGGATTCCCAACCTACGACTGGGACCGTCTTGAAGCAGACGAGTTCACCTGGTGGAAGGACAGAATCAAGACAAGCGCACAGTACTACGATGCATTCCGCATTGACCACATCCTCGGCTTCTTTAGAATCTGGGCGGCTGCGGAAAACGAAACTACAGCATATCTTGGACACACAATTCCTTATGCAGACTTTACACGCAAGACCTTGAACGAACTTGGCTTTGACGACGACAGAATCAAATGGATATCTGAACCTCACATCCCAACCAATGTAATCGAAAACATTACCTGGAATCACGACGAGGCAACTGCTGTCCTTGAAAAAGTTTGTGACCGCGTTAAGACAGAAGAACTCTGGACTTTCAAAAAGGAAATTGACGGCGACAAGGAAATTTATGCAATGAATTTCTTTGAGGATGAAAACAAAAACAATGCCGTTAAAAATGCCCTTGCAGAAAAATGGCGCGACCGTTCCCTCATCCAGATAAAGAAAGACCGCTTCATAAAAGTCTATGCCTTTGAAAATTCAACTGCATGGAAAACACTTTCCCAGGAAGAACAGGAAAAACTAAAGAAGCTCTTTGATGAGATTGAAGTAAAAGAAAACAAATTGTGGGGAAAGCAGGCAACAACAACTTTGTCTGCAATCGTCCACGCAAGCGACATGATTCCTTGCGCAGAGGATCTTGGAGTAAACCTTGCGGTAATGCCTGAAGTCCTTAAGAAACTTGATATTCTTTCACTCAAGGTAATCCGCTGGACCCGTGAATGGGAAAAACCAGGACAGCCATACATTCCTTTTGCAGACTACCCTGAACTCAGCGTTGCAACAACTTCGGTTCACGACAGCTCGACCTTACGCCAGTGGTGGAATCAAGAAAAGGACAGCGTATGGGCTTTTATGAATTCTATTCAGTGCGAGAACAAACCTGATGGAAATTCAGCCTTTACTCCTGAGATTGCAGAATTCATTTTGAATTCCCTTGCTTCATGCAAAAGCGCCCTTCTCATCAACCCGTTGCAGGATTACCTTTTCCTTGAACACAGTTTCTATCTTGAAAACGAGGACGACGAAAGAATCAATATTCCTGGCAGCGTAAACACCTTCAACTGGACTTATAGAATTCCTGTAACAATTGAAGAAATGTCGGAAAACAAAGGACTTATCAACAAAATAAAAACCATAGTAGAAACACACGACGGGAAGGAGGAAGAATAGAATGAAAATCTCCATCAACGAATTTCACATCAACAGAAAACTAAGACAGGAATGCAATTTTGACCAGACACTTTTTGCATCTTCCGGCAACGCAATATTTGCAGACTTTAAGGCAGTTCAGAAATTTCAGACTTTGCTGAACGAAGTTTTTGAAAAACGAGGACAGAACGAAAACAAGGTTTCTGCAGGCAACCTTAATGCCATGGGACTCATCGACGAAATCTTCCATCATGTCTGCATGCTTTTCCGCAGAGACAAGGCTCCTGATGCTTTTAAAAACATTCTTTCTGATTTGGACAGAAGCCTCGGAATTGAAGAGATGGACAAGCTTCTTCTTGAATTTATGGAAGAATTTCCACCAGCCCCTGTCTACCAGGGATTTACAACTTCCGAAAAATTCCTTGAAGAAACCTGCTGGGACGAAGGTGCTCAGAGAGAAAGAAGCAACCGTGAACAGGTTCTTGAAGAAATGATTCTCCTTCACCTTGCAAATGAAAATCCGGCCTTCCATCCTTTTGCAATTCTCTTTGACGACGAAAAACTTAAGACTAACAAGAACTACATGAAATCATGGATTCAGATCAAGGCATTCTTTGAGACTCAGCCTGTATTCGGTCCAAAGAACAACACCCTCATCAACATGCTCAAGGAACCGGTAATTGCTTCTCCTACTTCACTCAAGGGGCAGTTGGACTATATCCGAACCTACTGGACAACAGTCCTCGGTGAATGGATCCTCCGTCTTCTTGAAGGCATCGATACAATCACAGAAGAAGAAAAGGCAGCATGGCACCCGACAAACGGCGGCGAAGTTTCCATGGATGCCTACAATTTTGACGACAACGATTTGATGAAGGAATACGAAAGGTTCAGTCCAGACCGTGAATGGATGCCAAAGGTTATCCTCATGGCAAAGACCGTTCTCGTCTGGCTCTATCAGCTTTCAAAAAAATACGACAGGGACATTACCCGCCTTGATCAGATTCCGGATGAAGAACTTGATGCACTCCGCGACGCAGGCTTTACAGGACTCTGGCTCATCGGTCTTTGGGAACGCTCAAACGCCTCAAAGAGAATCAAGCAGATAAACGGAAATCCAGAAGCTGCTTCTTCTGCATATTCACTTTTGAACTATGAAATCGCAGGAAACCTTGGCGGATGGCCTGCATTGGAAAACCTTCGCTGGCGTTGCTGGCAGAGGGGAATCCGACTTGCTTCCGACATGGTTCCAAACCATACGGGTATGGATGGCGACTGGGTAACAGAACATCCAGACTACTTCATTACGACAAAGGACTGTCCAAGTCCAAGCTATACATTCAATGGAGAAAACTTAAGCCACGATGGACGCGTAAGCATTTACCTTGAAGACCACTACTACAGCAAAAACGACTGTGCGGTCTGCTTCAAGCGTGTGGACAACTTTACAGGAGACGTTACTTACATCTACCACGGCAACGACGGTACAGGAATGCCATGGAACGATACTGCTCAGATCGACTACCTTAACCCTGTCGCCCGCGAAGCCGTAATGCAGCAGATTCTTAATGTAGCAAGAAACTTCCCGATCATCCGTTTTGACGCAGCAATGGTTCTTGCAAAGAAACACATCAGGCGCCTCTGGTATCCACAGCCAGGACACGGTGGAGACATCTACAGCCGCAGCCGCTATGCCCTTTCAAACGATGAATTTGAAAACCGCATTCCAAACGAATTCTGGCGCGAAGTTGTTGACCGCTGTGCCCAGGAAATTCCTGACACCCTTTTGCTTGCGGAAGCTTTCTGGATGATGGAAGGTTACTTTACAAGAACCTTGGGAATGCACCGCGTTTACAACTCAGCCTTCATGAACATGCTCAAGAAGGAAGAAAACCAGAAGTACCGCGACACAGTAAAGAATACAATCAAGTTTGACCCACAGATCCTCAAGCGTTATGTAAACTTCATGAACAATCCTGACGAAGAAACAGCAGTCGCCCAGTTTGGACGCGGAGACAAATACTTTGGTGTCTGTACCTTGATGATTACAATGCCTGGTCTTCCTATGTTCGGCCACGGACAGCTTGAAGGCTACGAAGAAAAATACGGAATGGAATACACCCGCGCATACAAAGATGAACAGGTTGATGAAGGTTTGATGAATGGACACCGTGCGCTCATCTTCCCAATCATGCACAAGCGCTATCTTTTTGCACAGGTAGAAAACTTCCTCTTCTACGATGTATGGAACAACGGAAGCGTTAATGAAAATGTCTTTGCCTATTCAAACTTTGTTGGTGATGAAGGAACAATCGTTTTCTACAACAACAAGTATGACTGTGCCCAGGGCTGGATCAAGCAGTCTTGTGAATACGCAGTAAAAACCGGAAGCGGCGACGACGACAAGAAAATGGTGACCCGCAGCCTTGGAGAAGGTCTTGGTCTTACTTACGGCTACAACCATTATGTTGTTCTTCACGAGCAAAGATCAGACCTCTGGTTTGTCCGCAAGGCAGATGATCTTATAAACAACGGAATGTTCGTAATGCTCAAGGGATTTGAAGCCCAGGTATTTACAGATGTTCGCCAGGTTGTTGATGATGTCGAAGGAAAGTACGCAAAGCTCTGCGAACTTCTTAACGGAGCCGGCGTAGAAGACCTTGAAATTGCATGGCAGGAATACCGATATAAGGAACTTTATGCAGAATTGGAAAAATTCCTTTCCGTTGAATTCCTTACAGGCATCCACGATATATTTGCTCCTGCTGAATCAAATGCAAATACAGCAAAATCTGCAAAGGCGTCAAAGAAAAAGATTGATGTAAAGGCAATTCTTAAAGCATCGGAAAAAGCCGCCCTTGCCTACTACGAGATGGAAGCAAAATTCATGCTCCAGGCTGAACAGGAAAAACTTGCCGCCGCAGAACTGGAAGCAGCATCAAAGAAGAAGATCACTGCAAAACGTAAGCCAGCAAAATCAAAAGTTGCGGAGCTTACACCTGCAAAGAAATTCGCCGCCTTCATCAAGCAGGTTGAATACCTCCAGAAGGTGTACGAATCAGCACAGAAGACTTCCGGCAAGAAAAACGCAGTCAAGGCTACACTTGAAAACGACATCTACCGCGGATATGAGTCAAACAGATACTGTGCAGAAATCCTTGTTTCATTTGCCGCTGTCTCAAACGCAAGCGCTGACAATCTCATGAAATGGGGATTCAACAGAAAGCTTTCTGATCTAATCGCAAAAGCACCATTTGCTGAAAGAGACAGGGAAATGAGAAACGTATTCAGCCGTATTTTCCTCTGCTCAAAGATAAGCAAGATGAACTTAAGCGCATCTGAATTCGTAAAATCTGCATACGAAGCCGCAAAACTTATTGCAGAAAGCAAAGATGCACCGCTTCTCTGTGGGGCAAATGAATTTGACGGAATCGTATGGTTCAACAAGGAAAAGATGGAATCAACATTGTGGTATGCACTCACCGTAAATGCAATGCTTACTTCCAGAATTCTCCGTGACCAGATCTATGAGCTCTACAGGATTCTTAACGCAACGAAAGATAAGGCTGAATACAAATGTCAGCTCTTTACCGACGCATTGAAGCCTGTTGAAAAAAAGCGCAAGTCTCCTGCAAAGAAAACTGCAGTAAAAGCTGCTGTAAAAAAGACTGTAGAAAAGAAAGAAACTGTAAAGAAAGCCGCAGTTCCAAAAAAGACCGTAGCTGAAAAAGACACAAAGACAGCTTCTAAAAAAGCTTCTGCGGAAAAAAAGCCTGTCGCAACTAAAAAGACTGCAACAGGGAAAAGCACCGCCAAGATTGAAAAGAAAGCGACGGTAAAGAAGACCGAACCTGCAAAAAAGGTAGTCAAGACTGAAAAGAAAACCACAGTCGAAAAGAAGACTACGGTTAAAAAGTCTGCAGCAAAAAAAGCTGAAACTTCAAAAAAGGCATCTGCATCAAAAACAGAACCTAAGAAATCTACAGCTCCAAAGAAAAAAACTGCAGAAAAGAAATCAGCCGTAAAGAAACCTGTGGCAGAAAAGAAGGTCACAACAGTCAAGAAGGCTGCTGAAAAAAAGACTGCGGTAAAGAAAACTGCAGCAAAAAAAGCAGAAGCTCCTAAAAAGACAACTGCAAAGAAAAAATAATCGATAAAAAAACAGGCTGCCAGCATCTACTTTGCCGACAGCCTGTTTCCTTTTTAAACAATCCATGTTAGAACATTCTTCTTAGATTTAAAGAATTCAGAATTGAAATCAAAGACTCCTTATCGCCTGGTGCAAGACAGGTCTTGTTCAGTTCGACTGGAGCAAAAGCCTTTGCGATGGAAACATCTTTGCCAGGACATTCCCCAAGATTATGCATAAGGAATTTTTCATCAATGGCAGGATCATCACGGGCAACAAGAACAACCGCACCATCTCCGTCTTCAACGATATCTGCACGTTTTTTTGCGGCGGCATAGGCTGCTGATGTATCACGGTCTGCATATAGCTTATACTTTACAAAAAGCTCCTTGCAGGCATTGTTTGTGTCTTCCTCGGAAACAGTCGCAGGGAAAACAAAGCTTCTTATCATCAATGAATTGGCCTTAAAGACCTGTTCAAGGCGTTCTATGTTTGACGGGCTTGCAGGGTCCGCAGGCAATCTTTCTGCAAGTGGAACAACACTGTCGGTCACCATGCAGTTTCCAGAACCATCCTGAGTAAGTGTTGGAGTAGACGGCACAATGAAACCGTTTACTGGCAAGGCAAATCTCCATCCATAGAGACCAGAAATAAGGTTGCCGTAATTACCTGCCGAAAAAGCATAGTAAATGTCGCCGTTCACGATTTTCTTAAGACGACTGAATGCAAAGGTGTAGAAAAAAGCCTGTGGCAAAAGACGGCCGATGTTTGCCGTGTTTGCGACTGTAAGATGGTATTTTTCCACAAGGTCACGGTCGGCAAAAATTCCGCGCACCAGATTGCGGCAATCTTCAATGGTTCCGTCAACCTCAACAGGATAAAGATTTCCTCCATTCCAGACAAAATCACTTTCATCCATTCCACGGAGACTTCCCTTTGGAGTAAGAAGCACAGACTTAAGCAGCTTTTTATCCTTCATCGCCTTTGACATGCAGGCTCCAAGTTCTCCCGTAGTTGCATCAAGAAGAATTGCCTTTTCACCATCAAGCTGAAGAATCGTCTCAAGTGCTGCCGTAAGATACGAAACGCCATAATCCTTAAAGGTTCCTGTCGCACCGTTATGAAGCTCCAGAAGAAAAAGATTGTCATCCAACTGCCTGAATACAGGATCCTTTTCAAAGGCTCGTGTCGCAATCGTTTCACAAATTATAGGACTGAATTCATCATTGACCATCGCAGATGTAAGTGCACCTGCAAGCGATGAGAAAGATGTATTTTCATCTGCATAAAGAATCCAGCGGCGTAGGTCCATCATATCATACGGAACATACAATCCGCCGTCGGAAGGCATGCAATCGAGCACAGCCTTCTTGAACCCCGCTACATTTTCAGTATTGCGAGTACTGTAGAATTTCATTGATCTAATCCCCTCTCTAGTACCAAAGAAAACTTATTTCTTATGACGACGGTCAAGTTCGTTGTATACGTCCTGCCATGTAACGCCTTCCTTGTACATAAGGACACTTACAAAGTAAAGAAGATCGGCAGCTTCCCAGATGACTTCATCCTTTCCTTCTGCCTCACAGATTTCTTCTGCTTCTTCTTCTACCTTTTCGCGAACACGCTTGTCATTAAGAGTTGCCGTGTAGCTTCCTGGGCGAGGATTTGCAAAGCGCTCTGAAATTGTTGCATAGAGGCGTTCCATTGAACTTCTTTCGTCAGGCTCTGCACCAAAGCAGGTAAAGCTTCCTGTGTGGCATGCACCGCCATGAGGAATAACTGTAGCAAGGATTGTATCCCTGTCGCAGTCTACGCGCATCTTTACAACTTCAAGGAAATGACCGCTTGTTTCACCCTTTGTCCAAAGTACATTTCTTGTACGGCTAAAGAATGTAAGCTTGCCAGTATCAAAGGTCTTTGCAACTGCTTCCTTGTTTGAAAATCCCATCATGAGAACTTCACCGTTTACACTCTGAGCAATTACAGGAACCATTCCGTTTGTCTTTTCCCAGTCAAGGCAAGCCATGAAGCTGTCCTTGAGAGAAACTGCACCAGTGTAGAGGGCCATTCCAAGCTGAACATCACATCCAAGCTTTTCAAGTTCCGCAATCTGTTCAAGACTGTTTACTCCGCCTGCAGCTACAACACGACACTTTACTGCTGCCCTAAGCTGGCGGCACATGTCCATGTCTGTCCCCTGCATGCAGCCTTCCTTTTCAACGCATGTAAAAAGAAGTTCAGAAGCATATTTTTCAGCTTCCTTTGCGCCTTCAATAAGGGAAATGTTTGCTGTTTCTGTCCAACCCTTGAGGGCAATCTTTCCATTGATTGCATCAACAGAAATGATTACGCGCTGCTTGCCAACGGCTGCAACCAGTTCTTCAAGGAAAGCAACATTAAGGATAGGATCGCTTTCTGTCTTGCGGTCTGCATTCCAGGCTGCAGAACCAACGATAACCTTTTCTGCACCAAGGGAAATCAATTCCTTTGCTTTCTTTACATCGCGGATTCCACCGCCAACGCGAACATTTCCTTTTCTAAGGAGGGACTTTAAAAGTTCAGTATTTGGTGTATTGCCTTTTGCATCTGTATTTCTCAATGCCTGGTCAAGGTCGATAATTGCAACTTCGCCATATTTGTTGAAGTCGTTGATCAAAGCATCAGCATCATCACGCTGAAGAACAAGATCCTTGCCATTTTTCAACTGGACAACATGTCCGTCTTTCATATCAATTGAAGCTATTACCATAAGTTTAATTTTATCTAAAATTTCCGTTCTTTACAACAAATGCTCCTATTTACACTGTCGCTCACTATTAAAATACAGAAATTTACAATATACTGTGCACTATGCTAAAAAAAGTGGGAATTGCAGTCTGCTCAAAATTTTCTTCTTCTGGATATCTGCTGGGCTACATAGGCCGCGTATTTAAGACTTCATTCTTTTTTATCACAAAAGAAAAATCAGCAAGAAAAATCCTGATAATGCAGCTGCTCTTTACTTTCATCGAAGCACTTCCCATCATTTCCATGCTGTCCGCCGCCCTTGGTTCTGCCCTTTATCTTGTAGGATATCAGTTCCTTCTCTCATTCGGTCAGGAAAGCCTCATCTACAAAGTTCTTGTAATAACCATAGTCCAGGAAATAGGACCTCTTCTGGTTGCCTTTGTGGTCACAGCCCGTTCAGCAACAGCCATCGCAACCGAAATAGGAGGAATGGTGATAAGCCATCAGATAGAAAGCTATATTTCATTCGGTGTCGATCCCATCAGCTATCTTGTCGCACCAAGATTCATCGGTGTAACAGCTTCTGTCTTTTTTCTTAATCTTTATTTCTGCCTATGCGGAACCTTCGGACCTTTTTTTGTTTCCCTCATCGTAAATCCAGTAACGGCTTCCGACTATCTTGCGGGAATTTTAAAGAGCTTTGACCTCATCACCATTGGAGTATCAATTCTCAAAAGCATAGTCTTTGGAATGATAATTTCCATTGCATCAACATATTTCGGATTTAACGTTCAGCGTGCTTCAACGGAAGTTCCTGTTGCGGGCATTGCTTCCGTTACAAAATCATTCATGAACATCATCATTGCGGATGTTCTGATAATCCTGATGGTACTTCTGAGGTAATCGATGGCACTTTTTGATATTGCTGATGTTGAATTCCATTCCCAGATAGGAGTGCCGATCATAAAAGGCGCATCCTTTACCATAGAAAAAGGCACCACAGTTCAGTTTGAAGGAAAGTCTGGCAGCGGAAAATCCACACTGATGAAAATAGCGGCAGGAATTGTTGTTCCTACAAAAGGAACCATCAGATTTGAAGGAAGGGATGTTCATGCAATGAATGAAAGAAGAACACGGGCTTTCAGAAAAAGAGCTTCATTCATCTTTCAAGATTCAGCCTTATGGGCAAACCAGAACATAATGCAGAACCTTATGCTTCCATTGCAGATCCATAATCCAGAAATGACGATGGATCAAAAAATCAAGACAATCAAGGAAATCTGCAGCCTTCTAAACTATGAGCGAAGCCTTGAACTTAGGCCTGCGGATCTTTCTATGGGAGAACAAAAAAAAATTGCATTTGCCCGTGCACTTGTACTAAAACCGGAAATTCTTTTTCTTGATGAAGTTACGGAATCCCTTGATGTAAAGGCAGTAGGTATAGTAATGAAGCTTCTTCATGATTTTATAGATGAAGGCAAAACTATCATTTACATAAGTCATAATCCGTCTTTCGTAAAAGAATTTCCTGCAAGAAAGATTATTCTAAAAGAAGGAATCATAGATGAAATTCAAGATTAAATATGCAGATCAGATTGTCGGACTCTTTTCACTCATTGGTCTTGTTGGACTCATCGTTCTGATTTTCTCCATTGGAATGACACAGAAATGGTTCCAAAAGAAAAACACCTATTACACCATGATAGACAACTCAAGTGGAATTGCGGTAGGGAAGGATTTAACCTACAAGGGATTTTCAATCGGAAAAATAAAATCAATTTCACTTGAAGGATCTCAGGTCAGAGTGAACTATTACATCCTGAAAGATTACGATGAATATATCCGCCAGTATTCTCTAGTTGAATTTGCATCAAGCCCATTCGGTTCTTCCTTTGTTTTCCACCCAGGAAATGGCAGTGGAATAATTGAAAGCGGAAGTGAGATTTTCAGAACAGATTCAGCAACAGGAACTGATTACATCGCAAAAGGACTCATCACCATTGATGGCTCTTCTGATTCAATCGCCGTAATTTTGAACAAGGTAACAACACTCGTAGACAACATAAACATCCTTCTGGGACAGGTCAATGAGGCCTTTGCAGGAACAGATCGAACAGAAATAGGAAAGATAATAAAGAACATAGACAATGTTCTTGGTGATGTGGATGGCATTCTTTCCGGAACTGGTGGAAGCGACATCAATAAAACTCTTGCAGAAATAAATGATCTTCTTGCAACCATAAACAGCGAAGGCATTCCTGCTTTGCTGGGAAAAGAAAATTCAAAAGAAATAGCAGGAATAATTTCAAACCTTGAATCCCTTACAGGCGACGCTTCCCATCTTGTTGCAAATCTTGATCCTCAGGTTTCAGATCTTCTTGTTCAGGTAAACCAGGCGGTAATACAAATGCGTGATGTTCTGAGTGGAGTTAAAAACATAGGCTTCATCAAAAAAGGTGTTGAAGAACATTCTGGAGCAAACACATCTACAGTTCAGTTAAGAAGTACGGAGTTCTAAAATGAAATTAACTAAGGCAGCAGCAATATTTATTTTTTCAATTCTCGCACTTCCCTGCTTTGCAAAAAAACAGACAAGACCTATGAAATACAGCAATGTTTCGGAAGCCGCATCAGCCCTTTATGAAAGTGCAAACACAGAAATCGCTTCCTCAAAATACATTCTTGCAGACACCCACCTTGCGGAAGCCTACACGCAGGCAGTTTCCGTAGACAACAGGGAGCTTCTATGCAAGATTTCACTTTCAAAAGCCGTTCTTTGCTATTACACTGGCACGGACTATTCTACAGACCTTGCAAAAGCAATGGACTATGCAAGCACTTCAGACCAAAAGGATTTTCTTCTTTCCGTATGCACACTTTACGATGCAGACCTAAAGGGAACAAATGCAGATCTTGAAGCCGTAAACGCAACAGAAAAAAGGATTGCAAAAAATCCTTATTACCTTGCCTACCTTTACAGAATAAAGGGAAACTATTATGCAGGCAGAAAGGACTATGCCACTGCAGAAAAATTCTATTTGCGCTCAGCAGATATCCACACAAAGGAATGTTATCTTGCAGAAATCGGTCTTGACTGGTACCAGATTGCAAGAATGAGGTCTTTGAACGGAAATAAAATGGAAGCACTTGAGGCCTTGGAGACAGCAATAAAATACGACAGGGATGCAGAGAATACAGCTGCCCTTGGAAGCGATTATTTTGCAAAGGCTCTGGTACTGACAAAAGGAAATGCAACAGAAGCTGATAAAGCTCAGGCAAAGGAAAATGCAACATGGGCAAAGGAAATCTTTACTGCAGGCGGATACACTTCCATGTCAGAAAGATGCACCCAGTTCCTAAAGTCTATTGACCAATAACATGCAAATTCGTTAACCTTATACAATCAATGGTTAACAAAAAACCTTCTACAAAATCACAGATACTCCAGATTTTAAGAACAGCCTCCTCTCCGATTAACGGCGATACCTTGGCAAATGAAACGGGCGTTTCCCGTGTTGCCGTATGGAAGGCAGTCCAGTCCCTTCAGCTTTCAGGATATAAAATTGATTCTGCAAGAAACGGATATCAGCTTTCGGAAGATCTTGCCGACAGTCTTTACCCATGGGAATTCGGCATGATTGAATCTTCCTTTTCTCATTTTGCGGAAACCGACTCTACCATGATTCAGGGGCGTATTGCTGCAGAAGAATGCAAAAACGGAGAACTAAAAGTAATCACTGCTGACATTCAGAACAAGGGACAGGGACACGCAGACCACAAATGGACTACAACAAGGGGAAGCCTTGCCTGCACCATAGTTTCAAAGGAATCAATTTCACTTGCGGAAAGCCACAGGTTTGTCATGGCATGCCAGATAGCGACAGCAAAAGCGCTTCAGGAAACAAGCGGGCGAAAGATTTTCGTACGATGGCCAAACGACATATGGACAGAGAAAGGCAAGGCAGGTGGAATTCTTGATGACTTGAGTTCCACAGGCTCCTTTACCAACTGGATAAATCTTGGACTTGGATTGAATCTTTCAGTTAAGCCTAAACTAAGCGGAACGGATTTCATTTTTGACGGGGATAAAAAGGTTTTGCGAAAAGACATCCTTAAGAAAATCATAGAAAATCTTAAGGCAGAAATAAAATCGGCAAAAGAATTCACCAGCGACCTTGAAAAGCAATGGAACCTTTTCTGTCCAGACGTAGGCAAAAGCTTTAAGGTGAAGGATTCAGAAAAAACTTACCTTTTCAAGGGAATCAATTCCTACGGATGGGCTGTAACAGAATGCAACGGTCAGGAAAAATCGTTTCCACCATGCACCATAAATTTCATAAAATCAGGAGAAAAACTAAATGAACTCAAAATTTAAAGGACTTGTTCTCAGTGCACTTTTTGCAGCATTGATTTCTGCTGGCAGTTTCCTCATCATACCTCTTCCAGGTGGAATTCCAATCGTACTTCAGGACATGATGTCAATGTTGAGCGGACTTATTCTTGGACCTGTCTACGGAGCAACTGCAGTTGCAGTTTTCCTTCTTCTCGGTTCAATGGGGCTTCCAGTATTTTCTGGGAAGGCAGGATTCCACATCCTTACATCCCATCCAACCTGCGGCTTCCTTTACGGATATTTTCTTGCAGCTTTGGTAAGCGGACTTTTCCTTCATATTCTGCTCAACAAAAACAAAGAACATTCAAACCTAAAGCAGTACATCCTGATTTCAATCGCAGCACTGATTGCAACCATAATCTGCTTTACCATGGGAATCATCGGATTCACACACATCACCCACAAGACCGTTACTGAAAGCATTCCACTTGTTGTTCTTCCTTTCATTCCGGGAAATACAATCAAGCTGATCCTTATGGTTCCACTCACAAAGAAATTCAGAAAGACAGTTCAGCTATAAAATGAAAGCAATAGAAATAAAAGAAGTAACAAAAACTTTTCCCGACAAAACGACTGCGCTGGAAAACATCAGTTTTGCAATTGATGAAGGAGACTTTGCCGTAATTGCAGGTTCCAACGGATCAGGCAAAAGCGTCCTCATGTCATTGATTGCAAAGCTGGATTCGCCTACAGAAGGAACAATCGAAACAAGTTCTCAGGCTGGCCTTGTTTTCCAGGATGCAGACGCACAGATTCTTGGAGAAACCTGCGAAGAAGACGTTGCCTTCGGTGCAAAGAATTCAGGATATAAAAAAGAAGCACTAAAAGAAAAAATCGTTCAGTCTCTGGAAGCAACTGGATTGCTTTACAAAAAATCCGCTGCCGCAAGAACCATGTCTGGCGGAGAAAAAAGAAGGCTTGCAGTTTCAGGCATACTTGCCATGGACAGAAGCATTTTCATTTTTGACGAGCCTTTTGCAAACCTTGACTGGCCCGGAATCAAGAAAACCTGTGGAATTTTAAAGCAGCTTAAAGACGAAGGCAAAACAGTCCTTGTCCTTACCCATGAACTTGAAAAAATCCTGGCCCTCGCAGACAGGTTCATCGTCCTTGACAAGGGTAAAATTCGTTTTGATGGAAATCCAACAAACGGATTAAAGCTTGATCTTGAGCAGTGGAGCATCAGAAATCCACTTAAAGACGGAATGAAACTGGAAGACCTTCTATGGCTGTAGCATTATTCTCATACAAAAACAGAACATCAATTCTGCACAGGATTCCGTCCCTTATAAAAATCCTCATAATGTTTTCATTCTGCATTTTCTGCTTTAAGGAGACAACTTACGAGCAAATCAAGCTGCCAGGCTGTCTTGCCTTTTCATTGCTGCTGTTTTTCCTTGCCCGCGGCAACTGGACTACCATAAAGTCTTTGCCTTATGTATTTGTCCTTGGGGCTTTTGTCACTGTTTTAAGGATGTTCAATTTCTTTCCAGAATTTTCATTCAACAAAGAAGGTTTTATCTGGGGAATCCTTTACACCGCACGGCTTTTTATTACGGCTTTTGCCTGTCAGGTGATTTTCGAAACCACCTCCAGCTCACAGATCCAGGACAGCCTTGAACAGATTGAAAACGCCTTTGCAAAAGTGATTCCACCTGTAAAAAAAATGCACGGTGCATTGCTCATCTCACTTGCCATTAATTTCATCCCTTTGGTATTCGAAACATGGGACAAAGTTCACCTTGCATCAATGGCACGAGGTCCTAAAAAGAGGAACCTTATTTCGGCCACAAACATTCTGCTTTCGGAACTGGAAGCACTTTTATCATGCCTTATATTCAAGGCTGAAACAAAACGAAAAGCAATTCTGAACAGAGGAAACTATGATTAACGAGATTAAAGAAAAGATCATCAAAGAAAACTACAGGATAACAAAGGAAGAAGCCCTTGCACTTTTTGAGCAGCCACTTGAAGAACTTGCAAAGGCCGCCAACGAATTAAGGCTTGCATGTGCTCCAAAAACAACAAGCGTATGTTCCATCATAAGTGCACGTCAGGGAAAATGCGGAGAAAACTGCAAGTACTGCGCACAGAGTGCCCACTGGAAAACCAGCTGCACCAGTCACCCAATGATAAAACCTGAAGACGCAATTCCACAGTGCAAGAAAGCAATTGAAAACAAAGTTTCACGCCTTTCACTTGTCACAAGCGGTGTTGGACTCAAAGGTCAGGAGTTCGATCAGGCACTTGAATGCTACAAGGAAATCTTAAAGACTACAAACGGAAAACTTTTGCTTTGCGCTTCCCACGGAATCATTTCCTACGAACAGATGGTTCAGCTTAAGGAAGCGGGTGTCGTAAGATACCATCACAATGTTGAAACAAGCAAAAACTATTTTTCCAAAATCTGCACGACACATACCTACGAAGACAGAATCGAAACCATCAGGAATGCAAAAAAAGCAGGACTTGAAATCTGTTCAGGCGGAATCATCGGCATGGGAGAAACCATCGAAGACAGAATTGACCTTGCCATGACAATCCGCGATCTTGAAGTTCAGTCTGTACCTGTAAACATCCTGAACCCGATTCCAGGAACACCCCTTGAAAACATCGAAAAGATTTCAAAGGAAGAAGCATTGAAGACCATCGCAGTATTCCGCTTCATAATGCCGTCACAGTTCATCCGTTGTGCAGCAGGAAGAAAATCCCTTGGCGAAAACGGACGCGATGCATTCCTTAGCGGTGCAAATGCCCTCATCAGCGGAGACTTTCTTACAGTAGAAGGAAGCACAAACAAGGAAGACCTTGAAATGCTTGAAGAGCTTGGTCTTGGAATAGAAGAGTTCTAACGGGAAAAATCCAACCACAAAAAATGGCAGACGCATTCATAATAAACGGACTGAGGACTTTCATAGGTCTAAAGAACAAGTCATACAAAAACATTCCAGCAGAAGACCTTGCGGCAGAAGTTTTAAAGGCATTGAACCATAAAAACATCGCACAGGGAATAGCACCAGAAATGGTAATAGCAGGAAACTGCACAAACGGAGGCGGAAACCTTGCACGGCTTGCCCTTCTCAAGGCAGGACTTGGTGACGACATTCCGGGAATCACAATCGATGCCCAGTGTGCGTCAGGTCTTGAAAGCATAATGACGGGATACGCCCGAATCAAATCCGGCCTCAATTCCATAGTGATTTGCGGAGGGGCAGAAAGTGCTTCAACCTGCTGCGTGCGTTCATACAACAAAAACCACCCGAACCATGACCCGAGCAAAGCAGACAATTCCTATGTTTCCGCCCAGTTCATTCCGGAAACCTTCTGCGAAGATTCAATGATAATGAGCGCAGACGAAACATGCAGAAAGCATGGATTTACATCAGACGATTTAATTTTTTCCGCTGTTGAAAGCCACGAGAAGGCTGCAAAATCCGTGGAACTGATCAAGTCTCTTGCGCTTCCGGTTTTTGGCCTTGAAAAAGATGAAGGAATAAGAAATTCAATTTCCAAAAAATTCATTGAAAGACTTGCGCCTGTTCTTCCAGACGGAATCATAAACGCCGCCACCAGCTGCCTTTTCAACGACGGTGCGGCATTTGTTACGGTTGCTGATGAAACTACTGCAAAAAAATCCAGAAGCCCGGTTTTTAAAATCCGCCATGCAGTCACAGTGGGAGGCCCGCGGTTTTTGAGTCCTGAAAGCATGATCATTGCAATGGAAAAGCTCATTGAAAAATCTGAAGTCAATGAAAACGAAATCGACAGAATAGATTACAACCAGGCCTTCGCTTGCCTTGACTTTCTGTACAAAAAAAGATTTTCCAAGCCGTCAAATGCCTTTGGAGGCGCCCTTGCTTACGGCCATCCATACGGAGCGTCCGGTGCCATAGTGGTCCTTCACCTGATGAAAGCCCTTGAACATTTTGACGAGCACTACGGAATAGCGGCGGTTCCTGCTGCAGGCGGAATTGCAAGTGCCATTCTTCTTGAGAGGATGAAATGAAACATCTGCACCTGATTCATCAGGACAAGCCTGAACTTCAGCTGAAGGAATTTACATCGAGCCTTGGTTCATGCATTCCAATCATCGCACCACGGAAGCTTGACGATTCAATCCTAGGGGCCGTGGAAATTCCAAAGGAAGCAGATTTTGCAGTCGCCTCATCAGGCACGACAGGAAAACCAAAATTATATTTCAGGACAAAAAGAAGCTGGACTGATTTTTTTCCGGAACAGGATGAACTTTTTTCAATCAATTCAAGCTCAAGAATTTTCATCCACGGAAGTCTTGCATTCACCGGCAACCTGAACATTGCCTACGAAGCAGTGGAAGCTGAAGCATTCCTGCATTGCGCATCTTCATTCCGCGCCGAAGTCTGGGCAGAAGAAATCCTAAAGAACAGAATCGACACCATCTACCTGATTCCGGACAAACTTCTGCACCTTGTCCGCCATGGAAGCAAGTTTGAAAACATCAGGACAATAATCTGCGGCTCACAGTTCATAAGCGAAAAACTTTTTGAAATGACCCGCTTTTGCTTTCCCAATGCAAAGATAATTCTCTACTACGGTTCTTCTGAAGTAAATTATGTGTCCTACAACGTGCTGAATGAAAAACCTGATCACGAAAACTGTGTAGGAAAAATATTCGATTCCATAATGGTAAAATTTTCACCGGAAGGAAACATCCTTGTGGACTCGCCTTTTTCCGTCTGCGGAATTTCAGGTTACTATGACACAAAGGACAAAGGTTATCTGAAAGACGGACTTCTGTATCTTAACGGCCGCTCCGACGACCAGCTGAACATTCTTGGTGAAAAAATAAATGCCTGTGAAATCAAAAAGCGGCTGCTTCAATTTTCCAGTATCGAAGAATGTGAAATCAGTGTTGAAGAAAAAAACTCAAAGAAATTTGTTGTGGCTCACATATCAGGAAAAGATCTACCATCATCTCTGCCCAATTCAGTTTTTGACGGAATCTCTCCCGTTTTCATTCCTCAAAAATACATCCATTATGAAAAACTCCCAAGAAACGAAAGCGGGAAAATATGTTTGAGATAGACTTTAAAACTGTGTCCTTCCGCGGAAGCTGCGAGCCAAAGTAAGGCGGTCGGCATATTCAAGGTCGCCGCCAACAGGAAGACCTGAAGCAAGACGGGTGACGATTACACCGCTGTCAGCAAGAATGCGCTGAATATACAGGGCCGTTGTATCTCCTTCAACAGTCGGATTTGTCGCAAGGATCACTTCCTTTACAGCTCCTTCCTTGACGCGATCCACAAGGGAACTTATGCGGAGCTTATCTGGAGTCATTCCTTCGAGGGGAGAAATAACGCCACCGAGGACATGAAAAAGCCCGTGGAATTCGTGGCTGCTTTCAATAGTCGCAGCATCCTGGGGCTGTTCAACAACACAGATGACGCTGCGGTCACGGGTAACATCAGAGCAGATTGGACAAGGATCTTCTTCCGTCCATGCCCCGCAAACGGAACAGGGCTTAATCTTTTCCTGCAGGGTTTTAATCTGTTCTGCAAACCTGGACATGAAAAAACTGTCTGCCTTTAAAAGACTGTTGGCAATACGGGCTGCAGATTTTTTTCCGATGCCTGGAAGGTGAGAAAAGCTTTCTGTAAGTTCGTCGAGTGCGTTCATCGTAAAATCACCCTATGGATCAAAGCCCTGGGATATTCATTCCACCGAGCATAGGACCAAGTTCCGCCTTCATCTTGTCTTGCATGGCTTCTACTGCGGCGTGATGTGCTGCAAGAATAAGATCCTGAAGCATAGGAACATCGCGGTTGTCTACGCAGATCGGATCAAGCTTGATGTCCACCATTTCAAATTTTCCGTTGACTGTAACATTAACCATATTGCCGCCAGAAGAACCTGTTGCCCTGAGCGCACCAAGTTTTTCCTGAGCTTCCTTAAGCTGGTTCTGAAGACCGCCAAGATTTTTCATCATATCAAATGGATTCATAATATTTTCCTTGCATTAGTAATCTATGGATTGTCACGGCATTTCATGCCCCGCAATGACAGAAAACAATTTTCTCGTCTTTTCTTGTTTAATCTGAAAAACATGTAAACTGTTGATGAACACGGAATCAGGGTTCTTCATTGCGAAGACTTTGGGCGTGCGAGTGAAACGAGTCAAATACCATGTACGCCCATCCGTCGGAGCAGATGAAGGTTCCTGATGGGAGTGTTCATCAACACTACTACACAATGCTTTTTCTTGATTATACTAGCCCTGTTGTTTCATCAATGCCCATCATGATGTTTAGGCACTGAACTGCAGCACCTGACGCACCCTTTCCAAGGTTATCAAGTCTTGTTGTAATACAGATGCGCTCGTCATTTCCGTAAACAAAAACTTCCATCATGTTTGTATTGGCAAGAGTATTGGCTGGAATGAATGGTTCTGCAAGAGTTCCTTCACCCATAAAAGACGGAACCTTTACAAAGTTGCAGCCTTCATAATGCTTTGCAAACATTTCCCAAACATCCTTTGCCGAAACTTTTTTTGCAAGAAGTCTTGTATGGAGTCCGATTGTTACTGTCATCCCCTGGAAATAATCGCACACATAAGGATTGAAAACAGGTTCGAATTCAAGGCCCGGAATAAGCTTCATTTCAGGAAGATGCTTATGTGCCTGTGTAAGGGCGTAAAGTCTTGGAGAATCAAGTTCCACATTGCGTCCTTCCGCTTCGTAAACTGCAATGGCCTTTTTACCTGCCCCAGAATATCCTGAAACCGCATTGGCACAGACTGGATAATCCTTTGGAAGAATTCCGCTCTTTACAAGTGGATATGCAATGGCATTGAAACCGCTGGCATAGCAGCCAGGATTTGCAACACGGTTTGAAGTCTGGATCTTTTCACGGAAACTTTTGTCCAGTTCTGGAAATCCGTATGCCCATGCAGGATTTACGCGATGTGCTGTTGAAGCATCGATGATTCTTGTCTTTGGATTTGTGCAGAGGCTTACGGCTTCGATTGAAGCAGCATCTGGAAGACAAAGGAATGTATAGTCGGAAGCATTGATGCACTTTGCACGCTCGTTGCTGTCCTTGCGCTTTTCTTCGTCGATTTCGATTATTTCAAGGTCGGATCTTTTTGCAAAGCGTTCAAAAATCTTAAGGCCTGTTGTTCCTTCTTTTCCATCGATAAATACTTTTACAGACATATTTTACTCCTATTCTCTTTTTCTATCATTGAACTCCAAGAAGAGATCCTCTGAACACATCGCACAGCACCTCAACTTCCTTTGGAAGGGCAGCCTTTTCCTCGTCAACCTTCTTTTCAAGGATTTTGATATCAAGTGAAATCTGTCTTCCGTAGACTTCTGAAAGATAGGCGGTGATCTTTTCTACCTCAGATAAAAGCTGAACCTGAACAAATTTGTTTTCGGCATAGACTGTCATTCTGTCTCCATCCAGGTGCCAGTTGTCGGTCTCTGACAGGCTGTTGGAAATCATTACATCCTCAACAGAAAAATCACTGATGATTGCTTCACGAACCTTTCCAACGTCCTTTGAGTCAACAATTTTCAGCGCCGCATTTTTTTCAGGCTGAACCTCCTGAACGGCAGGCTTTGCAATTTCCACTGGTCTTGGGGTTTCCATTGCTGAATTGTTTACAGGCGGTTCAGCTCCGCCATTAAGAAAAGGGTCGATTTCCTCTTCGGATGCATTTGAGCCGTAATCGTTTTCTTCTGATGCTTCTTCCGTAAGGGCACTGAAAGTTGGCAATCCATTTACAGGACGAGCCGGTGCTGAAGTCTGAACTGGAGTTTCTGACCTTCTTTCTGTCTGCACCTGCTGAACTGGCTGAACTGATGGCTGTCCGGTTCCACCTGCAACTGCCTGGAGCTTTCTTGGACCTGCCGCATTCATAAGGACAGGCTTTACTGCATCAACAGCCTTCTTTACTTCCTGTGCCGAAACATAATCCTTGAGCCAGCACATTCTAGAAAGCGCAAGTTCAAATTCATAGCGTGGACTTAAAGAATATCTTATATCACGGTAAAGCTGCATGAAAATGCTCAAAGCACGTTCAACCTGAATCGTAGACCAGGCATTAATCACATCTGCCGAATACCTTTCTGCACTCTGACCGAGCAAAGCTTCCTTTTTGATTCCACTCTTGATGAAAAGAATTGAGCGAAGGTAATCGGTACAGTTTGAAATGAGCTGTTCTATGCTTACACCGTTCTGAAGATATTCATCAAACTTGAGGAGAACATTGGTACTGTCTCCTTTTACGCAGAGACCAAAAAGCTCGTTGAGCCTGTCGATTCCAACAAGTCCAAGTTTGTCGCGGATTTTTTCGTAGGTAATTTCATCGCCGCTGAATGCCGCAACCTGATCAAAAAGAGTATAGCTGTCGCGCATTGAACCGCCTGCTTCACGGGCAATCCAATAGAGGGCTTCATCCTGAGCCTTGATTCCAAGTTCTGCGGCAGCCTGTGCAAGCTGTTCCTTAACTTTTTCAACGGGAACAAGGCGATAGTTGAACTGCTGACACCTTGATTTGATGGTAGCAGGAACTTTCTGAAGTTCTGTAGTAGCAAAAATAAAAACTACATGTGGAGGCGGCTCCTCAATGGTCTTAAGCAAAGCATTGAAGGCGTTGTTTGAAAGCATATGGACTTCGTCGATGATGTAGATTTTGTAGCGGCAGGTCTGAGGAGGGAAAAGAACTTCATCTTTAATCTGGCGCACGCCATCTACGGAATTGTTTGAGGCTCCGTCTATTTCAATAACATCAAGAGCTGAACCTGCTGTAATTTCACGGCAGGCATCACATTCACCGCACGGAGTCGCTGTTGGACCTTTCTGGCAGTTGAGGGCTTTTGCAAGAATACGGGCAGTAGAAGTCTTTCCGCATCCTCTTGGGCCTGAAAACAGATATGCATTGGCGATTTTGCCTGACTGAATTGAATTCTTTAATGTTTCTGCAACAAATTCCTGACCGACAAGAGCTGAAAAACTCTGGGGGCGTCTTCTTGTCGCTGTTACTTCATATGCCATAGGGATATAGAATACACCAAAAACGCCCTTTTCTCAATGCTATTTAATCTTGCTCTTAGCCTTTTCCTTCAGTTCGTAGATATAGCGCTTGATTTTCTGAGTGGCCGTCTTTTCAAATTCATCGATTTTTTCTATTTTACCGATGTGGGAAGACTTGTTTACGCGTGTATTCACAAAGAACTGAATTTCTCCAAGAATTGCTTCCTTATGCCAGGCAAGATCGCGGCTTACCTTCTGAACATTGTTTTCGATTCTGTCCCTAAGGCTACGCTGCTTTGCTTCTTCCTCAAGTTTTTCTTCATCAACCTTGACGAGGGCAACAAGACCGCCATCCCCTTCAACAACCAGAGATTCATTTACAAAAGGATTCTGATTAAGGATGAACTCAATGTCTTCAGGATAGATGTTCTCCCCGCTTGGACCAAGGATCATGTTCTTGTTGCGGCCTTTCAGACTAAGGCGGACAAGACCTTTTTTCTTTGCAATCAAACCAAGATCACCTGTCTTGAAATAGCCAGGACCTGCACTGTCTTCTTCAGTAGTGAAAACCGATTTTGTAAGTTCCGGATCGCGGTAATAGCCCTTCATGATGTTTGGTCCCTTGGCAACAACTTCACCGACCTTTGTTTTTGGATCAGGATTGTTGATTACAAGTTCAACGCCTTCCATAACAGGACCTACAGTTCCCGGGAATGTGATTTTTGTTCCGCTGCCTGCAAGCAAAGGAGAAGTTTCCGTAAGTCCATAGCCGATGGCATAAGGGAAATTTGCTTCCTTGAGGAATTTTTCTACCTTAGGATCAACTTTTGCACCGCCAATTCCAAAGAATACAAGGTGACCGCCAAAAGTCTTCTTGAGTTTTTTTCCTGCAGCCCTGTTCAGCATTTTCCTGAAAGGAGCAATTCTATACAGAACATAAAGAATTTTGTTTGACTGGAACGTAGGAAGAACCTTGTTCTTGTAGATTTTTTCCATTACAAGGGGAACTGAAAGAACGATTGTAGGCTCAACTTTTTCAAAGGCAGGAAGAAGAGCACTGACGACAGGAGGCTTTCCAAGATAGTAGACACAGGCGCCGTTCAGAAGCATCATTACAAATCCAATGGTAAATTCATAGACATGGCTCAATGGAAGAAATGAAAGGGCACGGTCAATTTTGTTTACACGATGAACGCTCTGGCACTGAACCGATGTCCACACGATGTTCTTGTGAGACAGTTCAACTCCTTTGGATCTTCCAGTAGTTCCGCTTGTATAAATTATGCTTGCAGTTGCATCTTCATCAATTTCAACAGGTACAAGAGCCTTCTTTATTTCAGAAGCGTGATGGCGGACAAAGTGATCAGCTTTTTCATAAGCTTCTTCATCACCTCTGATAAGGGAATAGTCCTCAAGTTTAATGATGGTTTTTGGAAGATTATCTCCAAGACACTCTATTTTTTTATAGAGCTTTTCTTCCACAAACATGGCATCAACGCCGCAGTGGGCAAGGATGCTTTCCACTTCCGCAACGGAAAAATCCGGCAAAAGAGGAACCGCTATCATTCCACGGTTAACGATGGCAAAATATGCAATACCCCATTCAGGACGGCCGGTGCCCAAAATCACTATCTTGGATTCTTTTTTTAAGCCAATCTGCTCAAGAACATAAGAAAGGGCTTCGCTTTTTTCTTTAACCTGACCATAGGACACAGGGTATTCACCGACAAGAGCAAGGGCAGGCCTGTCGTAGAATTTTTTTACGGAATTGGCAAGCAAAGCAGGGAAAGTATACTGTTTAAGGTCTTCTATTGTTTCCATGAATAATTCTACTTATAACCGAATATATATTATTAGTATAACCCAATATGTCGATACTTACCAATAAAAATTGTATAATCGTCTTCATGAATTATGTTGAACAGGACTTGCCAAAGGCAGGTGATACAGTTTTAGTTGGACTTTCAGGTGGAGTTGATTCAACCCTTACAGCCTTCATGCTCAAGAACATGGGATGCAAAGTAATAGGTGTAACCATGAGTCTTTGGGATGGAACCGTCATAGAAAAAAACAAGGACAGCAACAAAGTAAAAATGAAGGAAGCCTGCTACGGACCTGGTGAAGAAGAAAACATCGAAGAGTGTACTGAATTCTGCAAGGCAAACGGAATCGAATATCATGTAGTGGATGTAAAGGCTGAATACAAGGAAAAGGTTCTTGAGTATTTTAAAAGCGAATATAGAAACGGACGCACTCCAAATCCATGCATCATGTGCAACAGAAACATAAAATTCGGAGCCATGCTTGAAGCTATTGATAAACTTGGAATTCATTATGATTACTTCTGTACGGGACACTATGCAAAAATCGTCCGCCCAGAAGAAGGAATTTTTGGGACAGACCAACGCCCATTTATGATAAGTGGAGCAACAGACGTTTCAAAGGATCAGACCTACTTCCTTTACCGCGTGCCATCAGATACCCTTGCAAAGGTAAGGTTCCCATTGGCAACAAAGACAAAGGCAGAAGTTTTTGAACTTGCAAAGAGCGCAAACCTAAAGGCAGCCGACAGGGAAGAAAGCCAGGACTTTGTAGGCGAAGAATACCGCGATGCACTTTTTTCAGACAAGCCTAGCATTCCAGGCGACATCATAGATCTGGACGGTCATATACTTGGAAGACACAGGGGAATAGAACACTACACCATCGGACAGAGGCGCGGACTTGGAGTTGCCGCAAGCTATCCTGTTTATGTCCATTCAATCGATGTAAAGAACAATCTTGTAGTCCTTGCAAAAAATGAAGAGCTCAATTCAAAGGGACTAATTGCAGACGACTTTGTTTGGCCTGCAGGAATTGAACCAAAGGAAGAAGTTGAAACGCTCGTAAAGATTCGTCTTGCTTCCCGTCCTGTTCCATGCAGAATAACAAAATACATCCCTGATGCAGAAGACAAAACAGAATACAAGGGACAGCCATGGAAAATCATCTTTGATGAAGAACAGCGTGCAGTAGCCCCTGGTCAGTCAGCTGTCCTTTATAAGGATGGAGTAATCATAGGCGGCGGAATCATTTCAAAGGTAATCAAATAAAGCAATGACACTGCAGAAACTTTACAGCTACACAAGGCAGTGCATCCAGCAGTTTGATTTGATTGACGAAGGAGACAGAATCCTTGTTGGAATTTCAGGAGGCAAGGATTCCCTTACCCTGCTCTATGCCCTTGCAGGCTTGAGAAAATTTTTCCCAAATAAATTTGAAATTGTTGCAGCAACGGCGGACCTTGGTTTTGGAGAATTTGATCTATCGGAAATACAGAAACTCTGTAACGAGCTTGAAGTTGAATACCACATCATAAAGACAGACATTGCACTGATACTGAAGGAAAAAGTTCAGAAGGGATCCTATTGCGCCATGTGTGCAAAACTCCGCAAGGGAGCCATAAACAATTTTGCAAAGAAAATAGGATGCAACAAGGTAGCCTACGCCCATCATCAGGACGACATGATTGAAACCATGATGCTTTCATTGATCTACGAAGGACAGTTCTACACCTTTGCACCAAAAACCTACTACAAGGAAGCGGACATTACCGTTATCCGCCCCCTAATCAATATTCCTGAAAGCGACATCAAGGGATTCAGAAACAAATACGAATTGCCCTGCGTAAAAAATCCTTGCCCCCACGACGGTACTACAAGAAGACAGTACGCAAAAGAACTCATTGCAAAAATCAACAAGGATAATCCTGGCGTAAAAAAGAAAATGTACAACGCCATCCTAAAAGGAAAAATCTACGAGTGGAATTAACTCAAGTCACAAAATTTCCAACAATTAGTTTGAAATATCCTTAAAAAAATATTTCTTCAAAAATAAAAATCTTTATTAGAAAAAATCCATTTTCTCCCTTATAATATACTTATGTTATAATGGAGGAGATTAACCATGAAATCGGAAAAGAAAATTTCATTAAGCGTTCAAATCGTTCTCGTAAGCATCCTTTCAGTTTTATCAGCTGTAATAATTCTCGGAATTGTTTCTGTAGTCAAAATGAATTCCACATACCGCAGCGACCTAAAGGCTACCTCAGCAGCTCACGTTGAAAAAATGTCGGAACAGGTAAACAATATTTTTACACCTATGGCACTGCTATGTAATAATTCTGCAGCACTGACTGAAGCCAATTACAATGGTGATGACATGCTAAAGAACTTCACCACATTCTTGAAAAATTCAGAAAACATTTTCGACATCTATTATGCTTCTGACATTTCCATCAGAGACACTGCCAATGGTGGACTCTTTGTAAGTGCCGACGGTTGGGATCCTGATCCAGATTGGAACCCAGTAACAAGAGACTGGTACATCAGCGCAAAAAACAATCGTGGCAAATGCATTTTTACAGATCCATACATTGATGCCCAGACAGGAAACATCTGCTTTACACTTTCAAAAGCAATCGTCGTAAACAACAAATTCATGGGAGTTCTTGCCATCGACAGTTTCGTTGACGGACTTAACGACAAACTCCAGAATCAGAAACTTACAGAAAACAGCGTTGTTTATCTTGTAGATGCAAAGGGGAAATACATCACCAATGAAGACGGTACAAAAGTCATGGAAGCAAATTTCTTTGACGACTCTGACTTCGACGAAGTTGCAAAGATGGACATCGCAAGCATTCTTAACGGGGAAACTCAGGTTTTCATTTCTTCAAAAAAATATTACGGCGTTACTTCTGTTGCCGGAACAAACTGGTTCATCGTATGTGAAGGAAACCTTAGCGAACTTTCAAACATCCTTCTGAGCTACATCAAGTTCATCGTAATCATCATGATTATCCTAATCGTTGGATTCGGAACAGTTGCACTTCTTATTTCTGGAAACATCTCAAAGGCATTTAAGACTTTGTCTAAAGGATGTCAGAGTTTCTCTCGCGGAGATTTCACAGAAAGGTTCAAGAACTACAATTCAGAAGAAGCAAATCTTCTTTCTTCAGGCTTCAATGAACTTGCAGAGAACATGACAAAACTCGTTTCAGGAATCAAGGAATCAGCAACCAATGTTCAGAAAGTCTCTGAAAATGTTTGGAATACAACAGAACAGATTAATTCAACAGTAGAAAAAGTAAACCTTTCCGTTGACTCGATGAACAAGAGCATCGTTTCCGAGAACAATGCAATAGAAAACATTTCACAGGTAGTTTCCCTCATCGTTTCAGAAACAAACAGTCTCAACGAATCCATCCACAAGCAGGGCAACATTCTTTCAAAATCTGCAACAGCAGTTCAGGATATGGCACAGAATGTCATTACTACTGCAAACAAAACAAATGCTGCAACAGAATCCATCAGAAAACTTGTTGATGTCTCTCAGGAAAACAGAACTCAGCTCACAACTTCAACAAATGAAATTCAGCAGGTTAAGGAAGCTTCAAAACAGCTTCTTGCAATCAACGATGTAATTTCAGCAGTTGCCGCACAGACTAACCTTCTTGCCATGAATGCCGCCATCGAAGCAGCCCACGCAGGTGAAGCTGGCAAGGGATTTGCAGTTGTTGCAGGTGAAATCAGAAAACTTGCAGAAACCACTGCAAATCAGGCAAACAGTTCAAAGGAATCCATCAGTTCCATCAGCGCAAAGATTGATGAAATTACAGAATCTTCCGTAAACATCACAAACTCTTTCGGTGCCACAATCGAACAGATCATGAGTGTTTCAGACACAATTGAAGACCTTAAGAACAAGGCAGAAGAACAGGGACAGCAGGCCCATGAAATCCTTACTTCCCTCAAGGATATTGATGATATTTCCCACAATGTTAAGACCAATGCAGAAAAAATCAGCAGCAGTACAGACCAGGCCTTTACACTTTGTTCCGGCATTAAAGAATCCAGTACCAGCGTAAAGGAATGCCTTGCAAGCTGCAATTCTGCCGTTGAAACTCTGGACTGCAACTCAAGGAAACTCAGTGAAATTTCAATTGAAGCAAAAAGTAATTCAAGAAACCTCATTGATTCCGTAAGCGTATTCAAGGTTAACAAGTAATAAGTCTAAAGATAAAAAATCATAACCACCCCTCAAAGGGGTGGTTTGCACTGTGGCTATAAGCCAAGTGTCTCAAACATGCGTCTCAAGGCGCTTGCTTTCACTAACGTTCAAGCCTACCGTAGTTTGACACCCGCAGGGGCATGAAGCCCCGTT
>NZ_JAZUGX010000040.1:0-49745 GCF_045641405.1 Treponema sp.
TACTGTTGAATTTGCAGAACCTGTTTCCTTTGATGAAATCCAGATTGTAAACGGTTTTGTAAGCAAGGATTATTATCTTAAGAACAACCGTGTAAAGACTCTTCGCCTTACTCAGGTTGCAAAGGAACATTTCCAGCAGAAGGACTATACACTTAAGGACAATGTTCAGGACTGGCAGTCGATTAAGTTTGACCTTCTTCAGACAGCCCAGACACTCACTCTCGAAATCCGCGATATTTACAGGGGATCAAAATATGACGACACCTGTCTTGATGATATCCGCCTTTTATACAATGGAAAAGTAATTCCTTTTGAAAATGTCGGTGAGATTAAACTTGTTCAAAGAGAAAACTCAAAGGCGAAGATCAAGTTAAGTGAACTGGATTTCAAGATCCAGCTTTTACACCTTGGCAGAAGCATCATGCACAGATTTGGGGATGGAAAATTATCGGGTCTAAGAGATATTATCCTTAAGTCTGATTATGATGGCGAAGTTGATAAGATCATGAGATTCGGTAAAGATGGGGAACTTGAATACATTGCAGGCTGCACAATAATCGACATGAAAGAATTTCTTAATCAGAAGAATTCAAATAAAAATGAATATTATTGGATGCAATACATAGATAATCTGAATGGCAAAGATGATGACTATGACTATTCAAAATACTCATATGCCATCGGTTACTACTATCCATCTTACTGGGGGAATAACATGGCATCCTTCAGCATGTCAAATTCAAGGATCATAACCATACGCCAGATAGATTATGTAGAAGTAACGACTGCAAACCTTATTAAACTCGATGGTAATTCAGTGTACATAGATGGAGTAAAATATACGGCAATTGATCCTGCACTGTGCCTTGATGTCCGTTTAGATGACGGATATTAATTTCCCTCGTCATTTTATTGCAGATAAGGTACCTAGACGACTTCTTACCATGATTACTCCATATTAATGAGGTCGTCTTCTGGAAGGAACTCTATCATCCTTTTTCTGAGAACCTGGACAATCGCTTCATCCTTCCAGCTCAGGTTTACATTATATTGACACAATCCCTGGTCTGAATATCCAAAAAGATTTTCAAAAATCCATCTGTATGCAAGATTAGCAAAAAAAAAGAAGTCTCCCTTCTTATTCCACAGAAAGAAAATTAAAAATCCTTCTACAATTTTTCATGCCTAAATCATATAGGAATCAGTAAAGTACATTCAATAAAAAAATACAGCACCTGGGATAAGTTCTTCTGAAGCTTTTGCGATTACCAAAGTCCTAAACCAGAATAAGGATTTATAAAATCAATGGAGTTTTATATTTCAATGAAATTCTGTATACTGTCGAAAATACTAAAACATTTTACGAGGTAGATTTATGTATATTACATGTCTTGATCTTGAAGGCGTTCTCGTTCCAGAAATCTGGATTGAATTTTCAAAGGTTTCAGGAATTCCTGAACTTACACGCACAACACGCGATGAACCGGACTACGACAAACTTATGAAGTGGAGAATCGGAATCCTTAAGGAACATGGTCTTGGTCTTAAGGAAATCCAGGATGTAATTTCAAAGATTGATCCTCTTCCTGGCGCAAAGGAATTCCTTGATACACTCCGTTCAAAGTGTCAGACAATCATCATCAGCGATACATTCAGCCAGTTTGCAGGTCCATTGATGAAAAAGCTCGGCATGCCAACAATTTTCTGCAACGAACTTGTAGTAGCTCCAAACGGCGAAATCACAGACTTCAAGATGAGATGTCCACAGTCAAAGCTTACAACTGTAAAGGCACTCCAGTCCTGCGGTTTTGAAACAGTGGCAAGCGGTGACAGCCACAACGACCTTGCCATGATCAAGGCAAGCAAGGCAGGATTCCTCTTCCGCTCTACAGAACAGATCAAGAAGGACAACCCTGAACTTGAAGCCTTTGAAGAATACGATGATCTTCTTAAGGCAATCCTCAAGGTTGTTGAGGCTTAAAGCTTACATTCTGAAACAGATGAAACATAAAGGGCTGCCAGCACCACGGAACATGGTTGTAGGCAGCCCTAGTTTTTTCAGGTTTGAGAATTACTGAATGTTTTCGGTAATATTTGTTTGCTTTGTATAAGTATTACCGTTATATGAAACATTTGACATACCAAAATAAGCATTACTTGCCAAGCCATTTCTGGTATTGTTTATAATCTTGACACTGTCTCTTAAAGAAACAGTAGTATTGACACTTGTACATATTCCACCGCCATTGGAAGAAGAACCACAGGAATTTCCAGATATTTCAACATTCATAAGATTAATGGCACAAGTGTTTGTTACATAAACCCCACCACCATTACTTCCTGAAGTATTTCCAGTTATGGAAGTATTGTATCCTTCCTTACCGATATTGACCGTTAGCTGGGTTCCCTTACTGTAATCCTCAACATGGATGAAGCCACCGCTGCTTGTAGCAGAATTACCGCTTAACTGGCCTCCATAAACATTAACCGTAGTAGCCATGGTAGTTCCTATGTTTTTAATACATACACCACCACCTGTTGAAGAAACATTATCCTGTATAATGCAGTTTTCAACATTCACAACAGCCGTATTGGTCTTGCCTGCGGCAATGGTAATACCAGCAGAGCCAGATGTATAGGTTCCATTAGTAATTGTTGAATTCTTTATGGTGAAGTCACCAATTTCCGTAGCATAAACAGCACCGCAGTTATTTCCATTTTCCTCACTGCCACCAAAGGTACAGGAATCGATGGTGCCAGCACAACCAGACGCATAAAAAGTTGCCTTAGTTGCTGAACCGTTGTTTATGAAAGAGCATCCAGAAAGACTAAAATTTCCTGCACTAACTTTAAGCAAAGAATCTGAAGTAGGCACATTAGACTTGTTTCCGTCAAAGACAATGCTATTTATAGTAATGTCGGAAGATGCAGTAAGCAGAATTCCAGTCACACCTTCCTTTCTCTTCAATGTAGCATTGGAACCAACACCTTCGATTTCAACTGCCCTTGTTACAGACAAAGCTTCTTCGACTTCAATGATTCCACTTATCTGTATTTTATCATCAGTACCTGCCAAAGCGTTTTTTAACCCAGCAAAGGTTGTGATTGCACCATCAGGCAGTCCACCATCATTCGGAACATTCTCTTTCATTACGATAATAACGGAAACAGGGACAGTTTCACCAGGTAAAACATCGGCAGAACTACTGCCGCTTCCAATTTCATGATCATTTATATCAAAAGCTCTTGCTGTGACCGTACAATTTCCTACAGGAACATTCTCAAAGGTAACGATACCGTCAAGCTTACCAGACAATGAAGGATTGAAATCACCAGAAAGTACTTCAATTTTAATATCGGAAACTTCATCAACGGAATAAGTTACACCTCGAGTCTGAGGATTTTCGCCAGAAGGCAATCTAACAGAAATGGTTCCTGAATCTTTAGTTAGATTCAAAAAAGAACAGCCTGAAAGCACTAAAAAAAATGAAAAAAGAAAGAATAAACGCTTCATATTCTAATTATATAACCATATAAAGAATTTTCCACAAAAAAACTGCAGTCCCTTTCGAAACTGCAGTTCATGTATCAATTCAAATAGATAAAGACCTTCTGGTCATGACCGAAGGCAGCACACAGAAAGAATTAGAACAATCCGCTGATTACACCGTTGTCATCAACATCGATGTTTTCTGCGGCTGGAACCTTTGGAAGACCTGGCATATCAACCATATCTCCTGCATAGGCAACAACAAAGCCTGCTCCACTGTACAGCTGGACATCACGCACCGGGAAACCATATCCAGAAGGGGCACCCAGCTTTGACTTGTCATGGCTGATGGAATTCTGGGTCTTTGCCATGCAGACTGGAAGATTTCCATAACCAGCGGCTTCGTATTCCTTAAGCTTCTTCAAGGCTTTTGCATCGAATTCAACAGATGCAGCACCATATATTTCCTTTGCAAGAATTTCAATCTTTTCCTTGAACGACTTGTCCAATTCATAGATATTCTTGAATGTATTAGGTGCATCACAAAGGGCAGCTACCTTTTCCGCAAGCTCCTTTGCTCCTTCTCCACCTTTACCCCAGCCTTCACAAAGAATTGCTTCACTTCCACATTCCTTTGCAAGCTGCTGAACGAGTGAAACTTCCGCATCTGTATCAGTGATGAACTTATTGACAGCAACAACGCAAGGAAGACCAAATTTCTTCATGTTGTTGATGTGTGCCTTGACATTTTCAAAACCAGCCTTGATTGCCTCAAGGTTTTCCTTACCAAGGTCAGCCTTAAGAACACCACCATGCATCTTTATGGCACGGCATGTCGCAACTATCACTGTTGCATTAGGTTTGAGGCCATGCATACGGCACTTGATGTCAAAGAATTTTTCAGCTCCCAAATCTGCGGCAAAGCCAGCTTCCGTTACAACATAGTCACCTGTTGCAAGGGCACAAAGAGTAGCATTGATTGAGTTGCAACCATGTGCGATGTTTGCAAATGGACCACCATGGATGAAAGCAGGATTCTTTTCCAAAGTCTGTACAAGGTTTGGTCTGATGGCATCCTTGAGAAGAGCGGCTACCGCACCAGTGCACTTAAGCTGTCCAAATGTCACGTTCTCTTTTGCGTATGTCTGACCGATGATGATGCGGCTGATCCTTTCCTTGAGCTCTGAAATGTTCTTTGAAAGACAGACGATAGCCATGATTTCAGAAGCAACTGAAATCTGGAAATGGCTTTCGCGAGGAACACCGTCGATGCGGCTTCCAAGTCCAATGATTACATTGCGGAGTGCACGGTCGTTAAGATCTACACAACGCTTCCATGAAATTGTCCTTGGATCGATGTTAAGCACATTGCCCTGCTGAAGGTGATTGTCAATAAGGGCAGCCATAAGGTTGTTTGCTGCTGTGATTGCGTGGATGTCGCCTGTAAAATGAAGGTTGATGTCTTCCATTGGAACAACCTGTGCATATCCACCGCCACAAGCTCCACCCTTGATTCCAAAGCAAGGTCCAAGCGATGGTTCGCGGAGTGCGATTACAGTTTTCTTGCCGATTCTATTGAGACCATCACCAAGAGCGATTGTAACAGTAGACTTTCCTTCACCTGCAGCAGTAGGTGTCATTGCAGTCACAAGAATAAGCTTGCCTTTTTTTGCGGAGGACTGGAGTGAATTCAATTTGTCAAAAGTAACCTTAGCCTTGTAGGATCCATAGAAATCAAGATCCTTTTCATCAAGACCAATTTTTGCTGCAACTTCTGCAACAGGAATCATTACATTTTTCTGTGCAATTTCGATATCAGTCATCATAAACTCCGAACATAAAAAAAGAATAGGGAACCCCCAGAACAATTGCTGTCCAAGGGTTCCCCATTATAAATGAAATTATAATTTATTTCAATTTTAGATTATTCACAGGCTGAATCTGCTGCGATCTTACCAAAGATACAGATATCAGCAACGGCGTTTCCACCAAGACGGTTTCCACCATGGATTCCACCTGTAACTTCACCAGCGGCATAGAGACCAGGTACAGGCTTTCCTTCGACATCGAGAACCTCCGCCTTTGTATTGATCACGATGCCACCCATTGTGTGATGGATTGCAGGTCCAATTTCACAGGCATACCAAGGACCTTCTGTAAGAGGACGAGGCATTTCATTCTGCTTGCGTCCAAGTGGATCATTTCCAGAACTTACAGCATGAGCATATTCCTTCATTGTTACTTCAAAAGCATCAGCAGGAATATCGAGCTTTTCTGCAAGTTCCTTTTTTGTCTCAGCAATAGTAAGAAGACCATTCTTTACATAACCTTCAATAGCCTTGAGGGATTTGCGCACAGCTTCATCAAACACGATGAATGCAGTCTGTCCCTTCTGTTCAAGGATAGCCTTTGACATTACGTCGCGAGTTGCCATTTCTGTGCAGAATCTTTTTCCATCACGATTGACGATGATTGCACCGTTTCCACGCACAGCCTCAGTGATCATTGTTCCGTTTCTAGGAACTACTGTAGGATGTGTCTGGATTTCATCCATCTGAGTAAGGGCAGCATTGAATTTCTTGACCATTTCAAATGCATCACCTGTTGCACCCCTATGGTTTGTAGTACCAAAGCCTTTAAGATTTGCCTTGTATGAAACAACCATGTCTGGATTTGCACCAAACCCACCAGCAGCAACAATTACAGATTTTGCCTTGATTGTATAGTCACCGTTCTTTGCGCTTACCTTTACGCCAGCAGCACGACCCTTTTCTTCAATAATGTCTGTAACCTTTGAATTCAATCTGATTTCAGCACCTGCATTTTCTGCAGCCTTAACAAGAACTGGAACAAGGTGGGCACCTACAGCAGCTCCTCCCTGAGGTCTGTGAGTTCTCTTGTTTGAGCTGCCTGCCATCTTGCCGACATCAGTAAGGTCTGCACCGATGGAAATAAGCCAGTCAACTGTTGCAGCTGATTCCTCAACCATCTTGCGTACAAGTTCAGGATTGTTCTTGTTATAACCGCCCTTCATTGTATCGTTGAAATAAGAATCATTGCTGTCATCGATTCCAAGTTTTTTCTGCACAGAAGTTTCACTGGCATTGAGACCGCCAGTAGAGCTGATGGTGTTGCCACCACATGCAGCCATCTTCTCAAGGACAATGACCTTTTTCCCTTTTGAAGCAGCTTCTGTCGCAGCAGAAAGACCTGCACCACCTGCACCGATGATTACGATGTCACATGATGTATCCTTTGCCTTTTCTACCTTTTCTGTCTGTCCCTGTGCAAGTGCAAGAGCCTTCTTCAAAGCCTTGCTTGTTGCCTCAGATGTAATTGTAGCACCTGTTACGGCATCAAGCTTTCCCTTTCCACCGTTCTTGACAAACTGCTTTGCAATCTCTGTAGCAGCAGGAACAGCAAAATCAGTTTCCTGAATCTTGACAATGGCTGCATCCACAACCTTTCCACCAGAAACAACCACCTGAACTTCGATAGGTCCGTTGCGTCCTTCTTCTACGGCAGTGTATGTTCCGTCAGCAAGTGAAGCAGACTTATTGCATGCCACAAAACCAATTGCCAATGCAGACATGACTGCAAAAGCAAACAGACTTAATAAATTTCTTTTAAGGTATCTATTCATAGTTCCTCCGAAATATTTCCATGAGTAAATATACATTTTTTTGAAAAAAAATCCTACTTTACAAGTTCCTTAAGGGAGAAAAGTTCTTCATCGGTAAGAGTGCGATATTCTCCGCGACCAAGGCTTTCATCCAGATGCAGTGTCCCCATCATGAGCCTTTTTAGATAGACGACTTCATTTCCAAGGGCAATGAAAATTCGCTTGACCTCATGAAATCTTCCTTCAGTGACAGTAATGGTACACTTGGCATCTTCAATAAATTCAATGTCACATGGTTTTGCATCACATTCTGGATCATTGGCTGCGGCAGGAATACGAAGTCCAGATTTTGCCCTTTCAATGTAGGTAGCTTTTTCCGCATCAGAAACAGAATCCCTCAAGTGGACCAGATATGTTTTCTTGACTTCGTATTTTGGAAAAGTAAGTCTGTGGTTCAATTCTCCGTCAGTAGTGAATATCAGAAGACCTTCCGTGTCGGCATCAAGTCTGCCAACGGTACTAAGGGATCCTCCAAGACGTTTCTGGTTATCCTTTTCATCAAGGAATTCATAGACGGTCTGATGACGGTCACTTTTGGTTGAGCACACAGCTCCACCAGCCTTGTTCATCATGAAATATGAATGCTTTTCAATCTCCAGCGGCTCTCCATTGATCACAACCTTGTCGTTGTCCACATCAATGTGGAATTCAGGATCGCGGATCCTTTCTCCGTTAATCAAAACTTCACCGTAACGAACAAGGCGCTTTACATCACGTCTTGTCCCAAATCCGCTGTTGGCAAGTATTTTATCAAGTCGTTCTTTTGCTTTCATCATGGTAAGTGAGGTTCTTCAAGAACAATGCGGTCCCCGGTGCGTACCATACCAGATCCACTGAGGGCAATGTTTACAAGAACAAAAGTTCCATCCTTAGTGCGTTCTACATAAGCTCCTGCAATCTTCTTTGCATCCCTATAAACCGTACACGGGAAAACAAATCCCTTGTGGGCATCAGATGTAAATGTTGAAATTTTGCTTTTGCTTACATAGATATTATAGCCTAAACCGGAGCCTGTAGTCACCACTGCAGAAACTGATCTGCCGTCAATCATTTCAGAGCAAAGAACTTCTATGAGATTGTCATATTCTTCCTGAAGCTTGCTCTTCTGGGTAAGGGCGGTATTCTTTTCATACTCAAGGCGTTTCTTTTCATCAAGCAGCCTGTTGACTTCATTTACACTTGAAGCATAGATTTCATTACCAGCCTTGTTTGCAAGGGATTTCAATGCTTTTGCATATGTAACGACAGCCCTGTTTTCCTTATGGGGGAACTGCTCGTAGGACGAGGCCAGATATGAAAGGTCATCATAATAAGCTTTTTGGGATTCAAGAGATTTCTTAAAAATTTCAGAAGAACCTTCTTTTGGAAGATAACTTATTCTGTCCTCTGAACCCACGTTGTATTCAACAGCACCTGCAGCTTTTACGATTTTCTTTGTTCTGTTATCCTTCAGCAAGGCCGGATCATAGCTGTTGATTGTATCCTCAACCCTTTTATTTTCACGGGCAAGATCAGCGGCTATAGTTTCCTCAAGGGTTTTCTGCGCAGCGGCAAGACGATTTTCATAGTCAGTTTTCTGGTCATCCATCTCCCTTTTGTGCTGAATGTCCTTATCCTTAAGTTTTCCATCATATTCAGCCTCAAGCTGAACCTTATTATTATCGAACCTGTACCTGTCTTCCCTGAACTTACTGATATTGCCAAGACAGGTATCAATCTCTGTCTTATAAAGATTCTTTGCCTGCGCAAGATCGTTTCTGTATTTGTTCTTGCTTATGGCAAGGGCATCAGCACGCTTTTTCTTGGCAGCGGCAAGAGCCTGTTCGTATTTCTTTTCATTCTGCTCAATATCCTTGTTCTTCGTGCGGCCTTCCATCCAGCCTTTAGTTTCCTTGGATTCAAGCTTCTTCTTATCTGCGGAATAATTTCTTTCAGCCTTCTTTTTTTCCTGTTCAAAGACTTTTTCTATCTTTTCCTTTTCAGCGATATATGCATCTTCAACTTTCTGAATTTCTTCAGAACGCTTTTTCTCGTATTCACTCTTCTTTTCTTCTTCCGCCTTGATCTGGCTTTCAATTTTGTCGACATCATCAAGAAGCTCTGTAAGATTGGCGTTGTCAAAACCCTTTACATTGACAGGAATTCTTTTATTGCTGATATTGACGATGATTGAAAGCACAACTGTTATCGCAAGGACTACAAGCACGCAGAGAAACAGTCTGCTCCACATGTTGGTCCATGCAAAACGGAGACTGTTCTTTTTTGCCTTTGCATATTCCTCATCCATATCAAAGGACTTTCTCATATCCTCGTTGGAAATACGAGTAAGCTCTGACTCAAGAAGAACAGCAACCTGGTTATGAACCAGCTCCTGACTATGGCCATAGGAAACTACCGCGGTACTGTTCGAGTCGGATCTGGAGCCATTCACGATGACTTCTTCTGCTGCGGCAAGAATCGATTCCTTTGCCTTCTGCTCGGCAGATTTGCGAGGTCTACGAGGCTTTGTAGCTGCTTCTGCACCTACGATTATATTTTCAGATGTATTTTCTATTTTGTTGTCATTGTCCATATTCCACTCCAACCATCAGGTGCTGATTTTAGTCCCATCCTTTCAAGGAAGACATCTGCACAAGGAAGCTCACTCTTCTTGAATTCCGCACGAGCCGTTTTCCAGTCGCCCACATAGTATGCACTGAGTCCCTTTTCAAAAATCTCGAACTTTGGCTTGAACACATCATAATTCCAGTCAGAGGCAGGACAATCCTTGTCTATCGGAATGTATATCTTTACACCTTCTGTCTTTCCCTTTACCTGAACGGTATCAAGCTCAAAGAATTCATAGCGTATCTTTGCTTCAGGATCCTGCATTGCATCATCCCGAATATATTCACTTACAATAACAGGAACCTTATAGATTCTTGTAAGGCCTTCAAGACGTGAAGCTGAATTGACGTTGTCACCGATAACTGTGTTTGCCATACGTTCCGAAGAACCGATGTTTCCATAGAATACATTTCCGCCGTCGATACCTACACCGACATCAAGCATTACCGCCTGATAGACTTTTTCTTCCATTTCAGTAAGAGGCTTTTTCTGTTCCATCACCTGGCGTCTGAGCGACATCTTGCGCCTTAGTTCAGCAGTAACCGCTGTGATTTCCCAAGCCGACTTGATGGCCCCAAAGGACTTATTATCCAATGTACCTTCCTCAATACCGTAGCTTGCAAGGATGGCATCACCGATGATAGATCCGATGATACCGTTGTGTTCGCTGACCTTCTTGATGACTGAGTCATAATGCACGTTAAGAAGTCCGATGATGTCGTTTCCAAGAACTTCAGTACGGAAAGTAAAGCTCTTGATGTCGCTGAAAAGGATCGTAAGCTCCCTCTGGCGCCCTTCAAGCTTGATTTCCTGCTGCTGATGAGCCTTTCGTACGACATTTTCTGGAACAAATTTCTGGAAGATATGGAGAAGATTATTGATGGTAGAAGAAAGGCGGTTGAAGTTTGCGGCAAGATATGTAATGTCATCGTTAGGAGCGCCTTCGATATCAAGAGGGACAAGAACCTGATTCTGCTGCATGTCGTACATCTGATTTGAAAACCTTCCGATATTTTTAAGAAGGCCGTCAAAAATCTTTGTACCCATGTAGACAAAGAATGCAGTGATACAGATTGTAAGTGCCGCAATGATTATGATGACGCGATACATTTCTCTTTTAGCATCGTCTGTCTTGTTAGCACGGATGACGTACATCCTCCATTCATTATGGTACTTGTAGACGCCGTTGTATTTTCCTTCAGGAGAATCAAAATTGAAAGCGCCCTGAATCGAAGTCTGCTCCATGGCCTTTCGTTCTGCAGAGATCTTATCTTCAATTTCCCTGATCTCGGCACCGTTTTCCTCTAGGGATTTTCTCATCGTATCAAGGAAAGAATTTCGTTCATCCAAAGGCTTATTGATTTCCGAAAGAGTTTGCTTGTCGCTGAATTCAGTCCAGTTTAGGTTTTTGTTTGGAGACGAGAAAAACATTATGGCACCGTTCATGTCCATACCGAATGCCACACTGTTCCGTTCACCTTCCTCAAAACCTGCCATGGCACCTTCCGCAATGGCAGCAAGGCAGGCATCGGTCTGCTTTGAATACTTCTCTACCTCTTTCTGGGTATTGCAAACGTTGTATAGCTCAACAAGCTTATCAACAAGAACTATATTTGATTTCTTGATGGTCTCTCTCTGGGAAAGCATTACTGTGATAAGGTTCGTAGAGAAAGTTGAAAGAAGAATCATTATGATGAAAACAGTAAGAATCTTCCATTTAATTGGAAGAATCGGTGTATCGCCTACATACTGAACGAATTTAAAATGATATTTTTTTTCTGATTTGAATTTAACTGGTATTACATTCGATTTAATCTTGTTTAAATCCAACTTTTTCAAAATATCCTCCCATTAACCCCGTTTCATCTTAAACCCAATACTCCCATTTTTCAAGATTTTTTTATGAATCGAATTTTTTTACTACGAAAAGAAACCGGTTGCCATAAAAAGATTTATGCAAAAGGTTACATTGGAGCAGGCTTGCCGTAGTTCCTCGTGAGAGCAGACTTTTTTATATGTATTCTTTCTCAGTTTGATTTTTTCCTTTCAAGTATATATGATGAAAAAATGAAACAAAAATCACTGCTTGCGAAGGGACTTTCTCTGTCCGTACTTACTTTGTTGTCCAGAATATTAGGATTGGTGAGAGAAATGACCAAGGCCCGTTTTCTTGGAACTAGTGCTTTCTCAGATGCATTCGGCATCGCTTTTATGATTCCCAACCTGTTCCGCAGACTTTTTGCAGAAAATTCAATTTCAGTTGCATTCATCCCTACCTTCAAGAACTACCTTGAAGATTCTGAAACACCAGAAGGAAAGAAGGACGCGGAAAATTTTGTAAAGGCTACCTTCACCCTGATCTCGTTCCTTACGGTTTGCTTTGTTTCCATCGGCATGCTCTTTACTCCTTTGATCCTGAGGATCTTCTATTCTACGGATGATTCATTGGCAATGAACGAAGCCATAATCCTTACCCGTATCATGTTTCCTTACCTGGTGGTCATTTCAATCGCCGCCTTTTTTCAGGGAATTCTCAACGGACTTAAGATTTTTTCACCTTCAGGATTTACTCCAATTCTTTTCAATACGATGGTGATCGCCCTCACATACATTCTATCAAGATGGACAGCAAATCCAGCACGGGCCATGGCAATAGGTGTAATTTCAGGTGGAACGGTACAGGCTCTTTTTCAGCTTCCATTTGTCGTCAAAAACAACTGGCATGTCACCTTTACAACTTTACGAAAAGCATTCTCAAACCCAGGAACAAAAAAAGTCATAGCACTGGTGGGACCAACAATCATAGGAATGGCAGGATATCAGATCAATGACATCGTTTCTTCGGCATTGGCGACAAGAGCTGGCGAGGGTGTGGTTTCAAGCCTGCAGTATTCTCTGAGACTTCAGGAGCTTATCCTAGGCATCTGCGCAGTTACCATAGGCACAGTGATTCTTCCAGACCTTACAGGCTATGCTAAAAAACAGGATTGGGACAGCTTCAACGGTCTTCTTGCACAGTCGGTCAAGATCATGGCACTCATTGCAATACCGATTACTTTCTATTCATTGCTGATGAGCGAGAACATAATCAGCCTTGTTTTTTCAGGCGGAAAATTCAACGCTGATTCAGTCAAAATGACCATGGATGTCTTTGATTTCCACATCATCGGACTGTTTTTCATAGCGGTGAACAGAATAGTTTCTCCAGCCTTCTACGCGCAGCAGAACACAAAAAGTCCGACCATCGCAGGCTTGATAAATTTTGCAGTCAACATAACCCTTGCATCTCTTCTTGTTGGAAATTTCGGCGGAAGGGGAATCGCCCTGGCCTTGACAGTTGCAAGCGCCGTCAACACTGCAGTTCTTTTTGCATTCCTTAAAAAGACCAAAGGAATCCAGGTTGGAAAACTGATAAAGTCTACCCTTGCATATGGAATGAAGATCGTCCTGTTTTCTGCAATCGCATCGGTTCCTGTATATTTCATGAGAGAAACTGCAGTCAATTCATTTGCAGGACACGCAAGGCTCATCAGCCATGGTATTCCTGTGGCATCGACCGCTGCTGTATTCGGCATCGTAGGAATCGTTCTCCTGGTCGCTACAAAGGACGGCATAGTCAAGGCTGCAGCAGGAAAATTAAGAAGAAGATAGAATTCGCAAAGAGGTCAATCCATGGATTTTGAAAAACTATATAAAGCAAGAAGAGAGAAAGTCAGCGCATACATGAAGAAGCAGGGAATCAGGGCCGCAGTTTTTGAGGACAGCGAAGACCGCCGTGAACCTGCACTCAGATATCTTACAGGACACCCAACCGATGCCCTCCTCCTCATTACCGATGACGGAAACAGCATCCTCATACCTTGGGATGAAAACCTTGCAAAGGAAAGGGCACATGCAGATCAGGTAATTCCTTCCACAAAATACGAACGAGATTACGCAAAGGCGTTGGTGGAACTTCTCAAGTCTTCCTACAACGGCAAGGGAAACATAATTGCCTTCTGTGAGGAAACACAGTACTGCCAGTATGCAAAATACAGAGATCAGCTTAAGGATTGGGAAATCCAGCTTAAATCCGACAGCGTCCATGATTTTGTCCGAAACATGCGTGCCATTAAGGACGCATACGAAATCGAATGTACAAAAAAGGCCTGTGCCATCACCGATGAAATGACCATCATGATCATCGACAGCGTGAAGAACGGAAAATTCAAGACAGAGATGGACGTAGCCCTTTTTGTCGAACGCTATCTTAGAGAAAAGGGAGCGGAAAGAACAAGCTTTGACACTCTTGCAGCAGGACCTGCAAGAAGCTTTGCAATTCACGCCTTTCCTGGATATACAGGAGGACTTTGGGCAAGCAATGGACTTTCCATCCTTGACTACGGTGTCTGCTATGAAGGCTATGCCAGCGACTGTACAATCACCGTGGCAAATAATCCCTCATCACAGCAGCAAAAGCTCCTCGATCTGGTCCAGACTGCAGCTGATGAATGCCGCAAGCTCTACATGCCTGGGGAAAAAATTTCTGATGCCGTCGCAAAGGCTGATGAGATATTTGCTGAGGCAGGGCGAAACATGCCTCACGGTCTTGGACATGGAACAGGACTTGAGATACACGAAGCCCCATTCGTAAGCAAAAGAGCACCAAAGGACAAGGTGTTCCAGCCAGGCAACATCATCACACTTGAGCCTGGACTCTATGACCCTGTACTTGGTGGTGTCAGGCTTGAAAACGATGTTCTCATCACCGAGACTGGAAATGAGCTGCTTCTCAACAGCAAGATTTTTGTAATTTAGCATATAGTCTCATTTTAATTTCGCCCTATATTTTCAAAAAGCCATAAAACCACTACTATATAGGACGAAACAAAAATGAAAGACTGTTACAAAATTCTTGGCGTATCCCACAATGCCACGGCAGCAGAGATAAAACACGCCTTCAGACAAAAAGCAAAGCTTCTTCATCCAGACATCACAGGTCAGGATTCAGCTGAATTCCGCGAACTCAAGTCTGCATATGAAACTCTGTCGGATCTTAAGGCACGCCAGCTTTTTGACGATTCATATTCCTACAGACAGTCTCAATCAACAAACGAGCAGAATCCTTTCGGCAAAAAAAACACATATAAAAAATTCGACTACAGGAAATGGCTTTTAGAACGTACTGACGATGAAAGCCGTGCTAGGCTCATACTCTTTGACCTGCTGCACAGCAATGAAGATGCGGCGGTTGCTGAATTCAAAAGGATGAACATGGAGCGACCTAACTTTAGACTTTCCTACTGGCTGATCAGGGAAGACTTCATGGATTTTGGATTCATCCTAGCAGAGGAACTCGTCCTAAGACAGGAATACTACGATGCAATAATTCTTCTTGAGCAGATCATAAAGATGGAATATTCTTACAATTATTTCAGGCTTTTCTTTCCAGAAGTCATAAGTCTTGCCCTGCATGTATTCAGGAACAACATCGAAGATGCCTGTAGCCCAGAGCTTGCCATAGATGCCTGGGAAAGAGCTTTAGACCTTAATCTAGGAAAGGAAAACGATGCATACTTCCTGCTTAAGATGGCTGATGCCTACGAAAAAATCGGAGACAGGCACACGGCAAACATCTGCAAGGAGGAAGCCGCAAAATTAAAACGCGATTGACAAGTCAATTAAATTATGGAGCATACAGATGATTATATTGAAGAATGAAGATCAAATAAGCGGTATCAGAAAAAGCTGCCACCTTTTGGCAGATCTTTTCAACGAAATCATTCCAAGGGTAAAGCCTGGAATCAGTACAAAAGAAATAGACGACTGGTGCTGCGAATTCGTCCGCAAGTTCGGTGGAGTTCCAGCCTGGTATGAGGAAAACTTTCCTGGATGTGCCTGTATCAGCATCAACAACCAGGTAATCCATGGAGTTCCTTCGCGAAAAAAAATCGTTAAGGACGGAGACCTTGTTTCTCTTGATATCGGAATCAACCTCAACGGTTTCATTTCCGACAGTACACACACTGTCCTCGTAGGTAACGTAAAACCTGCACACCAAAAGCTTTGCCGCGTCACAAGGGAATCACTTATGGCTGGCATCGCAGCCTGTCAGAAGGGAAACAGAGTCAGTGACATAGCAAATGCCGTCTACAAAATATGTGCAGAAGAAAATCACTACGGCGTTGTATATGATTACTGTGGCCACGGTGTAGGAATCGGAGTCCATGAAGATCCAAGTGTTCCTAACTGTCCTTCTTCTGGTCCAAATCCACGCATCCAGGCAGGAATGGTTCTTGCCATCGAGCCGATGATCAATGAAGGAACTGCCGACGTTGAAATCGAAGACGGAAGCGAATGGACTGTCGTTACGGCAGACGGATCATGGAGCTGCCATGAAGAGCACACCGTTGCAGTTTTTGAAGACCACAACGAGATCCTGACGGATCTGGATTACAACGGCAATTCATGCCTTAAATAAGGATCGGGATTATTCCCTGAAGCACGTAAGTAAAAAGTTTGTATGAAAATCTACCAGTCAGTACGAGTCTGACAAAACCGCTAGATATCGTCGCTACATGCAAAGCCCTGCAAGGAAACTATCTTTCAGGGCTTTGAATGTTTTTGTCAGACTCTTCCTTCCTTTTTGATTTCATACAGTTTTAAAAATGTGCTTCAGAAAATAATATCAAAAAAAAGACTTGCAGTGGAAAAACTCATTGCAAGCCTTTTACTTTTTAGGGAATAAAAATCATCTCATTCCCTTGTCATAAGGAATGCCTTCAGCCTTTGGTGCGTGTGATTTCTTTGAAGTGAACACGAGAACAACAAGAGAAATGATGTAAGGCAGCATGTTGTAGAAAGTTCCTGGGAGATGAAGTTCCTGAAGAAATCCGTAACCTGAATAAACATTTGAAAGGGCCCTGAAAAATCCAAAAAGGAGAGCCGCAAGAGCAATCTTTGTAGGCTTCCACTGACCGAAAATCAAAACTGCAAGGGAAAGGAATCCAAAGCCAGCAACTCCGTTTTCAAATTTCCACTGGCTTACACCCGATGTGATGTAGGCAATTCCGCCAAGACCTCCAAGACCTCCAGAAATAAGGACGCCAGCATAGCGCATTTTGTAAACATTGATTCCGACTGAATCCGCAGCCTGTGGATGTTCTCCACACGCCATGAGTCTTAGACCGAACCTTGTCTTATACAAAAGAACATAAGACAATACAAGAAGCAAAGCGGCGATTAACACAAACCAGCTGAGCTCAAAGCCAAGAATGGAAATAGACATCAATTCCTTCTGCTGAATGAATTTGATTGTTGTAGTAACGTTGTCAGGATCAGCCGACATGTTGACCGTTCTTACGATGATGCATGCCAAGGCTGTCGCAAGAAGATTCATGGCAGTTCCGACAAGAGTCTGGTCCGCGTTGTAGTTTACTGCAGCCACAGCAAGCATGAGGGAATATACGGTTCCAAAAAGAATGCTTGCAATCGCAACATATAAAACAGCCAGCAGTGTCGGGAATTCAGGAGAGACGGAACTCAAGGCAAAGGCTCCTCCCAATGCCCCTGCTACCATGATTCCTTCAAGACCGATATTGATGACACCTGAATGTTCGGAAAAACATCCGCCAAGGGCAACAAGCATGAGCACGGAAGCAAATGTAAGTGTATACAATAAAAGAAGCATCAGTTACCTCCTTCTGCTTTTCTTGAAGTAATCTTTGCAAGAATGTATTTGATGAACATCGCAAATCCGCAAAGATATATTATGATTGAAGAAATGAAATCTGCAATCTGAGGTGAATAGACTGACTTGTCCACAAGTGCTCCACCATCCGTTATGTGCTGAATGAAAAGGGAAGAAAAAATTGAACCGATTGGATTGAGTCCTCCAAGGAAAGCTGCCGCAAGTCCGTTGAATCCCATGGCAGGAAGGTTTGCCATTGAAGTGCTCCACTGCTCTATTCCGCTCTGGAAAAAGAAGGATGCACCCATGCCTGAAAGACCGCCTGCTATTGCCATTGTAAGCACCACATTTTTAGTCTCATTCATTCCAGCATATCTTGCAGCGTTTTTGTTGAGACCTGTAGCCTTAAGTTCATATCCAAACTTCGTCTTGTCGAGAATTATGAAAACAAGAACTGCCATTATGATGCTGAAGAAAACCGCAATCGTAAGGTACTTGTTGTTGCCAAAAAGTTTTCCCATTCCCAATGAAGGAATCAATGCAGACTTTGCCTTTGAAGCAAATGCAAATGTATATGGCGATGTAGGTTCCTTGACAGAAAGAAGGATGGAATTGGTTGAATACAATGCGATCCAGTTGAGCATGATGCATGAGATTACTTCGTTGACATTGAATTTAGCCTTCAGAAAACCACAGATTGAACCAAGGATGGAACCTGCAGCAACAGCCATGAACATGCAGACATACCATGGGCATCCAAGCTTCAACGCAAAGAAAATGGAAGCACAGGCTCCTGCCGTATACTGTCCGCAGGCACCGATGTTGAACAATCCTGTTTTATAGGCAAAAAGAACTGAAAGAGAACACATTAAAAGAGGTGCAGTCTTTACAAATGTAGAAGCCATGGCTCTTTTTACCATCACTGGATTAGGAAACCAGAAGCAGCCCTTTATTATTGAAGACAATGCCTTTGGTGCTCCCTGCAGATTTATGGCTGCAAGAACAATGAATCCAATGAGCAGTCCAAACACTATGCATACCAGAGAAGAAACTACAGCCTGAATTCCTGGTTTCTTCAACATGTTTTTCATCTTGTCATTCATATAAATCACCTGTTTCCTGATTTGGCACCAGCCATGTAAAGCCCAAGTTCTTCCACCTGAATTTCCGAAGACTTGAAATCACCGACTATCTTGCCTTCGTGGATTACAAGAATCCTGTCACTGAGATTCATGACTTCACTCAGCTCAAGACTGACCAAAAGAACAGCCTTTCCATTGTCACGCTGCTCGACAAGCTTTTTATGTATGTATTCTATGGCACCAACATCAAGTCCACGGGTTGGTTGAACGGCAATGAGCAGCTCTGGATTTTTATCTACTTCCCTTGCAATGATCGCCTTCTGCTGATTTCCACCTGACATGGAACGGGCTATGGTTGAAGATCCCTGACCTGAGCGAACATCATATTCTTCAATGAGCCTGTCACAGTATTTTCTGATGTTGTTTTTCTTGAGAAAGCCAGCCTTGTCTGTAAAACCGTCTTCAAAGTAACGCTGCAGAACCATGTTGTAATCCAACAGGTAATCAAGAACAAGCCCATGTTTATGGCGGTCTTCTGGAATGTGACTCATACCTGAGAGAGAACGCTCTCTTACGGTCGCTCTTGTAATGTCTTTTCCGCACAAGGTGATGGTTCCACTTTTGGATGGAATGAGACCAGAAATCGATTGAACCAGTTCACTCTGCCCGTTTCCGTCGATTCCCGCTATGCAGACAATTTCACCAGCCTTTACATCAAAGGAAACATCCTGAACGGAATCCTTGTTCTTATTTCTTCCTGCGACACAAAGATTTTTTACCTCAAGAACTGTCGCTCCAGGTTTTGATTCCGACTTGTCGATCTTAAAGCTTACTGGACGTCCGACCATCATCTGAGAAAGTTCTTCCGCATTTGTCTCTGAAATATTCACGGTTCCGATGTACTTGCCTTTTCTAAGCACGGAACATCTGTCGGCGGTTTCCATGATTTCATTCAATTTGTGGGTAATGAAAAGAATGCTCTTTCCTTCCGCGGCAAGACTTTTCATGATTTTCATAAGCTCTGAAATTTCCTGCGGAGTAAGGACTGCAGTTGGTTCGTCAAAGATGAGTATGTCGTTGTCACGGTAAAGCATCTTTAGAATTTCGGTACGCTGCTGCATGCCGACGGTTATGTCGGAAACAAGGGAATCAGGCTCTATCTGAAGATTGTATTTCTCAGACAATTCCATGACCTTTTTTCTTGCCTTGTCCTTGGAAAGAAGTCCATGCTTTGTATCCTCTACTCCAAGAATTATATTGTCGAGAACTGAAAAACATTCGACAAGCTTAAAGTGCTGATGCACCATTCCGATTCCAAGGGCGTTGGCATCGTTTGGATTGCCTATCTTTACTTCTTTTCCATCTTTGAGAATCTTTCCTTCGTCACATTGATAAAGACCAAAAAGAATGCTCATGAGGGTTGATTTTCCAGCTCCATTTTCACCAAGGAGTGCGTGGATTTCTCCCTTCTTAAGTTGAACCGTGACATTGTCGTTGGCAACGATTCCAGGAAACCTTTTGGTAATTCCCAGCATTTCTACAACATATTCATCCATGAATAGAATTGTAGCATAAATTGGATTTTAAAACAAAAAATCCGACTGTCAGAGCTTTCATTCCGCCAGTCGGATTTCTTTCAATTCAATAAAATGCAAATATCAACTATTTGATGTTTCCGTAGTAGTTAACCTTAACGTCAGCTGCAGGTTCCTTTGCAATGTCGCTTGAAACCTTGATTTCACCTGTATACATCTTCTTGACAAGAGCAAGGTAATCTGCTTCCTTGAAAGAATCTGTCCATACTGTCGATGGAGCAAGTGCAACATAGTTTTCAACAGGCTTGTCAGAAACAAGACCGAGAGTTTCGATCTTTCCTGAGAATGCAGCCCAGTTGTCCTTGAGGATTGTTTCTGTAAGAACAGACTTAACTGTTGCGGCAAGACCCTTCATTGCAGAAGTAACTGTCATACCTGCACCGTAAGAATCGATTGTGTTCTTCTGGTCAACATCAACACCGATGATCTTCATGTTTCCGTTTTTCTTTGCAACTTCAGCAGCACTTGTCCAGATTCCACCACCGCAGGCAAATACAACTTCAACCTTCTTAGCAGCCCATGTGTCCATGTAAGCTGTGATGTCAGCATCTCCGTAGAACTGGTTTCCGTATACATATTCAACAACGATATCCTTTGCTGCATTGATTTCCTTTGCAGCGTCATTGATTCCCTGAACATAACCATATCCGTAGCGAACTACAGCAGGAACAGCCATGCCGCCAAGGAATCCAAGGTGACGGAATCCCATCTTTACAGCAGCATAACCTGCAAGGTAACCTGAAAGTTCTTCCTTGTAGATTGCGCAGTAAACGTTTTCTGAATGATAGTGTTCCTTTACATCATACTGCGAAGGATCCCATGTGTAGTCAGAAACAGCTGCTGAAAGAATGTCGCCTGCAGAAAGGTCAAGCGCAACGATCTTTACATCTGGATATGTAGCAGAAATCTCAACAACAGTACCACCAAAGAGGAAGCCTGGGCAAAGAAGAAGGTTTGCGCCTTCTGCAATAGCCTGTTCAGCAGCTGCAATGCGGTCAGAATCGCTGTCTCCAGCTGGCTTATAATACTTGTACTGAAGACCGTTAGCTTCACAGAAAGCCTTTCCTGCTTCATATGTTGTCTGGTTGAATGACTCGTCCGTAATGTCACCAGAGTCTGTAATCATGGCAACCTTGTAGGAAGAAGCCGATGCTTTCTTTTCATCAGTCTTCTTTGAGCAAGAAACAAAAGATGCACCAAGCATGAATACTGCAGATGCAATAACAAATGATTTAAGTAATGTTTTCATAAAAGAAACTCCTTGAGAGGAATTATAACTATAAAAAGAAGAAAAATTCAATTTGCCTATATCGACAATTTTCTGTAAAATAGCACCGTTCGAAAACAATAATTCCGGAGTAAATACCATGGCTAAAATTCAGATGAAAAATGCAATCGCAGAACTCGACGGCGATGAAATGACACGCGTTCTTTGGGCAGTAATCAAGGAAAAACTTCTTGATCCATTCATTGACCTTAAGACAGAATACTACGACCTTGGACTCAAGAGCCGCGATGACAGCGACGACAAAATCACATATGCCGCAGCAGAAGCCATCAAAAGACTTCACGTTGGCGTTAAGTGTGCAACAATCACTTCAAACGAAGCACGCGTAAAGGAATACAACCTCAAGCAGCTTACACGTTCTCCAAACGGAATCATCCGTGAGGAACTTGACGGAACAGTTTTCCGTGCACCAATTTTCGTAAACAACATCCAGTGCTGCGTTACAAGCTGGAAGAAGCCAATCGTTCTTGGCCGCCACGCTTACGGCGATGTCTACAAGAACTGCGAAATCAAGGTTCCAGGTGCAGGAAAGGCAGAACTTGTTTTCACAGGTGAAGACGGAACTGAAATCCGCAAGACTATCCAGATGATGAAGGGACCTGGAATTCTCCAGGGAATCCACAACATGGACAAGTCCATCGAAAGCTTCGCACGCTGCTGCTTCAACTACGCCCTCGATCAGAAGATCAGCGTATGGCTCGGTACAAAAGATACTATCTCAAAGACTTATGACGGAAACTTCAAGGCAATCTTCCAGAAGATTTTCGACGAAGAATTCAAGGCAAAGTTCGATGCTGCTGGAATCGAATATTTCTATACCCTCATCGATGACTGTGTCGCACGCATCATGAAGCACGAAGGCGGTATCCTTTGGGCATGCAAGAACTACGATGGTGATGTTATGAGCGACATGATCGCTTCTGCATGCGGTTCATTGGCAATGATGACTTCTGTTCTCGTAAGCCCGGATGGAAACTTTGAATACGAAGCAAGCCACGGAACAGTTCAGAAGCACTACTACCGCTACCTTAAGGGAGAAAAGACTTCCACAAACCCTGTAGCAACAATCTTCGCATGGACAGGGGCACTTGCAAAGCGCGGTGAACTGGACGGAACTCCAGAGCTCGTTGAATTTGCAAAGAAGCTTGAAAAGGCAACTCTCGACGTTATCGAAGAAGGAACCATGACAGGCGACCTCGCACGCCTTGCAAACCCACCAGCCAAGAATGTAGTTAACTCTTGGGAATACATAGACGCTATAGCAGCCAAACTGTAAGCAATAAAAACCAAAGGGCTGCCATAATGAAAACAACATTGTGACAGCCCTATTTTTTTTACTTTTTTGGATTATAATTTCCTCATGAACGCATTCAACTATTCATTCAAGAAAATTCCCATTCCGACACAGATTTTTTTAGGTTTTTCCTTTGGTCTTTTGAACCTTCTTGTAAACAGCATCGCAGTAGAAATCCTGAAAATTCCTTTTTACATGGATACCATATTTACTGTAGCAGGAGGTTTCCTTTCACTTCCATGCGGACTGATCTGCGCCGTAATCTACCATATGGCAGAAGTCATCATAAAATACGGAAACATAATACCAAGCTGGTTCGGACTATGTTCCATCACCGTAGCATTGATTTCCTGGCTCGGTGCAAGAAAAGAAAAGGAGTTCTCAATCTTCAAGCTTCTTCTTATGTCGGTACTGCTCATCGTAATAATCAGTACCGAAGGTGGAATCATCTATGATACCTTCTATGCATCAAAGACAGACTTTGTTGAAGATCAGGCAAACAATCTTTTTACATTCTCTCTTCTCATGAATAAGATACCGCTTCTATGGGCTTCCATCATTTCAAGGATTCCAGTCAGCATCGTAGACAAAACCGTTGCTGTATTCGGAGGATTTTTCATCGCAAAATATTTCAACACCTCTCTTAGATGAAAAGATTTTTTTTAATTGTTCTTTTGTCAGCATTTTCTTCATTGGCATTTGCCCAGTTTACGGAAGTAATAGACTCGTATTTTTTTATGCTGAATGAACTTGAGGATGGGAAAACCTTTGAAGAAGCCTCATACCAACTGGACCAAAGTCTTCTTAAGCTTCATGACTCGAACATCTACCTTATAATCAAGAACCAGCAGCCAGATTTGAATGAAAGTCTTAAAGAAATCAGAACTGGTCTTGATGGGCAGGATGTAACGGCAATTTCAAAAGGAGTAAAGCATTTTGCGTTTGAACTTATTTCCATCCAAAATTCAGCCCAGAAAAACACAAATTTTTTCATCATAGTTTTCTCTGCATTTTTCTTTGCCGTATTATTCATCATAGCCATCTATTTTTCCAGGGAGCTTCAGACAAAGGAATCGAAAAGACTTGTAACCGAAGTCTACAACGGTGTTGACGAGGAAAGGAAACGCATTGCCCGTGAGCTGCACGACACTGTAGCACAGGAACTTTTAGGCGCATCTCTGAAGATAGAATGCATCGATCCAAATAATGAAAAAGACATCAGTGAGCTTTCAGCACGAATCAGAGAATCAATCACAGAAATAAGAAATGTCTGCTATGACCTGAACCCTCCGTCTTTTATCGATGAAACAGATTTTGAGATTGCATTGGCAGAACTATGCCACAACTTTGAAAAGAACAGCGGTATCAAATGTCAATTCAGCATAGACGGAGAAAATCTTTTTAAAGGAACAGATGAAAACACAAAGCTGAACATATTCAGAATTGTAAGCGAAGCCCTTTCAAACATTCAAAAGCATTCACTTGCAGATACAGCGACCGTAAATTTCAGAAAAAACGGAACAAAAGGAATTGCCTTTTTCATCAGTGATGATGGCATAGGCTTTGATGCAAACAAGATGCTGAACAACATTTCAAAGCTCCAGACAGGAAAACACTTTGGACTCAACGGGATTTTACAGAGAGTAAAAATCATTGATGGTAAAATTGAAATCTTCTCTGAACCTAACGATGGATGTACAATAAAAATTGTTTTTTAATCAACAGCTCCTCCACAGAGCATGCGAGATATGTCGTTTTCTCCCATGGCATCAAGACCTCCTCGTGAATCAATCTGGAAGACCGACCTTTCTTCTCAATTCCTTTTTGTTTGCAACACCAGCTTTGTCATAGATTCTTGAGAAGGAATTTTCGATTGTTCGCGTGGTAACATTGAGCGCAAGTGCAATCTCGCTGTTGGTTTTATTATCCATCATATAATCAAGTATTTTCTGTTCCTTTGAGGTAAGAACTGAATATACTGTGGATCCACTGATGTAATCACTGAGAACCTCTGGAGGGATATAGGTTTTACCAGAGTCAACAGTATTTATGGCATCAAGAAGAACCTTTATTTCCTGATTCTTAAAAACAAACCCACTTGCACCGCATCTAAAGGCACGGAAAATAATGTTTACGCTTTTAAACATGGAATAGACAACGACCCGACACTTTCGTTCCCGTAATTTTTCTATGGTCTCAAAAGAAAACTCGGTCTCAAGCTGAAGATCACAGATGACTATCGGATACGGTTCAGGTTTATGTTCATCTATATAATCAACAAGTCCTTTACCGTCAGTGAATTTACCAAGTACATTGATACCGTTCTTTTCAAAAAAGGAATCAAGCCCATTTAATATAGCTTCATGGTCATCAAGTAATATCAAATCCATGATGACATTCTACCACATTTTACTGGCCCATGTAATTGTGTTCAACGCACATAATTTCTTCGGTACGACGCACACAATAAAACAATCATTGAATGACACTTCGGGAAAAATCAACTTATGCATCCACCAAAGGGAATATGGAATTTATCACATAGAATTTCATATTCTTTTTTTTCATTTTCCCCGTCAAGGCTTGTAACAAAGAAGGTCATATCCTCAGGCATGTTTCTACATTCAGTTTTTTCAGGGGCAGTCTTTATGACATCAAGAGCGTGATTGGAAACACCATCCCGGCTGTCCACAACGAAAACCTTTCTCCAGCTTTTTGAGGCAAAGGCTTCTTCAACTTCTCTTGCCATATGGGTAAAATGTGTACATCCAAGAATTATGGTGTCACAGCCACAGCTGTTGAAATATTCAACGGCTGGCATTACAGCTCCAATTTTTTCTTCTTTTGTCGCAGTAAAAAGTCTATGCTCGATAAAGTCAATTAATTCAGGATCACCACGCTTAAAGACCTCACAGTCACTTGCAAAATCTTCTATAAGCTTTTGAGAATAGGGATGGTTTACGGATGCATTGGTTGCAAGAAAACCTATTTTTTTATTCAAAGATACTTTTGCGGCAAGCTTGATGGCAGGAACAGTCCCAATGATCGGAAGGTCAGGATGGAGTTTTCTAAGTTCTTCAAGAGCTGTTACGGAAATCGTATTGCAGGCAATTATTACTGCCCGCGGATTCCAATGCTCCACAATGGTGCTTATGGCTTCAGAAGAACAGCGGACTATTTCATCAAAGGATTTTTCTCCATATGGAAAATGAACCGTATCACCCAGATATACACAACGGCTTTCAGGTGATTTTTCCTTTAGCAAAAGCATGTATGGAATTCCACCCGTTCCACTGTCCAGAAAAGCAAAATCAATACTGTTTTTCATGCTCCACTCCTTAGGAAAAAAGAGCATTGAAGGCATCGACTGCCTTTGCCTTCATATCATCCATGCCAGAACCGTTCAAGTCAAAATTTCTTTTTACACTGAACATCCCACAGAAATTCGCACGTTCCTTGTCGCGCACAGGATCATCAACACTTTCATGGCAATCATAATGGCTGCCTGGCATATAATGAAGACAGTTTCTGCAACAATGCAAGTCAGCATGGCAAACAGGACATTCGCTGCTTCTTCCTATGGTTTCAACTTCAATATTATTCTTGCATTTCCAACACATGCCTAAATAATATTCATTTGACTATTTCTTATCAATAACATAGAATTTCACCATGTTTACGACCAACAAGTGTCAGTGCCCAGAATGCAACAAGCCCGCCCTATCTCAGTTCAAGGACAATGAAATCATTGCTGATGAACCTGGTTTCTGCTATGAGCATACGGAAGACAAAAAGGCATACCTTGCACACCTTAAGAAATTCATAATGTCCCACGACAAGATCGTAGGACTCAACGCATACGGAATCACAGTCCAGGGTATGGATCTTTCAGAAAAAAAGTTTTATGGATGTAATTTTCAGCACGTTCTTTTTACCAACGTTCACGCAGAGAACATAAGGCTACGCATGTGCATGATGGACTTTGCAACCTTCACTGACTGCGACTTCCTTAAGAGCAACATTCAATTCTCTTCTTTTGCAGGTGCCAAGTTCGTACATCTTGTCCTTACTGGCAGTGATCTCATCCACAACAACTTCAATGGAATAACTTCGTATCAGTGCAGCTTTGACAACTCAGACCTCTACAACAGTCGTTTCATCAAAGCAATCCTCATGAACACCTCAATGCAGGACTGCAACCTTAAGAAAACTATTTTCTATAATTCAGCAAGAGAAAATGTTTCCTTCAAGCTTTCAAACACACGCGAGGCTCTCATCGACAGAAACAAGGGCGGTCTCATAGAAGATTTCAGCAGTACAGGAGACAGCAGCCTATGAAAGTCTATTTTCATCTTTGCATTCAGAGTTTTACAAACACATATGTAATCGTAAACGACGATCCCAATGTAATGGAAGCAATAATAGTAGATCCCGGTCAAATCACCAACGAAATCATAAAGCAGATAGAGGACGGAGGATATAAACTGGTTGCCATCCTCATTACCCATAACCACAAGCATCATATAGAAGGACTAAGGACCCTTACAAAAATCTACGATGCTACGGTATATGCTGCGGATTCTGAAACATACGGAATGAATTCTTCCATCATCAACGGTGACGGAATGACCCGCATAGCAGATCTAAATGTGGAATTTCTTTCCATTCCTGGACATTCACCTGACAGCATGGTCTACAAGATCGGTGACGTTCTTTTTACTGGAGATACATTGATTCCAGGAGAGACGGGCAGCACTTCCAGCCAGTATTCAAAGAAACTTCTTTGCAGCAAGATAAAGGACAAGCTGTTCACCCTGCCAGACAGCACAATCATTCTCCCTGGTCATGGAACTCCTGGCACAATAGAAAGCGAAAAACAGTTCAACATTGACCTGATTTAACAGAAAACAAACAAACCGTTCAATCTCTCATGACCAAGGACACCCTGCCACACGCAAGTCCCCATTTGTCAAAGGCGTAACCGTTAAGGACTTCTCCTGCATCAACAAAGGCCTGTGCTTTTGTATTACGAATGTATTCTGCACCTTCCTTCTGGATTCTATTGACGGACCCCCGTCCTGCAACCTGAAGGAAATAAGGAGCAATGTTGGAAAAACTCTGCTGCATGATGTATGCCATGAATTCATTTTGCATAAGATATTCATCAGTGCGGTCATATCCTAAACCTGGCTGTGTTTCCCAAAAGGTCTTGAGGAATTCCATTGAAGCAGGATCGAACATTCCATAGCATGCAGAAACAATATTTCTGAAATCTTCATCGATGAAGTAGATTCCATGCCAGCTTTCATGGGCTAGGAATGTATAGCGCAGATAGCGCGGAGATTCTCGACTAAAGGAAACGACAGCACCTTTTCCAGCGCTGTAGGTTCCGTCACTGTTCTTTAGGATAAGCTTGTTTGCTTCAAGGATTTCACGCAAAAGACATTCACGGTCATTGAGAGGAAATTCCTGAATGGCAGCAACAGTGAAGAACGCGGCAAGATCCTCAGGCTTATAGTCATGGGCATTGTAGCCATGCTTGTTCTCTACAAAATCATTTCCTACCAGAGTACCTTTATAGCCTGCCTTTTCAACAAAGTATGCAAGTCTTGTAAAGAACTGATTCTGAATTCTGTAATCAGCAAAATCAAAGAAAAGGACACCTGGGAATTGATACCATTCATATAGTTCATAATCTTCCACACGCCAGTTGTCCTGAGGCCAGTCCATGATAAAACCTAGATCTGTTTTTATCGGAACAAGAACCTTTGAAAATTTATTTTTTGCAAGATAAGGGCTGTTTGCAGTCACCATGACCGAAGAAACAAGCTCTGGGTGCTCAACAATCTGGAAGTCGGAATAACCTTTTTTCAAGGATGCAGTCTGAACGATCATTCTATCCTGATTTTTCTGCAGACGGACATCAAACTTTTCGCCGTTAATCTTGAGCTGGACAGTCGTCTGATTTTTCCATGTACCGTTATCATCCAAAGGGAATAGACCTACTTCAATCTTTGGCATGACATTCTTTGAGGAATTTGAAGCAGGAAAAATATTCTCAGCCGCAGATAAATCGGCCGAAGAAAAATTCCATCTGACACGACCACCTTCTGCACCACAGGCAAAGACTGGAACTTTTCCGCTGTTGTCCCATCCTACCTTTGCTTCTCCAATTCTAAATTCAGAAATTTCGGCGCTTTTTGTTGTATAGACAAAAAATCCGCAAGGGATATCCTGGGTTGATGAAACGGAAAAGGAAATTCTAAAGGAATCCTTCTGGCACTCAAGGTAGTCTCCCTTAAAAACTGGTCTTGAAAGAAGCCTATCTTCATTAACACCAATGAGGGAAAGATCCTCTTCGTAAAGGAACCCAAGGGCATATTCATATTTCGAAAGCTTTGATTTGGACTTTACATCGAATTTTATCTGAACAGAAAGAGCGGCTCCAGAATTCTTGTATACCGCATTCCTGAAATGAGCAATCTGATTCCTTGAAAAACCATAACAAAGAAATTTATTTTTCTTTCCATCGGCTTTTGATTTTACGGCACTTCTGTTGAGGGCACTGAAGCTTTCTCCGTTCAAAGCAAGGACCGAAGGCTGAATCTTATAGGAGCATGAAGCGAAGAGAAAAAGCAGTGAAAACGCAAAAACAATATTGCCAAGTCTTGATTTTACCATAGCTTGAATTCTACACTTTTTTTATGAAATGCTCTACACTGTCGTGTACTATGAATGCAATCATTCCACACAAGGACACTCTTTTTTTTCTTGCAGGAATCCAGAGGAACATCATCTCAATTCTCAACAGGAAAGCGAATGTATTCCCCCTTTATCCTTTGTTTGCCATGACAGATCAGGATATTCCAGGCGGAATGACAGGCTGCACCATAGGTCTTCCAGAAACAGAATGGAACAAGGCATATTTTCCTGTCGAGATTGAATATGACGACCATTGTCTGAAACTTTCCATTTTCTTTGCTAGAACTGTGGATGGGAAAGAAATGCCAGAATTTGATCTACCACAAGAAATAAAAAATGCGTTCCCAAAAAAGGAACGCATATTCAGGACTGCCAATGCTATTTTTGAAAACAACACTTGGCAGATATACGACGACAGGTGGATAAAGATTATTTGATGATCTTGCTTCCGCGGTCCATTGCTACAAGGCCAGACTTAAGGAGTTCAAGGATTCCGTAAGGTTCAAGAAGGCGGATGAGGGAATCAATCTTGTCTTCGCTACCTGTTGCTTCTACGATGAGGGCATTTTCAGAAACGTCAACGATGTGTGCACGGAAGATGTTGCAGGTTTCAATGACAACCGCACGCTGTTCTCCGCTTGCCTTTACCTTGATGAGTGCCATTTCTCTCTGGCATGTTTCAGACTTTTCGCAGTGTTCAATGGAAATAACTTCAACAAGCTTTGAAAGCTGTTTCTTGATCTGCTCAAGAATATATTCATCACCGCTTACAACGATAGTTGCGCGAGACTTGTCAGGATCTGCTGTTTCACAAACTACGAGAGAGTCAATGTTGTAACCGCGGCGGCTGAAAAGTCCTGATACACGGCTAAGAACACCAGCGTGGTTTTCTACAAGAACTGAAAGTACATATTTTTCCATTTTATTCCTCCAAGAAACATTATCGTCCTACTTCAGAGTATACACCCAAAAGGCGGACTTCTTCTGCTTTTTCCTTTAATTTTTCAATAATTTTTTTTACGTAATCATCAGGTTGTCCGCTGATGCTTTTTAGATCCACATCAGCATAGAACTGATATTCCCATGGACGACCTGGAATCGGACGGCTTTCAAGGCGCGTAAGGTTTGTGCCAAAGTCGTTGAGAACGCCCAGAATCTTATAAAGGGATCCAGGCTCATGCTTTGCCTTGAACATGAAGCTTGCCATGTGGGCATCATCAACAGTCTTTCTTTCCTTTGTTATTACAACGAAGCGAGTGTAATTGTTTGGATCATCCTCAATTCCGCGTGCAAGAATATCCAGGTTGTAGATGCTGGCATTGATTTCACTTGCAACGGCGGCATTTTCCTTTGATCCTGTTTCTGAAACAAAGAGAGCTGCCCCAGAAGTATTGTAGGCCTCAATCTGCTGCCAGTCCTTGTGATTGCCAAGGAATCTGCTTGTCTGAAGCAGGGCCTGAGGATGTGAATAGACCTTCTTTATATCCTCAGTCTTTGCCCCTTTTACTGCAAGAAGACAATAGCTGATCTTTATGGCAATTGCTCCAGAAATGAAAACATCAGGATAATTCCTGAAATTGTCATAGTTCTGATATACGCTGCCACCAAGGGAATTTTCTATCGGAACCATGCCGTAATCAACAGTCCCTTCCGTAACCTTCTGGAAAATTTCCTGAAAGGAATCAACCGGAAGGGTCTTAGCATTTTCCCTGAAATACCCTATTGCCGCAGCCTCTGCATTGCATCCCGGTTTTCCGCAGTATGCAACCAAAGGCTTATTATTGTCACTTGCCATCTTAGTTGCTCATGTTCCAGCTTACAAGGCGGAGAACATCACCGAATACACCGGCAGCCGTAACGCCTGCACCTGCACCGTAACCCTTAACTGTAAGAGGAATTGGTGTGTAGCGTGCTGTGTGGAATACGAATGCGTTTTCACCACCGCGAACTGTATACAATGGATCTTCAGGTCCTACTTCGAGCATACCTACAGAAGCCTTTCCGTCCTTGATTGAAGCAGCCATACGGAGAACCTTGTTTTCCTTCTTGAGGGCTGCCATCTTGTCCTCAAAGTACTTGTCCAGTTCTGGAAGTCTCTTGAGGAATTCTTCAACTGTTCCTTCGATGTTGAAATCCTTAGGGAAGATTGAGCGCATCTCGATGTCTTCAAGTTCAATTTCCATTCCAGCTTCACGGGCGATGATGAGTGCCTTGCGTGCAACGTCTGTACCCTTAAGGTCATCGCGTGGATCCGGTTCTGTATAGCGGAGTTCCTTTGCTTCAAGAACTGCTTCAGAGAATTTCTTTCCTTCATCAAGCTTTCCGAAGATGTATGAGAGGGAACCGGACATGATTCCGTTAAAGCCTGTAAGCTTATCGCCAGACTTAAAGAGGTTCTGGAGAGTATCGATGATTGGAAGACCTGCACCTACGTTTGTTTCATAGAGGAAGCGCACGTGCATTTCGTTTGCTGTTTCACGGAGCTTTTTGTAGAATTCCATGCTCATGCTGTTTGCACGCTTGTTTGGAGTTGCAATTGACATGCCTGCCTTGAAAACATCAAGGTAGCGTTCAGGAAGGTCATAGCTTGCTGTACAGTCAACGAAGATTGGATTGAGAGGCTTTGTTTCCTTTACGAATTCAAGGATTTCATCAAGGTTTGTCTTCTTGCCCTTCTCCTTTACAAGGTTGCGCCAGTCAGAAAGATCAAGACCTTCTGCATCAAAGATCATTCCGTCAATGTTGGCGATTGCCATTACGCGAACATCGATACCCTGTTCAAGAAGTGAAGCATACTGGTCGCGGATCTGGTCAACCATTGTTCCGCCGATAGTGCCGACACCAAAGGCATAGACCTGAATTGACTGAACTGTATTGAAGAAGCCCTGGTGAACAACGCGGACCGCCATGTCACCGTCGCTTCCGTTGATAACTGCTGAAATTGAGCGTTCTGCAGATCCCTGTGCAATTGCAAGAACGTTGATGTCACGGCTTGCGAGGGAATCAAAGAATGTACCTGCAACACCGCGCTTCTGCTTCATGGCATCCCCGATGATTGAAACGATGGCAACTTCATTGCGTACATCGATCGGGTTTACGAGCTTTGTGCTGATTTCAAGGGCAAATTCATTCTTGAGGACATCGACAGCTTCATTTGCAAAAGCCTTGCGTACACAGAAAGAAAGTGTATATTCAGATGAAGACTGAGTAATGAGAAGAACTGAAATTCCTGCGTTTGAAACTGCCTGGAAAATACGAGTTGCCATACCCTTGCGTCCCTTCATTCCAGAACCGCTTACGGAAATCATTGCGCAGTCCTTGAGACATGAAATGCCGCGAACAGGACCTGTTGCCTTTGTGTCAAAAGGTCCCTTACCGATTCTTGTTCCGCGAGCAGATGGGTTGTGGCTGTTCAAAGACCAGGCTTCGATTCCCTTTGCTGCAAGCGGTGAAAGTGTCTTTGGATGGAGAACCTTTGAACCGAAGAATGAAAGTTCCATTGCTTCTTCATAGCTCATGTCGTCTACAAGAATTGCATCCTTGATGATGCGTGGGTCTGCAGTATAAACGCCGTCAACGTCTGTCCAGAATTCTACCTTTGAAGAACCGAGGCAAGCACCTACGATTGCTGCGCTGAAGTCTGAACCGTTGCGTCCGAGAAGTCCCATTACAGGCTTTGCATCAGTTCCGCTGATCCATGAACAGATGAATCCAGGGAAAAGCAAAATCTGTGCCGACTGTGAACCGTCGCGGTATGCTGCAAAAGCTTCCGAACAGCGAGCATAGTCAGGGTCGCCTTCCTTCTGATTGCCTGTAGTATAGATGAACTTGCGGCTGTCCAAAAGAAGGATGCTCTGCTTTTTTGCAAGGATTACAGCTTCAACGATAGGAGCACACATAAGTTCTCCCATACCCATGATGCGGCAGTGAACGCTGTCTGGACATTCACCGAAAGTTGCAAGGCCTGACAAAAGCTTTTCAAGCTCTACAAGGTGGGCTTCAATCTTTGATGTAACGCTGTTTGTATCGAATTCAGGAACTGTTGACTTGATTTCTGCGCAGATGTCTGCATGGATTGAACGAAGTTCGCTTACAAAAGTCTGAGCGGTCCCGCCAGTGATGCACCCGTCAATTGCTGCCTGCAATTTGTTTGATACACCGGCTACTGCACTGACTACAACGCTGATACGGTCAGTCTTTGCACGCCCCAACATAATCTCCACACTGTCAAGAATGCGGCGGGCAGAACCCATACTTGTTCCACCAAATTTAAGTGTAAGCATATACTTTCCTCTAGATGATATAAATAATGGAAATATATACCATATAATGCGCTTAAATTCAATTAAATGGGTTGTTTATACAGCATCCACGTTCGATAAAAAAAATGGGATGCCCATTTAGACATCCCCATATCATTGATCTATATTTTTGTAATCAGGTTTTCAATCTGTCCGTTGAGGGACGAAACCATCGTAGCATCTGGCAATTCCCTCACAAGTCCCTTTGAGTATTCCAGAACCTTAATTAGAAGTGTCTTTCCACTATCCAGTTCAGAGGCAACATCCTCCTGTCCCAGCTGCTGGCGAAGAATTCTGGCTGTTCCAAGAAGCCCTCTTTTTCCAGAAAGCTTGGAGATTATGTAATCCAGCTGAAGACGGATCTTGCTTTCGAGGAATTCCGCACGTTTTTCTTCAGGCAGATACGTGCTCAAGGAACGAAGTTTTTCAAAGAGATCTGCTGCAACATTGGTTTTCTTCATCACCTTGTTTTCCGTGATGGCATCGGCTACTGTCTGGATGGCATCGGCGGCCTTTGCAAGAATCTCCATGTCCACATGATCCTCATCACCCACATCAATGACAGGCATGTTTAAATTTTCTGAATCATCCTCAAGGTCATCGGCTGGAGGTTCTTCAAATTCATCTGCGGAAACATCATCGACAACAGGTTCCTCAAGTTCTATCTCATCTCCAAAATCATCCTCTGGAACAAAGAGACTGTCATTCTCTTCATCTTCAAGAGGCTCTTCCTCAACTTCCCCATCATCAAGGACTTCATCTACATTTGGACTTTCCTCATCGATGGTATCGTCCTCATAGTCCTCGTCGATTATGTCATCCTCTGTCAAAGATGGCTCTGGTATGTATTCAGGCTCCTCAAGGATTTCATCGTCGATCTTTTCGTCCTCAAGGTTTCCATCACCCGGCAGATCATCCTCATCTTCAAAGACTGGTTCTTCTACAGGAGGTACAAAAGGTTTTTCTTTTGGTTTCTGTATTTCTACAGGTCGTTTAGGCTCTGGAGCTGGCTGTTCAAAATCTTCGTCATCATCCCAGGCATCATCAAGGGAAATGACATCGTTATAGGCAGGTTTCTTCTTTGGCTTTTCTTCCTCTTCCATGCTGAAATCAGGTTCAAAGTCATTCTCCTGGGGAGCACTTGATCTTCCACCGTTTCCGAATGGATTGTTTGAGAAGAAATCCTCTGCGCTTGTATTGTCTTCCTCAAGACCTGAACCTTCATCATCAAGATCCACATCACCGATAAGATCATCAAGGCTTCTAGAATAGTGTTCCTGATTATCTGCTTCTATTTCATCATCGAGACGGCCTTCCTTGAAAACTTCGTCCGTGCTGATTTCATCCTGCTGCAGCTTCTCAAAACCCTTGTTGAAGTCATGGACGGTCATTTCTTCCTCAGGAATATCTTCTTTGACGAATTCCGACTCTGGACTATCCATATCCTCAAAGGAAAGCTTTACTTCCTCTGCGACACGAACCCTGTCACCGATGGAAATATCATCGTCGGAATCCAGGAATTCATCTTCGGCAGGCACGCTGCTTTTTTCCTGTTTCATATCCCGTTCTTCAATGATCTGGTTGTTTACCCTTTCAAGACCTTTGCGCGAAGCCAAGTTTGCAGAGTCAAAGGTTTCCATTGTCTTATAGCTTGAGAGAGCCTGGATAAGCATTCCCTGGTCTTCATAGTTCTTTGCAAGACTCTTGTGCCCTGCAGTATCCTCGGGATTCTGCTCAATATATTTCTGATAGAATTCCTCAGCTTTTTTATAGTCACCTTTCTGGGAATGTCTCTTTCCAGCCTCGCGGTAAAAGCTTGTATACTCAGGCCGTGTCGCTCTGATTTTCTTGAAGCAGCCAGAAGCCTTCTTTTCATCACCTGCACAGATATAGTACTGGCCAAGAAGGTTCAAGGTATGGACATCATCGGGATCCTTGGAATAGAGTTCCTGAATCTTTTCACCAGCCTTTTCTATCTTATCTGCAGAAAGTAGAATGTGTACATGCTGCCGCTTCACGGATGGATCTTCAGGTGAAAGATATTCCATCTTTTCTGCCATCTCCAAGGCTTCTTCTATCCTTCCAGTCGACTCATATGTATTTGCAAGTCCAGACATGGCAAGCTTGAAGTCTGGAGTAATGGAAAGTGCTGCATTGTATTCATCCTCGGCACTGTCAAAGTTGTCCTGTCTGCTGTAGACATCTCCAAGCTTTGTATGCATCGCGGCATCCTTAGGATTAAGATACAATGCTTTCTTTACTATTTCGCAAGCGGTCTTTGTCTTGTTCTTTCTGAGGAGAAGATCTGAATAAGATTCAATTGCCTCTACCCAGCCTGGCTTTGACTTGAGGGCAGCCTCGTATTCAGCCTGTGCCTTTAGAAATTCCCCAAGCTTGTCATAGCTTTTTGCAATGTTGAGATGAAGGATAGGATGGTTAGGATCAACCTTAAGTCCCTTGAGATAGGAAGCAACAGCCTCCGCATGGCGTTTTTGTGCGGCGTAGATTGTTCCTATGTGGTTGAATGCAAGTACATCGCGTGGATTTTCTTCAACTACAGTATTGAAGCACTGGATTGCATCGTCATAGTTTCCCATGAGCTTATAGGTAAATCCAAGATTATAGAACACCTGAACATTTGCACCGTCGATCATTACGGCACGTTCAAGCACCGAGATAGACTCATCGTAAAGCTTAAGCCTTCTGTAGATGGCTCCAAGGCTGTTCAGGGCATCCAGGTTCTGTGGCTGAATGCGGACAATTTCCTTGTAGTAGTCCAGGGCGATTTTGTCCTCGCCGTTCTTTACGTAGAGGTCACCCAAAGCAATAAGGTAGGTAAGGTTTTCAGGTTCAGTCTTAAGAAGACCCTTATAGATCCTTGCAGCCTGGTCGTAATCCCTGGCAAGGATTGCGGCTTTTGCACGTTCAATGATTACGCTGTTCTGTTCTTCTTTTGTGCTCATAAGCTTGTCCCTTTTTCAACTGATCACTTTCTCTCTGTTATTTTTTCTTTGGACGGGCAAAGGTTTCCTTTGAAAGCTCACCCATGATCCTGTTGTCGTATTTTGAGTAGGACGCAACAGCAAAGTAATAGATTTTCCCGTTTCTTAGCCCCGTAAGTGTAACCGAAGTTACGCTTCCTGCATCAAGAGGAGAATTTCCTTCCACTGCCTCACGCCCCAGATATTCACCAGGTCTGTCCCCATAAAAAATATAATACCCACCGACTGTGTCGTCAACAGAATAAGGCCATGAGAGCGTAACTTCCTCATCTCCTGCAAATGCCCTCAATTCAAACGGAGGAAGAGGAGACGGTACCTCCTTGTACTTTATCTTCAATTCTGTGACTGAAGGAGATTTCTTGCCAGCACCATCTGGAAGAAGATCACAGGCAACCTGGAAGTACAGCCCCTTTATGCCTTCGATTTTTCTATGGTTCTTTACTGGAATCCATTCAGGGTATGAATCCGTCCAGTTATAGAAATTGTCACCTGATCGAACATAGAACTGAATGTCTGTCTGTGACGGCATGCTTACCAGGGCATCGATTTCCGTAAGCTCAGCTCCTGTTGAAAGAAGGATAGGCTGCGTCTCAAAGCGACCTCCTTCCACACGGTAAGTATCCATTCCCTTGGTTTCCTTTGTCTCTGGTCTTGCAGCACGCTGAACCCTGAAATCATCGATGAGACCAGTATACTGAGGACAAATTTCAATGTCTGCAGGAACACCAAGTATAGGAATATAGATTGAACCGCCAGTCTCGTGGCCGTTTGTAGTGACATATTTAAGAGCCTCAAGAAGACCATTGATCCTATATTCCAGGAGACCTGTATTTTCATCGAAACTGATTTCATGATGCATCCACTGGTTAGGCACGATGGTACGGTAGCTTGAAAGAGTTATCTCACCGTCATTGTCCACGTATCCGTTGAACACATTGGTGAACGACCATTCAAGATGATTGCCTGCAAAGCTACCGATGATCATCTGATACAAAGGATAGTTTGCGACGGTCCTTGAAGAACGCCATGAAAAGACAACCTCACCGTTCTCCGCTATGCTTGGATTAAGCCAGAATTCAATGCTGAAGGAACCGCATGGACCTTCTTTTCCAAAGATTGTATTTCTGCTGCCGCTTAGCCTTATTCCACCAGAGCCGCGTGTAAGGGCTGATTTCTTTCCCATAAGGGAATGTACTTCTGTCGTGATTGATTTATTTTCCGCAATGGTGTATCTGCCTGTCGCATCGTCGCTGGTTCCGTCTTCAAAGGAAAGTAGAAGATCGGTAAAGTCATCGGCACCATGGGAATTGGTTGCAAGAACCATGGAATCATAGCCGTATTTTCCCTTGCCAGAAACAACCCCGTCCATCCTGGAAAGAACAGGCCAACCTTCCTTTCCTCCCATGACAACTGCTTTGTCTGCGGCAAAACCAGTATTCAAAACGCAAAGAAAAACTGCTATACTAGCTGAAGTTGTTTTCAGATATGAACGAGCAGAATGAAAATTTACAAACATCGACCAAACCTCTTTCCCCAAGGGAAGTCCTTCATCAGACCGCACTCAAGGCTCCAAACCAAAGCGGAGTCTACATGTGGCGCAACGAAGGCGGAACCATCATCTATGTCGGAAAGGCCAAGAATCTGAAAAACCGTCTTACATCCTATTTCAGCGGAAACAAAGACATAAAGACCAGGCTTCTCATAAGCAGGGCCAGATCCATTGAATATATCACAACGGGAAATGAATACGAGGCTTTCCTTCTGGAAAACAACCTCATCAAGCAGCATAACCCGAGGTATAACATTTGCCTTAAAGACGGAAAATCCTACCCTGTGCTCAAGATCACAAAGGAAAAATTTCCACGCCTTTATAAAACAAGGAACGTGGTCAAGGATGGATCCCTCTATTTTGGTCCTTTCCCTGATGCGGCAGCCCTTGATACATTCATAGAAACACTCTACGACATATATCCGTTACGCCACTGCAGGAAATTCCGCGAGAAGGATTCAGCCTGTCTTTACTACCACATGGGCAAATGTCTAGGCCCATGCTGTAAAAAAACCGACAGTTCCACCTATGGTGAATTTATCGGCGAAATCACATCTCTACTTGAGGGTAAAGAAGACACGGCAAAAAAAATGGAAGACCAGATGAGACAGGCCGCCAGGGAACTGGATTTTGAGAAGGCTGCCAGACTAAGGGACGGTCTTAAAGCCCTTTCCATCATGCAGAACCAGAACATAGTAGAAGGCTTCGACCAGGATGACCGAGACTATATTGCAACATGGCGCGAAGGAGAGCTTGTAAGCTTCACCATCCTAAAAATACGCGGCGGCAAGCTTTTGGGACGGGACAATTACCGCACCCTGTCGCTAAACGAAGATACGGAACTCATTCCCGAATTCATGGGTGCATACTATACAGAAAAAGAGATAATACCGCCTTCCATATATGTCGTTTCTAAGGAAGGAACGGAATTCATGAAACGCTGGATCAAGGAAACCTACGACTGCGAAACGGAAATCATTCCTGTGGACGACACTGAGAAAATGAGGATGCACCGTGCGGCAGTCAACATGGCGCAGCAGAACGCAAGGGAAGACATCATACGCCGAGTCCGCGAGCGTGGAGACTTTCCTGCCATGGAAGAGCTCAAGAAAGAACTTGGACTTTCAAAACTGCCTGTGAGAATAGAAGGTTTCGATATTGCCCATATCGGCGGAAAATTTCCTGTTGCTTCCCTCATCAGCTTTTACAACGGAAACCCTGACAAGAAGAACTATAGGTATTTCAGGCTCAAAACTACCGACGGACTCATAGACGATTTTGCATCCATGAAAGAAGCAGTTTCCCGCCGCTATACAAGACTGCTCAATGAAAACGCAGAACTGCCAGACCTTCTTCTCATAGACGGTGGTATCGGACAGGTAAATGCGGTAGATTCGATCCTTCAGACATTGGGACTTGATATACCGATTGCAGGCCTTGCAAAAAGAGACGAAGAAATCTGGAGACCCCATACATCCCAGCCCATATGCCTGCCCAAACGAAGTGATGCCCTCAGGCTGCTTCAAAGGGTTCGTGATGAAACACACCGTTTTGCAACAAGCAGAAACCAGGAGCTTCGAACAAAAGAAAACACTGTTTCCCCATTCGCAAAGCTGCCTGGAGTAGGAGCAAAAAGAGACGGTATGCTGATGAAAAAATACGGTACCCTCGCCTGTCTTGCAAACGCGACAGAAACAGACATTGCCGAGACCTTGGGTATCAAGGCGGATGCCGCAAGCGATATTCTTATAGCAGCAAAGAATCTTTATATTGAACAGATGGAAAAGCAGAACAGACAGAAAGCTTCTCTTGGCATACCTGGCACAACAAAGGAAAAAGCCGCAAGGTTCCAGATGAACCACAATCTAGCCGCCGCCGCACTTCTTGAAATCGCAAGTCCAGAAGAGGACCCCAAAGACTCATAGGCTGATAGAATTCAAGAATTCCAGCAGGTTTTCGGCCAAGTCTCCGTTGGCAAGAAACTTTTCTGAAGCCTTCTCAAAGAAGCCCCTGGATTTTTCAGCGGCAGAAAGAAGGTTTATCGCAAGTCCACGCATTTCATCCTCTCCACTGGCTTCTTCCCTCGGAATCGATTCAAGGGTTGCCATTGCCTGACAGGCTTCATCTCCAGGCTCAGCGGAATAGTTCCTGTTATACAGAAAACAGAATCTTTTGTAGTCCTCAAAAAACTGACCTTCAAACATTGGTCTTAGTCTGTCAAGAAAAGCATTGAGCTTTACCAGTTGAAATTCTTCATCCTGAACATAGACATGCCAGACGAAAGGAATTCCAGCAAGACTTGCACGGCTAAAGGAATCCTCACCGCGAATGAAATTAAAATCCATGGAACAGATAAGTGCATCCCACTGCTCTTGCTCCAGCGCTGGCAATTCCGAATATTCAAATTCAACTACGCGCCCTTTGCAAGCCTGAAGGAAAGGAGCCGTACTGATTCCCTTGGCAAGGAAAACGTGAACCTTTCTGTCGCAAAGTCCTGCAAAAGAATCAATGGCATCGACCAGAAAGTCGAAATTCCTTGGATATGAAAAAACAAGGATCCTGAAATAATCATCGCCTGACAGGATTTTTTTCTGGATGTCACTTAATCCTTCAGATGCTTTTTTTACTGCAAATCCATGGTCGGAAACACAGTTCCTGAAGTTGCTGTCCAGAACAAGGCCTCCCGTTTTGGCTGTGAACCCAGGCATGAAAAAAGATTTTTTTACCTGCACCGATCTAGTTCCAGACCTGAGCTTATGGAAATCGTCTGCCCAGGGCTCCGCCGTCAAATATTCCACATTTATGATATATGCTGAACCTTTTAGCTTGCCTTCGTACAATATGTCCTCAAGCCAATCTGGAAGTCTGCATTGAAAGCATTGAAGAATGAACTGAGGTTCATCTTCCGTGAATTCCTTCGTGCACACCTCGGCATTGTTCCAGTCAAAGATTTTCCAACCGTTGAATTCCTGCTCGGCAAGACCTGGATTGATTCCAGAATTCATGAAGGCAAAGGAGGAAAGGTTATCAACGACAATACGAAGAGTGACGTCTTTTGAAATTTCAGAAAGCCTTCTGCACAGGCGGTAGACAAATCCGATGTCACCGTAATTATCGATGACAGAACAAAGAACAGTAATATTCAGCATGTCCATACCATAGCATTTTTTGATTTTTTTTTCTGTATTTTTTCCACTTTTAAAATTCCAGCGAAAATAATTTCTATAGGCGTTCATGACGAATCGCCTGGAGGTATCATGCAAATATTCTGTTTTTCACCTTTTGGATATGAAGGTTCACTGGTTTCCGTAGAAGTGGACTTGAGACGAGGAATCCCTGCCGTGGATATCGTAGGACTTGCCGACGGTGCAATCAAGGAATCTAGGGAAAGAATGAGGAGCGCCATAATGAATTCAGGACTTCAGTTCCCTCCTGAACGGGTACTCATAAATCTTTCCCCAGCCGACCTCAAGAAAGAGGGTGCAGGCTTTGACCTTGCAATCGCACTTGCTGTTCTTACGGCAAAGGAAAAGCTTGAACGCGACGAAACGGCTTTTGATCCAGATGCTATTGAGTCAGATTCTTTTTCAATTGCTTCAGATGAATCCATTCTTGTGATGGGAGAACTTGAACTCAACGGCAAGATAAGACCTGTGCGTGCAATACATGCGGCTGTCAGTACAGCTTATGATGGCGGCATAAGAAAGTGCATAGTACCCAAAGCAAATGCGGAAGAAGCAAGGGAAATAGACGGAATGATGGTCTTTGGGGCTGAGGATGTTGTTGAGGCGTTCAGTTCCCTTTTCAACCCCGCAGCGTTTTCCAGTAGGAATTCTGAAATTGAAGATGCAGAATTTCCTGAGGGCTCCCTCTGCATTGATGGAATATATTTTCCACCTGTTGAGGATGAAAATGATTTTAAATATGTTTCGGGGCAGGAACTTTTGGTGCGTGGTCTGCAGATCGCTGCGGCGGGAGGACACAATGTGATTGCCTTTGGTCCACCAGGTTGCGGAAAGACACTTTCCATGATGAGGTACAGTTCACTTCTTCCTTTCCTTACAAGGGAAGAATCCCAGTCTGTCACCAGAATATGGTCAATCGCTGGTCTTCTCTGCCCAGGGAAAAACACCGTCCTAAAGGTTCCGTTCAGAATGCCACATCAAACCGCAACTACAGAAGGGATTTGTGGTGGCGGCCCTCATTGTCTTCCTGGTGAAATCTCCCTAGCCCACAACGGCATCCTCTTTCTTGATGAAGCCGCGGAATTCAGGTCTTCGGCACTGCAGATGCTTAGAGTTCCATTGGAAAGCGGTTCCATCACATTGAGCAGAGCGGGAAGATCAACAGTATTTCCCGCAAGCTTCCAATTGCTGCTTTCGACAAATCCATGTCCTTGCGGAAATTTCGGTTCCAGCGAAAAAATCTGTCTTTGCTCATCCCGTTCAGTAGAACAGTACTGGCGTAAATTTTCAGGGCCTCTTCTGGACAGAATAGATCTAAGGATCCAGGTAGAAGGCAAGGCTCCCAAAGAAAGCCAACCAGGAATCAGTTCAGCAGAATTGAGAAAAAAAATTGCCAGCGCCATAAGAATCCAAAGAAAACGACAGGGAAAGAAAAATGTGTTTCTTACACCATCCGAAATCACCCGTTTCTGCAGGCTGACGGAAGAAGCAAGAAAACTTCTGGACAAATCCAGTGACCGCTATGAATTCTCCCCAAGAGCCGTAAGCGGTTGCCTGAAACTTGCAAGGACCATAGCAGACATGGAAAGCAAGGAAGAAATAGACGGAGTTTCAATGGAAGAAGCTGTCAAGTTCAGAAAGCCCCAGGGAGCAATGGAAGTAATGAAATAAAAAAAGCTCCCTTGCATTAAAGGGAGCCTAGTACCGGATTAGAGACTTGAACTCTAACACGCTTGCGCGCAAAAGATTTTGAGTCTTTCGTGTCTACCATTCCACCAATCCGGCATGTGTAAAGAGAATATATCAAAATTATTTCTCTTATGCAAGAGATTCTTTTCATACTATGGAGTCCCTAAAAATACATTTTAGAGATGCCCACTTGTATAGAGGTACTATATTTGGATAGCATAGAATATAATCAGCTGATGGAATCCGTGCGCAATGTTTCACTACGGTTTGCAGAGGAGACTGGACTGCTTTTCAAAGAGGATCAAATGGATTTTCCACACTACACAAAAACTGCGGAACATGTATTGAAAACAGTTTTCGGCTATGACAGCTTCAGACACATGCAGAAAAATGTGATTCAGAATGTACTGTCAGGAAGAGATACCCTTGCCGTCATGCCAACTGGAGGTGGCAAATCACTTTGCTATGAAATTCCTGCCCTCATAATGGATGGAATCACGGTTGTCGTTTCCCCTTTAATCGCCCTCATGCAGGATCAGGTACAGCAGCTGGAGTCCTTCGGCGTTCCAGCAGTCTACATCAATTCTTCTCTGGACTGGGACACATACAGAAATTACTGTGACAGAATCCGTCGTGGAGAAATCAAACTTCTTTATGTTTCTCCTGAAGGACTCAACACTGACAAGATAAGAAACCTTCTTCATAGTCCCAACATCACGGTGGACTGCATTACCGTAGATGAAGCCCATTGCATCAGTTCCTGGGGACACGACTTCAGACCAGATTATATGGAAATTTCAAAATTCAGAAAGGAATTTCCACAGGCAGTCTGCCTTGCACTGACAGCAACGGCAACAAAACAGGTCCAGGATGACATCGTGACAAACCTTTGCATGGACACGCCAGACATACTTGTCGCAAGCTTCAACAGACCCAACATCCTTCTGAACGTGGTAAGAAAAAACGAACCCTTGGAACAGATACTTGATTTCATAGGACAGCATAGAGACGAAAGTGGAATCATCTACTGCTTTTCAAGGCGTCAGGTGGATGAGGTTGCGGACAAGCTTCAGAGAAAAGGACTCAGGGTGCTTAATTACCATGCAGGTCTCAGCGATGCCATAAGGGCAAGGAACCAGAAGGCATTCATCCAGGATAAGGTAGACATAATGGTCGCTACGGTAGCCTTCGGAATGGGAATCAACAAGCCTGATGTACGTTGGGTAATTCACTATGACATGCCGAAATCCATCGAACAGTACTATCAGGAAATAGGAAGAGCGGGACGCGACGGTCTCCAGTCGGAAGCGCTTCTGCTCTACAGTCCAGCAGACATCAAGAAAATAAGATACTTCTTCAACGATGCGGTGGATCCAGCAAAGGCAGAAAAGCTCCTTCAGGGAATGATCCGCTATGCTGAAAGCCAGGGATGCAGAAGGAAGTCATTGCTCTCCTACTTCGGCGAAAACTATTCACCAGATCCAGAAAAGGAGGACAAGACATGCTGCTGCGACATATGCTGGGATGAAGGTTCAACTCCTAAACCGAAGGCAATACTCATAAAGGCAGGCGACAGTCAAAGTGTATCTTCATCAGGATTCAGAAGTTTTCCAAAGCCGTCAAAAGATAAGAAGACCACATCCATGTCTCCAAGATTCCAGAAAAAGACCGAGGACGATCCTGCAACAAAGGCAATAACCGAAGGTCTTCGTAAATGGCGAAAAAAAGCAGCCGATGAACTGCATGTTCCGCCATATGTGATTTTCGGAGACAAGACCATGATGGACATTGCGGCAAAGAAACCCATGACTGAAAATGCCCTTCTTGACTGCTACGGCATAGGAGAAAACAAGGCGGAAAGGTTCGGATACTTCATTCTACGCATCGTAAAGGAAAACTGTGAATGACAGGACGGCAATCGAAAACAAAAAATTAATCTTTCTGCAACTTTTTTTTATTTTTCCTGTCTAATATAATGACAGAAATAAGGGCATCTCTAGAAATTTCAATTTTTAGAGACTCCAATAAAGAGGATATATATGGAAAAAGAAATATCGCATGTTGCAGAAGTAATCATATCAATAGTTCCTATAGTAGGAATCACCTTTGCGGCCATCATCGTTTTTTTTGCTCTGCTTTGGAGACATCGTGAGAACAAGCTTAAGATAATGAACGGCACCTTCAAGGAAACAACCTTCAACCTTGAGATTTTTTCTCTATTCACAGGTCTTTGTCTTTTTGGAGTTGGAGCTGTAATAACAGGAATGTTTCTTCTTCTAAAACCTAACTCCTTCGGAATTCTCGGAGGTCTCGTTCCCCTTGCTCTGGGAATCACCCTTCTTGTTTTCTACAAGGTTTGTCCCAAGAAATAGTTCTGTACAATGGGAAAAAATCTAGGCAAGGAGATTGGAAATCTTTTCATCAGGAAAAGAGATGAAAAATTGATTTCCGAAACCCTTAACGGCAACAACCTTTCTTTTGCAAGGCTTGTTGAATTATATGAAAACAGAATCCGCATAATAGGAGCCAGATTCTTCAAGGAAAAATCTGACATAGATGATTTTTGTCAGAACGTGTTCCTTAAGATCTACACAAGCTTAAGGAAATTCAGAGGAGAAAGCCTTTTTTCGACGTGGCTCACAAGAATAGCTTTTACAACGGCCGTCAACGAAAAAACAAGGAACAGGCAGGCGGAATCCATCGAAGATACAGAGCTTATTGTCGCAAAAGATAAGACGCCTGAGGAACATCAGATTGCAAAGGAAGCTACAGAGGCTATAAGACAGGCTGTGGAGCTATTGCCTGCAGAATATTCTGAGTGCGTAAATCTATTCTTTTTCAACGGATTGAGCCATGCCGAGATAAGCGATATTACAGGAATACCGATAAACACAATAAAGTCCCATGTGTTCCGTGCGAAAAAAATTCTTGCTGAAAAACTGAAGGACTACAGGTAAAGGAAAGAAGGAGAATCAAATATGGAAAACAAATGCAATGAATATCTAGATGTATTCTACGGCTTGGACAAACATGAACATTTACCCCTTAAGCTTTCCATGCATCTGCTCTTCTGCAAAGAATGCCGCACTACAGTAAGAAACCTGACAAAGGCAGAAAAACTCCTTTCAGAAAAAGCGATGACGGCATCTGACGACAGCTCGGAAACAGCTGCCAATCTTCTCAATTCCATTGCAAAAATAAACCTCAACTACCACGAAAAGAAAACATCCTTGAGGAAATGGGCCCTTTCAGGAACAGGACTGTTCGCCTGTTTCATAATCATGATTCCTTTGCTGATAATCAAGGAACAGGATTTCCTTTCCCTCATAAGCACAATTTCCCTTTCTGCACTGCTATGCATATGGTGCGGTCTGTTTGTTGGAAACAACATGGATTACTTTGTAAAGATGAGCAGCCGTTTGGACTCGAAAATTCACGGATAGGTAAACATGGCTTAGGGCATGGAACCATGGCGGAGCGTAAGCAGAGCCAGTGCGAAGCACCGCGCGTGAGCAAGTGGTGGAACGCCCGACCACAGCCTGCTGTGGGAAGCCCCTGACCATAACCTCAATTATTAAACAAAATTTTATTTTTCTTTTCTTTCAAAAAGTTGGTATTTCAAAAAAAATCTTAATATCTTTAAAAAGTAAAATTTTTAGAGATATATTTGGAGGAACAAATGAGCAAGTACTCAGGAACAGAATCAGAAAAGAACATTTTGGCAGCATTCGCTGGTGAATCACAGGCAAGAAACAAGTACACTTACTTTGCACAGGTGGCCAGGGCAGAAGGCAACGACAAGATTGCCGATGTTTTTACAAAGACAGCAAACAACGAAGAAAACCACGCAAAAATGTGGCTTAAGGAACTTGAAGGCATAGGAGACTCAAAGGCAAACCTCACGGCTGCAGCCAACGGTGAAAATTTTGAATGGACGGACATGTATGTTAAATTCGCTGAAACTGCAGACAAGGAAGGATTCCCTGAACTCGCAGCCAAATTCCGTGCAATTGCAGCAGTTGAAAAGCGCCACGAGGAACGCTACCGTGCATTGCTCAATGATGAAGATGCAGCATCGGCACAGCTTAAGGACAGCTCTGTAAAAATCTGGGAATGCCTTAAATGCGGTCACATTGTAGTTGGGCCAAATGCACCTGACTACTGCCCAACCTGTAACGAATACAATGCATATACTCAGGTAACTGAAGAAAACTATGAATTGATCCGTACATGGGGTTAATTGAATTTTTAGAAAGCAGGTTTGCCGTTGTGTTTTAAACTCAAACCTGCACTAATATGCTAATCTATCCCGAGGACACTTCGGGATTTTTTTATTTATGAACAGAATCATTACATCGTTAAAAATCATTGTGGCAGCAATTCTTGCCATCCTTGTTTCTCTCGTTCTTAAACTTGACTTTGCGATTTCTGCAGGAATTGTAGCAATTCTTTCGGTACAGCCGACTAAAAAGGAAACCCTAAGCACTGCCCTTTCCAGGTTCCAGGCTTTTATTGTAGCCCTTGCAATTTCCTTTGCCTGCTATAAATTCCTTGGATTTACCGTTTACGCTTTTTTTGTTTACCTGATTGCTTTCATTTTTATCTGCCAGCGTTTCAAATGGAATTCTGCCATGGCAATGGATTCGGTTTTGATTTCCCATTTTATTTCATTGAATAGTTTTGGCATTGCAGAACTTAAAAATGAACTGCTTCTTTTTATAATCGGCGTTGGATTTGGAATCCTTGCAAACATTTTCCTTCACAAGAAGACTGATAAAATCGAAAGGTTGAAAAATATTGCCGATCAGCAGATTCGGGAAATTTTAAGCAGGATGTCCATGCGGATTATGGATCTGGATTTTTCAGGATACACCGGTGAATGTTTTATAAAACTTGACAAGGCAATAACAGATGCAAGAATTTTTGCAAGGGAGAATGCAAACAATCAGTTTCGCAAGGCTGATGTTTATGATGAAAAATACATCGAAATGAGGGAAGCCCAGAAAGAAATTCTCAAGGAATTTTACAGGTGCATTATTGAACTTAAAACAGTGCCTTCCACAGCGTCTAAGGTTTCAGATTTTTTCAAAAAGGTTTCCGTTGAATATGAAAGAAACAATGACGTTCATTCTTTGATTCAGGAACTTTCAGAACTTCACGAAGAAATGAAAAAGATAAGGTTGCCTGAAACCCGTGCAGAATTTGAAGATAGAGCCCTCCTTTTCATCATGCTTAAGAGAATGAAGGAATTCCTGATGCTAAAAAGAGATTTCCATTTGCAATACATGAATTCCAGATAAATTAATCCTGAAGCATTAAAGAACCTTTTCCATCAGAATGAAACGACCTTTTCTCCAGTCTGCAAAGCCACAATCACGATAGCCAAGATTGTGGTACATTTTCTGTGAATATGGGTTTTGGGTAAAGCAATCGAGTTTGATGGCCTTAACACCATGAGTTTTTACAAGGTCTTCAATTGCAAGGCAAACCTTACGGCCCAATCCCTGGTTCTGGAATTCAGGATTTACGCAGAGACGATGAATCACAATGTAGTCATCCCCTGTGTAAGCCCATGAACCGTTCTTGTATTCTTCATCGCAGTCTTTGTTAAGGGTAAAACAGGCAGCAGGTCTTCCATCAATTTCAACAATGTAAAGCTGATTATTTGAAGCATCATTTTCAAAGTCATCCAGAGTCGGATAGATTTCATCCCACTGGGGAATTCCCTGTTCATCCATTTTCTTTATGGCAGCTTTCACGAACTCAAAAATTCTTACGGCATCTTCTCTGTTTGCTTTTCTAATATTCACTATTTTACTCCATTTATAGATTTATTGTCATTGCAGAATCATTGCAGCAAAACCCCATTGCTTCATACAAGGGTCTTCCCATTTCTGTTGCATCTAGGCTAATTTCAGTCACATCGCGTGTCTTTGATTCTTCTATCAGAAGCTCCAGCATTTTTTTTGCAAGCCCCTTGCGGCGGAAATCTTTTTTCACATACACATTCATCAAATGGGCGCGCTTTCCTGTTGGATGAGAAAAAGTCGGCATCATGGAAAGATAGCACAGGTTTGCACAGGCAACAGGTTCTCCGTTTTCAATACAGAGAATATCGGTTTGAGTTTCACCGGTACATTCAAAATTCTTCCTGCAGTTTTCAACAAAAGATTTGGCGAATACATAATTAGCGGGAAGATCATTTACTTCCTTCAGCATTTCCAGGCGAATCTTCATCAATGTTTCAATGTCATTCTTAGTTGCCTTAATGATTTCCATTTGTTATCTCCTCTAATGCATCATCACGCTATCAAGAATCAATGCCACTGTTCTTTGATCAGTATTTTATTCCACGAAATTTGAAATTTCCTCTTCAAGGATTTTGAATACTTTTGCAACAACATAACCATCTGCACCAGCATGATTCATTCGCACTGAAACGGGCATCAGTTTCCGGCCGTTTTCTTCTCGAAATTTTCCCCAGTTTACAATTGGAGTCAAATAAAGATATCCATCAGGAAGTTCAATATTCAGCGAGTCGTAGGAAATCCACGGAATACATGAAGCGTCAAACCAGTTTGGATGATTCATTGCATCAAGACCATATTCA
>NZ_JAZUGX010000041.1:0-63859 GCF_045641405.1 Treponema sp.
ATAATCAGGAACCTGAGGCTGATGGACGATGCCTTCATGACGAGGTTCTTCGACGGGAATCTTGAGTGCACTTCCCTCGTCCTGCAGATCATCATCGGAAAGAGCGACCTCAAGGTCCTTGAGGCAAAGAGCCAGTTCTACATCAAGAACCTGCAGGGGCATTCAGCCATACTTGACGTTAAGGCTACGGATGCAATCGGGACGATCTATGACATCGAAATCCAGAGGGCAAGCAGGGGAGCAGAGCCCAAAAGGGCGCGTTACAACAGTGCACTCATGGATGCGAATTTCAAGGTACTGCAGGAGGAAACGGAGAAACTTCCTTCGACTTATGTTATAATGATCACGGAAAACGACGTGCTCAAGGGGTCGAAGCCGATCTACCACATCAACAGAATCGTGGAGGAAACCGGCAAAAGGTTCGGCGACGACTCCCACATAATCTATGTGAACGGAAAGCACAGGGACGACACTCCGCTCGGAAAGCTGATGCACGACTTCAACTGCTCGGATCCTGCGGAGATGAAGCTGGAGCTTCTTGCGCAGAGGGCAAGATATTTCAAGGAAGAGAAAGAAGGAGTAAAACTTATGAGCAGCACTGCACAGGAACTGTGGGACGAAATAATGCAGGAAGGATATTCCGAAGGAATGTCCAATGGACTTGAACAGGGACTTAAGCAGGGTATCGAACAAGGAATTACCCAGGGTATTTCTCAAGGGTTTTCACAGGGCATTTCTCAGGGTATCTCGCAAGGTGCCCATGACAAGGCTGTGGAGACGGCAAAGAGCGCCATTGCGATGGGACTCAGCGCAGAGCAGATATTGAAGCTTACTGGGCTTTCCGAAGAGGAGATCGAGAAGCTTAAGGACATTACTAAGCAGTAGAGAGCCTGCCTGCCAGCGGATCTGTTCGCGCCTACGGCGCTCACGGGGTGTCACGCGGATTGGATTTTCCTACGGAAAATCTTGGGGGGGGCTGGTGGCACTTTGGGAGCAAGGAGCTTCTGCAACTTTCGTCACTAGGATTGTTACACAATTCTTGATTGCCCAGAAACAAAACTTTTTGGCTGAGTTTTTGTTTGCAACTGGTGTGGGATGCAACATATGATTTAAGGCACAAAAAACCCTCTTCGGAAAAAACGAAGAGGGTTAAATTTTACAGGATTTTGATGCTATCTATGGCCTTCGTTCTTAAGACGGAAAAGATAGCTGTCTTTATAATCTCCTGCATCTTCAATTGCCATTATGAGTGTTTCACCTGGATGCAGCCAGTAATTTTCCTTAAATGGTGTCCATGCACATTCGCCTGCATACCACATTGTAGGACCATTTTTGGCAGCGTCAGTAGGGACATCTCCGATTACAAAACCGTGGCAGGCAGGAGCGGAAAGATCCCATGTGACCCACCACCAGTTTCCTTTATAGTCCCCATCACTATCATTATTATTTCTACCAGACTCCTGCATAAGCTTAAAGTTGGAACTATCCCCCCAGCTCAACGGGAACGGATCAAGGGAATTTAAGCCACTTGCAGCATCGCCTCCAATAACCCACACCTTAAGATCCTTGATCTTTAATTTACTTCCATTTTCCTCAATATTTGTCTCAAGCTGCTGGTTACTGATACCTCCCTGAACAGAATATTTTCCGCTTATTACAAACTTCAATACTGTTCTGTTGGCATATTCATAGGCATATGCGGTGGCTCCATTTGCAGCAGCAGATGCAGAAATTGCAATCTTAAGACCCTGTGCCGCATCAAATGAATTTACAACTTTATCATCACCAAGAGTAACTTGGCCGCTATAGTTAGTATCAGGGTCATTTACGGTGGCTGAAGCTGTTTTTGTATTCTGGGTATAAGGCTTCTTATTAACTCTTACAGCTGTAGTTGGTACTGTATGTGCATCATATTTAAGCGTTGCACCTGGAGTACGGCAGTCAATCTTCATGTAGGCTTTCTGTGCATCCTCCATCTTTGCATTTGTTGATGTTGTAGTACCTGGAGTTCCAGTAATAGTATAGGCTGTCTTTTTTAGACGAATCTGCGGAGCTTCTACACCAGGAGCAGTGAATGTATAGTCAAACAGAGCATTTCCGTTCTGAACTTCATCATATACTGCACTGGCAGGAATCATCACCTTATACTTTGCACCCTTAACAGGGAGTTTATAGGTTTCTCCAAGCGATACTCTAAGTGTATCACCGTCAATAACCTGAACAGCATCCGAAATAATTGGAACAACAACCTTATGTTTATTTGCGGCCTTGAATGCACCAACAACAGCTGAATCAATATCGGTCTTGGCATAATCAAGAATGTACTTTGTTGACGTGTCATTTGTAAGTGTAGTTCCACTTGCAGTGGCTCCATTCATCCCGATTATATATGCACCAGAAATAACGTCACTTCCAGAAAGTTCACCATATTCTTCTGCCGTTAAAACTGTTGGAACATGGAAGACATTCCCAGAAATTGTTTCATCATATTCAAATTCAATATCTCCAATTCCCTTTTCAATATCACGGTCAAACTTGATTTTAAGTACGCCATCTTCACCTTCGCCGACAAATTCTGGAGTTTCACTCTTAGTCGGTCGGCCAGTCAAAATCTTGATGTCACGGTTTTCGTTCAGGCGCTGTGCGTTTCCGCTTGCAGGTAAAGCAATGCTTACATTCTTTCCACCTAAAGTGACAGAATTAAAACTCCAGCCAATTACATCAAGTTTGCCATTTGCTTCTATGGAATCCCCTTCCACAACAGTATACTCGAAAGTGAATATATCCTTCTCTGCAGCAGTTGTCCTGCACTCTTTTATAGGAACAGTTTTGCTTGCGTTTGCGCCATTCTTAACATTCAATGTAACAGTTGCGCCACTAGCTATCTTTACTGCCGTTCTGAATTCAAGCTTTCCAGTAATGACTGTCGGAGTTGCAGTTTTACTGTCTGTATAGGTTCCACTTCTTGAATCTGCAGTTATTTTCTTAAACAGAACACCTTTGTTTATTACAAAAGACTTAACTGCTGCCTTTACAGATTCATTGCCTGCCATGTCGGTCTGCCTTGCAGTTACATCGTAGGAACCGTTGTTTGTAATTGAAACCCTGCCAGCATATGGAAGCCAGCTGTTTCCACCATCAAGAGAATATTCAACCGAAGCACCTGGTTCTGTTCCAGAAAGGGTAAAACTTGTTCCTGCATCATCAATTATCAGATCACCAGGATCCCAAGATCCAAATGATGGAGTTGCCGGTTTTTGAGTATCAACTACAAAACCTGCAAATGAAGGTGCTGTAAAGCCTCCCCATTCCGAAAGAACATTTCCTGCATCATCAGTTACAGTTACACCTGATGCATTAAGCTGCTTGAAGGCAATAGGATTTGCATTGTCACCAGCGGCAACCGTATATGTCATAAGAACATACTTTGAACCTGTTGCAACTGAACTTTGGGTCTTTACATCCACACTGTTGTTCTTATGAGTAAACTGCATGTTTAATCCAGAAGCTCCAGTAACGGTAACATCTTCATCGAATTCAAGGAGGAAAAGCAAAGAAGATCCTATGCTATAATAGCCTGGAGAAGACAAGGTACTAATCGTCTTAACCTTTGGCTTTGTATTGTCTATTTTTATTTTGCGGGTTGTCTTTATGTTGTCCTTGAGCGCTGTATTGTTTTCAGGGATTTTTACTTTAGTTGTAATGTCTTCTCCCGAACCTGTTTCTTTCCATTTGGCATTGTTTTGGTTTATTGCCGTAACATAAAGGTTAGGTGTATCAAGATTCTCTTCAGTAGTTTTGGTTCCGATCGTGTATTTGAATACGTGGGAAGTTTCACCAGACCCTGAAACATATGTAGCAGTACCACCGTTATCAAGTGTAAGTGTTGGAGTTCCGCCAGTAGTGTCTACATCAACATTCTTTGTGAATTCAAGAGTAATTAAAATATCTTTGCCTGTACTATAGGAACCGTCATCTGTACGGCAGTCAATTCTTGAAAGACCACTTTCTGTAGACTCAATGCTTGCCGCCTCCTGAACAACTTTTTTATTACCGCCAAAATCAGTTAATGTAGCGGTAATGGTTCCACCACCTGCAGGAGCAACCACTGTTGCTGACCAGGTGCCATCGCTGCTAATACTTGCAGATGCAGTTGCTTTTCCCCATGTTACTTCAGGAACATATATCCTTGTTTTATTTTCGGTTTCAGAAGTAAGATAGTCCTTCCATTCTCCCGTGATGGTTGCCGTCTGTCCGTAGGCACTTGAAGCAAATACAGGAACATCACCTGTAAATTCTTTCTTTACATCGCCAATGGTAATATCCTTGATTGTAAATTTCTCAGGTGTAATATTGTCACCAGAAAGGGTTATTGCCTTTACCGTATTCTTTGAACCGTCACTTGCAAGGAAAATAAAGTCCTGGGCACTTAGAGGAATTTTCTTTCCGTTTCTATCTGTTCCGCCAATGTTAAATCCCAATTTCTTATCAGGATTATAAAGGTTGAAGCTTCTGTTTTTAAGCTCATATCTGTTTTTCTTTTCTCCATCATCAAGCCTGTAGATGATATTTCCTGCATCATCAACAAAGCCTTCTGCTGTCGCATTATTCCAGTTTGAATCGCTTCCCGTAAGATATTTAATCTTGTTTGCAGAAGTTGACCTTAAAGCAGGATTAAGCCAGCAAAGGGCAAACAGTTCTATCTTACCGTCATCTGTTGCAGTTACATTGAAACTAAGATTTCCTTCTGCATTAAGGATTGCAGAACTATTATCAAGAGGTGCTGTCAATTCAATTTTTGGAGCGCTGACATCAGATGTCTTAAAGAATCTTTGTTCTTCTACATAGTTTCCATGAATATCCGTTACCTTTATGTCGTATCTATAAGCACCATTTAATGAAGGAACTTCTATCGACCATGCCGAATATTTTGCATTCTGCTGTGGAAGGCTATGGCTTACTGGATTTGTATATCCACTTGCCTCATATTTTTTAAAATTTCCATCAGCATCCTTTTTGTACACCGTAGAAACAATGCTCTTGATTCCATCATCGTCCTGGGCACTTCCAGAAATTGAAGAACCTGGATAACAGTCAGCCTGCAAATTTTCGTCTTTTTCCTCAGTATCTCCAATAGGTGCCGTAATCCATGGTTTGTCTGCTTCCGGCCACCATACGAAATACCCAAGAATTTTTCTTTCCCATGCATTTGAGGCAGTCAGGCTTGTTGAAACTACACGTATGATGTGTTTTCCTGTCTTTAGTCCGTTCTCTTCTGTCACCCAGTCTTCAGGTCTTACCGTAAGAGACCATTCCCTAAGATCAAGGCCTGTCATATCCTTTGCATAGTAAATTTTTGGTTTAGGATCATCTCCAAGATCTGCATCCGAAAGTTCAAGGAGCTGTTCCATTGTTTCTACGGCAGTCGTTTGAGGATTTCTTGCAATACCAGACTCCTGCTTTCCGTCATCGAATTCTATGCGGAGTGCCTTGAAGGCAAGAGCTTTGCTCTGACGTCCCTGAAGAACAATGTTTCCATTCATAAGGCGTGAAATTACATTTCCGTCCTTCAATTTATAGCCTGCACTTGCTGTCTCCAGATCCGTATACTTTCCAGTTGTTAATTCAGGCTTATATACACTTACAACTGGATTGTTTTCGTCAATTGTAATTGTTATGACTGCCTTTGATTTTCTTCCACTGTTGCCGGCATTGTCGAAGGCACTTGCTTCGAGAGTATAGGAATTATCTGTTTTTGATGATGCCTTATCATCGCTGTCAACTCCAATGGACCATTCGATGTTGTTTCCATTTACATTGCAGTAGTAGTTTGGATCGTTATTGATTGTAGTCCAGACAGGGTTTCCTTCTGTCTTTTTCTGCCAGGGACCGCTGCCAGGAACTATCTGATAATGGATGTCCGCATCGGTGAAATCTATGGTGATTTTTGTTACCTTTTCGTTATCCGTCGCTGTTCCTCTAATGGCAAAAACGGAGCCTACCGCATCATTGTCCTTATGGGAAGTAACTTCAATTTCAGGAGCAGCCAGGTCGACTGCAGGTCCAAGACCAATGTCGCAGGAACCAAGCACAATGGACGCAGCCATGTAAAAGAGGCATGCAAAAGATCTTGATATATAATTTCTTATTCTTGAATTTTTCATTTTTTACCTCCTGCTCCAACTACTTCCAGTTTCTAAGACCAGTTATTTTACTGAATTCACCAGGCTTCATAAGCCCCCAGTTTTGTCCCCAATCATAATAATTAACACTTTTTCCCCATGAATAAATAGATATGGAAGAATCAATCAGAATCTCATAGCTTATCCAATAGTAGTTTTTATTTTCCCCATCGTAATAATCAGGATATGCAACTCTTAGATATGCGGAACCTACGGCAGAGTCCCTTAAAGGGAAAGGAGAAATGGAAGGCTCTCCAGCCCAGCCTGTAGTACCACGAACAGAAACAGTATTATTTGTTTCCATACCAAAACATGAAGTATAATCACTCGACACAGGATCTACCATGCACAGCACAGATTGGAACACACCTTCCTTTTCCACACCAGAAGACTGTCCGTTAAAGAATGCCTTTGAATAGATAAGTTCTACATAAGAATTCTTATGGTCACCGCTGCCACTAAGGAACTGTATGTCCCCACTGCCGGCTGCAGCATTGGCTGGAGCAGTTGGAATTGTTAAACCGGTAAAGGAGTCGCTTGCATATGATGTAACACCTTCTTTTCCACCGTTATTTACAGTTGCATCATCAGTACCTTTTGAAGCAAAAGTTTTCGTATGTCTGATTGCAGCACCGGCTGTCTGACAGTCAATCCTTACACGAACCTTTGCCGTTGGCTTTGAAGGTATAATCTTATTTTTGTTATTATTATTAATATCTTTTTTTTCCGTCTGAACAAAACTTCTGGTTATAGAATTGTTTTCCATCTTTGGCTGGTAGATTCCAAGACCGTAGCTGTAACGGTCAACACGGATCACAGGCTTTGCGACACCGCTTGAAAGGAAACTTACATTTGCGCCATCCTGAATGAGGACAAGAGGATCCGTCACTGTACCCGTACGTCCTCTGCTCCATGTATTAGAAACATCATTTGAACCATTTGTCGATTGCCTTGAGTCAGTCATTGATTTTGTTCCATCGGCTTCATAGCCAAAAAAGTTTCCCGTCTCATCCATGAAGGCACCCTTTTCAATTACAAGTTCCCATTCAAGACCTGGCTGCAGTGCAGATTCTCCAAGGAAACTGTTTGGCAAGGTTATGGTTACTTTCTTCTTATCAAGACTGTCAACGACAACCGCGGCAGAATTTACGCTTACAGAGCGCTCATGGAAGTGGATGCTTTCAAGTACCTGGCGGATATCGGCAGTTGTAATCGTTGTTGCTCCTTCAAGTACAACTACCTGCCCAGCCTGGTATTCCCTATTATTTCGTGAGGCATTTTCAGTGTTAAATGTCGTTCCAAATTTCTTGCCTGCATTTCCCCAGATGTCCATGTCATAGTCAAGGACATATTTTGTACCCGTATAGTTTGGAGTCTTTCCGTCTGCATTAAGGCCTTGGGAAGTCTTCTTGTAAGGACCTACAAACTGTCCTGTTCCATGATATGTGTAGTTGGCAGGACCAACTTCACTAAAGAGAGGGCCTTCCTTATCTTCTTGTCCATCCATATAGAGAATCCTGGTCCCTGTAAGAGTTCCATTTCCTGTATTTCCAGCAGCCCTGACTGCACTTAAAACCCTATTGAATTCAGAAACTTCAAACATCGGCGGAATAGCCCATCCAGCAGTCTGGCGAAGGTAGATTTTTCCCTTGTTGACCTTTACAGGCTCACTAAACTCAAGGTCAATAATCTTTCCATTTGCGTAAATATTCTTTCCGGTATAAGGAGTTTTTGTTTCCCCTGGAGTCATGGTCAACACTTTTGGAGGAATATTGTCACATCTAAGGTTTGGTCTTGAATAATCTGCATCAAGTTCAAGTCCATTCTGTGTAAAGCCATAAAGATCAGTTACTCCCAAAAGTTTAACTGCCCCCTTTGCAACCTTTAATGTAAATGAATCTCCTCTCTGGATTGTGTATTCAAAGGTAGCTTCAGAAACATTATTGCGCCTTGATCCTTCAGTGATTGTAGCGCGGTGAGTTGTATTGCCAAACACATCTGCATCTCCATTTCCTGTAAGTTCAATATATGATGAGGTTGATGCAATATTTACAGGGGAAGCAAAATAAACCTTAAAGGTCAGTTTTCCTTCTTTATAGTTTTTATCCGCATTCGTACATTCAACTGTGTAAGATGGGAATGCATTGTTTATTTCAAGCGACACAGGACTTGAATATTCAGAGACATTTCCTGCACGGTCAGTAATTCTTGTTACAAGATTTGCATTTACAACAGAAGATGTTGCTTTAATTTCCTTATAAGTCGGCGCTGTCGAAGCTGTAGTTCCAAAACCAGAATAGGTTGTCCAGTTTGTACCGCCATCAACAGAATACTCTGCCTTGATCTCTGGATCTGCAGGCTGTACAACATTCGTAATCTTAAAACATACATTTGACATGTATCTTCCAGAGGTAAGCAATGAATTTGTTGCATCATTGTTTACTACTGGTTTTGCAGGAGCTTTAGTATCTACTACGATGATTTCAGTACCATTTCCTGTAAGCGGATTTGACAATGGATTTCCAGCATCATCCTTTATGTATTCAAGACCTGTAATGCAGTTTGCCCTGTTATGGGTATATGTTCCATTTACATCAGAAGCAACGATTTTCTTGCTGAAGGTAAGAACACTTATATTTGGATCTGGATAGTTAATAGACTGCCAGTTAAGGGTTAAGTTTCCAAGCTTGAATGCTGGTGCACCCTGAACCGTTACCTTTTTTCCAACAGTTACCTGTGCCGTAACAGTACGGCCTTCCTTTAGATATTCCTTATCTGCGTTTATATTTTCTAGAGGAGCATCTGTTTTTACAACTGTATTTGTAACTTTTGGAGCAACGCCATCAATGGCTATGGTTTTTTTATCCTGAAGGTTGGCTCCATTTGGGAGAACCGTCATGTGTGCCGTAGTCTCTAAAATTCCTTCAACTGGTCCGCTTCCGCTTTCATTGTTTACTTCAAGTTTAGTGGAAACATCTCCTGGCTGTACTACATATTTAAATACAAGGGTAGTGGAACCTGATCCACTATCGTAGTCACCCTGTCTTACTACAGCACTTCCACCGTTCTTAATATTGGCAAGTTTTAGTTTTACAGCAGATGTATTGTTCAAGGACACAGGCTTTGTAAAGGATACGTTGATAAGAATGCTGTCGCCTGCCTTGCAAAGCGGTGGTGCGGAAGAACTTATGGAATTTATTTGAGGCAATGAGCTGATGATAAATTCATAAGTTCCATCTATTTTGTTTCCAAGAATATCCTCTGCATAAAGTTTGTATTTAGGATTCTTTCCGCTATTATAGTATTCGGTCAATTTTTCATTTTTTATTGGTGTCGACTTATATGCGGTACCGTCCATGGATCCCGTTACCTCTTCAGGGTCTCCTGTCGGCGGAATATATTCAATCTTGTATTTTGAAGGCTCAATTGCAACACCTGTTTTCTTTTTCGCAGAGAAACTGATTACAAGACCATTTACATCATCCTTATCAATGATTGCCATGTTTCCTGCAGGACTTATAAGCTCAAGTTCAGGCTTAATGGTGTCGGCTGCAAGCTTAAGCTCCGTATCAGTATAGTTACCGTCCTTACGGATAAGCCTTATATAAAAATACTTGTCTTTGTTTGTATCGCTACCAAAGTCACCTGTAAGAGACTGGGTAAATTCAAATTCCTGTTTCTTTAATCCACCTTCGTATGTGGCTTCTCCAAGCTTTACATTGTATAGTTTAAGACCTTTATTTTCCCCTGTTCCAGACGTAACAACAACCGGTTCATCATCAGAAGGCGCTGCCGATGAATCAGCATTAAGCCAGGCCAGTGCCCTTTCCTTTTTATTGCTTATTGAATCTGAAACCCAGATGAATTTAAGATTTGTACATCCAGAAGAATCTAAGGTAATACCCTTGAAAGTAATAAGAGAATCGCTTCCGCTAACATTTGGTATCTGGTTGTTTTCTGGAGCAGTTATGATTATTGTCGGGTGATTCTCGTCAGTTACACGAACCGTATTCTCTTTAGTGAGAGTTTTATTATACTTGTCTATTGCTGTTGTTTTAAGGCTCATTGTCTGAGCATCGGCAGGTGCCGTTATGATAAGGGTACACTCGCGCTGTCCTTCAATTGGAACAACACTTTTAGAATCCACAACATTATTGCCTGCATCATACAACTTACATTCAACTGGATTGCCGGTTTTAAATCCGTCATCGTCAAATACAGTAACATTCAAGGAATCGTTTATGTGCAAATCAATGTTATGACTGCTGCTGTCTTCCTGAGAAATAAAGCATCTAGGATTGTCACTTTCGGGCCACCAGATGAAATAGCCCATATCAAGATCAGCTTCTTCGACTTTATTGGCAGAAGGATCGCTAACTATATCTTCTGCAGTATACCTGACCTTAAGATAATGCATTCCAGTATCTGGAAGACCTGGCACTGTCGTGGTATTGATGAGAAACTGTGGAGCATAATTACTTGACCCAGTATTAGTTACTGTTCCAAGTCTGTTATTATCTTTATCAAAAATGCTTATTGAAACGGCATTGATTCCAGATGCATCGTTGAAGCTTGAACAGATTTTAAATTCACCATTCTGAGCGACATCAATGTTGGATGGCTGATTTAGAAATTTATCCTTTGAAATGATTTCTTCCAAAGCTTCCTTTGTCTGGAGGCTGTACTGAATGCCGCTTACAAGACGGTCAATGTACCATGCATCTCCAACAGGCGCTTTTTCATCAACAAAAAGGCTTATGACTTTTGCAGACTTTGAACCGTAGTTCTTCTTCTTGTCCTCTGAAACGATTTTAAGCCAGCAGGCTCCTTCCCTTCCGCCAAAGTCAATGTCAAGGGTCCATTCTCCACCAGAGACAGATGCATTTTTAAGAAATTTATAGTCTTCATCCCCAAGCCATTTTACTTCGGCATGAACATTTTCAACTCCGGTGTTGTCCCAGGCAGATCCCTTAAAGACAACATTACGCTTTGTATAGATGGTGGTTCCAAAATTGGTTTTTGTCTCTCCACCAGCAGTCATACTCCTAAGCGTAAGCTCAGGTGCATCGATGTCGACAACCTCTCCAAGTCCAATATCGCATGAAAATAAAAATAATGATGAGATTACAGAAAGGGCAAGCCCCAGATACTTTTTCATAGACACCACCTTTTATAAATAAAAAAATATGCACTATCTCTCTTTGGTTATCGGAAAATATTGCTAGAGTTTTTAGAGATACTTTTCTACTTTCATTTTACTATGGAAAGATTAATACTGCAAAATTTTTTTATTAAATTTACAACTAAATTTGCAACATTTATCCCCCCGGAAGATTTAATACCCATACGCTTTGAGGCAAGTCTGTTGGTTAAAACCGGCCAAATTTGCCATATCCCTATTTTTTAATGACATAATCTGCAATTCCCATTAAAATATCCCTATGAAGCAAAACAGTGACTACAGCGTAATCTACAGCGACGACGACATTGTCGTGTTCAATAAAAGAAGCGGGCTTTTGATTGCAGCCGACAGGTATGATCCTGATGCACCCCGCCTTGATGTGGTTGCGGAAAAGGAATTCGGACGTCTTTTTGCAGTACACCGCATAGACAAGGATACAAGCGGACTTGTAATCTACGCAAAGAATGCAGAAGCCCACAAGGCCCTTTCAAAGCAGTTTGAAGAGAGGAGCGTGGAAAAAACCTACCACTGCCTTGTTAACGGCCACCCAACCTGGGACACCCTTACAGTTTCCTTGCCATTGCAGCCAGATGGAGACGACCGCCACAGAACAGTCGTAAACAAGAGGTTTGGAAAGCCTTCCAAGACAGATTTTGAAAACATCGGAAACTGCGGACCATTCTCATGGATCATTGCACACCCCCATACAGGACGTACCCATCAGATCAGGGCACATCTGCAGACTACAGGCTTTCCTATCGTATGCGACCCATTGTACAGCGGCAACCAGCATCCTGTTCTGTTGAGCGATTTTAAGCGTAAATACAACGGAGATCCGCTTAACGAACGACCGTTATTGAACAGACTTGCTCTCCATGCCTATTCAATAAGCATAAATCACCCTAAGACTAACGAACGTATGTCTTTTGAAGCTCCATATCCTCGTGACATGGAGGCAGTAAGAAAACAACTGGCAAAGCTTTTTAAGGTTGATCCCCTTGCAAAGCCTGAAACTAAGGAGGACTGAAATGAAGAAATTCATCACTATCGGCCGTGAATACGGTTCCGGCGGAAACAAAATCGCGGAGCTTGTCGCAAAGGAACTTTGCATTCCTGTCTACGACAGCGAAATCATCGACCTTTCGGCAAAGGAATCTGGCCTTTCCCCAGATTTCATAAAGAACACAGAGCAGAGCCTTTCAAGCGGATGGCTTTATACATTGCTTTTAGGTTCTGGATACAGCACACCAGGAACTGGCGCCAGCCGCCTTGGCTTTGGACCTCAGTCCATCAACGTTCCTCTTGCAGACCAGGTATTCAACGCTCAGAGAAATACGATCATCGATCTTGCAAAAAAGGGACCTTGCGTTCTTGTTGGCCGCTGTTCCGACTATATCCTCCGACACTGCGAGGAAGTCCCAAGGGCAGAAGTATTGAATGTTTTTATATACGCTCCTTTGGCAGACAAGGTAAAGTACGCCATAGAAGAATTCGGACTTGATCCTGCAACTGCGGAACGCGATGTAAAATTAATCGACAAACGCCGTGCAAACCACTACAACACTTTTACGGAACGCACATGGGGAAACAAGAACCATTACGATCTTCTCGTAAACAGTTCACTTCTTGGAATTGAAAAGACAGCACAGATGATTGCTCAGATAGCAAGGGAATCTTAAATCCCCCTAAAGCTTGATTCTTACAGTCTGAATGCGGCGCTGACTCTGATCTTCAACGATGTAGAGCACGCCGCTTTTTTTATGGGTTTTTCCAACAGGTGGCAATTCATCAAACTGTTCCAAAAGCCATCCGCCCAAAGTATCAAAGTTTTCGCTAGAGATGTTTATGTCAAGAACATCGTTCAAATCGTCAAGCTTCATGTCGCCGGGCACAATGAATTCATTTGTACCAACAACCGTTATCTTATCTTCTGGACTTACTTCAACAGTTCCGTGCTCGTCGGTAATTCGTCCGAATACTTCGCTCAGGATATCATCTAGGGTTACGATGCCAGCCATTCCGCCGTATTCATTTACAGCAACGGCAAAATTGATCCTTTCTTTCTTGAATTTCTTAAGCAGGTCGATGGCGCTCATGGTCTCTGGAACAAAGGCAACTTCGGACATGCAGATCTTTACAAAATCCTTGCTTTCGGTAATAAGACTGTCTGCAAAAAGAACAGACTTAAAGTGAAGGACACCGACGATGTTCTCAACATCGTTTTCATATACGGGAATTCTTGAATATCCGCTTGTCTGAAAAAGAGCGATGACTTCATCAAGTGAACTTTCCGTGCTCAGGTATTTTACAAGGGAACGATGACGCATAATTGAATGAACATTAAGGTCGGAGAATTCAAAAAGGCGCTCAAGCATTTTTCTTTCGCTCTGTTCCAGGGTTCCTTCTTTTTCTCCGACTTCAATGAGGGTTTTCAGTTCGTCTTCCGTAACAAGAACTCTCTTTGTTTTGAAAATCTTTTTTTCTGCAAAATCAATGAAGCGGGTAAAGAGGCAGAAAATTTTTACAACCGGATAAAGAATTGCCTTGATTATATAAACCGCTACCGCCGTATTTTTTACTGCAGTTTCCGTGTTGATTGCCGCAAAAGTTTTCGGAACGATTTCTACAAAGATGATTACAAGGAAAAGGATTACAGCTGTAGCCGCACTTACATATTCTTCTCGGAACACCTTAACTGCAAATGCTGTTGCAACGGCACTGTTCAATGTGTTCACGAAATTTGTTCCGATCAATACCGTTGCGATAAGTTCATCAAGGTTTGACCTAAGCCTTGCAATGAGGTCAGCGTGCTTTGCCTTTTCTTTTTGTAACTGCCGAACCTTAATTCTGTTCAGGCTTGTAAAGGCTGTTTCCGTCATGGAAAAAAATGCGCCAGCAGCAAGAAGAAGAAGCATGAAAATAGAGATGCTGATTATGTAGGCTGTCATTGAGCACCTCCAATCATCTTAACTTTTGAAACCCGGTTCTTGTCCATTTCAGTTACGATGAATTTGAAATCTCCAAAAGTAATGCTCTGTCCAACACGAGGAATGCATTCAAGTTTTTCAGAAATGAAGCCTCCGATGGTTTCACAATTTTCAGACTGCATGTTTATTCCAAGCTGCTCATTTATATCCATAAGGCGGCTCAATCCGTCAAGATCATCGTTGCGGGTATTGCGGATTTTTACCTGAACCTTGTTGTGGGCATAGTTCTTGTATTCGTCAGACATTGGTCCAAAGATTTCGCGTACAATATCTTCAACCGTAAGTATTCCATCCGTGCCTGAATATTCGTCGATAACAACGGCAAGACTCTGATGGTTTTCGCTGAGCATCTGCTGAATGCCCGACATTTTTTTTGTTCCAAGAATGAAAAGGGGAGGACGCATTACCCGGCTTACGGTAAAAAGATCCGGATGGGTTTTATATACCAGCATGTCCTTTATGTAGATGATTCCCACGATGTCATCTATGTCTTTTTTATATACGGGGAATTTTGAAAGCCTTAATCTTTCTGAAAGCTCAATTATTTTTCTGTAGGAATCGTTTACTGAAACGGCCTTGATTTTCATTCGCGGAATCATGATGTCCTTTGCTTCAAGGTCAGTGAATTTGAAAACCTTTGACATCATGTTCTTTTCATTTTTTTCAAGGACACCCTGCTCGTGGCCTACATCGATGAAAGTCCTTATTTCTTCTTCCGTAAAAGTTACCTGGCTCCCCTGAATGTTTGCCTTGAAGGATTTTAAAATCAGTTTAGAAATTCCTGTAAAAACAAAAACCAGGGGAGCAAGAAGAACTTCAAGGAAACTTACAAACCCGCTGAAAAAGAATGCGATGTTTTCCGGATGATGGGTTGCAATTGTCTTTGGAGAAATTTCACCAAAGATGAGAAGGATGATCGTTACGACAAATGTTGCAAATCCAACACCCTTGCTTCCCCAGATTTTAATTGCGACAAAAGAAAAGATTGCAGATAGGGCAATGTTGACGATGTTGTTTGCAACAAGAAGTGTGTTGATGAGTTTATTCTTGTCCTGAAGAAGCCGCCAGACCCTGACAGCCCTTTTGTTTTTCTGGTTCCTCAAAAAGCGCACCCTCAGTTTGTTCACTGAAAGGAAAGCACTTTCTGATGCCGAAAAAATCATGGACAGCAGAACAAGAACACATGAGATTGAAATTAAAATCCACAACGGAAAGGAATCTGTCGCGTCCATCATTCTCCGTCTGATTCTGCCTGAACTTTTTCAAGCTCAGAAAATCTTTTCATCTGCTGAAGGTTCTGGAGAATCTTCATGGCATTTGGTCCTGCGGGATTTACTGTATATGCCTTTTCAAGATATTCGGTCACAAGAGCTGAATCAAATTTTTCCCCGTTGATGAGGGAGTAGGCTGCCATGTAGTAGGCTTCCTGCACCTGATCCAGAGCGAGATGTCCCTTTTCAATTACATCAAGAAAAGGTTTTGCAGGATCTTCGTTTTTTGTAGTTGCTTCATAGGAAACGTAATAGGCAGCGGCAAGTTCATAGAAACCTAAGCGGCCAGTTTCATTTTCCGTATCAAGGGCCGGGAATTCATAAATCAAATCTTTATAAAGATCGCTGAACCTTGGGTTAGATCCTTTTACGAGTTCATCAATTGCCTTTGCTTTTTCCACGCCTTTTGCTGAACTAACAGCTTCAACAAGAACCTTGATCTCTGCTGCTTTTTTTCTCTGTACTTCTACCTTTTCAGAATATTCTTCAACAGTACAAGTCGTATCCTTGTCTGCATCAAAAAGCACTTGTTCAAGAACATAACCTTCTGCCGAACAAAGGTAAACTGCAGGCCAAACCTTTACGCTGTAGTTGCGTCCAAGAACTTCCTTCCTTTTATATTCCGCAGCGATTTTTTCTGCAAGCTTTTTGTCTGCATCGGATGCATCTTCTGCAACCTTTGTCTTTGCAAATTCACCCTGTGAAAAATCGATGTTGAGGAACACATAGTCCTTTGAGTATCTGGAAAGGAATTCCTTTTTGTTAAGTATGTTCTCCTTGAATGGAACGCTGTTGTCAGTCCAGTCATCGCCAGTGAAAACAAGGAAAACATCCTTATTCTTTTTCTGGGCAGATTTGAGGGCATCATCATAATCCGTGTTCCATTTTGTACCGCAGGAAACGAAAAGTGCTGAAATAATTGCTGTTATAAAAAGTTTTGAAAGTTTCATAATTATTGTCTTAAAAAGACCGAAACCTTTTTTCTAAGATTCCGGTCATTGTGCCTGTCGAAATGACTAAAAGTATTCTCACGGTAGTTTCGATAAACTCAGCCACCGTGATACAACTGTTCAGCCATTCTTTGGCATTCCTCTGTTTTTATTTGAAGTACCTTACACCGGCGCGGAATACGTTCTGGTTCTTGTCGCCACCCACATTCATGAAGAGGTCGTTACTTGAACCGTCTGCATTAATTCCAACCGAACGTTCGTTATGTCCCATCTTACCGAGTACACGTCCGTCAGGAGAAGTAATACCTTCGATGGCAAACAAACTACCATTAGGATTGTGTGGTTCTACGATTGAAGGAACACCATTTTCATCAACGTACTGTGTAAATACCTGTCCGTTCTTGAAAAGGTTTTCTGCAGTAGCTGCATCAACAACAAAGCGGCCTTCACCGTGGCTGATTGCAGTCATGTGGGTCTTAGGGTCAAGGACAGACTTGTCCAGTGCCCAAGGGCTCATTGCAGATACCATTCTTGTACGAACGATGCGGCTGATATGACGGCCGATTGTGTTGTATGTAAGTGTTGGCATTTCACCTGTCATGTCGCGGAATTCACCGTACATTGCAAGACCTGTCTTAACCAGTGCTTGGAATCCGTTACAGATACCGAGTACAAGACCATCGCGGTTCTTAAGAAGGTCCATTACCTGGTCTTCAATCTTCTTGTTGCGGAGAACATTTACGATGAACTTTGCAGATCCATCAGGTTCGTCACCGGCAGAAAATCCTCCGGAAAGTGCGAGAATCTGTGCGTTCTTGAGTTCTGCTTCAAGATTGCCGAGAGTTTCTTCAAGCTGGCCCGGGAGCTTGTTTCTGATTGGAACAAGTCTTGTTGCTGCTCCTGCAAGATTGAATGCACGCTGCATGTCCAGTTCACAGTTTGTTCCAGGGAATACAGGGAGAACTACGAGAGGCTTTGCCTTTCCAGGTTCAACGATGTTGAATGTCTTGCGAGCGTTGGCAAGGGAATCGTGTTCCTTGAGTGCCCATTCAGGAAGGGCAGGCTGTTCAGCCTTGTCTGATACTGGTGGGTAAACCTTAGCAAGCTTTGCTTCCCATGCGCTTTCGATTTCTGAAAGTTCGATAACTGCATCGTCGAATGTGATTGTTTCTTCTGCAGTTGTCGAACCGATCCTGCATACTGTGCCTGCAGCAAATTCTGCATTTGCTTCAAGGTCTTCTGCAGTTTCTACGATGATTGAACCGTACTGTGGAGTAAAGAGGTCTTCGATTGAAGCGGCCTTTTCAATTCCAACACCTGTTGCAGATGCAGGAATTGTTTCAAGGGCACAACCAACTCTGTTACCAAGGGCCATCTTGCTTACTGCTTCTGCAATACCGCCGGCAGCCACAGGATACATTGCTTCGATCTTGCCTGCTGCGTTGAGCTTGTAGAGGGCCTTTGCATTCTTCTTGAATGTTTCAAAGTCAGGTGCCATCTGTCCGTCATAAGGAACAGTAACGATGTAAACGCCGTTGCCTGCCTTCTTGAATGAACCTGATGTAACGTTCTTTACGTTTTCTGTATCTACTGCGAAAGAAACCAATGTGTGTGGAACATTGATGTCTTCGAAAGTTCCGGACATTGAGTCCTTACCGCCGATTGATGGAGTTCCCATTGCCTTCTGTGCATCGATTGAACCGAGCAATGCGGCTGCAGGATATCCCCAAGTCTTTTCGCTTACTGCACGACCAAAGAATTCCTGGAATGTAAGGCGACATGCTTCAGGCTTTCCACCCATACATGCAATCTTTGCAAGTGATGAAAGAACTGCTGTCTGTGCACCGTGCCATGGAGACCAGTTTGAAACGCGAGGATCGAATCCGTATGACATAAGGCTTACTGTTGAAGTTTCTCTTGGTGAAAGAACCGGGAACTTTGCAGCCATACCAGCTTCCGGTGTGCCCTGGTACTTTCCGCCGTAAGGGAAGAGTACGGAACCTGAACCGATGGAACCGTCAAAGCGTTCTCCAAGTCCGCGCTGTGAACAGCATGCAAGGTCATTCATGTTTGCAAGCCATGCTTCTTCAAGCTTGTCGCTGTCGATTGATTCTGCTGCTGCATCGTATTCCTTGAGGACTTCTGCAACTGCATCAAGTGGCTTAACAAGTGGTGATTCAGCCTGTGGGGCTGGGCTTTCGATTTCTGCAACTGCGTGGTGTTCTGCACCTGCTGCGTCCAGGAATGAGCGGTCAAGTTCTACGATTGTCTTTCCGCGCCACTTCATCACAAGCTTGTCTGTATTTGTAACTTCTGCAACTACAACTGCGTTGAGGTTTTCGTCGTTTGTTGCCTTGATGAATTTTTCTACATCGCCCTTGCGAACAACACAAGCCATTCTTTCCTGGCTTTCTGAAATTGCAAGTTCTGTTCCGTCGAGTCCGTCGTACTTCTTTGGAACCATATCAAGGTTGATTTCAAGACCTGGTGCCAATTCACCGATGGCAACCGAAACACCACCTGCACCAAAGTCGTTGCAGCGGCGGATCATCTTGCAGACTTCCTTGTTGCGGAAGAGCTTCTGAATCTTTCTTTCTTCTACTGCGTTACCTTTCTGAACTTCAGCGGCAGCAGTTGTAACTGATTTTGTTGTGTGTACTTTTGATGATCCTGTAGCACCACCGATACCGTCGCGGCCAGTTCCACCACCAAGGAGGATTACTACATCGCCTGCATCAGGTTCTTCGCGGAGTACCTGGTCAGCAGGAGATGCGGAAATAACTGCACCGAGTTCCATGCGCTTTGCAACATAGCCTGGGTGGTAGATTTCCTGAACCTGACCTGTTGTAAGACCGATCTGGTTTCCGTATGAAGAGAATCCCTGGGCTGCTTCACGACAGATCTTTACCTGTGGCAGCTTTCCCTTGAGAGTTTCTGCAAGTGATACTGTTGGATCTGCAGCCCCTGTAATGCGCATTGACTGGTAAACCCATGAGCGTCCCGAAAGTGGATCGCGGATTGCACCACCAAGACAGGTTGCAGCTCCACCAAATGGTTCGATTTCTGTAGGGTGATTGTGTGTTTCGTTCTTGAACTGAAGAAGCCAGCGTTCTGTAGCTTCCGGTGAATTTTCGTCGATTGGGTTTCCGTTTGCATCAGTAGTGTAGTGGAGGTCAACGAAAACTGAACATGCGTTGATTTCTGCGCTTACTTCGATGTCATCAAGCTTGTTGTTCTTGCGGAGGTACTTTGCTGCGATGCATGCCATGTCCATGAGAGTAACAGGCTTGTCCTTGCGTCCAACGTAAAGGTCGGTGCGCATTGCAGTGTAGTTTTCGTAAGACTTCTTAAAGAGGCTTGCATAAGGACCGTCAGCAATCTTTACTTCGTCAAGGTTTGTAAGGAATGTTGTGTGGCGGCAGTGGTCAGACCAGTATGTATCAAGAACACGGATTTCTGTGATTGTCGGATCACGGTTGATGCTCTTGAAATAGTCCTGAAGGAATTTGATGTCGAGAAGATCCATGGCAAGACCAAGTTCCTTGCGATATGAATCAAGTTTTGCTTCGTCCATTGCATTGAATCCGTCAACTGTCGGAATGTCGGCAGGATTCATTGCATCCATCTTGAGTGTCGCAGGCTTTGTTGAATCTGTAAGGCGGCTGTCTACAGGGTTGATAAGGTAGCCCTGAATCTTGAGGAGTTCATCCTTTGAAATGTTTCCTTCAAGAAGAACAACCTTTGCACACCTTACGCGTGGAGGTTCTGTTCCGACTGTAGTCTCTGATTTCATGCCTTCGCGAAGGAGTGAAAGACACTGTTCAGCACTGTCGGCTCTCTGGTCATACTGTCCTGGAAGGAATTCCCAGACGATTACCTGATTGCCAGCAGGAACTTCAAGTTCTTCAAATGTAACGAAGTCACTCTGAGGTTCTGAGAAAATGCGTGTGGCTGCTACTTTTGCTACAGCGTCTGCAACATTTTCTACATCGTAACGGTTGAAATAGCGAACACCGTTAACACCACTAATTCCCAAAAATCCGTTGATTTCGGACTTGATGCGGGCTGCTTCATTTTCAAAGCCAGCCTTTCTTTCTACATAGATACGAAACATTCGCCTATTATAGAAGAAATGGGGTTTATTGTAAATTGAAGGGCGAAGAGCGAAAGGACGAAAGCATTTGTTCTCTAGAGGCCGATGCTTTCATTAACTTTCGTCGTCTAGCGTTGAATTCTTCCGCTGGCATTGCCTGCCGCAAGGCGTTCAACTTCTTCTGCACTTACCATGTTGAAGTCACCTTCAACGGAATGCTTGAGACACGAAGCGGCGCTTGCAAATTCCACAGCGTCAAAGGAAGATTTTCCGCTGAGGATTGAATAGATGAGTCCCGCGCAGAAACTGTCTCCGCCGCCAAGACGGTCAACGATCATCATTTCATGTTCGCGGCTAAAATAATAGTCCGTTCCGTCGTAGTAGAGGGCAGTCCAGCGGTTTATGTTTGCGTTTATTGATGTGCGAAGTGTAATTGCAACTTTCTTGAATCCGTATTTGTCTGCAAGTTTTTTTGCTACAGTCTTATAGCCGTTCTTGTTGAGTTTTCCGTTTTCAATGTCCGTGTCGTCAGCTTCAATTCCAAAGACATCCTTTGCATCTTCCTCATTGGCAATGCACACATCGGCATAAGGCGCAATCTTTTCCATTGTCTCCTTTGCCTCTGCCTTTGTCCAAAGCTTGCTGCGATAGTTGAGGTCTACGCTTACGGGTATGTTTTTTTCCTTTGCCTTTTTGCATGCCTCGATGCAGATTGAAGGAAGGTTGCCTCCAAGGGCAGGTGTTATCCCTGTCAGATGGAACCAGTCGGCACCCTCAAAAATCCTGTCCCAGTCAAAATCAGAAGACGTACTTTCCGCAATGGCAGAACCAGCCCTGTCGTAGATGCACTTTGAAGGTCTCTGGCTTGCACCGCGTTCATTGAAGTATATTCCCACACGGTTTCCGCCGCGGGTGATAAAGGAAGTGTTTACTCCAAAACGGCGCAATGCGTTTACCGCGCACTGACCGATTTCATGGACTGGAAGTTTTGTTACATAGACCGAATCAGCACCAAAATTGGCAAGGGAAACGGCAACATTTGCCTCAGCCCCTCCAAAGGTTGTTGTCATTTTATCTGACTGAACAAAGCGATAGTATCCTTCTGGTTCAATGCGTAGCATCACTTCGCCGAATGTAACGACTTTCATCTAGTTTCCTGCCAGCGGTGTATCTTGAAGAATAAGGAAGCGGCTTGCATATCCTTTGAAATAATCTTCTTCTGTCAAAGTGTATGACATGATGCTTCTGCGGGCTGTATCTGCAGCCTCGATCTTTCCGTTTTTATCTGCTGTTCTTGTACCGTATTCACGGATTCCGTTCTTTGCATTTCCGCGAGGGAAGATGGTAAGGTTCATGTCATCGTCCCATACGATTTCAGGTGAATACCAGTCATCTATTACACAATCGATGAGAGCAACATTGTCCCAGTTCTTCTGGCTTGTGGCACTGCCTTTTCCGTCAGTACGGATCACATAGGCTGTAGTCTTTGTCTTTCTGTCACCTGTAAAACGGCAGTTCTTAAATACAAAACCTGGCTTTTCTGCAAGAGACTGGCTGTTGACGATATATGCATCCCTTTCACCAAGGTTATCCTCACGAACCTTGATATCGCAGTCCTCAAAGTATGAAAGCTCCGCCTCTCCGTAGATAAAATCCTTGTCTCCAGAGATTGTACATTCCGTAAAGCAGCTGTTTCCCTTTACATAAAGAGTATTCTGCCTTCCGATGATTTTCATTCCGTTGCAGGAAAGGGAGCCTGATGTGTTGCCCCAGACCAAGGCCTCTGCACAATCAGCCAAAGTGCTGCCTTCTTCAACGGTCTTTACATGTGTGTTTTCTATGGTGAAATTCCTGAGTGTTACTTTTGTTACGTTAGGTCCAAATACGAATACACCTCTGTTGTTGATCCCCTTGTTGTATGATTCACAGTTATCTGCCTTTAGGACACAGTCATCTGCCTTTGTGCCAGGCAGGCTTTCAATGACAATAGGATTTGGAAGATTATAGCGCACAGATTCCCTGTATATTCCAGGCTCAAGAATGATATGGACCGCAGATTCCTTAGAAACGCTGCCTGATGAAGACATTTCCTTAATCTTCTTGAGGGCCGCTGTCAACGCAGCAGGTGATTTTGAACTTACATTAATTTCAAGCATGCTCAAATTATAGTATGCAAATTGATAAATAGCAAACCCATGTAGATTTAGGGTGAATTCATAACACAATTTTCCTTTGTGTGTCATATAATTTTGAAATGCGTTTTTTTTTATTGCGTGATCTTCAAAGTATTGTATTCTTATTTATGGAGGAAATTATAAATGAAAAAACTTTTATTGGTTTTCGCAGCAGCACTTATGTGCTCAGGACTTTTTGCACAGGTTGCAGGAAATTGGGTTGCCTATGATGACGCAGAAGGAAACGGTGGATCAAGCACAGCAACTGCCACCGAGAACAATGGAGTCGTAAACTTTACTGGAACAGTTACTACACAGTATCAGTATGGATATGCAGGCATCCGCACAGATGATGCTGAATTCCTTGAAGCTCTCAAAACAGCAAAAGGCATCAAACTCACAGTCAAAGGTGACGGAAAGAAATACAGCGTTCGCGTCGAGACAAACGACAGACCAGACTACTGCTTCCATCAGTTTACATTCCCAACAACAGCAAAGGAAAATACACTTATAATTCCTTTCAACAAGCTTACACAGGAGCCATGGGGAAAGAAGGTTCCATTCAACCCAAGAAACATCAAGACAGTTTCCATCCATACAGTTGGACAGCCTATCGAACTGTACAACCTTGACATCGTTAAGCTTGAAATCCTGAAGTAATTCTAAACCTCAGCTGAAAACGAAAGGGGCTGTCTAATAAGTATTTATGCTAGCGGTCATTGAGCCTGTCGAAATGACCAAGATACCAGCTATGGTGGTTTCGACAAGCTCAACCACCACAAAACATACTTTTGGGACAGCCCCTTTTTTATTTTAGCAGCCTGCCTTTTTAAGGGCATCTTCCAAAGTCATTCCTGCATAATCCTGTGCATGGAAAATTCTTCCAGACTTCTTGTCGTCCGCAAAAGCCCCGAGGATGACACCAGGAATTGCACTCTCTGGTGCATTTGGTGCACTGCTTCCTCCCAGGTCGGTACGGCACCATCCTGGATCCGCAAGATTGATCATAACATCTGTTCCTTCGACCGTAGTTCCAAGATCCCTCGTAACTTTATCCAGGGCTGCCTTGCTTGCAGAATATCCTGCCTGCTGTGGTTCCCTGTCGATTCCACTTGTCGTGTTCACGATTCTTCCAAAACCATTCTTTATCATTTTTGGCAGAAAGTGATAGCAGATCATCATTGGAGCGATTGTGTTCACATTGAAGCTGACTTCATAGTCTTCCGCTGGTGTCGTAAGGTATTCCGTTCGATAGGCAATCTGAAGTCCTGCATTGTTTAGCACAACTTCCACATTGACTCCTAGCGCATCGATATCAGCAAGCATCTTTTTTACTTCATCCAGATTGTTCAGTTCAGCCTGCACGCAGTGAACCTTGATGCCTGTTGCCTCCAATTCCTTTGCAAGAGATTCACAATGGCTTTTATTCCTTGAATGAAGGATAAGATTGCATCCCTTAGCAGCCATAAACTGTGCAGAAAGCTTTCCCAAGCCTCTGCTTGCTCCTGTGATAAGAGCCCATTTTCCCTTAAGATTCGTCATGGATTCAATGATATCGTGATTAGATTGTTTGTCAAAAAATTTTTGTTCTATGAAGGAAATTTCCTTACCAGGAGCAACATCCCGACACCTGCTTTAAAATTAAAAGAACTACCGTTAGTTATACAACCATACGATAGTTCTTTTTTGATGTCACCTATTGAATTTCAACATTTTCTGCATCTATAAGGCGATCCATGTACCACTTAACCTTTTTCCATTCTTCCTGCACGTTCTTTGTCTTTTTTCCAAGGCGGGCAAGATATTTTACTGCGGTTCCAAGGTTAAAGGCCGCCCCACCAGTAATTCCGCTTGTAAACAGCTCTATGATGTCTATGGCTTCGATTCCGCTCTTGTTAAGGTAGCGCTTAGGATGATTTGTCACGGCTTTATCGGCCTCGTCTTCACTCTCAAACTTTTCCGTAGGATTTTCTGCCTCTGACGCAATCAAGGCATATATGTCGTTTCCTTCCCTTCTGCTTGAAAAAGCATCGTATTCCTTCTTTACAAAGATTACCTGCGCCATGTCGTTGAGGACCTTTGCCGCTGCTTTCGAAGGCATTTCCTCACTGTATTTCTTTACGAGTTCAACCGCATCCGTCGCCGTCATTTTTTTGCTCATTTTAATCCCCTTCATTTTATTACGAATACAATATAATGAAGAATCGATAATCTAACAATAATTTTTCTTCTCCATTGTATTAAAATTCCATGTTATAATGGAAGTATATCATACTATTGGAGGCAACCCATGCAGCAGCTAGAAAAACAATTCCATATCCATTGTGTACCAGGAGACGTCGGTCGATATGTAATTCTCCCTGGAGATCCAGGACGCGTTGAATCCATCGCAAGACTTTTTGACGACGCACACTTTGTTGCCTCAAACCGAGAATTTACAATCTGGACAGGAACCCTGGAAGGCGAAAAGGTTTCAGTCTGTTCTACAGGAATCGGCGGTCCTTCTGCATCAATTGCCATGGAAGAGCTCCACAACATCGGTGCCGATACCTTCATCCGTGTCGGTACCTGCGGCGGAATCGACATTGACGTAAAAAGCGGTGATGTTGTCGTTGCAACAGGTGCCATCCGCTACGAACACACAAGCTGCGAATATGCCCCAATTGAATATCCAGCGGTTCCTGACTTTGGAATCACAACAGCTCTCGTACAGGCCTGCAAGAATCTTGAAAAACGCTGGTGTACTGGAGTCGTTCAGAACAAAGATTCCTTCTATGGACAGCACAGTCCTGAAAAATCTCCCGTTTACTATGAACTTCTTCAGAAATGGGACACCTGGAAAAAGCTTGGGGTCAAGGCAAGCGAAATGGAAAGCGCAGCACTCTTTGTAGTTGCCGCTGCCCTTGGCTGCCGTTGCGGAAGCTGTTTCCATGTAATCTGGAACCAGGAAAGGGAAAAACTCGGTCTTGACCAGGAAATGAGCGAAGACACATCATCTGCAGTTCAGGTTGGTGTAGAAGCCCTAAGACTTGTAATACGACAGGACAAACTTCTATAGGCTATGAATCCTATCATCCACATCTACAATTTTGCATTCTTCTATTCTCTTTTTCTGATCATCCTTGCGGCCGTTGTATTTCACAACAAGATTTCCATTTTTTACCACATGCTTTTCATTTCCATCACACTGGCTTGCCTTGGATTCCTTCAGACAGCCTGTGCCGAAGAAATGCAGACTGCGGTCTTTGCAAACCAGATCCTTTACCTAGGTGCAAGCTTTGCCCCAATCCTCATGGTCATGTGCTACACGGACCTATGTAGGTTCAACCTGAAAAAAATTCTTCTTGTTTCAGCCTTGAGCATTGCGGTGGTCATATTCATCTGTACCTGCACCATTAAGTACACATCCCTCTACTACAAGAGCCTTTACATCATAAAGGACAACGGCATAACATTCCTCAAGAAAAAATACGGAATACTGCACAACCTTTACTACATCTACATCGCAGGAACAAACATCATAGGCTTTTTCATCGCCATCAGATCTTTCTCAAAAAAGCATGAAGTATCTTTCATTACAAGCGGACTGCTTATCGTCTCGATGATCTTAAGTGCCCTTTGCTATGGTCTTCAGCAAGTTTTTGGATGGAAGATTTCCATGGTTCCCGTATCCTACGTCATCTCAGAAACAATGATTTTTCTTTTGCTCGCAAGAATCCGTCTTTACGACATCAAAAAAATTTCCACCAGATACTTTGACGAGACAAAATCAACGGGCTTCATGATATTCAACAAAAAAGGAAAATACCTTGGCTCTGACACAACTGCAAAGCTATGGTTTCCAGAAATCCTGAACCTTAAGCTTGACTGCAGCATCGACAACCCTTCAACGGAATTCCTAAAGACCATTTCACTTTGGCTAGAAGAATTCTCCACACGCATTTCCTATTTTGAATGCGGAGAAAAAATCATCGGCGCAAGAATCTATGACCTTGTTGAATTCGGATCAAAAGTCCATGTCATATTTCTATCCGACGATACACAGATTCAAAGATATACAAAGCTCATCGAAAACTACAAGAACAAGCTTGAAGAAGATGTAGAAAAGAAGACCGAAAAGCTTTTCAAGATCCAAAACGACATCCTCATCAGCATGGCAAACATCGTTGAAAACAGGGACAACAACACGGGCGGCCACATCGCGCGTACAAGTGATGTCGTTAAAATTTTTGTCCAGCATCTCATTGAAAAGGAAAAATACCCAGAACTTACGGAAGAATTTTCAGAACGCATTATCAAGGCGGCACCTCTCCACGATTTCGGCAAAATCGCAATTCCAGACCTCATCCTCAACAAGCCAGGAAAATTTGAACCTGAAGAATATGAAATAATGAAGCTTCATTCCGCAAAGGGAGCGGTCATTGTAAACAAGATCCTCAACAATGCGGACGATCCTGCATTTAAAAACATTGCCGTAAACGTTGCCCACTACCATCATGAAAAATGGAACGGCCAAGGATATCCTGAAGGACTTAAGGAAAATGAAATTCCTTTTGAAGCCCGCATCATGGCCCTTGCTGATGTCTTTGATGCTCTTGTAAGCAGAAGGGTCTACAAGGACAGCTTTGACTACGACAAGGCATTTAAAATCGTTGAAGAATCTTCTGGATCTCATTTTGATCCAGAACTTTGCTCCGACTTTCTTGAATGCAGAACCATTCTTGAAAACCTGTATTCATCATACAATTCCAACTGATCCATGAAGTATCAGAAAATCGTAGAAGGCATTTTCATTTCCCGACCAAATCGTTTCATCGCCCATGTTGAAATTGATGGAAAGGAAGAAACCGTACATGTAAAAAACACGGGCCGCTGCAGGGAACTTCTTGTTCCTGGAACCAAAGTCTATCTTGAGGATTTTGAAGGCCGCATGGGTACACGCAAACTTCGATACTCTTTGGTCGCAGTAGAAAAATGTTGTAAAAACAACAAAACAATCCTCATCAATATGGACAGCCAGGCGCCAAACAAGGTCGTTGGGGAATGGCTTTCAAAGCAAGACTATGATTTTATAAAACCCGAATACACTTACGGCAAGAGCCGCGTTGATTTTTACATGGAACGGAGAAAGGAAAAATTTCTACTTGAAGTAAAAGGCTGTACTTTGGAATTTGACGGCCACTGCAAATTTCCTGATGCACCTACAGAAAGGGGAGTGAAGCATCTAACAGAACTTATTGAAGCAAAGGAAGCGGGATACAGAACTGCTATCTTCATATTAATTCAGATGGAAAAGGCAAAAGACTTTTCACCCAACGATGAAACACACAAGGCCTTTGGCGATGCACTGCGTCTTGCAGCAAGCAAAGGAGTGGAAGTCCTCTGCTACAACTGCAAGGTCACGCCGGACAGCCTTTCAATCGGTTCTGAAATTCCTGTGATTCTTTAACAGGAAATCCAATCTCATTATTTGAGATATCCGCCGAAACACCAGTATGATTTCTTTGCGTCAAAACTTTTTCCGTCTTTGTCCTTTGCACCGGATTCAAATTCAACCTGAACCCATCTGCTGTGGATGCTGTCGATGATTTCGTAGCGGCCGCACTTAAGGATTTTTGCCTTGGTTCCTTTCAAAGCCGTTGTCATTTTTTCATCCGAAAGATTTGGTCCAGAGCGCATCTTAAGGTTGTCCTCAAGGACATAGAATTTTCCTTCTTCAAGTTTTGTTTTCGTGATGAGCTCAGGCAACACTCTTGTGAATTCGTCGTAGGGGTCTCTCATGGGACTGCCGGTATACAAGGAGTCTTTCTGTTCATGGGTGGTGTGGGAAAGTCCAAGTCTCCTTGCTTCGGCCAAATAGGAAGCTTCAAAATCCAGAATATGGTAGGGGCCTTCGTATGCTTCAAATTTTCCAAAATCTTTCCTGACTTTTCTTTCCGCGCTGTCGGGAACAAAGAACCAGGTATTATCCTCCCAGAATGAGGATTCAGCGAAAACAGCACCGTAATACCAGGTCCCCTTTTCTCCCTTCAGATTTTTTGCTCCGGGAATTTTTGCGCGGACAGGAATCATTGCACCCGGAAGAATTCTTGCACAGTTGATGTCTATGTAGCTTTCACCTTCCAACCTGTTGTAGATGATGCTTCTTGGCGACAACGGTCCGTTTTCATCGGGAGTGCAGTATGTGGTGCAGGTTGCGTTCACTGCAAGAATTTCATCTGCCTTTACAGCTTCAGCTCCTTGCACGAGAATTCTGTCTCCCACATTCACTTTTCCGCCTCTGTAGTAGCCAAGTTTGTACCGGCAATCTTCAAAACCGATATCAGGATCAAGCCCTTCGAATTGCAATTCCCGGGCCCCCTTCCAGCCCACATCATTCACATCGCCGCCAAAATGCCATTCAGCACCCTCAGAGCACCATTTGTAATAAACAAGAACTTTCTTTCCCTTTATTTCAGCCTCTCCTCCAAGAGTGTAGGATCCGTACTCATTGTTGCTTTCCTTTTTCCAGAGGAGATTTCCATTCTCTTCGCTGAATGAGTATGAATCATAATCATATATGCCGGATGAAGTGAAACGGTTTTCTAGAAGAACCTTCCTGATTCTCTGTTCGAGGGTCTGGCTCCATGCAGAACAACACAATATTCCAAAAATTATAAAGCTGAAAATTTTCTTCATGTTTCTTCCTTTCGACTTTTATTTATTGCAGTGATTATATCACATAAAAAAAATGAACCCAATGAGCAACCAGACATCAGAATGTCAGCAATAATCCTCCACACGAAAAAAAATCCGCCCTGAGTTAACAGGACGGATTCTATCGCAAAACTAGCGAATCAAGATAAATTATTTTGCAAGGTACTCGTTGATAGAAGCAGCTGCTTTGCGTCCTTCACCCATGGCAAGGATAACTGTTGCAGCCCCTAGAACGATGTCTCCACCAGCCCAAACCTTTGTCATGCTTGTTGCCTGCTTTTCATCAACTGTGATGTGACCGTGGTCGTCAACCTTGATTTCTGGAGTTGTAGCAGGAATCAATGGGTTAGAGTTGTTACCGAGTGCAACGATTACAGCATCACAAGCAATCTCGTGTTCAGAGCCCTTGATTTCAACTGGACGGCGGCGACCCTTTTCATCTGGTTCACCAAGCTCATAGCTGAGGCATTTTACTGCGCGAACCTTTCCAAAGTTTTCCTTGTCGGCAGGATCATCGTAGCCGAGGATCTCAACAGGGTTTTCAAGGAAGTTGAAGATTACTCCTTCTTCCTCTGCGTGTGCAACTTCTTCGCGGCGGGCAGGCATTTCGTTTCTTGAACGGCGATATACAACGTAAACCTTTTCTGCACCAAGACGGAGTGCCATACGGGCACCGTCCATTGCAACGTTACCACCACCACAGACAACAACTGTCTTTGCGTGGAAGTAAGGTGTGTCGGCATGTTCTGTATCGTAAGCCTTCATAAGGTTTGCGCGTGTAAGGTATTCGTTTGCAGAGAAAACACCGATGTAATTTTCACCAGGAATACCAAAGAACTTTGGAAGACCTGCACCTGTTCCAACGAATGCTGCGTCAAATCCCTTGTCTGTCAAAATCTGCTGAACTGAAGTTGTGCGTCCAACGAGAGTATTGTATTCAAACTTGACTCCCATCTTCTCAAGGTTTTCAACTTCCTTCTGAACGATAGCCTTTGGAAGACGGAATTCAGGAATACCGTAAACCATAACACCACCAGCCTTGTGGAAAGCTTCAAATACTGTAACATCGTGACCTGCACGGCGGCAGTCTGCTGCTACAGTCAAACCTGCAGGACCAGAACCAACGATTGCAACCTTCTTTCCTGTTGGTGCTGCAACTGCTGGAGCTGTTGTAAGGTTGTTGTTCCTTTCGTAGTCTGCAACAAAGCGTTCGAGACGACCGATTGAAACTGACTTTTCTGCGTTCTTGTAAACTTTACCTACAGTACACTGACCCTGGCACTGCTTTTCCTGTGGACATACGCGACCACAGATTGCAGGAAGAAGGTTTGTTCCCTTGATGATGTCAACAGCCTTCTTGAATTCACCCTTTGCTACCTGCTCGATGAATGAAGGAATCTGAACGTTTACAGGACATCCAGAAACACAAGGAGCGTTCTTGCACTGAAGACATCTCTGTGCTTCAACAACTGCCTGTTCTGCTGTGTATCCCAGTGCAACTTCTGTCATCTGGCGAGCACGAACAAGAGGTTCTCCAGAAGGCATTTCCATCTGAGGAATCTTCATGCGGTCAGGATTCTTAAGTTCCTTTCCTTCGATCTTTTTCTGTTCCTCAATTGCTATATTCTTTAATTCTTCAACTGTCTTATGACTCATATTTCGTATCTCCTAAGATTGGACTTAATGAACGGCAATGAATGAACTGCGGAGTCGGGGTTCATCATTCGAAAAAATTCTGCAGGGCCAAAGGACCGAAGCCTTTTTCGAGGGATGGTTCCCGACGGGAGCTGTTCATTCTTTTTTTTAATGATTAAGTCCAATATTGCACTTATGCTTTGCTTCCTGTTCTTCCTTTGCAAAGCTCTTCATGCGCATCATCATGTTGTCCCAGTCAACTTCATGAGCGTCAAAGTCAGGACCGTCAACACAAACGAACTTTGTCTTTCCGCCAACGCTTACACGGCAACCACCGCACATACCTGTTCCGTCGATCATGATTGTGTTCAAAGAAACTGTTGTCTTGATGTTGTACTTCTTTGTTGTTGCTGCACAGAACTTCATCATGATTGGAGGTCCGATTGCGATAACTTCTGCAGGAGGAACCTGGCTCTGGCAAAGTTCATCGAGAACTTCTGTAACGAGGCACTTGCGTCCTTCAGAACCATCATCTGTACAGATGATAACTTCGTCACAGACAGCCTTCATTTCATCAACGAAAATAAGAAGGTCCTTGTTGCGTGCACCTTCAATAAGGATAACCTTGTTGCCTGCAGCCTTGAGTGCCTGAACGATAGGGTAGAGTGGAGCTGTACCGAATCCACCACCGACACAAACTACAGGGCGGTCATATTTTTCAATTACGGAAGGAGTTCCAAGAGGTCCGAGCACACCACCAAGGTAATCGCCTGCCTTGAGCTGTGCAAGCTTCATTGTAGATGCCCCGATTGGCTGGAAAGCGATTGCAACCCAACCTTCTTCTGCATTTGCATCAGCGATTGTAAGAGGAATGCGTTCATTCAAATCCTGATCAACCATTACAATCAAAAACTGTCCAGCCTTGCGGTTCTTTGCAATATCTGGAGCTTCAAATTTCATGTAGTAAACAGCCTCTGAAAGGTGTTTCATTTCGATAATCTTGTTCATATAACCCCTTACAAATCCAATTAAGTGTGTTTTAGTGTTGTATTTTACTATAGTAAATAATAATTTTCAATGAATTTCTATGACATTTATTTGACTTATGTCATTTTTATTTCTTGTTTTTTTAGAAAATAATTCTATACTATCCATTAAGGAGAATAAACAATGAAAAAACTTATTACCATCACAGCAATCTTGACAGCATTAGCCTCATTATCTTTTTCACAGAACTTCAGCAAAACTGAAAAAGCAAAAAACAAGGACATCGAAATAGGACAGGATCTTCTTGACAGAGGCTATCAGAAATTCGCGATTCCAGAAGATGTGGATGACGAGCTTGTCATAGAAAACACCACCAATCTTCTTCTTCAGATCGACATCTTTGAACAAGAATCAAAGGGAATGCTTGGAAAAATCGCAGAAGGTGCAATCGGAAAACATTACGAAGAAGAACCTAAGCATTGCAAGACAATAAAGATAAAACCAGGAAAGACCTGGGCTGACAACCCATGCAGCGACGACATAGACGACATGGATTTTGTGTACATCAAGATACTTTCAGAAGAAGACTTTGAAATCATTGATGAAGGGAAGGTAAAGGACGACCTTAAACTTACAATAAAGCGAAAGTAGTTTTACATCAGCAGCTGAAATCTGTACCCAGAATTGTCGATTTTTCAATAAGCTTTACATAATCTGCACCCCACATGTCGCACAGGAGGCCATATGCTTCCTCTTTCAATTCTGGAACCACACGCATTTCCAGCTGCTTAAGGTTGTTCAAAAGAAATCCATTTGCAATACGCCTGATTTCATTTCTTTCTGCCACCGTGAATTCCTCATAATGTTCCTGAATATAGGTAAAGAGAACCGTAAAAACAGAACTGGCAGAACAGACCTTGTACCACCTATCCATATCTGTCACCATCTGCTCGCTGGAAATACCGCCATCCACACTGTACCTGTAGCACATTTCCGCTATGCCGTAATATTTTTTTGCAAAAAGGGACAGGAATGAATATAGGAGCAAATCCTCTCCCATGGTACAGAAGGTGCAGGGAATGCATTCCAATGCTTTTTCAAAGAGCTCCCGTCGTATGAGCTTTGCCCATAGATAACCAAGATGCTCCTTTTTGATAAGGAAACTGTCAAAGATTGCTCTGTCACCTTCAATGGGGCCAGTTACTGTTTGATCCATCTTTTTCTGCTGAACCTTTAAAACTGGCTCCATTCTTTTAGGATCATCGCTATAACAAAGGGCGCGGGAATTGACAATATCTGCACCCTCCCTTTCGGCGGTTTCATAAAGCAAAGATAGATAACGGGAATTTTCAAGAAAGTCATCGCTGTCAATGCAGAATATGTATTTTCCAGAAGAATAGGTCACACAATCCCGTCTTGTTTCCATTATGCCCAGGTTTACATTGTGACTTATGTAAGAATAAGGAATTTTTGCCTTTCCAAGGACTTTTTTTACTATTTTTTTACAACTGCACCTACTTTCATCTGTACCCACAGAAGCGTCATTTACTATGATTATTTCTAGATTCTTAAAATCCTGATTTTTGACGGATTCAAGGCAGCGTCCAAGATATTTTTCGGAATTGAATACTGGGATACAGACAGAAACGTCAGGGGGTACAGATTTATTTTTACAAAACAACATCTTTACCCCCTTGCCATGGATTATTCTTCTTCCATGAATGGATGAACGCCAAGGTAACCTGTCGTAGGACATTCAACATAGCCTAGATTATTTGATGAGCCAGATACAGAAATGCTAGAAAAAATAAAGTCGTTACTATTAAAGCTAGATGAATAGCTAGCCTGACCACCAGTTTCAGTAGCACTAATTTTGAAAAGAGGCACAACAGCTTCCTTTTCTACATTCATCGCAAAGTTGTCAAGATTTACCTTTACAATGCGGGAAACCCTGAATATATTTCCCGACCGGCCAACAGAGTCAGGCTGATAAATTCCATTTGGAACACCCGGGTATATAATATCCTGGCAGCCATCATGGCGTCTTGTCCAGTCAGCAAGACGAACATTTACACCTTCATCTACAATGTAAACTTCCTTTGGCCTTACGCAGACAATGCGCTTTGGACCGCAAAAATAATTTTTTCTTTCAGCTTTTGACGGCCCATAAAGGTCAACATTTCGAAGAGTTTCCCTATTACTATAAGCCATAGGTTTTTCTCCATTCTGAGTTAAAGTTCTTTTCTTTGAATCATCAAACCAGCCGCCAATTTTGTTTTTTATAAATCCATTATTATCATAAGACAATTCAGCAATGGCACCACGGCTGTATATTGTGCCATTTCCTGTATAATTATCTATAGTAATTTGATTAGACATGAAACTCGGCAAATTTTGAGACAGAAGCATCAGGATTTTGCCTTTTTCAATTATGACCATATCCGTAATCTGTGCATTTTTATATTGATCACCAAAAATGTCATTTACTTTCATTTTTGAAACTTGAGTAATGGATTTTTGTTCTACATCTATCGTTCCATAATAAATTGCACAAAACTTCATTTGTTCACCCTCTGGGTATTCTACTTCTTCTCCATACAGGAAAAACTTATTTCCTTCCACACAGAAGCCTTTATAACCGCTAAGCAAGTTATTATCAATTTGTCCTGCTTCAATACTTCCTATATTTTCAATCTCTCTTTCTACAAGATTAACCTTAAACAGTTGTCCGGCACTATTGAAATTATTGAAAAGATAAAGAACTTCACTTACGGCATCATAATATAGTTTTACATTATGGTCTTCACCAATACTTTCGTTGTGAATACTAAAATCACCATTACCTTTACACTTAACATTACCAGCGTCCAGATAATAAATATCACCATTCTTGTCTTCGGCATATGATGTGCTTTTAAAATCTACTTCCCCTTCATTTATTTTAAAATCAGAAGGTATTTTACTTACGCTGTCGTAAACTTTATAAGAATTGTTAGCGCCTGCATTAAACATCACAAATTTTGTCTTCAGTATTTTTTCTATGGCAAGAGTAAGGTCCGCAACGGCAGTTTCATTTGCCGATACCTCAACGGTCACCGACACCTTTTTTCCTGCAACATCACCAATGTATGGAACAACGGAAACCGTATACTCACCCACAGGCACGTTTTCAAATTCAATATGGCTTCCCCATTTGCCTTCCTTAGAATCTTCTACAGGTCCATCGATTGAAACAACAAGATTTGTGATGTTGTGGGGATTCATGCTCAGTACGGATCTTGTACCGCCACCAAAATCAATGGAGATTGTTCCATTCTTTTCAGGTTCCTTGTTCAGCATTGAACAGCTGCAAAGGAAAAACACGGAGGCAACAAGTGCCATCATAAATTTTTTCATAGACTCCTCCTGTCTACTGGTTGTAGGAAACCTTGTCCTCAGGCAACAGCCTGCTTACGGTTCGTTCAAGTTTATCACATTCAATAGGCTTGGTTATGTAGTCGACAAAGCCTGCCTTTTCATAAGTCTCCCTTGCTCCGTTGAAGGCGTTTGCCGTCAGCATCACACAAGGAGTGTCTTTATTCAATCCGTTTTCATTTTTCTTAAGCTCTCCAAAGGTCTCTATTCCATTCATGCCAGGCATCATATGGTCGATGAGGATCAGGTCATATTTTTCCTTCTCGCACATCTTTAGGCATTCATCGCCGCTCTGGGCAAGATCCACCTTCATGGCAGTCTGCTTAAGTAGATTTTCAATTACATAAAGGTTCAGGTCGATATCATCAACTACAAGAACCTTTGCAGTTGGCGCCGTAAACAGAACCGTATATTTCTTTGCAGGACCCGCTGCAGATTTTTTGAAATCAACCTTTCCTACGGGATCAAAGTTGATTATCTTCTGCATTATCCTTAGTGCAAATTCAGAGCCTTCACCATAGGTACTCTGCACCTCAATGTCTCCACCCATAAGCTTTGCCAGCTGCTTAGAAATGCGCAGTCCAAGACCTGTTCCCTCAATGTTCCTGTTCTGTTCGATGTCAAATCGTTCAAAGCGGCCGTACATTTTCCTCAGGTCTTCTTCACGGATTCCGCTTCCCGTATCCTTTACCGAAAAAAGCATTTCAATGCTGTCAACCTTCCGCTCTCCCGTGATGGAGTAGGTAACGCTTCCTTCCCTCGTGTACTTTGCCGCATTGGTCAAAAAGTTAAGAAGAATCTCGCGTATCCTTGAACCGTCTCCCAAAAGCACGGATGGAAGATTTTCATCAAGATTGATTTCAAATTTCAAGTTCTTCTTTTCAATCCTTTCGCTTACCATTACGACAGTCTCGCGGATCAAGGTCCTAAGGTCGTATTCACTTGAAACGATTTCTATCTTTCCCGACTCGATCTTTGAAAGGTCAAGGATGTCGTTGATTATGGAAAGAAGTGCCTGTCCGCTGCTGTTTATGTTTTCCGCATATCCGCATATCGCATCATCCTTGCTTTCCCTAAGAATCATTTCATTCATTCCAAGAATTGAATTTATCGGGGTACGGATTTCATGGCTCATATTTGAAAGAAAGTCGCTCTTTGCATTGTTTGCTTTTTCCGCCTCATCCTTTGAAGACTGAAGGATTTTATTCTGTGAAAGCAGATAGCATACAAGCTGGTAGGATATTTCCGCCAGAAAAAGAATATAGACGATACCGATGATCAGATCCGACCAATAGTTGTTATGTGAATTGAGATCATGGTATCTGAACACGAAAGAAAGTATCACACCTATGAGACTGAACAGGGAAACAAGTACATTCAGTTTCTTTATCATGATCGGCACGGAAAGAAGAATAGGAATAACAAAGATTATCTGTGTAAGCGTAAAGTAATAATGCTGACATGCAATTACGGTACAGATGGAAACAAGAGAAAAGCTCATTACATAGGACTGTTTCGTCTTATTGCCTTCAAATATTTTCATGAGCACATGTTCCACCGCAAGAACCATTCCATTCAGAATATTTGAAAGGACAATCCAGCGGAAAACCCATTTTGCATCCCTGATTTCACCAGATTCGGAGAATTCAAAAATTGAAATCACCACCTCAAGAATCAGACATACGATTGCCAGAGTATATGCTGTAAAAATAAGTGAACGACTTGCTCTTTTGTAGCTTTCCCTATCCATTTTTTATCAACTCTCTTTCCCGTTGTCTATCACTTGCTTTTATCCTGAGCCCCAGCCTCTACATACTTGTCAAGCTGAGTTTCAGCCTGCTTTACATTCTTTCGTATGCTAGGTCCACCGATGCATCCACCTTCACATGCCATGACCTCAATGAGATTTGGCGTATCAGGTTTCAACGGAATCTTACCGCTGTTTATGAGACCGTAAGCATTCAACATCTTCATACCGCTTTTTGTAAGTCCGTTGATTTTTGCAGGACGAAGAATGGTCTTGTCCGTAAGCCTGAGTGCTACCGCATCAAGAACTCCGCCAGACTTTGCGAAATTCCTTCCGCTTGCAGTAGGAATGATCGTTCCTGGAGCAGATTCCATTTTTGAAACATCGATTTCCTTTGCAATGAAAAGTGCCTCTATGTCCGCAGTACTTAAAACATAATCAACCATGTCGTCGTCAAAGCCTTCGCGCCTCTTTGCAAGACAAGGTCCGATAAATACGGTGATACATCCAGGGTCTGCCTTTTTTGCAATTTCCGCCGTATAGTGCATTGGACTCCTTGTCTCAGATATACATTCCGCAAGTGCTGGAACATGCTTTTTAACTGCGCGAACATAGGCAGGACAGCAGGAGGTTGTCATCATCTTGTCTCCACGTGCCATGCGCTCTTCAAATTCCCGAGCTTCATTATCCGCACAGATGTCGGCTCCTATGGCGACTTCCCAGGTGCGGTCAAAACCAGCCTTAAGGAACGCGCTTTCAAGCTGACCTGGAACCGCATCAAACTGAGACGCTATGGCAGGTGCATAAAGTGCCACAACTTTTTTTCCGCCGTCCATGATGTGCTTGATTACATCAACCAGCTGGCTCTTGCTCATCATGGCGCCGAAAGGACATTCCCTCATGCAGTTTCCGCAGAAAATGCACTTATGGTAGTCGATCCTTTCGTGTCCGCTTTCGTCCTTGCTGATGGCTCCTACAGGACAGGCTTCTTCACAAGGAACTGGAATTTTTATGATTGCGTGGTACGGACAGTTGTCGAGACATTTTCCGCAGTTGATGCAAAGGTCCTCGTTGATATGGGCATGGCGGTCAACGGTGATGGCCTGCTTAGGACAGTTCATCTTGCAAGGACGTGCATCGCATCCCTGGCAGGCATTGGTGACCATATAGTGTGCCTTGACACAGGCATTGCATGCTTCATGAAGAACAGTGAGCATTGGCCATGTAGGCTTTTCTCGCGAAAGGGCTTCCTTCGCAAAAGAGCCAAGGGTTCTTTCTTCATCAATGTTCTCGACAGAAATTCCCATACGGGCAATGGTACGCATACGGATTATTTCTCTATCGTGGAAAATACAGCAGCGTAGGGGAGGCTTGTCACGGGGAACCATTTCGCGTGGAATGAAATGCACTCCTTCCTCAAGCTTTCCTTCAAGCTGAAGCTTTGCTATGCGGACAAGGATCTCTTTTTTTACGTTTGCAGTATTGTTATTGATGTTCAACATATTTCCATATTATAGCGTTGTATACATCATTTGTCATTATCACTTCTGTCGTCATAAACTTGTCCGCCATTCTTCTTTAAGTATATAATCCAACCATGCTTACAGAAGAAACCGCCAAAAGACTGACAGCTCTTGCAGATAAATACGAGAACAAAGACTTTCTCCCAAAGGATCCTTCGAAATTCATGCACCAGTATTCCGATCCCAAGGAACAGGAAATAGCCGCCTTTCTCGCAGCCAACATGGCATTTGGCAGACGGGACCAGATTCTTTCCCACACGGAAGAGGTTCTAAAGGCAGCTGGAACCGACCTTATGAAATGGATACAGAATAAAGGGTACAGAAAATTCTTTACAGAAGGGAACAGATCCTACTACAGGATGTACACCCACAATGATTTCCTTGTTTTTTTTGACACCACAGCCACTTTCATTAAAGAATCTGGCTCCATCGGAAACCATTTTAAATCCATCTACACAAGACAAGCCGACCCAAATGCATATCTGGCACCATTGATCTGCAACCTTTTTCCACAAAACTGTCACCTTATACCACATTCAAGGGGTACAGCCGCAAAAAGAATGAACATGTTTCTACGTTGGATGGTTAGGGACGGTTCGCCAGTTGACCTTGGACTTTGGAAGGACTGGTATAGCAAACAGAACCTTCTGTTACCATTGGATACCCATGTAATGCAGGAAGCCGCAGCTCTGAACCTGCTTCCGCTGTCTCCAAAGGGCAATGCTCCAGCAGCATCCTTCAGGATCGACCTTCAGCTGACGGCCCTTATGGACACTGTTTTCCCAGGAGATCCTTGTCGCGCGGATTATGCTCTTTTTGGTTTTGGTGTGGATAAAGATGCCGATTCATGATAACCTATAGCCATGATTGAATTGACAAGCAAACAGAGAAAAGCCCTTGAAAGACAGGCACACGACCTTAATCCTGTAGTAATCATCGGACAGCAGGGAATTACAGAAAACCTTGTTAAGATGGTATCAGATACACTCAAATCCCATGAGCTCATCAAGGTCAAGTTCAATGAATACAAGGACGACAAAAGGGAATATTCAGAGGACATTGCCAGCCGCACCGAATCAACATTGGTAAGGGTCATCGGAAATGTTGCGATTTTCTACAAAGAAAACGAAGATCCAAAAAAGAGACGCGTCACTTTAGACTAAGGAGGACAGAATGGAGCTTGAATCGACAGCCATCAAGGAACTTATTGCAAAGGCAATCAAAATGCTGGATTATTCCTATGTTCCATACTCCCACTTTCATGTAGGAGCAGCTCTCCTTGCAAAAAACGGGACAGTCTACACAGGATGCAACATTGAAAACGCAGCCTATGGACCAAGCAACTGCGCAGAACGCACCGCTGTATTCAAGGCTGTAAGCGAAGGTGTCAAGGAATTCGATGCCATCGCCGTTGTAGGAGGTCCAGAAGGGCAGATAAAGGACTTCTGTCCCCCTTGCGGAGTATGCCGTCAGGTTCTTGCTGAATTCTGCACTAGGGATTTCAAGGTCATCCTTGCAAAATCACTGGAGGAATACAGGATATTCACCCTTGAACAGCTTCTTCCTGAAAGCTTTTCACTCTAATACTGTATCCACCATAGGTTCTGGGGTACTTTTTTGTACCCATAGAACATTAAAAACATTTGCTTTTTCGCTATTCCCAATTTATAATATAAAGACCCGTTTTATGGGGACAGATTTAAATTTGGGAGCCTACCGTGAAAGAAATCAAAATTGAACTGGACAAATCAAGCAAAGTAAAACTATACCACCAGTTGTATCAGATTTTTGTTGATCTGATCGACGTCGGTGAACTTTCTGTAGGATCAAAGCTACCGTCAATTAGAAATCTTTCTGAAGACTATGGAATAAGCCGCAACACCGTCACAAAGGCCTACAGTGAGCTTGAAAAGGACGGATATATATATTCCCTCGTAAAGAGTGGATTTTTCGTAAAGAACCCCCAGGACGCCGCTCCAAGCGATTCAAAGATTGCAGTAAACACGGAAAGAGACATCCAGGAAGACAACGAAATCCCTACAGTCGATTCCCTTCTCAGAAACAGCACCGCAGCTGCGCTTTCCGAAACAGTAGACAATTCAGACCTTGTTCTTACAAACATGGATGCTTCCTCGGATTCCTTCATAAAGAACGAGACCATGATCCTTAGGGATACTCTTTCTGCAGATGAAATTTCTTCTCCTGAAGAAAGAAAAGGTATTGAAACGAATACAAGCGCAAAGAAAGAAGTTTCATTCCTGATGAATTCTGGAGACATCGTTACTTCAAGAAACAGCGATGAAAAGATACTTTCTCCAAATTCTGCCTTCATAGACAGCTGCATTACAGCCCTTGCGGAACACCATAACCGCCTGGAGGGAGACAAAAAAGCTGACATACAGGGAGAGGCACCTTTAAGGATCGCCATTGCCGCTTTCATCTATAAGTTCCATAAAATCGACATCAATCCAGCGCAGATCGTTCTTGGATCAAATCTTTCATATTCAATCTACCATCTCCTTCAGTTGGAGGAATTCTACAATCCATCAAAGGCAATCCATGGTCTTCTACAGCTTGCAGAAAATTCAATATCGCCAGATTCAATAGAACCTGTGGCTGCAATTACCAGCGACATAGACCAGAGCATCATAGGTGCCTTCAACGCGGCTGGAATAAAGACGGTCATCGTCGATATGGACACCACGGAAGAACAGATTGCGATGATGGAAAAACTGAAGGTAACGATTTTCCTTTCTACGACAAGAACCATAGAGTCAAAGAAGGTTTCAAAAAAGGACCAGCAGCTTATGTTCAACTGGCTCAAGGCAAAGGAATACAGATACCTTTTTGAATACGACAACATAGCAGAACCTCACGATTATGAAACAACGGAAAACTATACCGCAAGGGAAAAATGGATCTACATCAACAGCTTTTCAAACCTTATATCAAAGTCCATAAGCACTTCTTTTATGTTCCTTCCAAAAAAGGTCGTAGAAAAATACAAGGATAAATTCAAGGATTTTGGAAGCCCACTTTCAATGATCGACCAGTGCGGCCTCATAGACTTCCTGATGAAAGGAAAGCTGTTCAATTACCTTACAAATCTTGAGCAGCTGTAGATGGATTAAACAAAGGGGACAGACCCCTTATTTCATAGATGGATTAAACAAAGGGGACAGACCCCTTATTTCAAATTCTACCATACAAGAATTTACTGAATTTTCCACAATTTGTGGATAACTTGTGGAAAAAGTAAAATTTAAAGTGAATTTTCCACAGAATTTTGTGGAAAACCATGTTAACAATGTGGATAAATCAGTGAATTCCTTGTGAATTTACTCTTTTTTATGAAATTCTATCCAAATTTCAGTGGATTTACCTATACATTTATTACAAAAGGCTATGTACGTAAAAAGTGTTGTTTTTTGCAACAAATGTCACCTTCGGGCTTAACCCGGAGGTCTTTTAATATTCAAGATTGTAGGATCCAGTCCGACAATGATACAATTTCCGGACATAGCCAAACAAAAAAGGCTGCAGAATTATTTCCGCAGCCTTCTGTATTTTTAGCCTTAAGCTGAATTTATTTGATCTTTACAAGCTCGATATCGAATGCAATGTATGCGCCGCCAGGAATTACTCCAGGATAACCCTGGTCACCGTAGGCAAGGTCACTTGGCACAACAATTGTCCTTAATTCTCCAACCTTCATGTCCTGAACCATGATGTCAAAGCCAGGAATCATCTGTCCGCCAGCTGTCATAAAGTCCAGAGGTTCATGTCCACCCTTAAGAAGTTTTGCAGAACCATCGAAAACAGTACCATCAACAAGGTATCCCTTGTATTCAGTTGTAACCATCTTTCTGGCACCACACTTATCTCCCTTGCCTTCCTTTTTAGTCTTCCAATAGATTCCATTTTCATCTGTTGCAAAACCTGGGAAAGCCTTTTCAACAGCGGCAATCTTTGCAGCATTTGCCTTCTTCTTTGCTTCAGCAGCAGCTTTCTTTGCAACTTCTACCATCTTGTCAAAATCTGACTGTGTTGCATTGAACTTTTCAGCATCTGCACCCTTGCGGTATATCTTGATGGAATTCATCTTATCGCCCTGTGCAACTGCGTTTACAACTGCCTGGCTTTCTTCGTCTACTACGATACCAAAAATTGTGTGCTTTCCGTTGAGCCATGGAGTAGGGACATGTGTAATGAAGAACTGAGATCCGTTTGTGTTTGGACCTGCATTTGCCATTGCAAGGTAACCCGGCTTGTCAAACTGATACTTGTCGCACCATTCGTCGCCGAATTTATATCCTGGGCCACCTGCACCTGTTCCCTGTGGGTCACCGCCCTGAATCATGAAATCTGCAATTACGCGGTGGAATTTGAGGCCATCATAGAATGGCTTTCCCTTTGCTGCATCAAGAGTTCCTTCTGCAAGACCAACGAAGTTTGTTACTGTCATTGGTGTATCCTTGTAAAGAAGTTCAATTGCAATGTCTCCCTTGTCTGTAGAAATTACAGCAAAAAGACCTTCCTTTCCTTCGATTGATTTTTCGCCGCTCATGTTTTTCACAGCCTCCTTCTTTATTGTTGTTGTTTTGTTGTCTGTCTTCTTTGGCTTGCATCCTCCAAACGAAAGGAACACAAGTCCTGTACACAAAGCCGCAACCAGTTTTTTCATTTATTTCCTCCCACCTGTTTCATGAAGCATCCATAGATTGCATCAAGCCTCGACAGCAAGGATTTCTTTATCTTGTCCTCAAGAAAACCAAGACTGAAGAAATCTGCTTTCTCGGCCATATAAACCAGGTATTCATCACCACAGTCAATAAAGACAGCTCCAATGACAAGATTGCCGTTTGAAACTGCCCGTACAGGTCCATAGCTTACAGAACTAACGTTAGTAAATTCTGCAGCCACTTCATCTGCCGTCTGTGTATAAGAAATTCTGTAGTTTGTCTTGCCAAGGGAATGATCATCAAGGAGACAATATTGAACCTGGCCGTCTGCATTTCCTTCAGTCATGTCAGGAACCTTTGTCCTGTCCGAAGCATCCTTTATGCAATAGGCATTCTTGTACAGAATTTCAGTTCTTTTTTTCCTGTTTGAATAATATTCCGTTCCTTCAAGCCTGCTTACAGCCCTGAGTATTACGGAAACATCGTCAATGGAAGTCCCGTTTTTTGGAAGAAGGTATAGATTCTCTCCTGTCATGGATGTAAGGTTGAGTTCCTTCCATCCTCCAAAAACCTTTTTAGAAACTTCAGTATCAGGTAAAAGTTCAAGAGTGTTTGATTCATCGTTGAACCTGTTTACCTGAATTTTGCCTTCCTTTTTAAGAATATCGTAGTTTTCCTCACCTACAATATCCCTTGCAGTATAGGAAAAGGCACTGCCACCGATACCCATGGCAACGGCGGCCATAAAAATAAACAGCTTTTTCATAAGCACCTCTCGGGCTTTGATTTATCAGCGTACTCCCTTATAGATTACGCGTACCTGTTTATATAAACCATCTCCTTCCGATTTGGTTTCAACATCTGCAATATCATTTAAAGTTGTATGGATAAGACGGCGTTCAAAAGGATTCATCGGCTCAAGAAGCATTGATGTCTTCTTCTGACGAACCTTGTCTGCTGTTACATAGGCAAGGCGAACAAGGGATTCTTCGCGGCGGATCCTGTAGTTTTCTGTATCGAGAATAACGCGTACGTCTTCCCTTCCAAGGTGACCTGCATAGATGTTTACGATGAGCTGGAGTGCATCAAGATTCTTTCCCTTGCGTCCAATGAGGATTGAAGAAGAGCTGCTTGTAAGCTTGATACCAATCTTTCTGTCTTCGCGGAACATGATCTCAACTGCAACTTCATAACCCATTTTTTCTACGACAGTCTTCGTAAAGTCTACGAGTTTCTGTTCAAATTCATCCTGTGGCATTGGATTTGAAACTACCGCCCTTGAAACTGAATCGGAAATCTTTCCGTCAAATTCTGATGAAACCTGATTCTGAGAATCAACTGTGTGAACGCGGATCTTAACATATCCGTTCTTAAAAAGGCTTTTCTTCTGTGATTCAAGAATTTCTACATCAAACTGATCCTTTTCAAGACCGAGTTCCGAAGCTGCCTTTTCAATGGCTTCCTTTTCTGTCTTTCCTTCGTATTCGTATGTCATATAATACTCCCTTAAAAAAGTTATTATCTTTATCTTGTTTTTTTCTTTCCGCCCTTGAACTTGAGTTCATTGGCATTTACAGGCTTCTTTGCAGCCATTTCCTTTCTCTTCTTCTTCATTACGCTGTTGATAACAAGCTGCTGTCCAATCTGAAGGATGTTGCTTGTTGTCCAGTAAAGGAGAAGTCCACTTGGAACATTGTAGAAGAGGAAGAAGAACATGATAGGCATACCGTATGTCATCATCTTCATCTGGCTCTGGCTGGAAGCTGCTCCTGGGTTACCGAACTGTGTAATCTTTCCGTTCAAAAGCTGAGAAATTGTGTAGATGAAAGGAAGAAGCCTCAAGTTGTTCATTGTGAATCCAGAAATGAAAGGAATTGCCTTGTTCCATGTCCAGATTGAATCACCTGTAGAAAGGTCATCTATCCATCCTGCAACGAAGCTTGCACCGCGGAATTCAAAGTAGTTGTTGAATACGTTGTACATTGCAAAGAGGATGAACATCTGAACGATCATTGGAAGACAACCTGACATAGGGTTGTATCCCACTTCCTTGTAAAGCTTCTGCATTTCAGCACCAAGCTTTGCCTGGTCATTCTTATACTTTTCCTGAACTTCCTTCATTCTTGGCTGAAGTTCCTGCATCTTGAGTGAACCTACCGCCTGATTCTTGTTGAGAGGGAAGAGGATTATCTTGAGAATCAATGTAAGTATGATGATTGAAACACCCCAGTTACCTACAGGTCCATGAATCTTATCAAGAGACCACTTGAGGATTCTTTCGATAGGGGAGAAAAGACCGCTTGACTGCAATGCCATGTTGAGCCTTGTGTTTGTAAGGTTCCATGCATTCTTTGTCTGGTCATTGTATTTGATGAGCTCTGCTTCCTGGCGAGGTCCAACATAAATGTAGTATGTATCGTTTACATTTTTTTCAGTAATTGCTTTTCTTGAAAGCATTACCTGAGTTGTATCTCCCTTGTCGGAAATTGCCTTTACGGAAGAATTCATTGTAAGAGGTGCAACAGGCTTAATGAGCATTGTAAAGTATTTACCGCCTGTACCCGCCCATTCAAGGTCACCAATTTCATAAACCCTGTCAGTAATATTTTTTCTGATTTTCTTTGCACCATTCAATGCAAGGAACTGTCTTACTTCGTAACGGTTTTTCTTGTCATATTTTGGTCCAATCTGTGGTGATGTTCTGATTGTATAGGCTGAACCGCTCAAATCAAGCTTATTTCCTTCTTCCTTTGAAAGCACTGAAATTTCAAGCTTGAAAGCATAGTCGTCATCGGCAAAAGTATATTTCTTTCCGAATGTAAACCTGTGTGGATTTCCGTCTGAATCCTTGATTTCATAATCGCGGTAGAAAAGAATTGTCTTTGAATCCTTCATTGAAACATTGAAAATGTCATCAAGTACTGCACCGTCAAAACCGCCGAATGCTGTAGTAAAGGCCTTGTTGTATGCTGAAACGTTCATTGCCATTTCAACACCGTCACCTGTTTCCTTGTCCTTGTGTTCAAGGAGTTTGTAGCTCAATACATCTCCACCCTTGTTTGTAAAGACAACCTTAGCCTTATTTGTTGATATTACATATTCCTTTTCGGAAACATTTTCGTCTGTGGAAGAAGTTTCTTCGGCAAAAGAAGCAGAAATCATTTCGTTTTCTGACTGTGCCTTTTCTTTTTCCATTTCTTTCTGAGCCTGCATTTCTGCAGCCTGGGCTTCTGCCTGTGCCTGCTTTTTAGGCGCTATGTACTTGCTCTGAATGAAGAATGATCCTATAAGAACCAGACTTGAAAGAACAACGGCAATAATACTGTTTTTATCCATGATAAATCCTCTTTCTGCCGTCAGGGAACAGGATCATATCCCCCTTCATGAAAAGGATTGCATCGCAGTATTCTTCTGACGGCAAGATAAAATCCCTTTAAGGGACCATGTTTTCTGATTGCTTCAATGGCATACTGAGAACAGCTGGGCGTATAACGACAGCAGTCTGGCAAAAGAGGAGAAATACAAACTTGATAAAACCGTATCAAAAGGCACATGAATTTCACAAGGAAATTTCTCAACCCTTCAATAAACCAGCTTTTATGCATAATGTCTTAAATTGTTCACACCGCGAGAGGAACGAGTCATTTCCGGGATATACTAAAAAAAGCATATCGTAGCCGGTGTTCAGGTGTGCTTTAAAAAAACGATATGTTTCACGGCTGTAACGCTTGGATCTGTTTCTTTCTACAGCGTTGCCGTAACCACGGGGAAGGGGAAAACCTATGCGGTTGATATTCTTATCATTCAGCATGAAAAAGAGTTTTGCTCCTTTCACACTGACTTTCTTCCCCGTCTTAAAAAGTTTCTGGATGTCGGCAGGTTTTTTTATGTGTTCTTCACGCTTAAAAAAACCTGTTTTTAACAAGTCCGTATCCATCCTATTTCACTTATTATCAGTAAGGCTTCTTCTCGTCTGATACAGAGAGCTTATGGCGACCCTTAGCTCTTCTTCTAGCGAGAACCATTCTTCCACCTTTTGTTGCCATTCTAGCGCGAAAACCAAACTTTCTATTGCGCTTAACTTTACTTGGCTGGTATGTACGTAACATATGACGACTCCTCTATTATATTAAAATAATTTCAATTTTAGTAAGCGATATTATCATTATTTTAAAGACTTGGTCAACAATAAAACCTATACAAAATGATAAGTTTTTTTAAGGAATTCCTTAAAATTCCTTTGTTTTCAACGTTTTTCAAAATCTTTTTCAATATCTTCAAATATCGATTTAAGATCAGGAGGCAACTCCCTGTTCTTTCTTTTTGAAAGAAGTTCAGATTCCGCAGGTTTAGGTCCTTTTTCTTCTTCCTTTATCTGCAGTTCAGCAATATCCCTTCCTGCTTTTTCTTTCATTTCCACTGTCTCTTCTGCAAATCCTCTTGCCCCAGCAAGCTTGAATGCAATGTTCCTTATTCCATATTTGTTTCCATTCATCTGGAATCCCTTCAATATGAAATTCTTGTAGAACTGAAGAAGAGAAATATATCCTGGATGATCTGCCTCTACCAGAAGCACACCATTCCTTATATCGACAATCCTTGAATGGTCATATAGGTTGTTTCCAAGGTAGTCATTTCTTTTTTCGTCAATATCTGGAGAAGACTTTATCTTTGATACTATCCTGTTCCATTCGCTGTATATATTGGCCGCTTTATTTGCATCTTCCACCGCAATGTGGGAAAAAAGATTTTCCATCAAGTTGGCCGCAGTCATAACATTTTCATTCATATGGACCTATTCCATTTTCCTTCTTTGATTTCATATACAAGAGTATTTTCCCTCTTGTATCTATCATATGGTTCACCAGGAAGAAAAGTACAGAAAAGCTGATCATATTCAGGAAGCAGAGCAGTAACCTTCTTTCTTTTTTCAGGATCAAGTTCAAGAAGAACATCATCCATAAGAAGAACAGGCTTCTTTCCCGTTATCTGACTATAGAAAACCGCCTGTGCCGTTCTTAGAATAAGGGAAACAAGTCTTCTTTGTCCTGTGGATGCCTTTGGAATGAAAGCACTTCCATTCCTTTCAAATACTATTCTGTCACGGTGAGGACCACTCAGGGTAGTTCCCCTCATTATTTCCATTTCCCTGTTTTTGAACAGGTATTCCTTCATAATATAGTCACAGTCTAGACCTTCTCCATATTCTTTCCATGAAGGAAAATATCTTACATGCACACCGTCGATTCCCGTTAATTCTTCATATATTCTGTCAAAAATCTGATTGAATTTAAAAACAGCGGATTTTCTTTTCTTCTGAATTTCAATTCCATTCTGTATCAGCTGTATGTCATAGGATTCAATTAGACTTAAATTTCTTTCAGCAAGACAAAGGTTTCTGCTCTTAAGTATTTTTCTGAACCTTCTCATCACGTCTATGTACATCACATCGTACATGCTTAGTGACTGGTCAATAAAGAACCTTCTTCTTTCAGGAGCACCTACGGCAAAATCAAGATCATCATGGCTATAAAGTACACATGGAATAGTATTAACAAGTTCTTTTCTGTCATGTATGTTCTTTCCATCTTTTTCGATGGATTTTTTCTTATCTTTGATTTTAAGAAGGGTAGTGTGAGTGGATCCTGATTCCTCGCGGAACATGGAATATAAACTCATCTCACTTTCATTGTTCTTTATAATCTCATTTTCCTGATGTGTCCTAAAAGAAGAACCATAGGCACAATAATACAATGACTCAAGAAAATTGCTCTTCCCCTGTCCGTTTTCACCTATGAAAAAAACCTCCCTGGAAGACAGATCAATAGTCTCGTTTGAGAGGTTTCTGAAATTATATGGAGTCAATGAAATGAAGGGCACTCTTTATTTCCAGAGAATCCTATTCTTTCTGCATAGGCATGATGATGTGGAAATAGTCTCCTGCAGGTTCAGGCCTCATTGTAAATGCCTTCATTTCTTCAGTGAATTCAAAAGCTACCACATCTGTAGTAATTCCGCGAAGTGGTTCCTCAACATATCCATAGTTCATTGCAATTGAAAATTCATCACCAGCATACATGCAAGGAATTTCAGCATCAGCACTACCAATATCAACCTGAGCAGAAGAAACCTTAAGATTACCGTTGGATATGTTGAAATAAATTCTTCCAGCTTTTCTATCAACCATCTGAGAAACACTCTTCAACGCATTTAAAAGATCTGCCTTTTCCACAAGAAGGTAGCGTTCCTGATTTTCAGGAATTACAGCTTTATAGTTAGGGAAATTTCCTTCAATAAGGACTGCTCCGAATTTATGGTTTGCAAACTTAAAGAAAATCATTCTTTCCACGATTGCAATAAAGATGTTTCCTTCTTCAGGAGCATGCTTAAGAACTATGTTAAGAATTTTTGGATGGACGATGGCAGAACGGAAATCAAACAATCCTTCAAGCTTTTTAGACGCAAAGCTCAATCTTCTTCCGTCGGTAGCAACCAGATTAAGGCTTTCATCCTTTTTCTCAAAATATACACCGTTCATGAAATAGCGGGTTTCATCTTCACTTACGGCAAAATAAGTCTGGGCAATCATCTCCTTTATTTCTTTTGAAGAAACCTCAAAGTAAGGAACATTTTCAGCACTGAAGAAATCAGGGAATTTTTCATCCGACATGCTTCTCATTTCAAACTTGTTTCTTTTATCAAAAGTTGAAATTTTAACCTTAACAGAATTCTCTTCATTTACTTCCTGTAAGAATTCAATTTCCCCAGAAGGCAAGGCATTCAATATTCCAAGGAATTTGTCACAGTAAACTGTGGTTGTTCCTTCTTCTATTACCTGAACGGGTATCTGAGTTTCAAAATTTATCTTTATGTCGGTTGCCTTAAGAATAAGCCTATTGTCCTGTGCGCTGATAAGGATATTAGAAAGAATAGAACTTGCATTCTTTGTAGAAATGATTTCCTGGGCAATAGAAACTTCCTTAAGCAATGAATCTCTATCAAATGTAAATTTCATTTTTATCTCCTTGCTAAAATCAGCATATGGAATTTCGTATGCATAATTTTTGCATAAATATACATTTTAGTTTTTTGAATTCACAGCACTAAGAATTTATAAATTTATAAATTTTAGTAGTAGTAATAATAGGGGATGTGAATTCATTAAGAAGTCCCTTATTTCTATATATTATATGGATTTATATTGTGAATAAGTATGATGTGGAAATTCACTTTTTATACACTTTTCCACATTGGTTGAACTTATACACAAGTTATCCACATCATAATATCATAATCACATATAGTTTTCCACATTTAAATTCTATATCTTCTTATATTCCCTTATCTTCCTTGTAAGTATCTCAAGGGTATCTATCATGCTTTCATCGGTCTTTAGAAGGCTTTCTATCTTCTTGTTGCTGTTCATTATGGTGGTATGATCTCTTCCACCAAGTTCTCCTGCTATTTCAGTGAAGGTTCTGTCAGTCAATTTTCTTGAAAGATAAACCGCTATGTGACGAGGCATTGCGAATTTAGGATTTCTGGCTGTACCCTTTATGTCTGCTATTGTTATGTTGTAATAGTTGCAGACAACCTTAAGTATAGTATCGATGGTTACAGATTCGTCTGTATTGCCTGTAATGCTGTCGCTTAGAAGCTTTTTTGTAAGCTCAATGGTAAGTTCTTTTTCCATAAGTTCTGCATAGCCTATAAGCTTGTTTAGGTTGCCTTCAAGTTCACGGACGTTGGACTGAATGTTTCTTGCTACATATTCAATTACTTCCGCAGGTGCAGTTTTACCCTTGAGTTCCAGCTTTTTCTGAAGAATGGCAATCCTCATTTCATAGCTTGGAGGCTGAAGATCTATTGGAGTTCCAAGGTTGAATCTTGACTTAAGTCTTTCATCTATGTCATTGAGTTTTGAAGGATGGCTGTCGCAGGTGAAAATCATCTGGGATTTTCTCTGGAAAAGGGCTTCAAAGGTATAGAAAAGTTCATCCTGGGTGGAATCCTTCTTTTCAAAAAAGTGGATGTCATCGAGTAGCAGTACATCTATTTTCCTGTATTTTGATTTGAAGGCTTCCGTAGTTTTTTCCCTCAGGGATTTTGTGAATTCATTTGTGAAGTTTTCTGCGGTTATATAGCAGATGTTTATGTTTTCTTTACCCTCAGGAGGATTGTTGTATATGTAGTTTCCAACCGACTGCATCAGGTGAGTCTTTCCAAGACCTGTTCCTCCATATATAAGGAGAGGATTGAATTTTTTACCTGGATCCTTTGCCGCAGCAAGAGATGCACTGTAGGCAAATTCATTATTCTCACCTACCACAAAGCGATCAAATGTATAGTCTTCTCTTAGTTGAGGATGCTTTTTTACTTCTTTTACAGGGGAATAATTCAAATTTATGGGTACACTTTTGTTTTCATCTGTACCCGTTGATTTTATTTCATCATCTGTATCTGTTTTATTTATGGGTACAGATGATGGGGTGTCAGAATTTGCTGTGAGTAGTGCAGATTTTTTTGAATTTTCATCCTCATATATAGGTTTTATGGTTATATCATTTCCGCAGAGAACCTTTATCTTGTTCTTTATGTTCTGTATGTGTCCCATGTCAGTTAAAGTGTTGAACATGAATTTTGAAGGAAATGAAACTGTAAGCTCAGAATTTGAATCTTCAATGTACTTTATTCCTCTGTACCAGATTTCAAATTCGATAGAGTTTTTGTTTGCAATGTATTCCTGCTGTATCATGTTTAGGACTTCGTCCCAGAAAATCTTGAAATTCTGACTGCTCATAGGGGCGATTATATCTGAATTTTTTTATGAATTCAAATTTGATTTGGCGTTTTGGAACATGATGTGACCTGGAGATGAATAAAATAAAATTGAGCATGGAATGTATTTATAACCTAATCTACAAACTTGCAGCAGAAGGTATGGTCATTAAAACTCCGCGATTATAAAGCAGGTTTTTATATCAAATATTTTAATGTTTTTTTCTATATAATTTGTATCTTGTTTTATTGAAATTTTAAGGGATTTTTGTTATATTTTTATCTCTTATACCTTAAAATTCAGTTTAAAACGAGGAAAATAAATGGCAGATAGCAAAGAATACGGTGCTGACAACATACAGGTTCTTGAAGGTCTTGAACCTGTTCGTAAAAGACCTGGTATGTACATTGGATCTACTGGTCCAAACGGTTTGCACCATCTTGTATACGAAGTCGTAGACAACTGTATAGACGAAGCGATGGCAGGATTCTGCCATAACATCATAGTTGCCCTTGAAAGGGATGATATTTGCCGCGTAGAAGACGATGGTCGTGGTATACCTGTCGATATAAATAAGAAAACTGGTATATCCGCCCTTGAGCTTGTTTTGACTAAGCTTCATGCTGGAGGTAAGTTTGATAAATCAAATTACAAGGTTTCTGGCGGTCTTCATGGTGTTGGAGTTTCCTGTGTAAACGCTCTTTCTGACTGGCTTGAGGCAACAGTCCACCGTGACGGTAAGGTATATTGTGAAAAATTCAAGAGAGGAATTCCAAACAAGGAAGGGGTACAGGAAATAGGTACCACCGACCATACTGGAACTATCATCCGTTGGAAAAGTGATGCCACTATCTTCACTGAGACTATCCAGTATGACTTTGATGTTCTTCTTGCTCGTCTTCGTGAACTTGCATTCCTCAATCCTGGAATACAGATTACATTCCGTGATGAACGCCTTGAGACTGCCAAGGAAATGGTCCTGAAATTTGAAGGCGGTATAAACGAATATACAAAATTCCTTAATGCTGAACTTAGGAATAAGAAAAAAGCCGACAAGGTTGTTCCTGAAGAACCTGTTTACATCACTGGAGAACAGAATGACGTGATTGCTGAAGTTTCCCTTCAGTACAACGATGGTTACGAAGAAAGCATCTATTCCTATGTAAACGACATCAATACACGCGAAGGCGGAACCCATCTGGACGGTTTCAAGAACGCCCTTACCTTTGTAATGAACAAGGCTTTGGACAGCAATGAAAAGCTTTTCAAGAAACTCAATCCAAAGGTTGATAGAAACAAGAAACCTAGTGAAGCCGACAAAAAGAAGGAAGTAAAGGTGGAGCGTCTTACTGGTGAAGATGTACGCACTGGTATTGCCGCAGTCATTTCCGTAAAGGTTCCTGAACCTCAGTTTGAAGGACAGACAAAACAGAAACTTGGAAATACAGAAGTACGCTCAATCGTATATTCACTTGTTTCAGAAAAACTTACCCAGTGGTTTGAACAGAATCCGCAGATCTGCAGTTCAATTCTTGAAAAGGCAGTAAACGAAGCTTTGGGACGCATCAAGGCACGTAAGGCGATTGAAACAAACCGCAAGAGTGGAATGGATTCCTTTGGACTTCCAGGAAAACTTGCAGACTGTTCATCTAATAGACCTGAGGAATGTGAAGTATACATCGTCGAAGGAGATTCTGCCGGCGGTTCAGCAAAGCAGGGTAGAAATCCAAAGACCCAGGCAATTCTTCCGCTCTGGGGTAAGATGCTCAACGTAGAAAAAGTTGATCCTTCCAAAGTTATGGGCAATGAAAAGCTTTGGCCTGTAATTGCTTCCCTTGGCACTGGAATTGGAAAGGACTTTAACATTGAAAAACTTCGCTATCACAAGATCATCATCATGGCTGATGCCGATGTGGACGGTGCTCATATTTCAACCTTGCTCATGACCTTCTTCTTCCGCTTTATGCCTCAACTGATTGAAAATGGATATGTGTATATTGCCATGCCTCCTCTTTACCGCGTTGAATACAAAAAGCAGAAATACAAGAAATTTGTTTTCAGCGATGAAGAACGTGATATGGCTTTGGAAGAGCTTGGAGAAAACCGAGACAAGGCAGAAGTTCAGCGTTACAAAGGTCTTGGTGAAATGGAATGGCAGGAGCTTAAGGAAACTACCATGGATCCAAAAAACCGTAAGATGAAGCAGGTAAAGATTACTGATGCCCAGACGGCGGATCAGATATTCTCCATCCTCATGGGTGATGATGTAGATCCTCGCCGCAAGTTCATCGAAGAAAACGCAGAATACGCAACTTTGGATGTTTAATGATAATGTCATCCCGAGCTTGATTCGGGATCTCTTTTAATAATTTGATTCTGAAACAAGTTCAGAATGACGGGAAATAATTAAATGATTGAGAAGATTAAATACGAAGAAAAGCAGACACCTGAAGGTGGATATGTTTTAACTGCACCGATTGAACATGAAATGCAGCGTTCCTTCATCGACTATTCCATGTCGGTAATTGTAGAACGTGCTTTGCCTGATGTACGCGACGGTTTAAAACCAGTTCATCGCCGTATTCTCTATGCCATGGCAGAAGAGAATTTGACTTCCGGTGGAAAGACAAAAAAATGTGCTACCGTAGTCGGTGATGTACTCGGTCGTTACCATCCACATGGTGATGCTTCCGTTTACGATGCAATGGTTCGTCTTGGTCAGGCTTTCTCTTTAAGGTACATGCCTGTTACAAAGCAGGGTAACTTCGGAGGTATAGACGGATCTCCTGCAGCCGCTTATCGTTACACTGAGGCAAAGATGTCAAAGGTTGCCGAAGTAATGGTAGAGGACATCAAGAAGGATACAGTTGACTTTGCTCCAAACTTTGATGATACAAGACAGGAACCAAAGGTTCTTCCTGCAGCATTCCCATTCCTTTTGTGTAACGGTTCTACAGGTATTGCTGTCGGTATGGCTACTAACATGCCTCCTCACAATCTCAAGGAAGTCGGAGCCGCTATCTGTGCTTACATCGATAATCCTGAATGTAAAGTTGAAGACCTGATGCAGCACATGAAGGGTCCTGATTTTCCTACAGGTGGAATCATCTTTGGAAAGAAGGGCATTGCCGATGCCTATAAGACTGGCCGTGGAAAAATTTTAATCCGTGCCCGTTTTACCATTGAAGTAGATACAAAGGGTAAGGAAAAAATCGTATTCACTGAAATTCCTTACCAGACAAGAACGGATGACCTGGTTAAAAAAATCGCCGACCTTGCAAAGGATGGAGTAATTGAAGGCATTGACCGTGTAAATGACGGTAGCCATGGTGATGATGTACGCATTGAAGTTGATATTAAAAAGACGGCAATTGCAAAGATTGTAATCAATCAGATTTTTGCAAAGACTCCTCTTCAGTCTTCATACGGAATCATAAACCTTGCCCTCGTTCCTTCTGGAAATGGTCTTGCTCCTCAGGTTTTAAACCTCAAGCAGATAATAAAGCATTTTGTCGACCATCGCGATGAAGTAATCACACGCCGCACGAAGTTTGAGCTTGCAGTTGCAAAGAAAAAGGAACACATCCTTGAAGCAAAGATTACTGCAGTTGACTGTGTTGATGAAGTAATACAGATCATCCGTTCCAGCAAGGATGAACCGGAAGCTAAGAAGAGACTCGAGGCAAGATTCGGTTTTGATGAGGAACAGTCACAGGCAATCGTAGACCTTCGTCTTGGTGTTCTTACATCTTTGCGCATCGATGAACTTAAGATTGAAATGGAACAGCTCAAGGCAGAAATTGCACGTCTTGAAGATCTTCTTGCCCACCATGAAAAAATCCTCAACCTCATCAAGGAAGAGACAACTGCCATCGTTGAAAAATTCGGTGATGACAGAAAAACTGACATTGTTGCAGGTGAAGTTGAATCCATAAACGTTGAGGATATGATCAAGGAAGAGGACATGTGCGTTCTCATTTCAAAACTTGGTTATATTAAGCGCGTTCCTGTTTCACAGTATAAGAGTCAGGGTAGGGGAGGCAAGGGAGTTATTTCCGCTAAGCTTGTTGAAGAAGATTACATCAACCAGATGTTCGTAGCTTCGACACACGACTACCTTATGTTCATTACAACTGCGGGAAAAGCTTATTGGGTCAAGGTTCACGAAATCCCTGAGGCAAGCAAGACAAGCCGTGGAAGCCATGTAAAGTCTTTGCTTATTCTTGGAAATGAAGACATCACAACAACTGTTGCCCTCAAGGATTTTAAGGATGATGAATTCCTCTTTATGGCAACTGCAAACGGTGTCGTAAAAAAGACTCCTACAAGTGAATTCAAAAATGCAAAATCACGCGGAACAACAGCCGTTCGTCTTGATGAAGGTGATACCCTTGTAAGTTCTATTCTTTCTTCTGGAAAGGATGAACTTCTGCTTGTAAGCCGCCGTGGTCAGGCATTGAGAATTGAAGAAGATGATGTTCGCCCTATGGGTAAGACAAGCCGTGGTGTTGCAGGTCTTAAGCTTGCAAGTGGTGATGAACTTACTGCCGCAATCAGAATCGAAAAGGAAGATGATGCCCGCATTCTTGTAATCACTGAAAAAGGAATTGGAAAACGAGTTGATCCTGCTGAATTCAGTGCCCACGGTCGTGGAACCGGAGGACAGAAAATTTTTGGAAATGTTGATGACAAGGGTGAGATCATCGGAGCCCTTTGCGTTCGTGAAAGCGACAGCGTAATGTGCATCACAAGCCAGGGAACTTCAGTCCGCATTGAAGCTAAGGACATCACAGTTCAGGGAAGAAGTGCAAGCGGAATCAAGGTTGTAACAATCACGGATCCTGATTATGTTGTAGGTGTTGACCGCATCACCAACGAGGATGAAAAATAAAAACTTAAATCAACATTAAATTGATTTTCAAACCGTCTGTAGAAATGCAGGCGGTTTTTTTATATCCTAAGTGTCATGTGGATGCTTTTAGTTTTGGTCTACGGAATCATAAAGGGTTTAAGGGAAATATGTAAGAAGAAGGCCCTTGAAAAGAATTCCGTTATCGAAGTTCTTCTTGTATATACTTTTCTTTCCCTGATCATTTGCTCTCCCCAGTTTCCAAATGCAAGGGGACTTTCTTTCAACCAGTATATTTGGGTTGCACTTAAAGCCTTCGTAATTTTCGTTGCGTGGATTGCAGGATTCAAGGCGATAAAAAAACTTCCGATAAGCCTTTGCGGTGTCCTTGATCTTTCAAGGGTTTTGTTTGCCACGGTCCTTGGTGTAATTGTTCTTGGCGAAAAAATTACTTTATACAAGGGAATAGGCCTTGTGTTTGTCAGCGGTGGCCTTCTTTTTTTAAAGTTCAATCCTTTTGAAAAAAAAGCAAGATTAACTGAAGCGGAATCAAATGTAATTGCTGTTCTACAAGATGAAAAAAAATCCTCAAATTCCTTTTTCATTTTCCTTGCTTTCCTTTCATGCATATTGAACGCCGTCTCTGGATTGCTTGATAAAATCCTCATGAAGGAAATGAACTCAAGCCAGCTTCTATTCTGGTATACTTTTTTCATGGTTGTCTACTATGCAATCTATGCTCTCGTAAGAAGGGTAAAGATAAACAGAAGCGTATGGAAAAACATCTGGGTATGGTTTCTTGCCGTTGGATTAATCGTCATGGACAAATCCCTTTTCATCGCCAACGCATATCCTGAAAGCCAGATTACCGTCATGACATTGATAAAGCAGTCAAGCGTAATCATTGCCATCATAGGCGGAAAATTCGTATTCAGGGAAAAGAACATCCTTCATAAAACTATTTGTGCGGCAATCATCGTTATGGGAATTCTCATTGGCATAATGGGGTAGGGTAGTGCATGGAAAACATAGAAAATATGGACAGGATAAAAAGTCTCGTAGGTGAAACCATAACGGAAAGCAACCTTAAAAATGTGGACTGCTATGTCTATGACAAATTTGCGCTTTTCATACAGGCAGCAGGTTTCTGTGAATTTGCCATCAAGAAAAACCACACCCATCCATCCTACATGATCATAATTGAATTCGGAACAGATGATTTTCTTATTCCGCCTAGAATTGAACTTAAGAAAAATTACTATCTTGCATCCATACTTTCACCGGACATTCCCCACGAAGACAAGGGAACAGAATTTCCAAACTATTACACCATCATGATAGACAGGGATTATTTTGAAAGCCAGTTTTCAATGTACCAGAAGGAAATTCCGCGATATGTGGGAGAGCAGTTTCTGATCTGCCACGACGTACTTAAGATGCTCCATCTTTTTGCATTTGAATCTTCTAAGAACATGAAGAATTCCGAGGTCACCCTTGAATGCCAGACAAAGCTTTTGACCCACTGGATAATCCGCAGTCTTCTTGGAGAGAACTATGACATGCGCTCCGTTTCCACAAATGAAAGAATCGGAAGGGTGCAGACGTACATCGAGCTTCATTGTGGAGAGGATCTTACTGTTGCCCATCTTGCAAAAAATGCCAACATGTCCGTTTCAAATTTCAACAGGCTTTTTACAAAGGAAGTCGGAACTTCTCCAAAGAACTATCTTACCTCTGTCCGATTGAACAAGTCACTGAAGCTTCTCAGGAGAAATGATTTTTCAGTTTCCGAAATCGCCGTACAATGCGGTTTTTCATCCCTTTCCCATTTTTCCGCCGCCTTCAAAAAAGTCTATGAAATGAGTCCAAGCGACTACAGGGAACACTACCTAAAATAGCAAATTCTTGAGCGATTTTTAAAAGCCTTGATTCTGAATATGAGTATTATGTATTCAGTATAAACCAAATGTTTAGGAGGCCCTTTATATGACAAAGGAAGAATTGTTCAAGATGATGAATGAAAATCCTGTGATGCATCTTGCCACAGTGGATGAGAACGGATTCCCTCGTGTCCGCGGAATTCTCATGTTCAAGGCATGCGAAGACGGAATCATTTTCCACACGGGAACTTTCAAGGAACTCTACAAACAGCTTGTTGCAAATCCAAATGCCGAGCTTTGTTTCCAGTGCAAGGGAACTCAGGTTCGCGTTGAAGGAAAATTTGAGCTTGATGAAAGCGATGAAATTTTTGAGGAAATCTACAACCACCCGTCACGCGCATTCGTAAGGCAGTGGGGAAAATCAAAGGAAGAAGTAAAGGACTTCCTCAAGATATTCAGGCTTAAGAACGGCAGGGCCCACACCTGGACCATGGCAGACAACTTCAAGCCTAAAGAATTCATTGATCTTTAATCAATTATGGAAAGTTCTATTAAAGAATAAAGTAAATTAAAGATGAATCATATGAAAACCGAGAAGGAAGGAAGAGGCCAGCAAAAACATTCAAAGCCCTGAAAGATAGTTTCCTTGCAGGGCTTTGCATGTAGCGACGATATCTAGCGGTTTTGCTGGACTCGTACTGACTGGTAGGTTTTCATATTTTTCTATGTTATGTTTTTACTTTATGACTACATAAATGCTTTCAATAATTTTATCCGCAGTTGTAAGGTTTTCCTTGCTTCCTGAAAATTCAAGCTTTATTTCTTTTTCAGTTCCATTCGGAATTATTTCACCTGCGTAAAGAACTGCTGGCTGTCCGTCCACACCGGAATTCTGTTTTGTATAGAATTCATTGTAATCAAAACTCTGGTTTGCCTGACATTTGAATACATATGTCTTTCCTTTTTCAAGGGTCAGATCCTTTTCAATTACCATGCCTTTCTTTGGTGTTGCGCTTGTTGTTGCATCAAGTTCATCCTTTGAAATTTTTACTGCAGGATTTTGACCTTTTGATTTGTACCAGTCAGGCAAAGATTCCGGTCTTCCGTCTTTTGGAGAACCGATCCATTTGTTTCCCGAAGCCTTCTTTGTTACAAACAAAGTGTCAACGTATGTCCCGTCTGATTCCTCAATCCATACTGCAATTTGTGGTGCGCGGTTTGAATATGCCTCACCTGGATTTACTGCAACCGAAATTTTTTCCGCCCACATAAAAGCAGCTGCGGTATTCAATAAAAACGATGCAAAAATTTTTTTCATTTTATTCCTCTCAAAATTCTAGAATTTATGTGTATAGCTGAAACCCACTCTCTGGAAATACCATTCGTGTCCGCTATAGTTCATAAGCGGTTCGTATTTGCTTTCTCCATCATCATGGTATTTTGAAAATTCCTCATAGCTTCTTCTTGTACGGAATTCAACAAGACCAAAGAGGGAATCCTTTTCCGTGAACTGAACGCTGAAAACTCCCGCAAGGGAATAGGTCTTGTAGTCGATCTTATATTTCCTGTACTGGTTATCAATGTTTTTGAATAGATATCCATCCACATTGAACTTTATTCCCACAAGATTCAGCTTGTAAGGCATCTGATATCCAAGAATGTAATTCTGTGAAATTCCAGCACCTGCTTTTTTCCCCGGTGTTGTTTCCCACTGGAAGAGCTCATCATCATCGTCTGCTCCGGCAAGGGTAGAATAATTGAATTCGCATGAAGCCACTGCGACTACATGATGCCAGTCTCCAGGCCACACCGCCGCAAGGTCAAACATGATTGTTGGGCATGTCCAGAATTTGTAGAAGTAAGTTCCGAATGCATCCTGCTGTTTATATTCAGCTTCTTCCTTGTCGTAGCAGGACATGCTTTTGATTCCAAGGATTTCCCATCCAGTTCCGATTTCAGCACCTGCGGAAAGATTGAGGAATGCAACTGGCGTGTAGGAAACACTGAATTTTGGTGTCAATGACACAGGGGTCAATGCAAGTGCACCCTCAAAGGAAATTTTGTTTCCTTCAGTAAGAAAATTGTTTCCCGGTGTAGGAATCGTGTAGACAGCCTTTAAGGTTTCCCTTGCTTCAACTCCTGAATATGGACCTGTTACCGGTGCAAAGTGTGTTCCGCCTGATACCACATCCGATTTTGGATAGTAGCCGAAATCCGTCACCGAATAAAAATCAAATGTGTTTTCAGCAGCCACTCTGAATGTGATTACCGTACAAAGTATGGAGAAAAGCAATTTTGTTTTTTTCATTTTATGTTCCTTTGAAATTCAATTTTTTTTAATTTTCTGTTCAGTCTATTGCACCTGGCAATTTCTCTTTTTGTAAGTTCCCGTGATTTTTTTGTTCCAGCTTTCTGTATTACTCCGATGCATTTAAATCCTGCATATTTAGTTATCTCCCTGATTTCTCTTACAACTCCTGAACTTTGTTTTGCCAGAAGATTGAAAGGGTAGGGGGTTGTACATGCAGTTGCTATGATGCATTTTTTTCCTTTGTTAAGGGGAACTGGAATTCCTCTTTTGCTTTCCGACATCATGGCATAGACAATTCTGTCAAAAAGCATTTTTAATTTTCCGCTCATGTTGGCCCAGTAGCACGGTGAACCGATGACAACAACATCAGCATCTTTTATTTTTTCCGCAATGACGTGTGCATCATCCTTTTCAAGAATGCAGTTTCCTTTTGATCTGCAGGCCATGCAACCGTGACACCAGTCGAAATTCAACTGGTGTACATCCACGAAATCACAGTCGGTTCCGTCTGTAATTTTTCTTAAAACTTTTTCAATGACGCCGTTTTTTCTTGGGCTTCCGTTAAGCACCAGAACTTTCATAATTTTTCCCCAATAAGAGTTGATACCATCATTTCAATGAACCTGTCTGTGAAAGCAACACCTTCGTTCCAGAAATCAGGATCCGCTCTTTTTGTAATGATGGATTCAATGCATCCCCACATTCCGGAAATTATTATTCCCGTATCAAGGTGAATGTCGTTGCCTTTGTAAATTCCCTTGTCCTTACATTCTGCAAGGAGATTTTCTCCCATCCTGTTGCAGACATAAAAATTCATGATGTCCTCATCTCCGATATTTTCTTCCAGCTTTGAAAAAATAAGCACTGCAACCTTTGGTTTTTCAAAGCACCAGTCTCTGTAAACTTTCAGAGATGTTCTGATTTTTTCAACAGGATCTTCCACATCTTTTAGGGAAGACTTCATTCTCTCCGTAAGTTCTGCCAAGCAGGAAAGGGAAATCTTCATGAAAAGTTCATTCTTGTCCCTGTAGTAGTTGTAGATTGATGTTGCACTTACGCTACATTTTTTTGCAACGTCGCGCATTCCGATTTCTGCAGGCTCTTTTTCCATGAGCAGTTCGATGGCTGCAAGGAGAATCTGGTTTTCAAGTTCTTTGTTCGGTAATCTCATAACAAGGTTAACTTAACATTGTTAATTTATAATGTCAATACACTTCTTAAAAATTAAAATCCGCTCTCGCAGAGAACCGCGCCAAGCTCGCTCCGGTGCGCCCTACGGTTGCAAGTCGCGATTTGACTCGAACCTCTGCTATGCGTATTTTTAGCTGTTATGTAAATTGACGTTATAAAATTTTTAGGAGATGGAAGTTATTTTGATTCCGCGGGAATCAAGTCGCATTTTTGCATGAACCTGCATTACGCGAGTTTTAGGTTGTTAAGTATATTGGATTTATAAAATTTTTTGGGGGGTGAAAAGAATTCACCCTTCGGTTGCAAGTCGTGTTTTGACACAAACCCCAGTTCCGCTGATTTTTTTGTTCTTAATGTTTATTGACATTATGGAATTCTGGATAGGGAAAAATGGACCGTTGGTTGCAAGTCGCAGTTTGAGTGGTGGGGTAGGGGAGTTTTTAGCGGTGGTTTAATTTCCTGTAATGTTGTATTGTTCTCACATGATTAAAGGTTTTGTTTTTGATATGGACGGTGTTCTTCTGGACACGGAGACGGTTTGCGATCGAACATGGGAACTTGCTGCAAAGGATTTTGGTTTGGACCCTAAAGATGCCATGAGGATCATTTCTCTTTGCCGTGGTACGAACAAGAAAACCAGCCGCGAAATAATTCTTCGTGAAGTTGGTGCTGATTTTGATGTGGATTCTTACATGGCAGCCACATCAAGCTATTTCAAACAAATCGAGGCAGAGGAAGGTATTGCGACAAAACCGCATGCAATGGAATGCCTTTCTTATCTCAAGGAAAAAGGTTATAGGCTTGCCCTTGCTTCCTCTACAAGGCAGATTGTTGTGGAAAAGCAGCTTAAGGATACTGGTCTTTATGATTATTTTGAGTTTTTGATTTGCGGTGACATGGTGACAAACAGTAAACCAGATCCTGAAATTTATGCCACTGCTGTAAATCATCTTGGACTTGAACCTTCAGAATGTGTTGCCATTGAGGACAGTCTCAATGGTTTAAGGAGTGCAAAGGCTGCAGGTCTTGTTACCATAATGGTTCCTGATAGGGTAGGGCCAAATGAGGATACAGGAAAAGTTACAGATTTTGTTTTTGATTCCTTAAAAGGAATAATTGAAAATTTCTAGATGACAAATTCCTATTGGTAAAGCTGGCAGTATTTTTCTGCTGGCTTTTTTTTATGGCTGTGTCCGGAAATTGTATTGCTATAGGATATGTGGTGGTTGAGGCTCTCGAAACTACCACATATTTTGTGGATATTGCTTGATTTCGACAGGCGGCATCAAGGAAACTACGTTGCCATGTCCAATCGGCGCAGCAACA
>NZ_JAZUGX010000042.1:0-23822 GCF_045641405.1 Treponema sp.
TTTTAATTTATGCATTAAAATATGGTGATGAATATATTGTCAATAATTATGCATATTATTTAGTTAAGCAATTTAATGCGGATGTAAAAATAAATGATATATTTAATAAAACAGCTGCTGATTACGCAATTACTAATGATATATTTTTCCTTGATGAAAAAGAAACCCCACAGATAGATTTTAATGATTATGATTCCTATGTAAAAAATTGGGAACAGTTTTTTTCTGATGATTGGGAAGATTATAAAATAGATATATTCTTTTTTGAGGGAAATGATCAAAAAGAATGGGATATTTATAATAGAAACAAAAAAGAGCGGATTGAAAAACAGGCCGTATATAATCCATCAGTTATTGATGAGATGGAAAATAATATAAAATCAAGAGGTTATTGTCATCCATATTTTGTGTATCCATTTGAGGATAACTCATTTGCCTATGTAACAGACAAAACATATATTCTGCTCAAAAACGAGGAAAAATTTTATTTGAAGCCAGGTACAATCGTAAAGGTTTTGCATACATTTCCTGTCAGAGGGGAAGATTACGCTTTGTATTCTCCATTTTCAAAATATCTTGAAGCTCCTTTTGTTTTGGTTCAGGAACAGAGATTCGGTAATGTTGGACTTATTTGCAGCTTTAATCTTGCACATCAGAAGTCAAATGTAATTAGGGATGACGATACAAGAAAATATCTCTTGATGACAAAATTTCAGGCACAGCCAAATCACGATATAGATGGAAATGTAATCGCTGGAAGCATTTATCTTGTTGAAGAAGATGAAACAACAAAGTCAAACATAATCCATAATCCGACTTCTTTTGAATGCTGGGATGACCATAAGCCTCTTGAGATTTTTCAGTTTGAAAATGAAATTGTAATGGCTTTTACAAGAAGCTTTATGACTAAGGAAAAGGGCCGTCTTGATCAGTGTTTGACATATTTCATCCGCGATAATGTTCTTATTGATTTTGGAGAATTTACTGCTTACACAAATGACAATAAAAATGTCCAGGGCCTGATTGATAAAGAAGTAAGAAATGGAAAATTTATAGTTACTGTCGGTGAAGATTATGATAATTTCCCAGCAGTGGAAAAATTGGAAATTGATAAAAATTTCAAACTTGTTGAGGACAGAATATCAGAAAAAGAAGGCCGCTAGATAAAGAGTAATGACTCCTCAAAAAATTAAAATGCATTACATTATAGCAACAAGCGAAATCAGGTAAAAAAAAGCATGCAAAAGGTAAATTTTTGCATGCCAATCAATTTCATTGTTTATGTTTATCTTTTCATCAGATCGCCAAGGCCAAGTGACTGAAGGGAATCAGAGTTGATTACGAAAGTCGTTGCCTGACCACCAGGAACGGAAGTACCCTTTTCAGCTGCGATTTTGATTGCGGCCGCCTGGGCTTCTGCAAGAATCCTTGAGTTTTCAATTTCCTGCTGCTGCTTAAGTACATTCATTGTAGACGACTTGAGGTTTGCCTTATCGCGTTCCTTGCGTGCTTCAACCAGTTCTACAGCTGCCTTTGCCTCAGCCTTTGCAAGATCGATTTCCTTCTGCTTTAAGGTGACCTTAAGTTCTTCGTCCTTTGCGCGCTGGGTTGCCTGTGCATTGACAAGCTTTGAAATGCTTTCTTCGATCGCTTTGTCATCCCAGTAGATTCCATCGTACGCCGTAAGGGATTCAATCGTAATTCCCCTTTCCTTGAAATAGACCTTTGCTTCGCTTACAACATCGTTGATGATCTTGTCTTTGTTTTCAGAAACTTCCATATAGCTTAAAGCATGGAACCTTTCATTCATCTGGCCGACAATCCACTTGTTGATGTTTGTATCGATTACTTCCTGAAGCTTCTTTGACGGCGAATAGTTGTAAAGATATTTTGCACAGTCTTCTGCAGTAATCTTTATGTTGTATGCCATTGGAATCTGGAAGCCAGAACTTTCTTTCGTCTCCAATTTGATTGAAGCATTTGTATCTGGTTCCCATACGCCAGAAATTGGAGTGCGGGAAACCTTGATGACCTTTACGGTATCAACATAATGACCTGAACGTACCCAACGGCCTGTCTTTATCCATTTGTGCGGAATCTGAAAAAGCTTGTCCTGAACCATATGCTCCTGATAATACTTTTCTGAGTCGACCTTGATCTGATTTTCTGTAGTCGTTCCGTTGTCGGAAAACAGAGGAATAAGGAATGCCGTTTCATTTGATTCTACTTCTGCAAAAGTCGGCTTGTCATAGGGACGGATGCAAAATAAAAAAACAATGAGAAAAGCGCCAGCTGCTGCAGAAATTCCTGCGGCAATCTTTTTTGAATTTGTTGCGGTTGATTCACCCATATAGAACTCCTTTTTACTTTTTATTTGTTTCCATTTTTTGGAATATTTATTTTCACTATTTTGATTCCCAGAAGAATTATTAAAATTCCGATGGCAAACTTAATGATGCAGATCAGATTGATTACAGTTTTAAGCAAAGCCTTGAGACCCATCATATCAGAATAATCCGCAGCGCCTTCCGCCTGCATCAGTAAAAGCTGTGTGTTGACCGCATCGAATTTATTTTCAAGATAAACCCCCAGCGGAATCAACATGATGAAAAGTGAGGCAAGGATAATTATGAAAACCGCCTGTTTCTTTGTGATTTTTTCCATCTGCTACCTCCTTACATGGACCTTCTGCCAGATGTCCTCATTTTTCCCATGGATACTTTTCGAAATATATTTCTCCATCAGTAAGATAACCGCCAAAGCTCCATCCTTCTTTTCCGTCGCCTGTCCTTACCTTAACCCAAGCCGATTTTATTCTGTCAATTTTTTCTTCCTGCCCAACTTCAAGAATCTTTACGGTATCGCCCTTCAATATGAGTCCAGTTTTTTCTGAATCAAGAGAAGGTGTGTCCCTCAGCCTAAGATTGTCAGCCGCAACATAATGGAAACCAACAAAGCGCGCATCAGGCAATATCTCAAATCCGACATCCTTTCTTTCTACCGTTCCATTAATGAAAACTTCGTAATAATAATAGACCTCAATACTTTCAAACAATGCATAGTCAGGAAAAAGGAATCCATTTGGAACCAGAAAATTATACATTGTTCGTCCTTCGCTATATAAAGCCAAATGCTTCCAGTTTGTAGAAGGAACTTTAAAAATGTCTGTTACATGGCATTTTGTCTTGAACTTCAGGCCGCGAAGAGAATCTACATTTCTATTTTCTACTGCCCGATCATGGATTTCAGCGACTTCCTCAAAAGTTGTTTCTTTATATTCATTCCCGTCAATTTCTTCTTCATTCCATGTATAAATTTTTCCATAGACGGGATAGATTCTAGTATAGGAATATCCTGAAAGAATCGCCATGACAAAAAAAACTGCAGATGCAAAAATTTTTTTCATTCTATCCTTCACCTCAAAACGCAACGCGGGAATCAAAACAACCTTTACTTTGCCTGGGACAGCAATTCTGAAATATTGAAGCAATGGTCGCCGATACGTTCAATCTGTTTTACAAGGTCCATGTAAAGAAGCTCTGCCTTTACGTTGCTTCCCTCTTCAAGACGTTTTCTTGCAAGCTTCTTGAGTTCCTTCTTGAATGCATCGATCTGATTTTCAAGTTCAGTCGCAAACTCAAGCTTTTCCTTTGGAAGATGCTTGTTTATGTTTATGTGGATGAACTGCATGAACTGGCGTGCAAGTTCAACATAAGGCAAGAGGCGTTCCATATCCTCATCCTTGAATTCCATTTTCTTTTCAATGCTCTTCTGAATCAGTTTTCCAAGGGCATAGCATTCGTCGGTGATTGCCTCAAGATCATCAACTATCTGAATCATTGATGAAATATTTGCAAGCTGATTTACACTTACAGGAAGAGTTTCACATTTAAGAAGATAGGCTGTAATCTGTTCCTGCATCTGGTCGCAGTAGTCTTCTTCATTCTTCATGTTTTCCATATGGTCTTCGATGAACTTTGAATCCAATGTTGTGATTCCTACCTGGAAGCGGTCAAACATCTCGCTTACGATGTCGGTCATCTTGGCAATTTCACCTTCTGCACGAACGATGTAACCACCATAACTGTCCTTTGCGTGCGAAACGAATTCCAGTTTGTAAGTTGAAGGCAGTGCATCAGGATCATCCTTGATGATTTTTCTTGTAAGGGCACAGATCTGATTTACAAACGGAATACAGACAGCTGTCGTAAGGGACTTGAATACTGTATGGAGGATTGAAATCTGGATTGCAATGTTGTTCTTTGGCGAAATCCATTCAACAAAATTAAGGAGTGGCCTGAAAAATACAACAACAAGAACCGTACCAAAGACGTTGAAAAGAACATGGACAAGAGCGGCTCTCTTTGCATCAGCAGTAGTTCCTGCAGCGGCAATGATTGCATCGATTGTAGAACCGATGTTGCTTCCATATGTCATGATGGCACTCATTTCCCAGGTTACCACCTTGTTGAAGGCAAGGGTGATTACGATTGCCGTAAAGGCGCTGGAAGAATGCATCAGGGCTGTAATGAAAATGCCAAGGATGAATCCAACTATATAGGAAAGGAAACCCATGTGCTGAATTTCCTGAAGCCAGCCAAGACTTGCAGGATCAATGCGGAACAGATCCGAAAGACCGCTAAGCCCCAAGAAAAGCATGCCAAAGCCCATGATTGCTTCACCCATGTTCCTTGAGTTGGCGTTCTTCATCATTGTAAGGAAATAACCAGCACCAAATACTGGAATTGCAAAGGCACTGATCTTAAAGTTGAATCCAAAAAGGGAAACAATCCAGGCAGTAACCGTTGTACCGATGTTGGCACCAAAGGTAACGCCCACGGACTGGGCAAGGGAAAGAAGTCCTGCGTTTACAAAGGAAACAACCATGACAGTTGTTGCCCCTGAAGACTGGATTATCATGGTAATAGCAAGACCTGTCAAAAGCCCCGCAAACCGGTTTCCGGCAACCATACCGAGCGCCCGCTGAAGTCTTTCACCCGCACTTTTCTGAACACCGTTGCTCATGAATTTCATTCCGCAAAGCAGAAAGCCGAGACTACCAACTAATCCCAATAAAAATGATACTACAGCCATATTAATTCCTGGTTGTAAAAAATTGTATTGCCGTCACCTGTTATAAACATTTACGAAAACAACACTTTGGTACAAACATACCTAAATAAAATAAGGTTGCCTCGGATGTTATCCAAAGCAACCTTTACATGCTATTCGATTTCTGCGTTTTCTACTTTTTCAAGAGTAATTTTTTTGCCGCTAGCCACAAGTGCTTTTCCTGCAGAGTGTGCAACATGGTTGATTACCTTGTATTCAACCTTGCAGAAGCGATCGATGTCAATCTTTGCAGGCTTTTCAGTTGCACCTTCATAGCCTTCAAGAGTAACTACCGTACCAGGAGCTGCCCAAGGAGCGGTCAAAAGCTCAACCTTTTCCTTTCCGTCTTCCATGTAGTCGGAAGCAAGGAGCATACCGTGGCTTTCAACACCCTTCATCTTGCGTGGAGCAAGGTTTGCGGCGATGATTACATGCTTGCCAAGAAGTTCTTCTTCCTTGAGGTAAGGACGGAGACCTGACTGGATGATGCGAGGTGTTCCGCTGCCGTCATCCATTGTTTCGATGTAAAGCTTGTCGCCCTGTGGGTTTGTCTCAACCTTTTCAATCTTTGCTACACGGAGTTCAATATACTTGTTGAAGTGGTCAACTGGATCGAATGCTTGTGCTGCATTTTCTGCGGCCTTCTTTTCAGCTGCCTTTGCATCGTTCTTTGCCGCTGCTTCTTTAGTAGCCTTATCTTCTGCCTTTGCAGTAGCTTCCATGATGTATTCAACATCGATTTCGCCTGCAACGCAAGGAACACCGACGGCCCAGTTTTCAAGGATCTGCGGATGGATTTCACCAAAGATACCGCACTGCTTTCCGTTTACGATGATTCCTGCCTGACGACCTGGGATGAAGCGTGGATCGTTTGTTTCCACAACTTCATACTTGTGGTCAAGGTAGTAAAGGATTGTGCTTACTTCAGAAGCGGCCTCGTTGAAGTTGGCGTTGTTGCTTGCCGTAAGGAATCCGAGGGACTGGATTGTCTTTGTTCCTGTATTTTCGCTTGGATCGATGTAGGCAATCTTTCCAACTTCAAAGATCTTATGTGGGTAAACTGCGTTTCCGCTCTGTGCTTCTGCCTCAAACAAAGATGCGATGATCGAAGGGCGGATGAACTGGTAGTTTTCACTCATTGGGTTGGCAATTTCAATTACATTGCTTCCGTCAATGCCCATGTTGTCAATGTATGTCTTCTTTGAACCAAGGTAGTTGAAGATCATTTCCTGATAGCCAAGGCCAGCGAGGATGTTCTTAACCTTGCGACTGTAAAGTGTAACAGGAAGAAGGCGTCCGATTGTAAAGTCGTTTGGCTTTGCAGGCTTGAAGTAATCAAGACCCATGCCGATCATAACGTCTTCGATGACATCAACTTCGTGGAGGAAGTCGTTGCGGTAAGGTGCAGGAGCAACTGTAAATACTGTTTCGTTGCCTTCCTTCTTTACTGTGACTGTATTTCCCATGCGCTGGAGGGCATCTGTTACCTGAGCTTCTGTAAGTTCTTCTCCAAGCTTCTTGTTGATTGCAGAAAGTCTTGCGTCTGTTGTGTCCTGGAAGTAGTAAGGGATTGTTACATCCTTTCCAAATCCAGTGTCGTATTCGTGGTGAACCTTTACAGGAAGGATTTCGTATCCCGCATCGGCAAAATCACATGCAACGATGTTTGCGGAAAGCATAAGGTCCTTCATGTCGGCACCAGTAAGTTCAACTACAAGCTCCTTGTCACCGATTTCAATCTGTCCAAGAGTTGCGCTGTTGATGATTGGTGTCATGCTCATTACTTCGCCCTTGTCGTCCTGAAGAACAGGGAACTTAGGGAAGTCCTTGATGATGTGTCCGTATTCCTTTCCTTTTGGATGTGTTTCAACAATCTCGCGGAGAGTCTGAACGCTTTCACCCTGAAGAGGCTGGAATTTCATCGTGTCTGGATCACATGCGTTGAAGTGGATCGGCCACTTAACGTTTGCCTGGCGGTAAACACCCATTGATACAGTCTTTCTCTTGCGTCCAAAGTTCCAGCAAAGCTTTTCCTGTGTCTGCATGATGTCGATGAGCATCGCATTGTCGATGGCCTTTCCTGAGATTACGAAAGAAACCATGTATGGACGGATATAGCGGAGTTCAGGATCAACATAAGCATCGCGGCTTGCAGTGTCCTTAAGGTCTCCTGCCTTCGACATGAATTTTGAATAATCGGAATGCTTTGCACCCTCGTGCTCACGGAGACAGCGTGTAATTCCGCCTGTAGACCAAAGGTCTGGACGGTTTGTATCATTAAGCTCAATCTTTATAACACGGTCGTCTTCTTTGTCTTCCATGTTTGGCTTTTCATCAAGTTCAGCCTTTGCAGATGTTAGTTTCTTTTCAAAAAGTTCCCAGTCATTGTATTTTGTTCCAAGAAGGTTCCAGAACAGCTTTTCATTGACTTCAATCTTAGGCATAAGAGTCCTCTATTTTAGAAATGATTTGGACAAAATTATACACAATTTATAGAAAATAAACAATTATTGGAGGCATGTCATGACTTTGCTCCCCAAAATTGCCTCCAAAACTTAGGGGTCTGTCCCCTCTGTCACAAAGAATGTTTAACTGACTCAATCAACCTCGAAGCAGAAGCTGCAGACCTTGCGTCTAAATATTCGAACGAAGATGCAAAGTATAATAATGCATACGGACTTCCTGGAGTAATTACAACACCAAAGACTTATGACATTGATGCCATAAAAAGTGATTCTAATAGAATGGCAGAAATACAGAGTGAAAGACAGAAAGTTGCTTCACAAAAAGAAACGTATTTACGTCTTTGTAAAGAAGATGTTCAGGTATTCATTGAAGCTTGGAAAGCATTAAATTATCAGAATGCCTATTGGAATGAGTTTATCACAACTCTAAACAACAATATCAATCAGAATTATTAAAAAACAAAAGGGAAGCTTAAAGCTTCCCTTTATTGTATTACTGGTCTGTTGACTTTGTGTAAGTAACTTCAAATAATGTTATACTAGATGATAGTGTATATTGTTCATAATATTGTTTATAGTTATTAGATGATGAGCTATTACGCTCTGTGAGCTCATTTCTGAAATAATAATATACTGAGCTTTTAGGCTGTGTATATAGTATTAATTCCTGTTCATTAGACTTTATAAAGTAGTTTTCCTCTCCATAAGGGTCGAAAAAGAGAACACTCTCATCTTTCATATGAGACTTTACAATAGCCTGAAGAAAATACATATCTGTATCTTTTTGAACAAGAATCTTCACATTACTGCCAAGCTCATAAGCGTTTTCATTACTGTTATGGCCTCTCATATCAATTGTATGAGTTTCAGCGTATTCTTCGATTGAAGACCATCTTGGTTGTTCAGGCAGGAAGTTATCAACCCCCCCATCACCGGCAGGATTAGCACACGACATAACAGCAAACATAGTAATAGCTGCCATAAAAATTAGATAAAGTTTCTTCATATTAGTACCTCTCTTATTTTCTCCAGTATGATGCTGGAGTATCTTTTGCCCAGTTACCTTTTTCCAAAAGAGCTTTTGTGTAGATTTTAGGATTGACGACCCTCCAAAAATTGCGAGTCGTTATACAGATACGCTGCTTCCACTATCTGAATCCGATCCATCAAAACATCCTATAAGCCCAAACAACGATGTGATTGCAAAAAGCAAAACAATTAACTTTTTCATAAAATACCTCCAAATTATCATTGCACCTGCAATGTGACATCATAATAAACACAGCAGGTTAAAAATAAAATGGAGAAATTCCCACTGAATTTCTATGAGAAAACTCACTTTTTTTGAATGATTTTTTATTACAATCTTCAAACATGGCAAATTCTGGGAATTGGGGTCTGTCCCCTAAATCAAGTGCCCTGTATTTTAAACGACAAAATTAGTGCAACTGGAAATAGAATGGTATAATATGCCCATATGATCGTATTTTTTCCATGAAAGAGTTCTATGACTTTAATCCATACGGTCTACTACTTATTTATTAAGGACGCCATTTTCCATCATAAAGCATCAAATCTCGACAGGATCTTTGTATGTCCCTAATTTACTGGCAAGAAAATGGGTTTTTAATAATCATTGATTTATAGTAGAAAAGTTTAGAAGATAAGAACTGAGATAGATAAAACTAACGTTAGTTTTAATCAGGAAGGGTGATTCTTCTGCTGACATCCTGGTTCATGATAATGCTACCGAACGATAGTCTGAAAAACCAGATGTACAGAAAGCAATTGAACCCATAATTACGGAAGCAAGAATAACTCTTCGGATGAAGATTATTAGAATTTTAACATAACCTTTAGAGGATGGTGAAAGCTATGGAAATCAAATCTGTAACTATGAATGATTACGAGTCACTTATGGAGCTATGGAACAGCATAGGGATGAGCAGGCGTGCCCTGAATCCTGTTGATGATAGCCGAGATGGTATAGAACGCTACATTAAAAGAAATCCGACAACCTGTTTCAAGGCAGTCGGAGACGATGGCAAACTTCTTGGCGTAATATTGAGCGGACATGATGGGCGAAGAGGACTCGTCCATCATTTATGCGTTGATCCAGAAACACAACGTGGCGGCATCGGCTCAAGATTAGTCAAAGCAGCTGAGGAAGCTTTGCACAAGGAAGGAATAGAGAAAATTTTCATTCTTGTATTCGCCGACAATGAGAAAGGAAATGCGTTCTGGGAAAAACAAGGCTACAGCCTAAGGACCGATCTGAACTACAGAAACAAATCGCTTAATGTCAACATTCCAACGGGGAAATAGACATCAGTCATTTATAAATTATTCTTCCGTCAGGATTCGAACCCGAACCAAAAGCACCAAAAGCTTTTGTGCTACCATTACACTACGGAAGAATGTTTTTTCATTATAACGCGTTAAGAGCAACATGTCATTGCATTCTCCTTACACTGGGGACAGACCCCTTTGCATTTTTTTTATTAGAAATTTGAATAAATAGGCACTTTTTATGTTATCTACAGTTATATATATAGTAAGGAGATTTTATGCCAAGAAAACCAAGAATGTTTGAAGGTTCAGGATTTTACCATGTAATTCTTCGTGGAAACAACAAGCAGAATCTTTTCAATGACAAAGCTGACAGAATGTTTTTTCTTAACCGCTTAAGAAAATACGCTACAGAACTTGATATTCATATTCATGCTTACTGCCTAATGAACAATCATGTTCATATTCTCATCGGAAATGCAGATCGCAACATGAGTCTTCTTATCCAGAAACTTGCGAACAGCTATGTATTTTATTTCAATCGTAAATACGATAGATGTGGACACCTCTTTCAGGGACGCTATAAAAGTGAACCCATACTGAATGATGCCTATTTTAAAACAGTATTCAGATACATTCTTCAAAACTGCGAAAAAGCTGGACTTGGTTCAGTAGACCAATATGAATGGAACAGTCATAGATACCTAAGAAAATCTACGTATGATGGTTTTGTAAAAACTGAATATATAATTTCCCTATTTGATTCCAAAAAGCAATTGCTGGATTATTTGTCCCAAAAAGAAACGGCAAAGTGCATGGAATATGAAAACAAGCTTGTATTTTCCGATGAAGGTGCCTTCGGCTTAATAAAAAAACTTTTCGGCATTTCTTCTCCATATAAACTTGAACGGCTTAAAATTGATGACCAAATTCAAAAATGCAGGATAATGAGGGACAATGGCATCTCAATGAATCAGATTGCAAGAATCACTGGAATCAGTCGAGCTATAATCAGAACAGTTTAAATACTTAATATATGAAAGCTTTCTTTGTATCACTTCATCAGTCCTCCATGGAAATAACATTCATATACTTTTTCATCGTTACAAAAAATTTCTTCATAACCTGTGTACCAGTTGATATCTCCTGTTACATTTGATCTATATAAATATTCCCCACTCTGATAAAACTCAGGTCCCCTGAATGGATGTTTTTCATCCGCTGCTCGCAATGCTTCCTTTAAGAAATTTCCACTGAATTTTTGATCCAGCACACGCCCCAAATAATTCATTGCATACAAGACTGTCCCTTTTCTCCAAACCGCTTCTTCTCCAGCAAACTGTTCTCCGCCGACATATGTATCATGATAAGACCATTCACCCCTTTCGTAATGATAGTCATGACTGTCCCCTCTGGTTGAGTTCACTTCGTTTGCAAAAGCGGCATAAGTGTTTACATTTGCTTCCAGTCGAAACCTTATAAGAGCTTCGACTTGCGTCTCCTCTTTTATAATAGGTGCTACGGCACATTCCTGTTCCTTTACGAGATAATCCAAAGTCACATTCATCATGTTGCTTATTGAAATCAAGTTTCCAATATCAGGAAATCCAAACCCACTTTCCCATTTTGCAACTGCCTGTCTGGAAATATTCAACTTTCCTGCCAATTCCTCCTGTGACCAACCTTTTGTTCTCCTAAGTATTACAAGTTTCTCAGAAAAATTCATTTATCACCTCAAAATAAACATACCACCAGAATCATATGTCGACCATAAACCTCAGGTTGCATTACTGCTACTCTTGTTTGCGGGAAATACTACGCCAAGAGGTGCCTTTATGAAGCTATTTGCAAAACAAAGGGTATAGGCACCTGTATTTTTAAATACAAGTCTGTCCCCTATTGCAAGTTTTCCATTGAACCCTTTTTTTATGATGTCATTTTCAAGGCAAGTACAGCCTGTAAGTGTATAATTCCTCAACATCTCCTGATTTCTTCCACCAGACACAACTTCAATAAGGAGGCTGTCCCCTATGGAAGACATGATCATATCCTTAAAACTTACATCCAGAACCACAAATCCACTCTCTTTTATCGAGAGCACTGTCCCCTCGATATCAAAAGCACTCCCCACAACTGCGGTTCCACATTCAAGAATAATTTTCTTGTTCTCCTGACCATATTTCCTCAAAGTTTCCGATATAGCCTCAGCAATCGAAGCAAAATCGATTTCCTCGCCAGCGGATTTTTTGCGTGGATCAACTTTTTCATAACTGCCCGCAAGACTACCACCAAAATCAAGGTATTCACCAGAGGGAAAATCCATCACAGCTTTTGCAAGGCCTTCTACTTTTCTAATCCAGAATCTTTTTTGCCTTGTTGCAGTAAAATGGCAGGACTGTCCCCTCACTATTATTTTTCCACGTTTAGAAAGCCCAACAATTTTTTCATACAAGTCAGAACCAACTTCAATCCCAAAGCGGGATTTAATTCCGTTGCCGACATCAAAATTCAACCTTAATCCTATGGCAAGAGGACTACGATTCTGCTCAAAGTATTCTTCTGCCCAGGAAAGTTCTTCTCTACCATCAATATTTACGATTCCACCAGCCAGCGCACAGCGATAGAATATTTCCTTTTCCTTGCACACCCCGTTGTAGATGATTTCATTTTCTTTCCAGCCGAAAGCAAGGGCTTTTTCATACTCTTCAGTTGAAACAACTTCAGCTTTAATGCCAGACTTTTTTACATCCTCAATGACATAAGGATGGCAGTTTGTTTTAAATGAATATGCAAGCTCAAAATCTTTAAGGCGGGAACCAAATTCTTTTCGTATGGCTTCAATGTTGGATTTTAGTTTTTCGGGATGATAAATATATTTTCTTGTATCCATTTTAAACTCGTCGTTTAAATCAGTATATCATATTTTTCCTTCATGCTATAATCGCATCATGAACATTACATACCGCAAGGCTGAAGAAAAAGATTTGGAACAGATCATGAAAGTCATTCGTGACGCACAGGCAACCTTAAAGGCTGATGGAGTTGACCAATGGCAGGATGGATTTCCAAGTGAGGAAGTTATTCTTGAAGACATGAAAGTGCGTTCTGCATTTGTAATTCTTGTTGACGATGTTGTTTCAGGATTTTTTGTATTGGCTTTTGGAATCGAACCAGACTATGTGAATCCTGCCAGAGGTGCATTCAAATCTAACGAACCATACGCAGCAATACACAGGACTGCAATCTCAAAGGAATGCAAGGGCATGGGCCTTTCAAAATTCATGTTCCAGTCAGCCTTTGCTGAGATAAAGAAAGCCGGTGTTGGTTATGCAAGAATCGATACCCACCACGACAACAAAAGGATGCGCCACATCATGGCCCGCGAAGGCTTTGAAGAAACTGCCGTAATAGTTTTATCTTCCAATGGTGACGAACGCGTTGCTGCAGAAAAGAAACTGTAAAATGACTTTAGGGAAATTTGATTTCAACAATCCAAAACATCTCAATCCAATAATCGACAGAGTTGTTGAGCTCTGGTCTCCGCCAACGGATGACATGGTTTTCAGACGGCTTTATGTTGAAGCCATCATAAGGCAGAATGCCGCAGGCAACGACATGCAGTTCCAGCTGTCAGAAAACGGGGAAATCCGTTCCATAGCCTTTGCTTCAAGACTTGGAGAACACACCCCATGGTATGGCTGGTGGCAGGAAAAATTCAATTCTCTCCCAGAAGAATACCAGAAAATGCTTTCCTTAAGCCGCGATTATCTTTCCCTGATGGATGAAAAGACCTACCGCTACATGGACAAGGATGATGTAAAGCTCAGCCTTTTTGTGAGCGTTAAATCTGGTTGGGGAAAACCGGTTCTTGAGGGAGCCATGGATTTTTTCAGATCAAGAGGATTCAAAAACCTTTACCTCTGGACTGACTGCGAATGCAATGTCGATTGGTATGTAAGCCGCGGCTACGAACTTGTGGAAGAAGGAACCTACGAACCTTTTTCCTACGATGAGCCATACAAAACCTACATCTTCAAAAAGCCATGCAAGGAAACTGTCCAATAATTTATTCATTCCCCATCTTCTGATATAATTTTCCATCATGAAAAAGATCTTTTTTGATTCACGCCCGATGGACAAAAGAGCCCGTGAAGATTTTGGACTTACAGAAGAACTTATGATGGAAAACGCAGCCGCTGCCATGGAAGATGCAGTGACCCCTTATGTTTTTCACGAAAGCACCCGTTACATTGACCGCCCCCATGTTTTGATTTTGTGCGGTGCAGGAAACAACGGTGCAGACGGATATGCCCTTGCACGCCGCCTTGTATGCCACGAATTCTGCGTTACCTGCTGTGTCGTTGACGAGCCAAAGTCAGAACTCTGCAAGCTACAGAAAAAACGTGCAGAGCTTTCAGGCGTAATGTTCACCGACCTTTATTCCCTTGATGATTTTATAGAAGAAAAAAGCTTTGACATTACAGTTGTGGTAGACTGTATTTTTGGCGCAGGATTCCGTCAGCCATTGCCTCCAAACGCAGAAGCCGTACTTCTTTCAGTTTCAAAAATCGACTGCCGTAAAATTTCCTGCGACATCCCAACAGGACTTGATGCTTACGGCAACGGAACAATAGTTTTTAAGGCAGACGAAACCGTCACCATGGGGTCTTTAAAGCTTGCCCTTTACAGCGACAGGGCTAAGGACTGCACTGGAAAAATCACCCTTGCAAACCTTGGCATTTCAAAAACAAACTTTGAGCACGAAAGCAAATTTCAACCTGATGCATATCTTCTTGAAGAAAATGAAATGACATTGCCATGGCGCAAAAAGCAGAATGCAAATAAAGGAACCTTTGGGCATGCCGCAATCGTCTCCGGTGAAAAACCAGGAGCCGCAAACATCGCAGCAAATGCAGCCATAAACTTTGGCGCAGGGCTCGTTACCCTTACCGGAATTGATTCAAGCATCTTCATGAGCATCATGGCATCAAAGGAATTGCCTTCAAACACAAGCGCCCTTCTTTTAGGAAGCGGTTTTGGCCGCAGCAACAGGTATGCAGAAAAATATCTTTCCTATCTTAAGGAAAACAAAAAAGTTCCTTTTGTCCTTGATGCCGATATTTTTTACTACAGTGGAATCAAAAAATTCCTTGAAGAAAATTGCCGGGACGAAAAAAACAGCCGCTGCATTTTGACTCCACACCCAAAGGAATTCTCAGTTCTCCTTGAAAACTGCGGATTTGGAGTATTTACCACAGCCCAGATTGTTGAACAGCGTTATGAACTTGCAAAGAAATTCACAGAAACTTTCAAAGGCTGCATTTTGATTCTCAAGGGAGCTACAACAACAATCGCCCATTGGTCAGCGAAAGAAAACCGCACTTGCATCTATCTTAATCCACACGGAACCAACGCCCTTGCAAAAGCCGGCAGCGGAGATGTTCTTGCAGGACTCTGCACAGCCTTGCTTGCCCAGGGCTACAATGCAATAAACGCAGCAATCACAGCAAGCCTTGCCCACAGTTTCGCATCAAAAAAATACGACGGCAGTTTTGCCCTTACTCCAGAAAAACTGATAGATGAAATCGGAGCGTTGAAATGAATTATGTAAAGCAGTTCTGCATCATCCTTGCATTTTCATTTACAGGTGAAGTATTAAATCGCATAATCCCATTGCCTGTGCCTTCAAGCATCTATGGTCTTGTACTTTTGTTTCTTGCACTTGAATTTAAAATTATCAAGGTAGAGCACATAAAAGAAGTTTCAAAATTTCTTTTGGGAATCATGACACTTTTCTTTGTTCCATCAAGCGTAGGCTTCATCAATGCACTTCCACTGATGAAAAAATACGGGCTGCTTTTCATTTCCATCACGATAGTTTCAACCCTAATTGTTTTTGCCGTTACAGGGCAAGTAACCCAGGCACTTATGAAAATCCGCAACAGAAATTCAGTTTCAGAAAAACCGGAGGATGCAGAATGAAAGACCTCTTGATGAACTCAGCACTCTTTGGAGTTACCCTTACTCTTTCAACTTTTCTTTTGGGACGTGTCATCCATAGAAAAACCAACATCTTTCTATTCAGTCCACTTCTTGTGTCCGTAACATTATGCATAGTCACACTGATTCTCATTAAGATTCCATATGAAAATTATCTTGTCGGTGGAAACTGGGTCGGATTTTTCTTGACACCTTCTACAGTCTGCCTTGCAGTTCCCCTTTATGAACAGTTTGAAAAACTCAAGAAAAACTGGTATGCAATTTTAGGCGGAATTACCTGCGGTGTTCTTTCTAACCTGGCATTCATTTTTGGAATGTGCATGATTTTCAAAATCGGTCATGTTGAATATGTATCAATGCTTCCAAAATCAATTACAACTGCCATAGGTCTTGCCCTTGCCGATGAATTCCACGGGTTTGTTCCCATCACCATAATGATGATTGTTCTTACGGGAAATCTTGGAAATCTTTTTGCACCCCAGCTCTGCAGAATTTTCCACATAACTGATCCTGTAGCCAAAGGCGTTGCAACGGGAACTTCAAGCCATGCACTTGGGACAGCAAAGGCAATTGAAATGGGTGACATAGAAGGCGCCATGAGCGGACTTTCAATCGCAGTGACTGGTCTTCTTACAGTTGTCTTTGCACCATTTTTCGCAAACCTAATTTAATTTCGACTACCAACCCTTTTCCACAAAATCCATTTCATGTGGTTCAAGTGGTATAGTCTTTGCGTCTATATTTTCAATTTCCACATAGGTTCTTCTACCCATATAGGCAATAAGCCCGTCTATCTTTTCCTCTGTTCCCTGAACCTCCATCTCAACAGTTCCATCATAAAGATTCTGGACCCATCCAGTAAGACCAACGGATCTGGCGTAATTCTTGCTATGCCATCTGAACCCAACACCTTGGACTCTGCCTGAGAATATAACGTGCTTTCTGATTTTTTCCGACATGAACCATTCCCTCTGATTTTTTGTCTCAAATGATTATATAACATACCTTTTGATTTTGATATTATTTATGCATGACATTTTCAAGGAGGAATAGATGAAAATTCCATATTCAGAGATAGAAGCAGAGATTTTTCCTAACTTCAAGGGAGGCGAAAAGAACCTTAAGGCAAAAATGTTCTTCGACGGCAGCAACAGAATTCTGCACGGAAGACTTGAAGTCGGAGGAACAATCGGAATACACTGCCATGAAACTTCAAGCGAAATCATATACATCCTTAGCGGAGATGGAAAAGTTCTCATTGATGACACCATCGAATACCTTAAGCCTGGCGACTGCCATTACTGTCCAAAGGGACACACCCACAGCCTTCAGAACAACAGCACCACGGAAGACCTTGAATTCTTTGCCGTTATTCCAGAACAGGATGTCTTTGAAAAGATGAAGACCCGCCGTTCCATACGCAAGTTCAAAAAAGATCTTCCCCCAAGAGAAAAAATCGAGAAGGTGATTGAAGCCGGTCGTTGGGCAGCCAGCGGAAGAAACAGGCAAACATCCATCATCGTTGCTGTTACAAACAAAGAAATCATTGAAAAACTTACAAAGATAAACGGGGAGATTGCAGAGCGCCACAATCCCCTTGGAGAATTCTACGGTGCACCTGTAGTCCTTATCGTACTTTCCGACAAGAACTGGCGCAACAAGATATATGACGGTTCATTGATCCTTGGAAACATGATGCTTGCCGCCCACGACCTTGGACTTGGCAGCTGCTGGATCCACAGGGCAGAACAGGAATTCAACATGAGCGAATGGCAGGACTGGCTTAAGGGACTTGGCATTGAAGGCGAATGGGAAGGCATCGGCCATCTTGCACTTGGCATTCCAGACGGTGACTATCCTGAAGAAATTCCAAGAACTGGAAACAAGGTTTTCTGGTGCGAATAGATCTGTTGTAAATCCAACAAAATTAAAGGGACACTTTTTCAAGTGTCCCTTGCTTTTTTTAAATTCTCGTGTATAATTATATAAATCACAAAATGTTGGATTTCCAACAAATGAGAAATTCATGGAAAACATCGAGACACTCCGTAAATCATTTCTCTTCAAGGGAATGAAAGACAGACAGATAGAAAACGCACTCAAGAAGCTTGGCGCAACGGAAAAGAAATACAGAAAGAACTCCTTCCTCATTACAAGAGGGCAGAAAGAAGTAAAACTTGGACTTCTGCTCGAAGGAAAAGCCGTTGCAAGTCAGGAAGACATCTGGGGAAACAGAAACATAATCAATAGGATCACCTGTGGAGAATCTTTTGCAGAGCCTTATGCAGCAACAGACCTCCCATCAAACCTAAGCATCCAGGCTGAAGAAACCTGCAAGGTGCTGTGGCTCAACATATCCAAAATAAATTTCGCAGGCAACGACCCTCTCCTGCTTTTGGTTACCTCAAACCTTCTGCAGGAAATGGCATTCAAGCTCCTCCGCCTTAACGAAAAACTTTCCCATATTTCAAAAAAGACAACTCAGGATAAGCTTCTTGCATATCTTTCCACTCAATCGGAAGAAGCAAAATCCCTGGACTTTGTGATCCCCTTCGACCGTCAGCAGCTTGCGGATTATCTATCCGTAGAAAGAAGCGCCATGTCTGCAGAAATTTCAAAACTCGTCGAAGAAGGAAAATTGAAGACACGAAAAAACCACTTTACTTTGTTTCCATAGGATTTCTTGCAACAATTATTTTTTTAGCCTAAAGTATATGCATTATGAGAAAGTCCTTTGTAACTCTTTCCCTTCTTTCTGCTCTGGTTTTATCCTGCCACTACGGATTCATCGACCCTGAAAATTCTTCAGACGGCAGACACATTCAGTATGATGAATCATTTTTTGCAGACAGAAACCGTTTCTACCCTGATCAGCTTATAATTCCAGATAGATACAACACTGGTGTGGATCCTTCCATAGCATTAAAAAAAATTTCAAACTCCACTAACATCAACGGAGTTTTCATCACTTACCGAACGGATACAAACCAATATATGATCAGCTCCTACAATGAAAATCATGTTGAAAACAGGGACAAAACATTGAAGTCGGAAATGGCTGATTCCATCACAATCGAAAACTATGATTTTTCAGACAGACCTTTCATCATAATGAATGGTGAACGCTTTTCAAAAAAGAAAACCATCACTTTTAAAAACTGCAGGTTCGCAAGCTTTAGAAATCCGCCGAACGAAAACAACCGCGTCTGGATTAAATTCGAACACTGTACATTTAAAGGTGGAGTAAGTGAGGCCCAGATCGACATGGACCACTGCTACATCGGCGGTTTTACTGCAGACGGAACAAATCCAACCCGTTACTTCAGGTGCACCAATACCTACATTGCAGACCTCGTTACTGAGGCTACTGACAAGGAAGTCCACATCGATGGCTTCCAGACTTATGGTCGTGCAAACATTGCCGGCGGAAACATCTACTACAACAATGTCCGCTTTGAAATTCCATCCATTCATATTGCAAACCAGCATTCAGGTACGGGCGTAAATGCCTGCGTCATGTTCCAGCTTGAATACGGAAATGTCGACAACTGCCTTTTCCAGAACCTTTTTGTTAACGGCGGAGGCAAATGGTTTCCTATATATCTTACAAGCGGAAAGAAAAGTAAAGGCACTTTTTCACAGAACAACCTTACCCTTAAAGACGTTTATGTTTCAAACAATTTCGGAAAGATCTTTTATTCTGGAAGTTATGATGAAAATGCAAAAGTCATAAATGTCGCCCACATGAATTCAATTTATGTAAGTTCAGTATGGAAATCTGATGATGGAAAGACACACATCATCTGTTCCAATGATACGATTTTTAAAAGTACGCTCCTTGTTAAAACCGACAAGGGAGATTTTCGTTTTTCAATTCCACGATGCCCAAGCAACTGGAATCTTGAAGGCAAGGAAAACGGCCAGAGAACTGCAGAGCAGAAAGCAGCAGGTCTTGTTGATGACCCTGCAACCTGCCTGAAAGACGAAAAAGGCAAACCGTATACGGAATATAAATTCTCCGACTTTCCTTTTGACATTGACTGTGTGATCGACAAAAGCGTTTCTGAAATCACCTGCTTTGACGAAGAAGAAAACGTACAGATACGACATGTAAAGTTTTAGTTTATATTCAATATAATTTCAAACGCTGTTCTCTTCCAAAATTTACATTGACAAATTCCCTTTACGGACCGAAAATTCAAGTATGAATATGATTGGAACATTTTGGTCACTTGTTCCGCCTGTTGTTGCCATTGCTCTGGCACTGATCACAAAGGAAGTTTATTCTTCACTTTTCATCGGAATTGTTATCGGCGGACTGTTTTTCTCTGGGTTCTCTTTTACAGGAACTATCACCCACATTTTTCAGGACGGAGTAGTCAAATCCCTTTCCGACAGCTACAACGTCGGCATCCTGGTTTTCCTTGTCGTACTTGGAACACTTGTTGCCATGATGAACAAGGCAGGAGGTTCTGCAGCATTTGGAAAATGGGCTAAGGAACATATCAAGACGAAAGTCGGCGCACAGATTGCCACAGTGCTTCTTGGAATACTTATCTTCATCGACGACTACTTCAACTGTCTTACTGTTGGTTCAGTCATGAGACCTGTTACAGACAGGCACGGAGTCTGCCGAGAAAAGCTTGCCTACCTCATTGACTCAACAGCCGCACCTATCTGCATCATCGCTCCTGTTTCTTCATGGGCAGCAGCGGTCACAGGCTTTGTCGAAGGAGAAGATGGCTTCAGTCTCTTCCTCAGGGCAATCCCTTACAACTTCTATGCGCTATTTACAATCATCGCCATGTTTGCAATCATCCTCTCAGATGTTTCTTTTGGTCCAATGAAGCATTTTGAAAAGGCTGAACTTTTTTACGGCGAAAGTTTTGAAGAAGAAGAAAAGACAGATTCTAAAGGAACTGTTTTTGACCTTGTATTCCCTATCGCCACTTTGATCGTTCTTTGTGTAATCGGAATGATTTACTCAGGCGGATTCTTTGCAAGCGGCGAAGAAAAGAAAGGATTCGTTGAAGCTTTCTCTGCATCCGATGCTTCAGTCGGTTTGATGCTCGGCTCAATGGGAGCCCTCATTGTAACCATCATCACATACCTTGCTCACCGTGTCCTTACTTTTGGTAACCTTATGTCATGCCTTCCTGAAGGATTCAAGGCAATGGTTCCAGCCATCCTCATCCTTACCCTTGCATGGACATTGAAGGGAATGACGGACAGCCTTGGTGCAAAGGAATTCGTTGCGGGAATCGTTCAGAGCGGAGCCGGCAGCTTCATGAGCTTCCTGCCTGCCCTTGTATTCGTAATCGCAATTTTCCTTGCCTTTGCTACAGGCACATCCTGGGGAACATTCGGAATCCTCATTCCAATCGTAGTTGCAGTTTTCAGCAACACGGACCCAACACTGATGATCATTTCAATTTCTGCATGTATGGCTGGTGCTGTCTGCGGCGACCACTGTTCACCAATTTCAGACACCACAATCATGTCCAGCGCAGGCGCCCAGTGCGTTCACGTTGACCATGTTGCAACGCAGATTCCTTACGCCATGTGCGTTGCAGGAGTTTCGTTCGTGACCTACATCATCGCAGGCTTCGTAAAGAATCCATTCGTTCCGTTCATCATCGGAACAGCAGCCATCATCGGCGGTGTGATTCTGCTTAAGAAAAAATCAAAGTAAAATTCTTGCATGATAAAAACGGGGACTTCAATTTGAAGTCCCCGTTTTTATTTTCAATATATTCACTGCATTGTCCTGTCTGCAAATTCCTTAAGCAACCTGCAGGCTTCTTTGTCATGTTTTCCCTTGAAACCATGAGCACCCTTTTCTATTTCATGATATTCACATTTTGAATAAAGTTTTTTTGCTTTGCGTGAATATTCAATATCAACAATCCTGTCAGAAGTTCCGTGGATCAAGAATGTAGGTCCCTCATAACCGCCGATTGCAGAATACACATCAAGATCAACGACAGATCTTGCAAAATCACCGCCAACCTTCATCGGGAATTTTCCAAGAATGTCAGGAATGTTTTTCGGATCAAACTTGAATACAATCATCTGACCCTTTCTTGCATCATCCGGAATGCAGAGGGCCGGATAGAAAAGCATAAGGCTCTTTATCTGATCCTCCACATAGCGATGTCTATGTTTTAAATTATATCATACAAGCCTACAGTTCTTTAATCAGCGAGACCAGTTTTTCAATTTCCTTGAAACCCTGTTTTTTATAAAAGCCAAAGGCCGGTTTGTCGTGCTCCGTCATGAGGAAAATATTGGTAATTCCTTTTTCCTTTACGGCATTCTCAATCAGACTGAAAAATTCCGTTCCAAGGCCCGAATGCTGGCGGTCAGTCTTTATGAAAAATTCTTCCACATGATACTCAGTTCCACCAAACCAATGGCGTACATTGCCGATGGAAACTCCAACAAGCTCATCCCTATCGTATAGTCCGTAAACCAAAGGCGTCCTGACATCCATCAGATCCAGAAGATATTCCGTAAGCTGCTCATCATCGCTCCAGTCATCACACCATGGTGGCGACATGAAAACACTCCTGAAGAGGTTTTTCATTTCATTGAAATTAGATTTGTCCAGTAACTTCAGCTGCATGGAACATAGTCTATTTGGATTTCTATTTTCGTTCAATAAAGGAAAAATGTAAAAAAATCATTATCCAACATAGCATTCAATATTCTTTTAATTTCACTTCATCCTTCAAAAAGCTTCTTTATTTTGTGAACAACCTGGTTGGTGTTTCCTTCTTCAACAACATGATCATAGGCATGGGGAATCGTTCCAAAGGTGATTGTTTTGTCTACGCCAAGCTCCCTCTTAAGCAGTTCAATCATGTTCTGGCGTGTTGCATTTTTATTGTATATCTTTATGTATGAATAACCCTTGTAATCGTTGGATTTATATTTCAACACCTTGAGCTTTTCCGTGATTCCGTCTGCTGCAAGAATTCCGTAGATTTCCTCAATCTTTTCATCAGGATAAATAAGCATAAAGTAGATCACTTCCTCATCCGGAACAGGACGCCTGATGTAATTTCTGTAAGGAGATGCCCTCAGTTCCCTCACAAGCCGCGCCTGGATTTCATTCTGAAATTCTCCGTAATAAATCAGAAGTGTGTCGTCGATGACTATGTTGGCAAAATTATGTATGGCATGCTTTCTGAAAATTTCCATCACCATGTTTTTTTCTTCCATGGTCATGGGAATTTTTTTCAGGTAACGTTTTTTCTCCGTGTCATAGAGCACAGCACCGTCCATGGCAATAACCGGAATCTTAAGGTGAATGTCGTGCATCGGTTCAAGGATGGAAGCGGGAGGCCTCATGGTTGAAAGGGTAAAGTGCAGACCTTCATCGATCATCCGGTTGAGTTCAACCTTGCAGTAATCGTTTATGTGGTAGTCCTTGTTGAGCAGAGTATCATCAAGGCCAGATATGAAAAGCGCATCCACATTTCTTTTATGGGGCAGACGGAACAGGTTGACGCCGACACCGATCACAATTCCAATCATGGTGTCGAGGAATCTGTTCAGCGTAAAAAGATATGGGTTTTCATCCGACAGGTGAATGACAACAATGCTCAAAAAAACCACGCAGGAAAAATAGGAAGCCTGTTTTCTTTTCAATGCCACCGTCGTCCACAGCACGGGAATAAGCGTAAGTGAAATCAGCAGAGCGTTGAAAACATATGTTGCGTTCTTTGAAAGATCAAACCTTGTCCTGACGGAGATTGACGCAAGCAGAACGGCAAGTCCAAAGAAAGCTCCTATGACGGTTCCCATGATCCTCTGCACTGCATTCTTCCGCGTCGTTGAAACGTATGCCTGCATGCACCAGAGGGCTGAAAGCTGGCTGTAGAAAACGATTCCGTTGTCACCCCTCAAGACCTGCACCACATAGCAGAGGGCAACCGCCACAGCGGACTTTAT
>NZ_JAZUGX010000043.1:0-23477 GCF_045641405.1 Treponema sp.
TGATGAATTTTAACAGTTTTTTGCCTGATTTTCATCTGGAAGAAAGCTGTTAACGGGATTTTTCCGGGAAATTCTGGCAGTTTTCAGGGGAATTTTGGTCAAATTTCAACCGAAAACTGCTCTATTCCTACAAATGCCAATTTGTGAGAATTGTTAACGCAAACACTATCTTCTGCTTCGTAATTTCTTAAAACATCATCCTTTAACTTTATTTAAGAGATTAAAACATGCATCGTCTTTCATATAGTCAATAACTTCTGACAGATCTTCCTTTGCCGTGACTTCTTCCTCGTCATTCTTTTCATAGAAGAATTTATAAATCAAAAATGAATTGAATATTTTCACTGGATTTTCTTCAGTCATATATGAATAAAAGAATTTCATTTTGTACCGCAGAAACAAGGAATCATCGATAGTATAATCATAAGATTTTTCAATAAAAGTACTGGCCATTTCATAATCGTCTTGCAGCATACAAAAGAAGGCCTTGAACAAACAGCCGTAATATCCTGAAGACAAAGATTCATCCCCAAGCAATTCTTCAACATAGATTTCTGCCTTATTCATCTGATTAGCAAGAAACAAATATTGTAAGTAATTGTATTGCATGCCATCGGAAATGAATCTATTCTGCTTGTTTTCTTCAACCAGCTTAATAAGTAAATCTGAACCATTTATTAAATCAGACAACTCGGTTTTAAGAAAAATTACATGCTCATCCTCTTGAAAAGGAGATAGACATATACTGTCATAAGCAGAACCATAATCCCTTTGCATTAAATAAATCATTGAAAGCAAATGATGTACGTCTTCTTCGTAGTTATTTACAAACTCTTTCGAATATAAACCTTTTGCCTTGTCAGCAAAGATATTTGCCTCTGAAAGATCATTTACTTCATAAGACATTTTCGCAATCATTAAATTATTAAAATAATCGTTTGGATTGATTTCATTTGCTTTCAAGAAGCATTTCAACGCTTCCCGTTTATATCCAGCAACACTTTTTTTAGCAAGAACGATTCCATTTAAGTAATTATAATCAAATGAATTCTTTTCTCGTTTATTCATATTATTTAATATCAATTCAGCTTTATCTAAATCATTTGAATCAATAAAAAATCTAACGGCATCAAATCTGTCTAAACGACAACTAGTAATGAAAATAATAATAAAAGCAAGAATGACGGATTTAGTTTTCAAATTCATACTCCTAATATTCCTCAATCAATTCATACAGTCTATCTGTAGAAGTAAAGTAGTTGTATAAGATTATATCTCTCTCTATTTCTTCACTTTGACCATTTTTTATGGTCTCACAAGGACCTTCATTCATATTTGTCGTTATATTTACTCCTGCACAGATACTCACTTCACCTTTACCTAAAGCACCGAAGTCAATCGATTTATTTTTTCCTATATTTGCATTGACCTTCAAATTTGTGCCATAAGTCTGTAGTGTAAAACTAACACCACCTGCACTAACTTTTAATTTGCTTGAAGTTAGAGTTATAGGAGAGTCAATTAATTTTTCAAATTGCTCTAAAAATTTATCAGCCGCTTTCTGTTCAAGACTGAAAGATAAATCCTGTCCTTTAGAACCAATTTTCAAATCGAATATATTACAGTCAACATTTAATATGTTTAAGGATGCCTTAGCATAAACTTGATAAGACGCATTCCATGTAAAAATATTAAAAATAGAATTCCCTATTTTTCCAAAGAAATCTCTGACCACTGCATCAAATGCAGCGGTATGTGCATTCAATTGTTGCTTTATATATTCTTTCTGATTAAACGTAACAGTTTGCTTTCCATCCGGGTCCGTATACTTGATCGGATTGTTTCCCGCGTAATGGTACAAATTACCATTTGTTTTACTAAGCCCTGTTTTCTACCTCTCTAATAGGAAATTTAACATTTTATTTCTGATTTATCATCAGATGATTTCAAATTTTCTGGAAGATTTCTGTTGTTATACTGTGAAATCTTCCAGTTTTTCTAATTGAATGTACTGTTTCCCCAATCAATTTCAATTGATGTGACAGTAGTTTTTTGATTAAAGAAATCCTGTATCATTTTATTGGAGGACAAAATTACTTTGAATTATTGTCCTTAACAACTCTATCAATTACTTTTTTTGAAAAAGTTCTTATTTCTTCTGTCATTAAGTATACCTTATCGTTTTTTATATCCAAGAAATATTCTTCATTTTCAAAATATAAATAACTGAATATTATTTCATCATTGCTATCAAAAATTTCAAATACGGTTTCAGCATGATACATAGACATTGAAATGAAATTCTCAATTCCATGTTCAGTAACTTTTATATTTACTAACTGGTGATTTTTATCGTTATCTTGAATAAAATTAAATATATTCATTCTAGTGTCAAACTGTTTATTTACCTCAGCATTTTTTATAAAGTCAAAATCATTAATTCCCAATTCTACAAAATTGTAAAACCCTAAATATTTATATTGACCATTTTTCACAAAATCAATTGTTCTATATATATCAGTTAGATCATCCGAAGTATTATAATATATCTTCACCTTCATATTATTTCCCTTACAACTCAAGAAAATTACAGAAAAAATTATTAGACATAAACTATGACATTTCATATTCACTGCACCTCCATCTAAAACTTTGTTCTTAGCAGTGACAATTGTATTTGTAATTCCCTAGCACGTACTTTCGATGCTACCGTAGCAGAGGAAAATGGACGAATATATAAACTGTTATTTACTACACCTTTTGAATTTATGGAATATTTCCAGTCATCATAATTTTTTCTCTGTCCTTGCCCCAATTCAATCGCAATAGGATGTTCGGTATTTTTTATATTCAGATGTTCAATATCAAGCCTCTGATCTTCTGTAAAGTTTAAAGGTAAATCTCTATTCATATCCTGTTCTGCATGTCCCATTTCGTGAGCTAATAAAAGCTCCGGTTTCAATTCAGCATCTTCAGTAGTATATAGACTCTTTGTTGGATCCCAATTTATTGTTTTATCTCTAGGTGAATAATTATTTTGAGCCTCTCTATTCGTTTTTATCGTAAATTTTACAGGAGATATTTCCAATTTACTAATTAACTCATTTCCTCTAGCCGTAGTCTTTAAAGTTGCGGTTGCTTTTTCATATTGCATTAAATCAGTCTCGTTTAGTTCACTTGTATCAATTATCCTTCCATCCGGATCCGTATACTTGACCGGATTGTTTGCAGCGTAGGCATACAAATTACCATTGATGGGCCGAACCCTGATTTTTCACCTGTTTTCCGACGGTTTTACCTTCTTCTGCCCGGTCTTTCACTCCTTTTCTTTAAATTTTCATCCATATCCATGCATAATTCTACAGGTTTTGCACAAATTCTGCCACTTTTTCAGCCCAGAACTGCTGTTGTAAAATCAATTTCAATTTGTGGGAAATGTATATATTACTCGAAAATTTCTAAAGAAGACTGTTTCTCCTTTATTGCTTCAAAAAGTAAATATAGTTTATTTTTTTCTCCTACCCCCGGGATTGCAATTGACCTTGAATCAAAGAACGATATGTAATATAGCCTATACATAAAAACATAGACATTCTTAATATCCTTGAATAGATACGTGCGTTTAAGAAAGCATGCGTAAATAGTTAAAGATTCGCTATCATAGGTTAAGTGGTAGGTAAATGAAAATAAAAAAAATGACATACTGCATATAATACCCAATAGAAACGGGAACACATCCTTTTTCTCAAAATCATGAATTCCAATTATTACAAGTAAACCTAAGATTATCAAACCACAAACAAAAAAAATAATTCTTTCAATCAAAAAATTAATTTTCATCATTTCTTCTTTTCCTCAAACAAATAATTTTCTAATTTAGAGAATCCAAAACCTGCTACTCCACCTGCAACAACTCCCCCTAGCAAGCCTCCGACAATGGTACCACCAACCGGCTCAACAAATGTACCAACAGCAGCTCCAACAAACGATCCTCCGGCAGCAACTCCAGTTGTAGTCAAATTTGTCACAGTCCTATATGCTCCTCTAGCAAAGGACTCATATTTTATTCCTGCATATATTCCATCTGCAATGTCCAATCCAATACTGACAAATAGCAAACTTTTAGATAATGAACTTAACTTGTTATAAGTTGCAATTAAATCGGGATCTTTTAATACAGGAAGCGGAAATGAATGGGATGTTGCTTTTGTAAATTCAGGAACAGTTGCTTTATACTCAGCAATTCCAGTAAGCACATCAACACCCGTTGAAATAAAATCGAACTGAGGAATGATGCTTCCAACTTCTTTTTTTTCCTACGGTGTCTCCAACCTTAAGTTTTGTAGGATCACCTTCATATCCAGATTTTTCCTTCCATTCGGCGCCATAAACATCCCATAAAGTTGCTCCTTCAGATTTTACTGTCCAGGTTCCATCTCCATTGTTTTGCCAATCATTTATATGCATCCCCGTAGGATCCGTATACTTGATCGGATTGTTCCCCGCGTAGTGGTACAAATTACCATTTGTAGTTCTTAAGCCTCGTTTTTACCTCACTTTGATGAATTTTAACAGCTTTTGCCTGATTTTCATCTGGATGAAAGCTGTTAACGGGATTTTTCAGGGAATTCAGGCAGTTTTCGGGGGATTTTTGGTCAAATTCCTGCGAAAAACTGCTCTATTCCTACAAATGCCAATTTGTGGGAGAAAAAGTTATTGCTACTATTATACAATATTGATACATCAAATTTTTGTTAACTCTACAAACCTCATGTTACGTTTTATTTTTTTGATTGGGATTTGTTTTTCTTTAACCTGATCAAAAAAACTTTCACAGTCACTAAAATAAATATCATAGACTGTAATAAAATCGCTTCCGTTATATTCATAAAAAAGAATTTTATTTGCTCGTTTTATGTTTTCATATGTATATATGACAAAACCTGAACTATCTTTTTGAGGGAAACAGATAGCATGTTCAAAGGACAAATACATTTGTGTTACACTTGCCCTATCCATATCAATTTTTCTATTCGGCAAAGGATCATATCCCTTTTCCAGCGCAATTCTTCCTGAAATTATATAGGACCAGCAACTCAAATCATTTATTATAAAATCGTGTAAAACCAAACTTAAAAATAATAAAGACAAAACAAGAAAAAAAGAGAATACTAGCAAAGAATTATTTTTCGTAAAACCTGAAACAGCAATCAAAACAAACGCAGGGAAACATACAATTCCACTGAAAGTTCGCAGACGAATATATTTAATTCTCATACTTTCTTACCACCATACAAAATCTGATTCAAGAATATAACTAGAATCAAATGTGTTCATATTATCAACAATAGGATTCATTACAGACCAATACGCTTTCAAGAATGTACTCATAAACACCCCGCCCTCAGGATAGAACCCAACAATATCACAAACTAAATTCTGTGTTTTCTCACGACTTCCAGGATTCATTGTCCATTGATATAAATCTGAAGCTGTTCCCAATATGCTTATTCCTGTTGTTAAGTTATTATAAAATTTTGATGCATTTCCGGTAAATTTCAAGAATTCATTAGAATATGTAAAATAATCATTCAAAAGAGATAATCCATTAAGACTCTTCTCGAAAACATCAGAATTGCTATCATTGATTGATTTAGTTGATGAATCATCAACAGCAGGTATAAACATATTTAAATCAAGTTTTTGTCCAACTTCAATATGATTTGGATCATCAATTCCATTGCCATCGGCTATATCATCATACGTAATACTTGTACCATATTTTTCATTAAACTCTTGTGCAATTTTCCAAAGTTTATCATTTTCTGTAACAGTACTATTTTCCCAATCAAACAGTCCCGTAGGATCCGTATACTTGATCGGATTGTTCCCCGCGTAGTGGTACAAATTACCATTGATGGGCCGAACCCAGATTTTTCACCTGTTTTCCGATGTTTTAACCTTCTTCGCCCTGGTCTTCCACTCCTTTTCTCTAAATTTTTATCCATATCCATGCTTAATTCTACAGATTTTGCACGGATTCTGCCACTTTTTCAGCCCAGAACTGCGGTTGTAACATCAATTTCAATTGATGGGAATTGAGTTTTTCCATCACATCCATGATTTTCATTAGGCTGGATTCGAGTCTAATTCAAAATTATCACTCTTTGTGATCTCATTATCAATTTTCAAGTATCTAGGAAGCCTATCAGTACTATCTTTCTTCAAGAAAGATAAATAACATATTTCACTTTCATCTGATTCCTTACATAATTGTACTCTAATTTTATAAAGACCTTTCTTTATTTGTATTTTCATTTCATTGCTTATGGTCGCAACAGAAACATTTTCATCCTTAACTTGATATTCAAATTCAATAATCCTATTTGCATCATCAATTATTTTACTATCCGTTGAAACAGAAATTTTCAATATTCCATCATTATTTAGTGTCATTACCGAAATTGAATCTTCTCTGATTGAAAATCCTTGTGCAACATTAACTTCAGACCAATCATTGAAAGGATTGTTAACAGTCTCATTGAAAATACAAAATTGTTTATAAGATAATTCTAGTTCAACCATATCAATCAACCACCATCTTTATTACATTTCCTGACACATAAGGGTCTGTCCCCAGTATCAAGAATCGCCCCCGCGGTTCTTGTGACGAAAGTTAGAAAAAGCATCGGCCTCTAAGGCATCAAATGCTTTCGTCAGGGGTCTGTCCCCTATGTGTCGCAAAAGCAGCAACAAAAAAAGCTGTCAAAAAGCATGGCTCCGATAACCATAACTTTCCAACAGCTCTGTTGAATTATTTTCTATATTATCACTGATAAACCCTTACATAGTCTACTTCCATAGCAGCCTTTGTCATTTTTTTGTCGATTCCCTGCTGTCCGCCCCAAGTGCCTCCAATTGCAACATTGAGGATCAGGTAGAACGGATGGTCAAAAGGCCATTCTTCCCAGGAAAGATGTGGATTTTCGACCTCATAGAAAGTCTCTCCGTCGTAAACCCAGCGGATAACATCGTCAGTCCAGTAAACGGCATATGTATGAAACTTCTTTGTTGCGCCTTCAAGAATGTCGCTTCTTGTCTTCTGGTTGCCCTGCTTATGGTTGAAAGCCTTTGAATGAACTGTAGCGTGAACCCTGTCCTTGTCAAAACCAACATGCTCCATGATGTCGATTTCACCAGAGCGAGGCCACTGACCATGTCTGTTAGCTTCAGGCATCATCCAGATGGCAGGCCATGTTCCAACCCCTTCTGGAAGCTTTGCACGAACTTCAATATATCCTCTGTCCCAGAATCCCTTGTGCTCAGTCTTCATGCGGGCACTTGTCCAGCGGTTTGACTTTCCTTCGCGAAGTGCAGTAATTGTACAGATTCCCTTGTGGACGTTTACATTTTCGCTCTTATCGGTATATTTCTGAATTTCTCCATTGCCCCAGCCGTTCTGGTTTCCGATGGAATAGCTCCATTTGCTTTCATCAGGCTTTCCTTCATAGTCAAATTCATCAGCCCAGACCAAAGACATTGTCTGCTTTACATATTCTGGAAGAGGAGCTTCCTTCTCCTTGCAACTCATGAAAAGTGATGCAATTCCCATAAGAACAAACATAGAAAAAACAATCTTCTTCATATAAACTCCAAAAAAAATGTCACCTGAAAATCAGCAGAAATTGAACTGAATTCCAGATGACATCATTATAAGGCACTTTTTCAATGTCTCATACTAATTTTTTTTGCTTTTTACTGAAAATCTTTTACACCGTCAAGATCGAGGGTTGCAAAAAGGTCTTCAATTGTTTCCTTGCGGCGGATAACCTTTGTAGTTCCGTCAGCACGGAGAAGGACTTCACCGCAGCGGAGCTTTCCGTTGTAGTTGAATCCCATTGCGCGTCCATGGGCACCTGCATCGTGAAGGATCACATAGTCGCCGATGTCAATTTTTGGCAATGAACGCTGAACTGCAAACTTGTCAGAGTTTTCGCAGAGGGAACCTACGATATCATAAACATGGTCGCATGGTGCATTTTCCTTTCCAAGCACGCTGATTTCATGATAGCTGCCGTAAACGCCTGGGCGCATGAAGTCTGCCATACAGCTGTCGAGGGCAATATACTCGCGGTAAATGTGCTTTTCGTGAACTGCCTTTGAAACAAGGTATCCAAAAGGACCAGTAATAGGTCTTCCGCATTCCCAGTAGATTGCAAGAGGATCAAGTCCTGCAGGAACAACGACGCGGTCATATTCTGCACGGATTCCCTTTGCTACATAATCAAGGTCAACTTCCTTGTCGCCTGGCTTGTAAGGAATACCGATTCCACCGCCAAGGTCTACAAATTCAATCTGAACCCCACACTTTTCCTTTACTTCTGCTGCAAGTTCAAAAACAAGCTTTGCAGTATCAACAAAGAAGTCTGGGTTCAATTCATTTGAAGCAACCATTGTATGGAGGCCAAAGTGCTTTACGCCTTCTGCCTTGCAGGTCTTGTATGCTTCAAGGATCTGTGCGCGTGTAAGTCCGTACTTTGCTTCCTCTGGCTTTCCGATGATTGAATTGCATCCTGTCTTTTCATTTCCAGGGTTGTAGCGGAAACAGATTGTCTCAGGAAGTTTTCCAAGAGTCTTCTTGAGGAATTCAATATGTGTAATGTCATCAAGGTTGATGATGTTTCCCTGCTTGTATGCAAGCTTATATTCTTCTGCAGGAGTTTCATTAGAAGTAAAGATTACATGGTCGCCCTTGATTCCGCTCATTTCTGAAAGCATGAGTTCTGGCATTGAAGAACAGTCTGCACCACAACCTTCCTCTGCAAGAATCTTGAGGAGATATGGATTTGGACCAGCCTTTACGGCATAGTGCTCGCGGAACTTTGGGAAAATTGAAAAAGCCTTGTTGAACTTCTTCATGTTGTCGCGGATAGCCTTTTCATCAAAGAGAATGAAAGGTGTTGGAAATGTCTTTGTCAGCTCATCAAGCTGGTCGATTGTCATTGGAAAGTTTCTCATAATGTGGACATGATAGCAAATTTCAAAAAAAAAGTTAACCATAGTTAACTAAAGCTAATCTTTAATTTCAAAAAATATCATTTAAAGCTTGCTGTTATGGTATAATCATCCTATATATTAATAGGATTAGCTTATGACAAACATAATAGAAGAAACACTTAAAAAGAACATAAAGAACAGAAAAAACCGCTTTGTATTTCCTACACAAATGGCGGCGGACCTTTGGGCAGACAGAGCAACTCTGACCTGTGGCGTTAGTGCTGTAGCAATGGAAAGATTTCTTGCCTGGGATGATTTCAAGGGGAATTCCATAAAGTCAAAGCACCACGACAAGCAGTCAATCCCTTCGATAATGCGTACGGTCTTTTCAACACTCCTTCTTGAAGAAAACAAGAAAACTCCATTCCTTAAAAAAATCATAGGGTCTGAATTCTCAAAAGAAGCAAACGGCTTCACGGACTGGATTACATCTCTTTTGCCAAGCCTTTCACTATGGAAAAAACATCTGGAAAGCAGCAGCATTGAGATGGATGAAGAAGATCAGGACTTAATTGAAATCTACAGCAGATACAAAGCATTCCTAGATAAAAATGATTTCTTTGATCCTGCATGGGAAACACCTCCTTTTGAATCGGATGGAAACCATTACTTCATTTTCTTTCCAGAAATCCTAAGCGACTATGCGGAATACAAGGAAATTCTTGAAACAACGGAGGACATAGATATTGTCAATATTCCACAGGAATGCCTTCCTTCCATCAGTGAAACAGAAAAGCTTCCCGATGCGGATTTTTATCCAGATTCACGTTCGGAGCTTAAGAACATAGCCTTAAAGCTTCGTAAGATCCACGAAGAAAAGAAAATCGACTGGCAGGACATTGCCATCAGCGTACCTGACATAGAAAGCTACGGCCGCTACATCGAAAGGGAACTTGAGCTTTATAGAATTCCATGTGTCATCAGGTTTGCACGACCTTTGGATTATTCAGGAGCAGGAAATTTCTTTTCGCAGGCAAAGGAATGTGTCACAAGCAATTTTACCTTCAACAGCGTGAGAGATCTTCTTCTTAATCTGGAGCTTCCATGGAACGACAATGAATCCATCAACCAGCTGATTGAATTCGGCAAAAAAAACAACTGCATATGTTCCTATCACTACGACGGGAATGACATCGACATCTGGGAAGAATCATTTAAGACTACAGCCACGGAATACAGGGCAATGGAATTCTACAGGGCATTGAAAAAACACCTGACAGCCTTGGTGAATGCACCAAAATTTACGGACATAAGGGATGAATATTTCAAGTTCAGGAACTTCGCCTTCAACATGGAAAAATGTTCTCATTCAGCAGATACAATCATAAGCCGTTGCATCAGTGAATTAGGATCACTCATCGATATCGAGACGGCATATCCACAATACGAGCTTCCTTCACCATTCAGTTTCTTCATCGATCATCTTTCATCAACAAAATACCTTGAGCAGACTGACAATCTTGGAGTACGGGTGCTTTCTTATAAAACAGCCGCATGCGCACCTTTTGCCTGTCATGTAGTGATAGACGCAAGTCAAAGCAACTTGAACGTAATCTACAAGACATTTTCCTTCCTCAGAGAAGACAAAAGAAAAAAAATCTTCAGAAATCAGGAAGATCCCAATGTGACCCAGCATTTTGTCATGCTTTACACAATGAATTCTCTCCAAGAGGAACCTTTATTCTCCGCAGCATCAAAGACCTTTACAGGTTATTCCCAGATCTGCAGCTACCTGAATGAACATGAAGTCAAGAACGAAGATCTGCTTGAAGGCTTCTACGACAAAGAGAAAAAATGGTTTCAAGAGAGCAACAAAAGATTCGACTCGATAAAGGAGATAACCGACATTTCAAAGGAGGGTCTTGAATTCTGGAAGACTTCCCATGACCTTACCGAATGCGAAGAAAATGATTCGGTGCTTTCTTCAAAAACACAGGAGATCATCGACAACAAATTCCGCACAAATAAAAGCAAGGGAAAGATCATGATTTCCGCTTCTAGCCTAAAAAAGTTCTACTGCTGTCCAAGGCTCTGGCTTGAACAATACATTGCAGAACTTGATGAGCCAATTAATGAAGCAACTCTCATCGATAGATATGCACAGGGTAAACTTAACCACAAAGTTCTTGAACTTTATTTCAAAGGCCTCAAGAAAAACGACCTTCCTATCCATACCACAGAAAATGGACTTATGGATAATTACAAAACAATACTTGAAACAGCCATCGATGAAGCCATTGAAAAGATGACAAGGACACCTGTAAATCCCAAAGGAAACAGTTTCATCGCAGCAGAACTCATAAACGCAACAAAAAACGTCCTCCATGAAAACATGCTGTCTGCAATTGAATCGTTCTCGCGGCAATTCGAAGGTTTTTCAGTCCTTTATGCAGAAGAAGATTTTGTATATGAAGAAGTAGAAAAAGGCTATGTTCTAGAAGGTACGGTGGACCTTATCATAAGCGATGGACAAGAAGAATTCATCATCGACTATAAAAACTCTTCAGTACCAGGCATCCTCTACAGTGACGAACTGCAGGCTCCAGCAATGAACCGTGATTATGAAGATGAAGAATTATCCATTTCAGCCTCTGAGGATTTTGACACTTCCAATCTTCCAGACTTTCAGATGCCAGCATATCTTTACCTGCTTGAAAAAACAAAGAACGTCAAGGCAACAAACTGTGCCTTCTTCTCTCTCAAAAAACATGAACTTGTACCAGTCATAGGAGAAAAGGTCTTTGAAATTTTCAAAAGCCAACATCCAAAAACAAATATCAAAGTTTATAAAAGAGAAGATTTTGAACCTACGATGAATGTATTTCATCAGAAGACTGAAGAATTCTTCAACAGAGTTAAAGAACTGAATTTTTCCGTTACCCAAGAGGAACAGGATTTCGACAGGTGCAACAGCTGCACTTTCCGTGCATTTTGCAGACGAGTATTCAACGTCAGCAGAAAGGATTGAGGAGATAAAAATGGCAGAAACAAAATTTGACGAATATCAGGAAAAGGCGATCAATGCCAGAAAAAATTCTGTTGTAAGCGCAGGTGCAGGTTCTGGGAAAACGACAGTTCTTGCAGAACGTTTTTCTTCACTTGTCCTTGATCCCAAAGAAAAGGTCGGAGTAGACCAGATACTCACGCTCACATTCACAAACAAAGCAACAGTTGAAATGTCCGCAAGAATCTATAAGGTATTGAAAAAACATTCACCCGAAAAGGCTGCTGACTTCTACAAGGCAAACATAAAAACACTGGACAGCTACTGCAACAGCGTTGCTAAAATGGGTTGCAACTATTATGGTGTAAGCCCTGACTATGTGCAGGACAATGAGCAGATAAAATCAGCAATATATGACATGGCTCTACCATATATCCTTGAGCATAGAGATAATCCAGCAATAAAAAAACTTGTAAGCGCGGATAATTTTGACAGCGTCGCAAGGGAACTTTTTGTCAATCCGATTCTTTCATTGTCAACTGTTGCAGAACCAATAGACTTTGATGTCATGATAAAAAATCAGGTGGATGAAATCGTAAGAAGATGGAACATTGCAGTTGAAAAAATCAACAACACAATCATCGGAATGGAAAAAAAATTCAACACCATGAGCAATGCAAACACTTCAACTGAAACCTATATAAAATACAAATCCTACTTTGGTCCTAATTCGACCAAGAAAATTCCAGAACCTTTGAAAATAACTCGAAAGGATGTTGAAAGCAATAAGATGGGTGAAATCACGGATTTCGTCCTTAAAATCAAGGAAATTGCAGCACTTCCAAAAACAGGAAGGCTAAATGGGCTCAAAGAACTTTCACCAGAAATCAACGCCCTTAAGGATGAACTCTTTCCTCAATTATCTGATCTTTACAACTTCATTTACGGATTTCCAACTACACAGAACATACTCCCTCTTCTAAAGGATTTTCAGGACAAGGTGAACAGATACAAAAGGTCATCAGGAGTACTTTCCTTCAAGGATATTTCAAACATGGCAAAATGTATTCTCCGCGACCATGTTGACATCCGTCAGATTGAGAAAGAAAGATACAAGTACATCATGATCGATGAATTCCAGGACAACAACAGCGACCAGAGAGACATGCTTTTCCTTCTTGCAGAAAAAAAAGCAAGAAGAGACAAGAGCATACCAGATGTCGATGAACTTGAGGATTCAAAGCTTTTTTTCGTAGGCGATGAAAAACAGAGCATCTACAGATTCCGTGGAGCAGATGTTTCAGTCTTCAATGCACTCTCAGATGACTTCAAAAACGGCAATCTGAACATGTCAACAAACTATCGCTCAGACTCAGCTCTCATAAAAGGCTTCAACACAATTTTTGGCGGCTTTGACTATCCTTTGCCTCCAGCAAATATCGAAGCTTCAGAAAACGAAAATATAAAACTTGATATCGAATCAGAAATTCCTTCCGCCTTTTACAATGACCACAAGACATATAGTAATGACATACCAAAGTATGAGGCAATATACAAGGAAGTCCTTCTTCCGAAAGCAAAAGAAGAAGATGCAGAAAAGTCAAATCAGGAAAAAATCTATGAACCTCACATTCACCTTGCCCTGTTCAAAAAGGACACAGAAGTTTCCCCAGGAGAACTTTATGGAGAAGAAGCAGAGGCACAGTGGATTGCCGACAAGATAACTGAGCTTACAACCACAGACAGTTACGGACGGAAATATGACTACAGCGATATCGCAATCCTTATGCGCTCATACAATCTTCAGCCCCTTTATGAAAGAACTTTCCTAAAGAACGGAATACCTTACAATACGGAAGTTGTCACAGGATTTTTCGCCGACGGACCAGTCAACGACATCTTCTCAATGCTGAGGCTTTGTGCATATCCAAATGACACGGCAGCCTACGCCCAGGTACTTAGGTCACCTTGGGTAAATCTTTCGATTGAACAGGCAAATGAGATTCTTTTTGCCAATGAAGAAAATGAAGCTCCATTCTCTCAGGATGTTTCAAACATCCTTCCTGAAAATGCCCTTAAGCGCTATGAACACGCTAAGGAATTTTTCAAGGAACTGAACGATTCGGCAAAGACCGAGCCACTTACAAAGACCGTCACCAAATTGTGGTATAAGAGCGGTTATCGTTACGAAACCATGTGGAACAATACGGTAGTAATGTACAGCAAGCTCTATGACCTTATATTTGAACTTGCTCGCAAAAGCGAAGAAAACAAAATGACGCTTGGAGCCTTTGTGGACAGCATAAGAACCTACAGGGATCAGGAAGAAAAACTTGAAGGCATGGACATTCCATTTGAGCAGGACTCAGGCGTTCACATTCTTTCAATCCATAAAAGCAAAGGTCTTGAATATCCAGTAGTTTTCATGATAGGAACGCACAAAAGCGGTCCAAATGACAACAATAATACCGCAGCATATGCCAGCAAAAAATTTGGCATCACCATAAACTCTCCCTGCCATCCTCTCATCGGAGGAAATAATCCTTTCTTCAATGAAGCAAAGACAGAGAACAGGGCACAGGCTGGAGCAGAGCTTAGGAGAATAACCTATGTAGCCCTCACCAGGGCCAAGAACCATCTTTTCATCACCAACGGCAAATACACGCCCAACAAACAATACAAGAACTACATTCCTGGCAAAGAAAGTTCTCCTTACAAGATATTCAATATTCTTGAACCGATCTATAATTTCTACTTTAAAGGAAGAGAAGAAGCAACTGCATCGGGACCTTTTTCAAGAACATTCATTGATCCTTCAGAGCTTGGCAAAGGCCACAAGGATTTGAATACAGGAAAGGCAAAAATCGATCTTCTAAAGAATATTGACAAAGATGGCTTCCTTTCCAGAACAAAAACCATCACAAAGGAAACACCTTCAAGCATCTACGCAAAACCAAGTCAGCTTCATGCCCCAGATGACGAATCATGCAGAAACGGCAGTCTGGTAACTCCTGTCGCTCCTCAGAAAAATGCCTTCGTGGAATACGATAAAATCAACGACATCATCATGTCCACCATGCCTAAATATGAAAGCAAGGAAAAGAAACCTGCATTCAACCATGCCCATTTCGGAACAATCGCACACTCTTTCCTTGAAGCAAAAATCAAAGGAGGCACTCCAGTAATCTCCAACCGTGACATCGTTGGTCTTGAGGGAAAGGCAAAGGCATACGAAGACATTCTTAAAATATGCCAGATGATGGCAGACAGTTTTGAGAAATCCAATCTAGGAGCAATGGCGATGTCCTCAAAATGGCACAAGGCTGAATATGATTTCCGCTGCAGGATTCAACTTAAGGACAAAACCTATAAGATAATCAAAGGAACAATAGACCTTGTTTTTGAAAACGAGGATGGTACCTATACCGTCGTTGACTACAAGACAAATCAGGATTTTAAACCCGAGATATATTACACCCAGCTTGCCTGTTACAGAAAGGCAGTAAGCCAGATGATGGGTGTGGACGAGGAAAAGGTTTCAGGAAAACTGTACTATCTGAGGCTCAACAAGGAAATAGATATCACTGAAGCAACAAAAACGATAGACCTTGCCAGTGCTATTCTGGATATTGACGGTTTGCAGGAAGCAGAGGAGTAACCCAAAGGAAATTCATTCAGCAAAATCCAAAATTTTAGGTTTCCAGCAATTTCATCATAACAAAACTGTTAAAATTCTTAATTTGCTTATATACAGAATGGGTTGTATAATTATAGATTAGTGATTGGGAGAACAAATTCGGAGGCTGCTGTGAATTTCCAGCGCGAGTATAGCAAATCTCACAGAGAAAAAGGACGCACCTTTGATGATCTGACTAAAGAAGAAATTTATCACATGCTATATCACGATGCCATTACTGGGTACTACAACTGGATCCATATGTGGCATACTCTCGATCCTCAGAATCCCAAAGACTATACCTACGGCTTCGTTCATTTTGATATAAAAGATTTTAAAATGATCAATGATGTCTATGGGCACGGAGTTGCAAATGATGTCCTAACGATGGTCTGTCACCATATAGATAAACAGGATTGGGTAATACAGGGTTGCCGCTGCGACAATGACAATTTTGCAATGATGGTGGAATCCTGTGACAACAACACGCTTCAAAAACGCCTTGACAAGTTCTTTGAGGAAATATCATTTCTTCCAGTCAATAAAAACTATAAACTCTATTATCGTTGCGGTGTCGTTACGGTTGAGGATGCCATAAAAAAAGCTGATACTGTTGCAGATCTTGCAAAGCTTGCTCAAAGACAAGGAAAGAAACACTACTGCACAGAAATCATGTTCTTTACATCCGACATGTATGAAAAGATAAACAAAGAACAGAAATATCTTTCATATCTTGAACAGGCAATAGAAAACGATGAGTTTATCGTTTATCTTCAGCCAAAATACGATATCCACACGGAAAAAATAACTGGTGCAGAAGCCCTTGTCCGTTGGAATTACAAGAAGGAAAAACTTCTCAATCCTGGAGATTTCATTTCAGTTTTTGAGTCAAACGATGTAATCGGAAAGGTAGATCAGGTCGTCCTCAAGAAGGTCTGCATATTCCTGTCTGAAATGAAAAAGCAGGGGATTCCTCTCTATCCTATTTCAGTCAACCTTTCACGCCGCAGAATGGAAAACAAACATCTCAAGGAACAGATTCTTGCAACAGTGGACTTCTACGAGATTCCACATAACATGATTGAATTTGAACTTACGGAAAGTGCAGCTTATTCAGACAGAGATTCAATGCTACAGCTTCTTTCTGAACTTAGGGAGCTTGGATTCCTCATTTCCATGGATGACTTCGGTACAGGGTATTCATCCCTTAGTCTTCTAAAAGACATGCCAATGGACACACTCAAGGTCGACAAATGCTTCGTAGATTCAATCCTCACATCTTCGGAAACCTCAAAGGAATGCATACTGCTAAAGGAAATCATCTGGCTTTCAAAGATGATGGGATTCTGCTGCATTGCTGAAGGTGCAGAAACAAAAGAACAGGTTGACTTTCTAAGAAATGCTGGCTGCGACAAAATTCAAGGATACTACTACAGCAAGCCAGTCCCAATGGAAGACTATCTTCTAAAAATAAGGGAAGGATAAGACTAGCTTTCGTTTCTAGGAGTATGAACCTTCATATCAAGCATTTCCTTAAGCTTAACAAGAAGATCGTTGATATCAAAAGGCTTCGAGACGAATTTATCCATGCCACATTCAATCGCCTGGTTCTTGTCCTCTTCAAAGGCATTTGCCGTCATTGCGATGATGGGAACATTTGCTTTGCCCTTGTCCTCAAGGGATCGAATTTTCTTTGTTGCTTCATAACCATTCATCACAGGCATCATTACATCCATGAGAATGATCTTGTAATGACCGCTTGGAGAATCATTGACCATCTGGATCGCCTGCTTACCGTTTTCCGCCTCATCCATAATAAAGCCAACAGACTTCAAAAGCTCCCTGGCAATCTCGCGATTGAGTTCATTGTCTTCAACAAGAAGAATTCTTACATCCTTGAATGAATCGATTACAGATGATTCATAGACATTCTCCTTCTTGTCCTCGACAGGAACTTCTCCTTCCTTTGCATTTTCAAAATCAAAGCAAACAAGGAATTCACTTCCCTTGCCTTCCTCTGATTTAACAAAAATGGAACCTTCCATCCTATCAACAAGGCTTTTTGTAATCGCAAGTCCAAGACCAGTTCCTTGAATCTTTGCAATGGATTTATTCTCATCTCGTTCAAATGGCTGGAAAAGCTTTTCCTGGAATTTCTTTGACATACCGATTCCGTTATCCTTTATGCGGAACTGGTATGAAGAAGTCTCATCAGAAATTGCTGGCATTTCAGTGATCATGAACTGAATCTTTCCGTATTCAGGAGTGTATTTGACGGCATTGCCAACGATGTTGATGAGTATCTGATTCAATCTAAGGCCATCCAGCATGACTGGGCGGCTCAAATTGCCACGCTTGATGAGGCTGTATTCAAGATGCTTCATCTGAATCTGCGACTGCATGACTGTATCAACTTCACTTACAATCCTTTCTATAGTAGTAACGGTCTTGTTGATCTTCATCTTGCCGCTTTCAATGCGTGACATATCAAGAACATCATTTATGAGGGACAGGAGATGATTGCTAGAAGATCTGATCTTATCAAGATAGGTCTTTGTCATCATCGTATCGTTGATGTGGTTGAGAGCCAGTGTTGTAAATCCTATGATTGCGTTCATCGGAGTACGGATATCATGGCTCATGTTGGAAAGGAACATTGTCTTTGCGTGGCTTGCACTTTCTGCCATGGAAAGAGTGTCCTGAAGAAGTTTCTTCTGCTTCATTTCGTGTTCAATTTCATCGTCAACATTCATGAAGGCAAGAAGGAAATTTCCAGTCTCCTTGATGTCACCGATGCGAACAACCTTAAGCTTCATGTATGCAAGCTTGTTGTTGATGTTTGAACGGAAGTTTACATAGAAGGTTTCACGCTTGATAAGCTGTCGAAGTATGTTGTCACGGGAAAATGCCATGCGCATCATATCTCTGTCATCAGCATACACAGACACATCAATATAGAAATCAAGAGCATCATCGTAATATTGCTCACCGAATTCATCGCTATAGAAAGCACCAGCAATATCGTTCATGCGGACAATCCTGATTTTGTTGGTCATGAGATTGACCATAAAGACGTTGGTGTAATCTATAGAAAGTGCATTGATGATCTCAAGCTGATATACCTTCTCTTCTTCGCGCTTGTAGCTGGTGGTAATGTTCTTGACGACCGCAAGTCCAAGTATATCTCCAGTTTCCTTTTCCTGAGTAAGGATTACCGTATTGCGGGTCCAGAAAGATTCGCCTTCAAAGTTAGGCTTGTTTATGTCAAACCAAATTTCATACTTTCCAGTAATGAAGGAATCCATGAGATAGGAAGCATCCATGTTAGACATGAATTTCTCCTTCTCTGAATCCGAAAGATCCCAAGAAACCGATTCAAGAAATTTATCATAGGAGCATTCTTCAGGAAGATCAAAGGCATGTCTAAGCCGCACTATCCTTTCCCCAAAACGCTGGAGTGGATTTCCTACGAGAAGATTCTTTGTAAGGTTGAATTCAAAGACAAGGATGGCATCAGAAACGATAGCACGCTTATATTGATCACCAGATACACCTACCAGCTCATCTCCAAGCTGAATTGATCTACCTAGATTGCGAAATTCTGATGAGTTTTCATGATTTTCCTTGTCGGTCCTTTGGTTTTCCATCTAGATTAATTATAATGCGAATTCTCAAGAAATCAAATTAAATGTGTTATAAGAAAAAAAGCCGCCCGTCATGCAAATATAAGACATGACAGACGGCAATAAAGGTTAAAAAAGATATATCAGTGGCCTACAGTCTATCCACTACAAGCTGACCCATAGCCTTTGTACCTACGAGCTTGCCGGCAGACTTTACTGCTTCAAGTTCTGAACCTGCGATGTCACCTGTGCGGTATCCTTCATCAAGAACCTTTTCAACAGCAGCTTCGATTGCCTTTGCTTCTGTTTCAAGACCGAATGAGTAACGAAGGAGCATTGCTGCAGAGAGGATTGTTGCCAATGGGTTTGCAAGATCCTTACCTGCGATATCTGGAGCTGAACCGTGGATTGGTTCGTAAAGTCCAGGACCTGATTCACCAAGGGAAGCCGAAGCGAGCATTCCGATTGAACCTGTGATCTGAGAAGCTTCGTCAGAAAGGATGTCACCGAACATGTTGGATGTTGCAATAACGTCAAACTGGCGTGGATTGCGAACCATCTGCATAGATGCGTTGTCGATGTAGAGGTATGAAAGTGTTACATCAGGATAGTCACCCTTGATTGTTTCTGTTACCTTGCGCCAAAGCTGTGATGAATTGAGGATGTTTGCCTTGTCTACAACGCAAAGTCTCTTCTGTCTCTTCTGAGCAAATTCAAATCCCATGCGAACGATTCTTTCGATTTCTTCCCATGTGTAGCGTTCTGTATCCCATGCGCTCTTTCCGTCTGCTGCTGTTCCGCGGTCACCAAAGTAGATGCCGGAAATAAGCTCGCGAACGATGAGGATATCAAGACCGTCGCCTACGATTTCATCCTTAAGTGGACATGCATCCTTAAGCTGCTTGAACATAACTGCTGGACGGAGGTTTGCAAATACCTTCATTCCACCGCGAAGTCCAAGGAGAGCCTTTTCTGGGCGGAGTTCTGAAGCAAGATTGTCCCACTTTGGACCACCAACTGCACCAAGGAGAACAGCATCGCTCTTGAGACACTTGTCCAATTCTTCCTGAATGAGAGGCTTACCGAACTTGTCGATTGAGCATCCGCCTGCTGTAACTGTGTCATAAGACCACTTGTGGCCGAACTTTTCTGCTACCTTGTCGAGAACCTTAACTGCTTCTGCAACAACATCTGGACCGATTCCGTCACCAGGAATAAGTGCGATTTTCTTTTCCATTGTATTTCTCCTAAAAAACGCCCGAAGTCTGCACAAAAATGCGCCGCTTCTATTGTTTATATATACTTAAGTTTCTTTAATAATACTAAAGTATTTGAATTTATGCAAGGGTAAAAAATGCACATTCCAGAGGGGACAGACCCCTATTGATTATGACAAAGGGGACAGACCTCTCGTAAATGATTGCTGGGCACAAAACATGCAGCATTGCTTAGTCTGCCGAAGTATCCAACAATTTCTAGATGCTGGTAGTAGTACTTAGAAAGCCTACAAAAATAAAAGCTGCACGCCTAAGCAATGCAGCTTCCATATGTTCCGCAGGATAAAAACCTACATCAATTTGTTGAACCTTTTTTCAAGGTCCTTGATGAGCTTGTACTCAAAGGAATCAACCAGGGCAAACCATGAAGCTTCAACAAGGTCGCAGCTCACCCCTACTGTAGTCCAGCTATCGGTTCCATCCGTTGATTCGATGAGAACGCGAACACGGCTGGCAGTTGCGCTCTTTCCGTCAAGAACACGAACCTTATAGTCCGTAAGATGAATGTTGTTGACTGCAGGATAGAACGGTTCAAGAGCCTGACGAAGGGCAACGTCAAGGGCATTGATCTGTCCCTTTCCTTCTCCAGCTGCAACACGGGTATTTCCTTCTACATCAACCTTAAGGTGGGCAAATGAATAAAGACCTTCTTCAACAAGAGGCTTTTCACCGCTTACCTTGTAGTAATGCAGATTGAAGAACGGCTGGTACTTGCCGATGAGCTTACGAACCAGAAGCTCAAAACTTCCGTCGGCACCTTCAAACTGATAGCCTTCGTGTTCAAGCTGCTTTACCTTTGCGATGATTTCCGCAACAACAGGATCAGATTTCTGAATAGAAGAATCAAACTTCTTGATCTTTTCGATGATCATGCTGCGACCAGCAACCTCGCTCATGAGGAACACGCGTTCATTGCCGACAGTTTCCGGTGTGATGTGCTCATACGCAAACGGATTCTTGAGGACTGCATCGATGTGCATTCCGGCTTTGTGCGCAAAGGCATTCTGACCAACATAAGGCATGCCTGCTTCAAGAGGAATGTTTGCGATCTCCGCAATGCGATGGCATATCGGTGTAAGTTTTTCCATGCAGTCAGACGGAATGCATTCGTAGCCCATCTTAAGCTGAAGGTTTGCAATAATCGTTGAAAGGTTTGCGTTACCAGTGCGCTCTCCAAAACCAAGGAGAACACCCTGAACATGTGTCGCGCCATTTTCAACTGCGACAAGGGAATTGGCGACTGCAAGTCCTGAATCGTTGTGGGTGTGGATTCCAATCTTTACCTTGTCGCCGAATTTTTCAAAAGCAGCCTTCACTGCATCTGCACATTCACCGAGCATGGCACCACCCTTCGTCTCGCAAAGACAGAGAACGGAAGCACCACCTTCAACGGCAGCATTGAGTGAAGCAAGGGCGTAATCCTTGTTTGCGGCATAGCCTGTGAAAAAATGCTCCGCATCAAACATTACGTTGCGTCCCTTGCTTTTAAGGTATGCGCATGTATCGCGGATCATCTCAAGGTTTTCATCAAGAGTTGCATGAAGAATGTCCGTTACCTGAAAGTCCCAGGTCTTGCCAAAAATGCAGACATCTTCAGTCTCTGCTGAAAGAAGGCTTGTAAGGTTTGCATCTTCGGAACATGCAATATCCTTTCTACGTGTCGAGCCGAATGCAACAAGACGTGCGGTCTTAAGCTTGAGTTCCTTTGCCTTCTGGAAAAATTCCATATCCTTTGGATTGGAACCAGGATTACCGGCTTCAATATAATTAACACCAAGATCATCCAGAGCTTCTACAATATGAATTTTGTCCTGCACTGAAAAGCTGATACCTTCGCCCTGCGAACCGTCTCTAAGTGTTGAATCGAATATGTCTATTTTCTTTACCATGGCGATATATTAACAAAAAAAAAGGTTAGAGTATATACGACAGAGGGGACAGACCCCTATGGAACGGAATTGCGGATTTTTCCCTATTCTGATATATATACGATTATGAAGAAAACACCTGAAAACAAGCTGAATGTAAAACTCATCGCCCTTGATCTTGACGACACTTTGCTTAATGACGAACGTTCAATTAACAGCAAAACCGTAAAAGTTTTGCAGGCAGCGGCAGACAAAGGCATTTACATAGTTCTCTGTTCAGGCCGTGCAGAAGATGGAATTCTGCCTTTTGTAAGAAAATTGAACATTGCAGGAAAGGAAACAGGCCGATTTCTCATCGCCATCAACGGCTGCAGTGTTTTTGACATGCACCAGAGAAAGCAAATATACCTCAAAAGCGTAGACAGCGATATTCTTCTCTATGCTAACCAGGAAGCTGAAAAATCAGGATTAGATACTGAAGTTTACTCACCTGATGTAATTTTCTATAAAAAAGAAACCAGCTGGACGCGTCTTGATGTGGATATGTGCCATGTAAAGGGACAGGTTGTTGAGAATTACGAAACATTTTTAAAGAACGGCAAATTTCCAAAGATGCTGATTCCCGGAGAACCTGAAAAGCTCCTTATCCTTCAGGAGAAAATGAAAAAAGAACTTGAAAATCGTGCTGTAATCTTTATAAGCAAGCCTTACTTTCTTGAACTTCTTCCTCCCAAATGCGGTAAAGGAGAGGCAATTGAATTCCTAGCAGGAGAACTCGGCATTTCTATGGATCAAACCATGGGATTTGGTGACAGCATGAATGACGAAAGCATGATCAGAATGTGTGGAAACGGAATTGCCATGTGCAACGGTCTTGATTATATAAAGAAAAGAGACTGTGAAAATCTTTCTGTAAATTCAAAACATAGTAGGACTGTGATAAAATAAAACACAGGAGCCAACTATGGCAAAAGACAAAATTCCCCCACACAAAGTGGAAATGACAGAAGGCAAACGAGAAATAATAAAAGG
>NZ_JAZUGX010000044.1:0-104459 GCF_045641405.1 Treponema sp.
CAGTATGATTTCTCGCTCTATTGTGCTAAGATGTTTGTAGTGACCCATTTTATCTCCTGTAATAATGTCTTGAACAAACACCATTATAGTTGATTTTATGGGTCTTTTCATTTGTTGCACTTAGATTGTAAATTCATCAAACAAAAAATCCCCCTGAACAGAATCCAGGGGGACCGAAAAAATCAACTAGAAATTAATTAAATGGATTTTCTGTTGGGTACAATGTTCCCTTTGGCTGATTGTATGCAACATCAGCAATCTTGAGGTACTGGAACAATGTGAACAATGCCTTTCCGTGGTGTCCGAAAGCAACTGCACCGTGGTGTGGGTAGTTCTTCTGGATGAGAACGTGGCGGTAGAATCTTCCCATTTCTGGAATTGCGAATACACCGATACCACCGAATGAGCGTGTTGCAACTGGGAGGATTTCACCCTGTGCAATGTATGCCTGGAGCTTTGTATCTGGAGTTGTCTGCAATCTGAAGAATGTGATTGGACCTGGCATGATGTCTCCTTCGAGAGTACCACGTGTGAAGTCTGGTGTACCACCGTTTTCGAGGAGGCGGTTCTGGATGAGCTGGAACTTAACGCCAGGGTTGCAAGCCTTATTCATGCAGCAGAATGGTGTGTTACCACAGTGGAATGCCATGAATGTGTCGTTGAGAACATATGGGTAAGAGAACTTGCCCTTGATGCTTTCATCGTACATATCCTGTGGAACAGAGTTGTTGATGTCAAGGAGAGTAACTGGGCTACCTGAGATACATGTACCGATGTATTCAGAGAGGGCACCAAAGATATCTACTTCACATGCAACAGGGATTCCGCGTGATGCGAGGCGGCTGTTTACATAGCAAGGTTCAAAGCCGAATTCCTTAGGGAATGCTGGCCAGCACTTGTCTGCGAATACAACGTACTTCTTGCAGCCCTTGTTTGCTTCTGCCCAGTCAAGGAGAGTAAGTTCAAACTGAGCCATGCGTGGAAGAAGATCAGGGAAGTTGTTTCCGCTTGAACCAAGTTCTGCTTCCATTTCCTTTACAACATCTGCAATGCGCTTGTCGTCTTTGTGTGCGCGGTATGCAACGAGAAGGTCAAGTTCTGAGTTTTCCTGGATTTCAACACCGATGTCGTAGAGACCCTTGATTGGTGCGTTACATGCAAAGAAGTCCTGTGGGCGTGGTCCGAATGTGATGATCTTGAGGCTTGCAAGACCGATGATTGCGCGTGCAACTGGAATGAATTCTTCGATCATCTTTACGATGTCATCAGCTGTTCCAACTGGATATTCTGGAATGATTCCAGGAATCTTGCGGAGATTGAGGTTGTATGAACAGTTGAGCATACCACAGTATGCGTCACCACGTCCGTTGATAAGGTCGTTCTGTGTTTCTTCTGCAGCAGCTACGAACATGCAAGGTCCGTCAAACTTCTGTGCAATCTGTGTTTCTGGTGTTTCTGGACCGAAGTTTCCGAGGAATACAACAAGAGCGTTACATCCAGCGTTCTTTACTTCATCAACAGCCTTAAGCATGTCCTTTTCATTCTCTACAGTTGTCTTTGCTTCGTAGAGTTCGCCTTTGCCTGCAAAAGCCTTAACGATAGCTGCTCTTCTCTTTTCTGAAAGAGAGATTACGAAACAGTCGCGGCTTACTGCGATGATACCAAGTTTTACATCTGGGATGTTTTCAAACTTTGCCATAGTGTGTTTGCTCCTTAATTGGATATATTTTTTTTCTGTTCACCCGAACAGAGTCCTAAGATTTCCGGAATTTTAATTTTGGCAACCGGTTGCCATCTTGAGTGTAATACCACTATGATGAATTGTCAAGAAAATATCTTGTTCTATATTCATTTACGCACAAAATGATAATAAAATCCCATTATATTGAACAAAATGATAGATTTGTGACATACTGAAATCGAGAGGAGAGGTGATGAAACCAAAATCAGGAACCCTATTCTATCTTACGGCATTTCTTTCCATCGTACTCATCACGCATATTTTCATGCTCATTCATTCAGCGGTTCACGGAGTCTATGCATGTACAGCACAGAACACCATAGGATGCATCATCATGACTACCCTGCTGATGTTCAGGAAGAAAACAAATCCGTTCCTTCTCATTTTTTTTGCTCTTTTTCAACTTGAGCTGCAGGTTTTCATGGCAATAATTTTTATGGGATGGGAGCTTCAGTTCCAATACTATTATCTTGGAATCATGGTGTTTTCCGTACTCATGTCATTTTCACTTGAATCAAGAAAGCTTTCCTTCAGACAGAAATTCTTAGGACTTACTTCAACAGCCTTGTTCTTCATAAGCTACGGCATATCCCGACATCTCAAGCCTCTCTATCAAATACCTGAAATTGCAGTAGACAAGATTGTCCTGATCAATTACATAAGTACTTTCTTTGGACTGGCATTCCTTTCAAACCTGTTCAGAGTGAACGCAATCCGTTTTGCATACCTTATAAAGAAACAGGCATTCAGGGATGAACTTACAAAGCTCTATAACCGCAGAGGTATCCGTGCTGAACTGGACAGAGCCATTGATACGCTGCACGCAGAGGGTATTCCATATTCAATAGCAATCCTTGACATCGATGACTTCAAAAAAATCAACGACACCTATGGTCACAACATGGGAGACATTGTACTTAAAGGAATAGGCAAGGTGCTTCAAGGTTATGAGAATGAAATAACAACGGCTTGCAGATGGGGTGGAGAAGAGTTTTTAATAATAAGGCAGAATTCAATATACAAGAACTCGATGACTGACCTTGTTCAGAAAATCGCATCAAAGATATCACAGCTTGAATTCAATTCAGACGGAACAAAATTCAAGGTGACCATAACAGGTGGATGTGCAGTTTCAGAAATGAACAGCACACTCAACGAAACCATAGGCATCGCCGACTCCCGTCTTTACCACGGCAAGCAGACAGGAAAGAACAGAATCGTCAGCACTGATGAATAAATACGAGAGGATGAATCAGTTTACTTTGTAACCTGCACCTTCGATCGCAGCCTTGATTGCAGAGTCATCAACATCTGCAGAAAGCTTTACCGTTACCTTTGAAGCGTTATGGTCAGCCACAACCTCTGTGACTCCAGCAATTTTTCCAACTGCTTCCCTTACATGTGCTTCACAATGAGAACACATCATACCCTCTACATTAAATGTCTTTTCCATATCGTTCCTCCTATTCTGGATTTTTTGGTCTTCGTTAATTGTATCGTATTTTTTTGCACGGAACAAATTCAACCTCAAGGCATTGGTTACAACACAGAAACTTGAAAGGCTCATGCAGGCAGCGGCAACCATCGGATTAAGGTCAAGTCCAAATCTGTGATGGAAGACACCTGCGGCAAGAGGTATTCCAAGCATGTTGTAGATGAACGCCCAGAAAAGATTCTGATGGATGACTCTGAGAACAGAACGGCTCAGCCTTATGGCATCAAAACAATCCAGCACCCGACTTTTTACAAGAACAACACTTGCAGCATCAATGGCAACATCAGTTCCAGCTCCTATGGCAATACCTGTATCAGCTGAAGTCAAAGCGACCGCATCGTTAACGCCATCGCCTGTCATTGCCGTAGATCCGAATTTCTTTTTCAACTCAGCCACAATCACAGATTTTTCATCAGGCTTTACACCTGCAAAAACTTTTAAAATACCAGCCTTTTTTCCTACTGCCTTTGCTGTGATTTCATTGTCGCCAGTAATCATGGCAGTCTCTACACCGATTTTCCTGAACTGTTCAATCGCTATGGCTGCATCCTCCTTAAGGGAATCTGCCACTGCAATAATACCTATGAGCTTTCCATCAACGGAACAGAGAAGAGGCGTTTTTCCTTCACCTGCAAGTCTCTCAAGTTCATCTTTTGCTACTTCATCCAAACCTGTTACAAAGCTGCTGTTTCCGACAAGAACATTCTTTCCACAAACAGTTCCTTTTATTCCGCTTCCAGGAATTTCTTCGTAGTTTTCAGCTTCTGCAAATTTCATTCCTACTGTTTTTTCCATTACGGCCCGAGCGAGAGGATGGCTGCTTCTGCTTTCAAGACTAGCGGCAAATGACAATAGTTCATTTTCAGATGATGAATAGCAGACAACATCGGTGACTTCAGGAATTCCCTTCGTCAAAGTTCCAGTCTTGTCAAAGCAGACAATTTTTGTTCGGCCTGCATTTTCAAGAGCAGCAGAACTTTTAAATAGAATTCCATTTCTTGCACCTACTCCACAGCCTGCCATGATGGCTACAGGAACAGCAAGACCCAAGGCACATGGGCAGCTTATGACAAGAACTGCGACTGCTCGGGACAAAGCAAAGGACATATCGGCGTCTTTTAGAATCCATATGAAAAATGTCAAAAGGGCTATGGAAATAACAACTGGAACGAAAACTCCCGAAACCTTGTCTGCAATGCGCTGCACAGGAGCCTTTCCAGAAGATGCATCCATGACCATCTGAATGATTTTTGAAAAACCAGTATCCTGCCCTACTTTCTCCGCACGGACTTTCATGAAGCCCTGGGTACATAATGTAGAAGCAAAGACCTTGCTGCCTGCCTTTTTTTCAACAGGGATGCTTTCACCAGTCAATGAAGATTCATCGATGGAACAATGACCTTCCATTACAGTTCCATCCGCAGGAATTTTTGCACCGTTTTTTACGATTATGGTTTCACCTGCAAGAATTTCTCCAGCAGCAACAGTAACCTCAATACCGTCACGCTCCACAATTGCCGTCGAAGGAGCATATTCCATCAAGGATTTTACTGCGTTCGTGGTCTTTCCCTTTGAAACCGATTCCAAAAGCTTTCCGACTGTAATCAAGGTGACAATCATTGCAGCACCTTCAAAATAAAGGTTTTTCAGGCAGAGAGCTGTCAAAGAGCCATCATTTTTAACGACAGCATCCGTAAGCATAAAAAGAACCACTGTAGAATACAGAAAGGAAATTCCTGATCCCAAGGCTACAAGAGAATCCATGTTTGGAGAAAGTTTCTTAAACGCATTTGTACCGCTTATAAAGAATTTCCGATTGACCAAAAGGATAAAGGCAGAAAGAATGAACTGAACAAGGGCAAAAGCAACAGGATTTCCGTCAAAGAAGGAAGGCAATGGAGCCTTGAACATCATGTGCCCCATGGAAAAATACATGAGTACAACAAGAACACAAAGAGATGAAACTAGACGATTCCTCAACATCTGAGTTTCAGAATTGCCGTCATCAGATTTATTTTCAACTGAAATTTTCTTTGAAAATTCATCTAAGGCAGAAGCACCATATCCAGCATCTACGACAGCATCGATGACCTTTTGTGATTCCGCGCTACCTTCGACGGACATTGAATTGGCAAGAAGATTGACGGCACAGCTTTCAACCCCCTTAACCTTGGAAACCGCTTTCTCTATTCTTGCAGCACAAGCCGCACAGGACATTCCCGATATATTGAATTTCTGCATATACGCCTCATTAAGTTAGCAATAAGTAACACCAACAATATAATAAACTTCAACAGAAAATTCAAATTCAGTCTTTATTCAGCAGAGTAAAACTCCTTCACTGCTGATATCATATAATCAACATCCTGCACTCCCGCAGTCTCATAAGGTGAATGCATTGCCCATTGAGCAAGACCTATGTCGACACAGCGTAGGGAAACATGGGCGTTGCTGAGATTTCCCAATGTGGATCCCCCTGCAATGTCAGAACGGTTTGTATAAACCTGGACAGGAACCCCTGCTTTTTCACAGACGGAACGGAACATGGCAGAACTTACACCGTCAGTAGTATATTTTTGTGCCGCATTGAATTTGATAACCGGACCCTTGTTGAGCATAGGTCTGTTGACAGGATCAGCGATTGAACTGTGGTTAGGGTGCAGGGCATGGGCATTGTCTGCACTTATCATGAAGCTATCGGAAACGGCAACATGGAAATCTTCTTCACTCCTTCCACAGGCAGAATTGATCCTCCTTAAAACATCTTCCATAAATGTTGAATCAGCACCCTGCCGCGTAAGACTTCCAACCTCTTCATTGTCAAAGACACAGAAAACTTTTACAGCACTTTCATTTTTTGAATCGATGAATCCCTGCAATGTGGTCCAGGCACATTCAAGATCATCCAGCCTTGGAGAAGCTATGATGTTTCTATCGGCACCAATAAAAGTTCCTTCGTCACGGCAATAGAGAAAGAGATCGCTGCCTTTCACTTCATCCATACTTACGCCAGCTGATTCTGCAACATATTCAACAAGCTTAATTTCTTTATTGCATGAAAAAACAGGAAGCATATCGTTCTGGACATTATATTTCATTCCATCGTTTGCCTCGCGATTCATGTGTATCGCAAGATTGGGAATTATAAGAAGGTCTTCATCAATAGAGACAAGCTTTTCTTCAAACTTCAATGGAGAATCCGTCTTTAGAATCAAGCGTCCAGCAACGGAAAGAGGCCTGTCAAACCAAGGAGCACATAGCATGCCTCCGTATTTTTCAACATTGAGGCGAACATATGTATCCTCTGCAAGCATCTCAGGATTTTCCTTTATTTTAAAACACGGAGAATCGCTATGGCTTGCACAGATGAGGAACCGCGAAAAAGTGTCTTCAGGTATGGAGAAAGCAATGATGGAAGAATTATTTCGTTTTACAAAATAGGATTTTCCTTTTGCAACCTTCCATCTTTCATTTTCATTGAGTTCAATAAAACCTTTAGCCTTGAGAATTTCTACAATATTTGAAACTGCATGAAAACAGCTCGGTGATTTTTTTATGAAAGCAAGGAGTTCACTTGCATTTTTTATGTCTGCCATAGAAGCATTATACCATGGAGAGAACAACAAAAAAAGGACTGCCTGAATACTACAGACAGTCCAAAGGAGGAGTATGCTACAGTTTTACCCTAGTATTTACATAGGCTCTCGAAGCAATGGCCCTGACAGTCATATGGGAGGAACGATCGCCAAACTCAGGCCACTTTTCAATGAATATCTTTGCATCTTTCTCAAGTAAATCAAGTTCCAGCATGAATTCATGGGAGTTCTTTCCATAGCGCTTGAGACCAATGGACCATGGATAGTCATCACCTGCATATATTGCATCATCAATGAGTTTTCCATTTTCATACAGCCTTGCACAGTTTGCCGTGTATGCAATATCAATGAAGGCATCATCAAGGTTTTCAAAGGATTCCACATTTATCTTATATGCTGCTGTTTTTTCGTCATCAGAAATCTTTTCAAAGCTTACTGTCGGAGCTTTTCTTGCACATCCAGTTTTAGCGTACACTTCAAATCCGTTTTCTGTTCCCTTCTTTTCAAATCCATCAGGAATCCTTTTCAGTGCAGGATAAATCTTGAATTCGACATCTCCATTTGACTGGAAATTAAGGATATCATCACCATCTGTCTTATCCTGATACATAACATCCCTTGCTATGAGCAGATACTGAACACCGCCAGACACAACCTTATGGGCATTTTCAGCATCTTCTCTCGTCAATGTTATTATATCTTCATCGCCTGTTGGATTTCCAACAAACTGATAATAGGTTCCGTCAGTCTTGTCGGATGATGCAACATTGCTTGCCTTTACAAAAGTTCCACCGGCAGGACGTGCATTGCTGTAGAAAACAAAAGCCTTGCGTTCATTATCAAGCCTGCACAAAGGAGTACAAAGGGAAGTTGCAATTTCACTTTCACCGCACTTCATATTAAACGGAATAAAGAAAAAATCTCCGTCAAGAACATCAACAGCAGGGAACTTAACATCATATTCCTTGTTTTCAAGCACTATGTTTTTATGGTCAGCCATTATATAGCGTCTCTGAAAGCTGCTTGCAAAAGTCCATCCGCGCTTTTTACCGCATTTGCAGTTATAGGCTCTCCAGCTTGTTCTAAGATCCGTAAAGTTTGCCGCCGTTACAGGATTGCTTTCAGGAAGGAAAGTGTCGGTCTCAGCAAATTTTTCTCCAAAGTCATGCACGAACATTGAATAGAGTTTTATTTCGTTGTATGTGCCGTTTGGCATTCCGTACTGCCCAAGAGGTGCACGGAAGTCATAGTTCTTTACGCTCATGTCGTTGAGAGAACCTGTAGCTATGTTTTCTTCAAGGGTCGTGAGTTTTCCTTCAGGGTTCTGTCCGCCGTGATACATGTAGTAGCCAAGGAGATTGCAGCCGCTTCCCATTTTTGCAAGGCTCATTCCGCCTATGTCCTTAGGCTGGGCAACAGGACGGCGCTTCAAGGTAACCTGAAGTCCACCGCCGAGTTCCGCAGTAAGGTACGGGAATTTTGTCATGTCGAAGGTAATTGTTTCGCCGATTCCAAAGTCACAACCAATGGCATGGTCGTTTCTTTCATGGGTGAACACATAGTTTCCGCTTGGTTCAATTTCAGTGATGCGTGGATCCCAAGGAGATTCGCAATAGCCACCCATTACAGGAAGCATTCCGGCAGTAACCGCTCCACCCCAGCCTGTAGCAGTATAGAGAGGTGCATCAAATCCGATTTCGCGGGCCATCTTTTCAAGGCGCTTCATGTGTGCTTCGCCTTCCGCTCCGGAAAGTCCGCCGCAGTGTCCGTATTCATTTTCAATCTGAACGCCGATGATTGGACCGCCGTCTTTTACAAACAGACCTTCAACCTGTTCATAGATTGCCTTGTACCATTTTTCAACTTCTGCAAAATATTTTTCGTCGTTTGTGGAACGGGCATCAGGGCACTTTGCCAAAAGCCAGTCAGGGAATCCACCGTGGCGAACTTCCGCATGGCTCCAAGGTCCAATGCGGATAACCATTGTAAGTCCGCATTCCTTAATGGTTTCAACGAACTTGCGGAGGTTTCTCCAACCGGTCCAGTCAAATTCATTTTCAATTTCTTCATGATGAATCCAGATAACATAGGAAGAAACGATATCGACTCCGCCTTCCTTCATTTTAAGAAGGGCTTCCTTCCAGTCGCAATCTGGATATCGGGAATAATGGATTTCTCCCATTACAGGGAACCATCTTTTACCGTCCTTCAAAAGGCTTTTATTGTCAAAAGAATAAGTTGTCATAGAATCTCCATGTCAGAGGGGACAGACCCCTTCTTATTTACTGTCATGATGCACTTTCAGAGGGGACAGACCCCTATGTATCTGCAACATTTCCTTTTACTTTTTCATTTTTCAAAGGGGGTCTGTCCCCTTTGTTTGCTGTTTTAGGGGTCTGTCCCCTCTGTCGTACCTTCAGCTCTAATATAGCACAGAACAGAAATAGGTCAACGCGTGTTGATACCCAATCAAAATAAAGTGCGCAACTAATTGCGCACCCTATCTTTATTCCATTATTCCTTAACCGCTGCCGTGCTCATGCTCATCATCATGGCTTTCTGGCTGAACAGGAAGAAGATGACGAACGGAATTGCAACTACAAGGGCACCTGCGGCAAAGTTCGTAAACTCGTTCTTTTTGTCAGTAACGAAAGAGAACAAACCAAGGGCAAGGGTCTGCTTTTCTGGGCTTCTCAAAACCATCTTAGGGAAAATGAAGTCCATCCAAGGGCCTGTAAAGCTTGAAACTGCAAGGAAGGTAATGATTGGCCTTGTTACCGGAAGAATGATTGTGGCAAAAGTCCTGAAGTGGCTTGCACCGTCAATGCGGGCGGCTTCATCAAGATTCTTGCTTACTGTATCCATGTAGCTTTTTACCATCCAGGTGTTGTAAGGAATGTTTCCTGAAACATAGATGAGTACAAGTCCCCAGAGGGTATCAAGTCCACCGATGCGCATGAGGATTACATAGATGGCAATCATTCCTACGAAAGAAGGGAAAATCTGAAGGACAAGAAGGCTCATCAAAAGGCTGTGCTTGAAGGCAAACCTAAAGCGAGAGAATACATAGGCGCTCAATGACGAAATAACAACTGTAAGGGCTGTAGTCCAGAGGGCAACAAAGAGAGTGTTCTTGAACCACATCCAGTAGTCAGTCTTTGTAAAAAGATACTTGAAGTGATCAAGGGTGAATCCATTTCCCACCGCAATTGTCAGATCGCTTGAAAGACGGATTGTATGACCGTTGCCAAAAGGAATGATGCTCAAGTTGGCAATGCTGTTTCCTGGAGCAAAGGCTGCAGACACAACATAAACCAAAGGATAGAAAACAATGAGCGAAATTATTACGAATAAAATGTAGGAAAAAGTTAAATTGAGCGTGCGTACTGAATTCTGAATTTTCATACTTCACCTTCCTTGAAAGCCTTTGTATTTCTGAACTGATAGATTGCAAACGGAGCAAGCACAACGAAGATGAGTACTGCAATAACCGAAGCATAATTGTATTTCTGCAATGTAATTGTGAGCTTGTAAATCCAGGTAACGAGAATATCTGTTCCGCCTGCCATTGTTGCAGTACTGTCTTTGACAACAGGATTACCACCAGTAAGGAAGAAGATGATTCCGAAGTTATTGATGTTGTGTGTAAAACTCATGATGATCAATGGCATTGTCTGGTAAAGGACCAAAGGCAATGTTATGCTCTTGAGCGTCTGAAAGCTTGAAGCACCATCGATTTTTGCAGCCTCATACATATCCTTTGGAATGGCGGTCATCGTTCCCATGGAAAGCATCATGAAGTATCCGAATCCAGCCCAAAGGTTGACCACAACGCACATGAGCTGTGCAAGATTTGCATTTCCAAGCCACGGAATCGTCTGGTCAAGGCGAAGGATTCCAATAGCCTGAAGAGTTCTGTTTACGATACCGAAAGTTCCGTTGAGCATGTGCTTCCAGAGAATCATTGTGATTACGGAAGGTACTGCATACGGAAGGATGAAGATGAACCTGAACACTGATGAAAACTTTACGCCACTTTCAGTAAGGTGAACAGCAACAAGAAGTCCGCAGAAGTAACAGGTGAAGGTTGAAGCAACTGCCCATACGAGGGTCCAGAGTGCAATGCGTGCAAATCCCTTTGACCAGGTTGTTCCTCCAAAAAGAAGGTCCTTGAAGTTTGTGAATCCAACCCAGTCTACGGTGTTTTTAGGAGTGATGTGTTCTGGAGCCGAATAGTTTGTAAAGGCAACGCAAACGCTGAAAAGCAAAGGAACAACAACAAACACAAGGAGCATTAGCACGCAAGGTGCAAGACCTGAAATTGGGAAAGCATTGCTTCCGATTTCTGCCATTGAAGTTTTCTGTGACATGAACCTTTTAGTTCTTGTATATTCGCAGTAACCGCGATTTGCACTCTTTACAGAAATCCAGTAGAGGATTGCAAAAACTGCAACGATTGAAAGCGTAAGGATACCATCAATAAGCATGAACATGGAATTGTTACGGAGCTTAAGAGGGACATCTGGCTGTGGATCACCAAGAGTAATCAGGTCATAAACCTTTTTGCATACTGTTGGCAAATAACAAAGGAAGAGGACTTCTACTGCTGCAAAAAGTCCGCCTTTCAAATACTGTTTAAGGTAAAGAATATGAGACAGTCCCATGAAACCACAGGCCGTCATCTTTACCTTCTTTGCTGAACTTCCGTCGGATTCTATCCGCATAAGGCACCTCGCAATTAATAAAATAAACTCAATCAAACTGCATGATTCATTCAACCATACATCTTCGGAAACTCAAGGGAAACAATCTCTTTTTCTTGAGCGTCCGAAGATGCGGGGAAACTTTACGCTTCCCCACACCGAGCAAACTATCTAAAAATTATTTAGAAATGATAGCTGCGTTACATGCATCAAGTTCTGCCTGTACGTCTGCACCGTCCCAGATGTTCTTTGATGTGTTACCCATTGTTTCCCAGAACTTTGCCATTTCAGGAATTGATGGCATTGGGAATGCGTAGTCAAGCTGCTTGAGGAAGCCGCCGATGTATGGGCTTGAAACTGGTGTATCGACTGAAGGCATAGCACCTGTCAAGTCGAAGCGGAGCTGCTGCATAGAAGCAGAGATGAGGAACTGAGCAAAGTCAGCTGCTTCTGCAGGATGATCAGAGTAAGCAGATACGAACATAGCGCGTGTACCAGAGAATGAAGCTGCAGGCTTGTTGTCGCCAGGAAGTGCTGGAATTGCTGCAACACCGAAGTTGAGGCCTGCATCCTTGAAGTTCTTGATGTTCCATGGTCCAGTGATGTGCATTGCTGCGTTTCCACCCTGGAATGCTGCGTCACAGTTACCTGTATCAAGGTCAGCTGCTGGAACATTGAGAGCGTCCTTAAGTGACTGGAAGAACTTCATGCCGTTAACAGCATTTGCTGTGTTGAGGTAAGATGATGATGTATCTGTTCCTGATGTTCCGAAGAGGCGGTTTCCACCTGCTGTTGTAAAGAGGATTGTGTAGTATCCGTTGCCGACATCCATTACAAATCCGCGCTTTCCGCTTTTGTTTGCATTGAATTCCTTTGTCCACTTTGCAAGGTCATCCCATGTCTTTGGAACATCAGATTCTGAAATGAGATCCTTATTGTAGAACAATGCATATGTCTCTGCAGAAACTGGATATCCATACATTGTTCCATCATATGTAAGGGCTGCAGAACATGCACCAAGAACTGATTCTGCAACTGCAGCAGGATTAGCAGTAGGAAGAACGTGACCACCATTTACAAGTTCTCCAAGCTTATCATGAGGAGCTGCAAAAATATCCGGTCCTACTCCAGCTGGTCCGTCAAGGGCAATCTGTCCTGCAGCATCACCAAGTTCAACATTCACGAACTTGATTTCTACATTTGGATGAGCCTTTGAATATGCTTCTCCAGCCTGCTTGATGAATTCATCAGGCCCCTGGAGAGATTCCCAAACTGTGAGAACAACCTTTTCTTCAGACTTCTTTGCTGAAGCTCCTTCTTTCTTTGAGCATCCTGTCAAAGCAAGAACACCTGCAGCGATAGCAGCTGCTGCAAATACAACTTTCTTCATATAAATCCTCCTAGACAATGAAGAATCAGGCTCTGGAATTTTCTCTTTTATCCAGGCCGATATTGATTACAAATCTATACAAACCGAATCAACGGAATGATTCCCTTATCCTAAGCTCATATCCAACAGCGGTCTTCCTTGGGACTTCCTTTCCTTCAACAAGACCGATCAGCACCTTGCTTGCTTCTCCTGTAAAATTGGAAACATTGACATTCAATGCCGTTACAGGTGGAGTATTGTTTTCCAAAACCTGATTGTCATAGAAAGAAATCACCTGGATATCCGCAGGAATCTCATATTCATTCTGCCTCAACCACTTGAGTACATAGACACAGATCGCATCATCCATGCAGACAAGGCACTGTGGATTATCCTTCATAATATCTGGAAGTGTTTCATCCAAAGCCTTCTGATTGTCCATATCCCAATAAACAGGACAGCCATCAAGGGAAATACCGCTTGATATGCATGCATCCACAAACCCCTTGTAGCGGAATGCATTCACCCTGTAGTTGATGTTGCCTCCCAGCACCGCGACACGGCTGCACCCTTTGCTTATCATGAACCTGGTCATTTCAAAGCAGCCTGAAACCTGGTCGCTGTCTATCTGATACAGTTCCTCATCATCGGAAGTACCGAAGACAAGGAAAGGTATTCTCTCTTTCTTAAGGAACCTTACAGACTCATCATCCTCCTCAAGTCGCGTAAGGATGACTCCGTCAACTTTCCTGTTGGCAACAAGCCTCCTTAAGGGAGTGATATCATTTCCAGCCTGGACAACAAGAACCACATCATAGTCGAGCTTATAGGCTGCCTCTGAGATACCAACCAGGCAATTCTGAAAGAAAGGAATATCGCCTTTATCAGCATCCCGTGGAATGACTACGCCGATGTTGAAAGTACGCCTTAAGACCAGACCTTTTGCCATCTGATTAGGAATATAGTTGCAGGACTCCGCCATTTCTATGATTCTACGGCGAGTTTCCGCACCGATACGCCCCTTGCAATTGATCGCACGAGACACAGTAGACTTGGAAACACCAAGTTTTTCTGCAATATCTGCAATTGTAACTGCCGATGCCACTCTTTCCATACTCAATTCCCGATATGTAACTAAAGTTTAATTCACTGTTTTAACAAAAACAAGAAAAAACGTTTGCTCAACACGATTAGTATACACGTGTTGATTACTGCTGTCAAACTTTTTTTTTATAAATTTTAAGAAAATGATACAAAAATCATAACGTTTCCAATTTTCATTTTCAGTAGTAAAAAATCCATTTCTAATCTAAAATAGAAGCATGTTTGAAAATACGGCAGAAAAAATGGCACGCACAGGTGTCATTCCGGTAATAACGGTAAAGGATATTGATTCAGCCCTTGAGACAGCAGCAAAAGCCATTGAAAAAGGAATCGGAGCTGTAGAAATTACCTTCCGCACAACTGAAGGACTTTCAGGCCACAGGATGATTGCAGAAGCAATAAAGTCTGTCCGTGAAAAATACCCAGAACTTATGGTAGGAGCCGGAACCGTAATCAATGCGGAACTTGCCGAAATGGCAAAGGATGCAGGTGCCGAATTCATAGTTTCTCCGGGATTGAATCCAGCAACCGTAGAATGGTGTCTTGAGAACGGAGCGCCTGTATTTCCAGGAGTCGCAACACCATCCGAAATAGAACTTGCCCTATCCTACGGACTTACCCACCTTAAGTTTTTTCCTGCAGAGGCTTTAGGCGGAATCAAAATGCTCAAAGCACTTTCAGGACCGTTTCCACAGGTAAAGTTCATGCCCACAGGTGGAATAAACGAAAGGAACTACAAGGACTATGCTGAACTGAAAAATGTCTTCTGCGTAGGCGGCAGCTGGATATTAAAGTAAACTGACAGACAATTTAAAATAGAAAAGCGGCTAAGGAAAACCTTAACCGCTTTTTTTATCCCGCATAACTAAACAGCCTTTACACGAATTGCCGCGCAATTCGTGCGGCGGAAGTTACAAAAGGAATCAGCTCCTAGGGAAGCAAATGCTTCCGCCCATTAGCAGAGACCCTGAGCCAGGAGGAAACTGCAGGCAGTTTCCTCTACGAGTCTGCTACCTCGCATAACGCGGCTCGGCTTTACGCAGACTCGAGGATGGATCTTATTAACAAAGTCCCTGTGCCATCATTGCACGAGCAACCTTGAGGAAGCCGTAGATGTTTGCGCCAGAAACGTAGTCGCCTTCTGTTGCAAATTCCTTAGCTGTGTTCCATGCGTTGTCGTGGATCTGTGTCATGATGTTCTTGAGCTTTGCATCAACTTCTTCACGTGTCCATGAGAGGCGTTCGCTGTTCTGTGACATTTCGAGACCAGATACTGCAACACCACCAGCGTTAGCTGCCTTACCAGGAGCGAAGCGTACACCGTTTGCCTGGAGGTAAGCGATAGCTTCTGCACGTGTTGGCATGTTAGCACCTTCAGCAACAAGCTTGATGCCGTTTGCTACGAGCTTCTTTGCATCTTCTTCGTAGATTTCATCCTGTGTAGCACAAGGGAATGCATAGTCGGCCTTAACTCCCCATGGCTTTTCTCCAGCGAAGAACTTAGCCTTTGGATACTTCTTAACATATTCAGAAATGCGTGCCTTTGTGTTTGCAAGTTCTGTGATGTATGCGAGCTTTTCAGCATCGATTCCATCTTCATCAAGGATGTATCCAGACGAGTCAGAAAGTGTGATAACCTTACCACCGAGCTGGTTGATCTTTTCTGTTGCGTACTGAGCAACGTTACCCTTACCAGAAACGAGACATGTCTTTCCCTTGAAGTCTGTTCCCATCTTTGCAAGCATACATTCTGCAAAGTAGATGAGACCGTAACCTGTTGCTTCTGGGCGGATCAAAGAACCACCGAAGTCAAGTCCCTTACCTGTAAGAACACCTGTCCATACGTTTGCGATTCTCTTGTACTGACCGAACATCCAAGCTACTTCGCGTCCACCAACACCCTTGTCTCCAGCTGGAACGTCTGTGTCAGCACCGATGTGGCGATAAAGTTCTGTCATGAATGACTGGCAGAAGCGCATAACTTCGCCTTCTGATTTTCCGTGAGCGTCAAAGTCTGAACCACCCTTTCCGCCACCCATTGGGAGTGTTGTAAGAGAGTTCTTGAGGATCTGTTCGAATCCGAGGAACTTGAGAACGTCGAGACCTACTTCTGGAGAGAAGCGGAGGCCTCCCTTGTAAGGTCCGATTGCGCTGTTGAACTGAACGCGGTATCCGCGGTTTACGTGTGGTACACCCTTGTCATCTGTCCAAGGTACACGGAACATGATGATTCTTTCTGGTTCTGTAAGTCTTTCAAGAACTGCTGTCTTTTCAAGTTCTGGCATCTTGTCTACTACAGGTGAAATTGTCTGAAGAACGAGACCTGCAGCCTGGAGGAAGTGCCCCTGATCTGCATAGCGAGCGCTGAGATCATCCCAAACACGTTTACAATAAGCGTTAGTAATTTTGTATTCCATACTATAACCCCTTACAATTTTTAAGCCACAATACTGCGACTATAACTTAAGTAATACTAAACTTTTTTAAGTATTTTGCAAAGTAAAATCTAACTAAATTCCCATATCACTTCCGAAATTTACAATAAAATGTGTGAGCCTTTTTTTGTCTTCTTCACATATACATGACAGGCAATGGCATCCAGCATTTCCTCAACATGGGATATAACTCCAACGGTCCTGGTATTGCCTATGTCCTGAAGAACTCCTACCGCCATCTCAAGACTTTCTTTATCCAGAGAACCAAAACCTTCATCTATGAAAAGGGAATCAAGGCGGCTTGTCTTTTGGACGACCTCCGTAAGGCCTAGTGCAAGACTTATGGATGCCATGAAGGTTTCACCACCGCTGAGTGTCGCTGTATCACGGTCCTTGTTCACCTGATAATCATGAACAACAAGATCAAGCCCATGGTAGGAATTTCCACCTGTCTTATCTGTGTCCATCTTGAATTCATAACGCTCACTGGAAATTTTAAGGAGATGACGGTTGGCACATACTACGACGTCATCAAAATAAAGTCCCAGGAACCAGGTCTCAAACTGAACCTTTGAAGGATTTCCACCAGAGAGATCCTTCCACAGCTGCGAGATTGCCTTACCTTCTGATTCCAGTCTTGAAAGCTCCGCTGACTTTTCCCTGTACTTTGAATAGTCTTTCTCGAATCCTGTCTTGTCAGCAAAAATGGATTCAATCTTTGCCGAAACTTCATCAATGCGTACATCAAGCGCTTCAATTTCCGCTTCAAGTTTTTCTGCCTTTTTTTGAAGAACGGAAGATTTTTCAGACACCTTCTTAGAAAGAACAGAAATACCTGTCTCAAGCTTGGACTGCCTGTCACGGAATTCCTTTACAGATTCCTTCATCAGTTTTTTCTCAGATTTTTCAACAAAGCAGGACAAGGCTTCATCTTCATCGGCAAACTTTGATTCTCCAAGCTTTTCGGAAAGAATGGACTGTGCCTCTTTATGTTTTTCCTCTGCGGCACCAAGGGAATTCTGGCTTTCTCCACGCATTGCATTGTATTTTTCAAGCTTAAGTCCAGCATCTTCAAAAGCCTTTTTAAAGTCATCAACCTTTTCCTGCTGCTCATCCATAAGAGACTCAAGGTTTTCTATGTTTTTTCTGATTTCATCTACAGATGTAACTTTTCCACCGATTTTCTTCATCTGCTCTTCATAAGCATTTATGGTTGCTGCGATGGAAGCAAGTTCAGCATCAGATCTGGAAACAAGATCCTTAAGTTCTTCAATTCTTGCATTGGATTCATCAATATTCTCGACAAACCTACTGCAGGCCTCGGAAACATTCTGGAGCGCATACATTTTTTCTTTTGCCGAGTCTGCGTCAAGCCTTGCCTTTTCCAGAGTGATGCCCTTGCATTTTTCATTGCATACAGAAAGATCTTCCCTGAACTTTTCAAGGATAGTTTTCTTTGAAGCAATTTCTTCTGAAAGCCTTGCAAGAAGTTCTGTCTCAGTCTTGACGGAACGCTCCGCTGTCGCAATCTTTTCATCAAGATCAAGCAATTCCTTCGGAGCTACAGCAGGAGATGGATGTTCAGTAGCACCACAGAGAGGACATGGACACCCAGGTTTAAGACGGGATACAAGTGTAAAAGCAGTATTTTTTGCAGCCTCATCTTCTTTTCTTTCTTTATACTCGGCAAGCAGAGAATTGTTGTTCTCTATCTGCCTTGAACAGTTTTCCTTTTCCTTTTCAAGATCCACCAGTTCCTTTTGGGTGGAATCAATGTTGGATGCACATTCCTCGGCTTCAACTGCATAGTTATACAACTGTGCAGCCGTATGACTCAGCTCCCTTGCCTCGTTAAAGCTGTCCACAATACGTCGATAGATTTCAGCAGACTTCATATCTTTGCAAGGTATGCCAACAGATTCTGCATGAGCACTCAAAGCCCTTTCAAAGCTTTCAAGGGAATCCATTTCCTTAGACAGAAGTTCCTTTGCTTTCTGAGCTTTTTCTTTAGCAACAGCATTGCGTTTCATCTCAACGGCATGCTTTTCAGCAGCATCAAGCTTGTCATTGTAGTCCTTGAGGGCAATCCTGTTTTCCTCATTTGCCTTTGACAGCTTCAAAATATCATTTTCTTTTCCCTTGAGATCGTCATATTTTTCTTTTGCAGCTTCTGCAAGCCCTATGACTTCTTCGAGATACGCCTTTGCTTTCAACTCGTCTTCCTGACGCTGTTTCTTGTTTTCAATGAAAGGCACGACAGCATCCGCATCATCTGCAAGCTTAAGTTTTCTTTCTATTCCTTCTATCTCTGGAATCTTCTTTTCAAGAGTGTCCCTCTCCAAAACAGCATCTTCAAGTTCAACCGCCAGTTTCAGTTCAGCATCAAGCCTGGTTGTCTCTTTTTCAAAATCTTCCTTGCTGATCCTCAATGCCTTCAGATCCTTTTTATTATCTTCAAGATCCTTATCCAAAGAAGCAAGTTTTTCCTCCGCATCAGTAAAATCAACATTCTTAAGAAGTCCCTTTACCTCAACATCCGCAAGATCGATTTTTTTCTTAAGGTCATCATTTTTTTCCTTAACCTTTTCCACAATAGACTGATAGAAATCCACGGGGAAAAGTTTCTTGAGGATATCCTGCTTTACATTTGAATTGGAACGAAGGAATTCTGAGAATTCTCCCTGTGGAAGAACAACAATCTTTGAAAATTCAGGAGCACTGAGACCTACGATTTCAACAAGCATTGCATCCAACTCAGCTTTACCCGCGTTAAGGAATTCATACGAAGACAAACTTCCGTTCCATTTTTCCACCGTAAGCTTTGATGCTTCCACAGATGCTTTTTTGTTCCTGTTTACATATGGACGGGGAAGAGTTCTGACAACCCTGTACTTTTCACCATCTGAAGAGAATTCCAGTTCAACGGAACTATCGTCATCTTCTTTCGCAAACTGGGAACGAAAATCCTTTGCCTTACCTTTTCTTGCTCCAAGAAATTCTCCATAAATCGCAAATGTCATTGCATCAAAGATAGTAGTTTTTCCAGCTCCTGTGTCCCCACAAAGAAGAAACACTTCGTCCAACTGGGTAAAATCCAATTTTTCGTCCACGAAAGGACCTATATTTTTCATGTGTATGCTCAATGGTTTCATCTGATTGTCCTTGTATCCTTTTACTCTTCAGCCTCTACTTCTTTTGCCGTTTTTGTAAAAAGCTTCTTTTCATCCTCATAGACTTCAGTCATTTCCTCGCCTGGATGGTTTCGATACACGTCCGTTATGAAAAGGTCAAATATTTTTCCATAATCACCAGAAGCTATGTTGTCCAAAGCCTTCTTGCGTTCTGCCACCGCCATGTTCTGGCCGCTCGATTCAGTCCTAGCGACACGGAAAGACAGTATGTTAGGAAATTTATTCCGCAGGGTTTCCAATGGAGCTTCATGAACGATATTATCGGTGCATATAAGCTCAAGGTAATCATCCTTATGTTCATCGTATCTGCTGCCAAGGAAATCCTCGTATTTACCTTCTATCCTTGTGACCTTGTGCAATGGAACAAAAGGGATTTCTCTTTTTTCAACTCCATCCTTTGTAACTGTGACACTGAGCATCACCTTATCTGAACCTTCACCGAAATTATATGAAAGAGGAGAACCTGAATAGCAGACATTTTCACTGCAGGTTTTCTGCTTACCGTGGATATGCCCCAGTGCCACATAGTCAAAAGCCTTGAATTTCTTTGCATCAACCTGTTCTGCAGTCCCGACAAAATTCCTTTCTGAGCCTGAAAGATCACTGTTGCTTGCAAAGACATGGGCGCTTACGATAGAAGGAATGCTTTTACAACTGTACTGCTCATGCGCCTTAAGAATTCTTCTGCACGCCTCTTCAATCAGCTCATCCTGATGGCGAAGTACTTTTCCTTCTTCATCAAGCAAGGAACCCTGCAAAAGGAATGGAATCTGATACACCACAGCATCACCGACAACAACACCTCTGTCGCATTCCTTACCCTCCGTCACGATATGAATGTTCTGACTATGCAGAAGCCCAGAAGCAAAACTCAATCTTGTAGGACTGTCATGGTTTCCCGAAGAGAAGAACATTTCCAGCCCAGGAAATTTTTCATGGACTTCACGAAGGAATTCACTGAATAGAGGAACAGCTTCTGGAGCAGGAATCGCCTTGTCATAAATGTCGCCTGCAACTATAAGTGCATCGTAGGCAGAATTTTCAGATTCCGCCTTTTCAAGTTCATCGATGATCTGATTCAGAAAATGTCTCTGGTCTTCTATCAGGGAATGGTCAAATAGAACTTTCCCCAGATGCCAGTCACTTGTATGTAGAAATTTCATATTAATAGAATATAGGAATAATTGGTGAAATTGGCAAATAAAAATGATATAATTGAAGCAAATGAACATTATGATTATCGGAGCAGGTTTCACAGGCATACAGCTTGCAAAACGCCTGCTCAATGAGAAGAACACAGTAACCATCATCGACAACAATGAAGAGACCATCGAAAACGTAAAGGGTCAGTTAGATTGCGATGCATTTGCAGTGGACGGAAACAACCTTGAAAATCTTGAGGAACACGGAATTGAAAAACAGGATGCCCTTGTTGCAGTGACAAACAACGACGAAGTAAACATGATCACATGTTCACTTGTCGATGCCGTCTATCCAAACATCCTCAAGATAGCCCGTGTAAGAAATTACGCATACTATGTGAACACAAATGATGCGGCAAAACACCACGCCGATACTTTCAAAGGAAACCATCGCCCACTTTATGGAATCGACTACATGGTTCACCCAGATGTTGAAGCAGCGGAGGCTATCGTAAAGGCTGTTGAGCATGGAGCCATCAGTGACATCGTTGACTTCGGCGAAAACGGGGAATATGAAGTAACTGCCCTTCAGATCGAAAAGGACAGCATGCTTGACGGTACAGCACTCAAGAACATCAGAAACCTTACAGACAAGAAATTCCTTGTAGTCTATCAGGAAACAAGAGATCCTGACTCCGACAACATGGTGAGCGCACTTCCAAGTGGAGAAACAATTCTTCACGCTGGTGACAGAATCGGTATCATTACGGCAAAGGAAAACATTGCGGAAATGCTTAACCTCTGCGGAATCCAGATCGATGTCATAAAGAGGATCTGCCTCTGCGGAATCGGAAGAGTCGGAACAATTGTCGCAGAGCGTATCATCGAAAGGGAAAAGAATTCACTCCTTACAAGACTTTTCGGGGCTACAAAAAAATCCACACAGTCAGTCACCATCATCGACACGGATCATGATCTATGCGAAGCCGCAAAAGATAAATTTCCTACGGCAAATGTTGTTCATGCCGACATTACAGACGGAGACATTATTGAAGAAGAAAGGCTTGATAAATGCAACCTTCTTATCTGCGCCACACACAACCATGAGCTTAACATGGTAATTTCAGCCTATCTTGAATCCCTTGGAGTTGAAAAATCCATCGTACTCGTTAATCAGGCCCAATACGGAAACATCGCACGCAGGCTTGGCATTGAAGTTGCAATTCCTATGCGAGACACCCTGGTAGATTCCATCATTAGCCATCTTCACGGAAAGAGCGTTACAGGAATTCATACTGTATCAAACGGAGAATTTGAAATCGTTGAATGTGATCTTTCTGCAAACAGCAAATTTGCAGGCAAGGCATTGAAGGACATTGCAAACCCAGGTCAGTATCTGGTTCTCTTGATCAAGAAACCAGGAAGCAAGAACTTTGAGCTTCCACAGGGAAACACAGTGCTATCTGCAGGCGACCACCTTGTAATAATCGAAAAGACAGGGGACAAAAAGGTCCTGGAAAAATTCAGCAAATGAAATACAAATCAACAGTAACAATAACAGTATTCAGGGTACTCTTTCTTATAATTGCGATAGTAGGGTTTTCCTTCTCAATTCCTGTAGCAACAGCAGTCTATTGCAAAGAATATTCAGTGATTCCTTCTTTTCTGATACCGATGGCAATAAGCATTGTGCTCGGACTTTTATTCCTGAGCATAAAGCACAGGCAGAAGGCAAAGCTCACCGCAAGGGCAAGTTTTGTCGTTGTCGCAGTGGCATGGATAGGAGCCTGTCTTTTCGGTGCAATTCCACTCTATGCAAGCGGTGCAATACCAAGCATAACCGATGCGGTGTTTGAAAGCGTATCAGGTTTTTCTACTACAGGTTCGACAATTCTGTCCGAAATAGAAAGCCTTCCACGCAGCATAAACATGTGGCGCTGTCTTACCCACTGGCTTGGAGGTATGGGAATCGTAGCCCTTACTGTCGCCCTTCTTCCTATCCTCGGCATCGGTGGCTTCCAGCTCATAAAAGCCGAAACCACAGGTCCAGAAAAAGGAAAGTTCACACCAAGAATCACAACGACAGCAAAAATTCTCTGGTTCATCTATCTTGGAATGACCGTAACGGAAGCAATACTCCTTAAGCTTGCAGGAATGGATTTCATTGATGCCTTAAGCCACGCCTTCTCGACCTTGGGAACGGGTGGATTTTCCACACGAAACGAAAGCATCGCAGCCTACAACAGCACGGCGATCGACATGATCTGCTTTACATTCATGTTCCTCTCGGGAATCAACTTCTCTCTCTACTTCTATGTATTTGCAAGGCAGTTCTCAGAGCTTAAGAACAATTCAGAGTTGAAGTGCTACCTTGGACTCAACATCATCTCAATAATCCTTTTGACAATTTTTGAAAGAGGACAGTTTGGAAGCATATTCAGGACATTGAGGTTTACTTCATTCCAAGTGGCAACGATTGTAAGCACCACAGGATTTGCAACCAGCGACTTTACCCTTTGGTCTCCAGCAAGCCAGGCACTGATCTTCATGCTCTTTTTCATCGGCGGTTCTTCCGGCTCAACATCAGGAGGAGTAAAGGTCGTAAGATGGATAATCTTCCACAAGGTATTGAAGATGGAAGTTCAGAAAATGATCCATCCACACGGAATCTTTACAGTGAGACTGAACCAGCAGACTGCAAGAAAAGAAATCATTCCGACAGTAATGGCATTTTTCTGCCTTTACTTCTTTCTTCTGATATTCACGACCTTCTTTGGAGCCCTTTTTGGAATGGATGTATTGACTGCCTTTACAGGTGCGGCTTCGATGATTGGAAACATCGGACCTGGATACAACGCATTGGGTCCATCATGCAATTTCGGTTGGCTGGCAACTCCAGTAAAATGGTTCTACTGCTTTGCCATGATTGCAGGGCGACTTGAAATGTTCACCCTTTTTGTATTCCTTACACCTTCATTCTGGAAAAAGTAAAAAAAACGCCTGGGACTGCATTGCAATTCCAGGCGCCTTTTATTTTAAATTGGTGTTTTCAAAAATCAACACCAGCTCTTCCATGTCTCAGGGTCATAACCTACTGTAGCTGCATCCTTTCCGTTACGTACCACTGGCTGAACCATTAACAGAGGATTTTCCAGCAGCTTTGCTTCCTTATCGCCGTCATCAAGATATGCAAAGCTTGCATAGTCCTTGTTGTTTTTGTCTGCAAGCATTTCAATCGCCTGGGTCCTTCCCCCTGCTTTTCTTGCAAGACATGCAACAACGCTTTCCAGCTCACCTTTGGAAATTCCTTTTTCCTTAAGATCGATTTTCTGAAACGGAATTCGTCGTTCCGCAAAATAACGCTCAGCCTTTTTTACGTCAAAAGATTTAGTTGTACCGAAAATTTGAATTGCCATGGAAGAATTATACCACAATATTGACTACAAAACCTAAAAATCATGATATAATATCCATCACAAGGGGTTACCATATGGACGACAGTGAATATTATGCAATGATGAGAAGGCAATATTCCAATCCTATAAAGATAAGAAAGACGCCGGAAAACAAAAGGAAGACTGCCGACCAGACTCCAGGAACCTATACTGAATGGAACAAGAAACATGGTCATGAAGATGCCGAAATGTTTCTTGAAAGGAATTCCGAATCTTCCGAAGAAAATCTGAATGAAGATTAATTATCCTTAAAGTGAATATGTTGAGTTTTATCTATAAAAAGAGTCTTTTACTTGCACTCTTGGTCGCATTTGTTTTCTCATCCTTTGCAGATGACATTAAAAAAATCCGCGTAGGATATTTTTCTGACAATGTTTTCCATGTTGGTCAAAGTGATCTGGAAATCAAGAAAGGATACGGTTACGAATACTATTCAATGATTGCCAACTACACAGGCTGGACTTATGAATACTGCTATGGAACATGGTCCGAAGTCTATGAAGAATTTCTTGCAGGAAGAATAGATATCATCGACGATGTTTCCATTACCCATGAACGACGGAAGCTGATGAATTTTTCTTCAATGCCCATGGGAGAAGAACATTATTACATTTTTGTTCCAGAACAGGAAACAAGGATTTCCATGCTGGACATCGCAAGTCTCAACGGAAAGAAAATCGGTGTCAACAAAAACAGCATGAATCAAACACTTCTGGAAAATTTCATCAGGGAGCATAACCTGGACTGCACAGTAGTTCCATGCGACGGGGTACAGGACAGGCTTGAAAAGATCAACTCAGGGAAAATCGATGCGATGGTAACGACTGACGGTTTCTCTATGGATGGATTTCGTCCTACCTTCTCCATTGGAAGCAGTCCATTTTTCTTTGCCGTCCAGAAAAACAGACCGGACCTTTTAAAGCAGCTTAATTCAGCGATGATGCACAACCACGAATCAAATCCAAACTACAACAACCAGCTTCGCGATAAGTTCTTCAAGAAGTCCATCGTAAGGACAACCTTTACAAGCGATGAGCTTATATATCTAAAGGACCATCCAACAATAAAAATAGGATACAGGACAAGCACCATGCCTTACTGCGGAGAAAATCCGAAGACAGGCGAAATGACAGGACTTCTAGCCGACATCCTTACACAGTTTGAGAAATCTCTTGATGTAAAATTTGAAACCTACAAATTTCATGACAACAATGCCATGATAGCTTCCCTCAAGGCTGGTGAAATCGACTGTGCATATCCTGTAATGGACGATGTATGGCTTTCCGAGCAGATAGGCTACACACAGACAACACCAGTTTCACGCGAAAGAATGGGACTTGTCTACAAAGGTGAATACAAGGAAGTTGATGCATATCAGAAATTCGGTTATACCATCGGATCTCCTTCCCAGCATGTGTATGCAATCGAACATAAATTAGGAACAGAGAGAGTCGGAATCTCTACCGAAGAAGCAACCCTTCAAGCCATCCATAGAAAAACAATAGACTTCACACTGATGGACATAGTTTCCTGGAACTACTGGTCAAAGGCATGCGACGCAAGTGACGGACTTTCATATGTAATGCTCGAAGACGATGTCGGCTATTCCTTTGCCGTATCAAAATCAAACACAAGTCTGTTCTCCATCTTTGAGTCAGCCATATCGCAGCTGAATGCAAGCGTAATCACCGATTCCCTCAACCGAAATTCACAGATAAGCGATTATTCCCTAAAGAACTTCATAAGGCACAATCTTTCATCTTTTACATTTTTCATTTCACTGGTTTTTCTCATCATCATATTGCTTATCATTGTCTACGAGCGGGACAGAGCTCACAAGGCAATTCTGACATTCAAGGCTGAACACGATGCGTTGACAGGAGTCTACAACAGAAGCATCATTTCAAAGTATGAAAAGAAGCAGGAAAAAAACATCTGTCTCGCCATAATCGACATAGATGACTTCAAGGAAATCAACGACCAGTACGGACATGAAATGGGAGACAAAATCATCAAGAAGGTTGCATTTCATCTCAATACAATCGCAAGAGCAACAGACAATGTCATTCGTTATGGTGGAGATGAATTCCTTGTCATCTTCAACGGAATCGAAAAATCCCTTGAAACTCTTGTAAAGAGCAAATTCGAAAGGGTCCAACTGGCACTCAACGATGCATCAGCAAGCACAGTAGAATCCTCCATCAGCATAGGAATCGCATTCTCGGAAAACGGATATTGCAAGGAGCTGTTTGACCTTGCAGACGAAGCCCTTTACAAGTCAAAGTCTGCGGGGAAACACACCATCACCATCAATGATTTTGTCGTAAAAGAGTGAATCATAGCTTTCTGCAAAAACTCAACCTTCAGTAAATTCCTCAAGCACTCATTATCTCAGCGGCAGGATTCAATGAAATCTCAACCATGTCCGTTATGACAATATCATTGATGGAAACATTGAAAATCTTTGAAAGCACAACAAGATTATCAATGGTAGGAAGATTGATTCCACGGGTCCAGTTATAGATTGTCTGTATATAGGGAAAATCCATAAGGAACTGAAGCTGGCGTGCAGAAACACCAGAACTCTTCATCAAGGACTTTATGTTCATTCCAGTTGCAGAAAGGTTTACTACAGGCTTCATGAAAGTCCTAGCAGTACCGTTTGTCATGTAAGTTGAATTGCAGTTAGATGTATAGATTGTAGTATTCATGTTGATCTCCTTTTAGTTACGGACCTAATAAAGTCCAGGAGCCAACCTATGAATATCAAGTGTAGGTCGAATTAAAAAACCTTGTTGGCTCCATTCTCAAAAATAAACGAACGACGCACGGCATGATGCTGACGCTTTAGATGCTTGACACGCTTGACGTTTTTTACGACTACCATGGGTATCCTCCGTTTAAATTTTCGCCTTTGAAAACCAGCAAATGATGTTCAAACTATATCATTTTTTTTCCATCGTGTCATTAAAGGAGCTCTTTAATTTTTCAAATTCCCCATATATAATCATATTGAATGAAACATCTGATAGTTTTCCTGGCCGCAATTCTATTTTCCCTAAATGCATTTTCAGATGGTGAAATCAAGCACAACCCATGGGAGCTGTTCATCTATCGCCCCGAAAATTCAGAGAAGATGAATGAAGTGAGATGCTGGCTCAAAATTGAAGACATGGATGGAAATGACGTTACATACACTGCAACCAAGGCTCACTACATATGGATTTCCAACCCCAAGCAGCTCTATCAATATGAAAGGACCTATTACCTAAGCGGTGGAATGGCAATGTATCTACACAGCATCAAGCCAGGCAGATACAGGTTCACAGTATGCACACCAGCAGACAAGCAATACCCTTACCCAAACGCCAATCGCGACTGGACTTCCAATGAATTCATATACGACACGAACAATCCTGCAAAGGTAATATTCGTTTTTCCGACCGCAGACGACAACGGATTCTATGACGGAGGGTGGACAATAAGCGGCAAAGCCCCAAAGTTCTTCAAATTCACAAAGCCAAAGATGAAACCTTAAGATCCAACTGACAGAACTATGTGAATCTTATACTATTTTTCTCGAGGTTCTGTCATAAGAACTGTGCCATCGGCAAAATGCATAATCGTTGTATAGAATTTTCCTTTTTCAATACCATCCAAATTAGTACTTTTATATGTGAAATTTCGATCTTTTACCATAATTCCAGTTTCCTGTCCATTTGCTTCCCAAATAGCAGCATCGAGTTCACCAGTTCCTTCGGTAAGCTTTTTTGAACAGTACATTGTATGAACAAAACAAGGGGCATCACAGAAAATTTGAATGCCATTTTCAGTTCTTAACCAATCACAAGAATCACATTCCAATTTATCAAAATAATATTTAGGACAAATATAGACCGGCAGGTAAAAACAAGGGTATTTTATAGAAGCACTTGCATAAGTGTATTTATATAAATAGCTTGAATATATCTTAATAAAACTAGTTTCTGAACCAATTGTAGTTTTATCTAAAGAATAGTTACTTTTCTTTGTTGGAGAATCAGCTGTCATGTCTGCAAAAGAAAGCTTGCTTTTCCATTGCAAATCACTACCTAAGGTATAACAAGTTAGTTTTGCAGGATATTCTGAATAGCTTATACCAGTAAAAAACTTATTTTTAATTCTATCATGAATATCCTTATTATATGTAGGAATTGAAATATTGAATGTATCATTCTTATATTCAATAGCAGGAGTTTCATTAAGTATAACTTTTTTAACGTCAAATTTAACACCAGAGTAACCTGCTATATCAATAGCCTGGAAAAGTGTGTTTTTATATTCTGAGTTATCAGTATTTTTTATATATAAATAGTATTTTCCATCAGACAGCCCATCATAAGGCAAATAATAATCAGAAATACCATATCTTTCATTGTTATAAGGCTTTTTTATTACTGGGAAATTCTGTTTTACAAAATCTTCTGTTAAAGTTGAACCATATTCTCTTGGAACAAAATAAAATTCCAATTCATTTATATCATATTTTATATGAAAATCTTTATCTGTGTCATAAAATTTTCCGCTGTAAATAATTCCTTCAGGGGTTTCATACTTTATAGGTGTTTTATCAGATATAGAAACTGGAGGATAATTATCTATTCTCTGCAAGACAAGCGGTATTTTTTTCTCTGATTCTCCAGCATATATTCCATCCTTAGTATAAGCTACCAAAGAAATTGTATAATCGCACCCGTTATCTGCCGTAACTGTTTTTGAATCAGAAAGTTTCGGAATATATGAACCTGTTCGACTATCTAAAGCTTTGATGTAATAAATAAAGTCATTGACTGGGAATTCTACGTCAACTTTTATTAAGACTTTGCCAGAATTAACTGGAAATTCTATAGCAGTTTCATCAATAGAAAAATCAGGAAACGGTGCCGTTGGATTTATATTTTCGGTTTTATAATAATAAACATATGGTCTTCCCAATGGACTGTCTAACGATGTATTGTTATTAGACAGTGTAGAAACAGGATAAAAGGTATATATTCCATTACCATTTTGTTCAAAAAATGCTTTTTGAATAGAAGAAGTGTAATTAGGATTTAAAGTAGAGACTGCATATGCTAATGCTGTTGGCTCGTCACTTACTGTTTTTTGGAAAGTATATACAATTCGATTGTAATAGGTTAGTACATAATCTCCTTTACCAGAAAACAGTAATTCCACTACATTATCTGCTCCGTCAGGAAATTCTCTATATGCCATTAATTGTGTTCGTTTAGGTATAATGTATTCTATTTCCTCGTAAAGACCGTTTTCCAGCCATATATCAAATTTAGCATATAAATCTTCATCAACATTTCTTTTAAAGCCACTGTTCAAAATTTCAGATGTTATAAAATCATTTTCTTGGTTTGGGGATTTATGTTCTTTTTTACTGATTATGGATGTATATTCTGAATCAGAAATGTTTTTTAGACTGAGAGAATAATATCTGCTTTTTGTACAACTTAAATAAAATTGTTCCTCATTAAACGCAAATGAAGAAAAAGAAAAATCAGATTCGTATTTTTTTGTAAGGTTGTTAAATGTAGATTCTGGAATATTTGTTAATGAAAAATCTGTAAATATTTTGGATATATCTTTTGCATTAGTGTCTTTTATAACTTCAAAAGTTTTTGACTCTCCTTTATTTCCTGCTTTATCAACAAAAAACATTTCCAGGGAAACAAGTCCATTTCCAGAACTTTTAAAAGTATAAGTAAAATCATGATAATAAGAATAATTACTTTTATTCTTTAATTCAAAATCAGAAATATTATCTGTTACGCCAAAATAGTTTATGTATTCTTCTTTAGGAACGGTTGAATCTGTGGTATCACGCAGGTAAGTCTCTTTAATTCCAATGGTAAAAATCCCACTGTCTGTATCAATTCCGCTTGCCTCAATATAAAGATTGGCAACGTGATTTTTATGGAAGTTTCTTTCTATATCTTCGCTGGAATTGCCCCACTGATTCTGGGTATACAATTTATCGGTCAACTGGTGATAATACGGGTGGTTTATATCTGACGTGTTATAGATATTGATAAAATCAATTTCGGGTTTTTTAGTATCACTTTTTAATGAACAGCGGGCAATAATTGTAATATTGCTGGCAGGTTTCAACAGCTCAATCTGATACTTATAAATCCCCATGTCCTTGCTAAGCAATGAAAAATCAAAGCAATCATCTAATAGTCTTCCCGACGATGAATCAATGGCATAAATTTCATCGAAAGAATAATTGTTATTTAGTGAAAACTGTATTTCGGTAGGAACACCAACCTTGATTTCTTTTACACCGTCCAGAAAATAACCAGATTCAGTCTGTCCTGGAGTTAAAATTACTTTATAGTTTTCCGCAGTATTTAGCGCTATTTCTTTTTCAATTTTATTTTTTAAGTCCGCACCATCTAAGAAATTTTCACATCCCAAAAGAAAAATAGAAAACAAAAATAGGATTATGCAATATATTGGATTTGACTTCTTACTTTTCATAATAAAAAAAACCTCTCTGAGATTAACATCACTTCAAGAATCGCAAGGCGCTTTACCTGTTTCTTGATTATAACTTAATAAAATCTTTTATATCAACAATTTATTCTTGATGACCTGTTCCAACCTTACAGTTCGATTTGCTTGTTTTTCTTTTAAAATAAATAGGCCTCCAATTCTTAATTGGAAGCCTTAAGCCAACTGACAGACTCGAACCGACCCCTCCAGTCGCTGACCTCCTGTCCGCTCCTTTCGGGCGTCTTCGCTCTCTGCCGCGTGCATCCATGCACGCTTTTCCTCGCCCCTGCTCGGCTAGACAGTTCGATCTGCTTGTTCTTCTTTTAAAATAAAAAGGCCTCCAATTCTTAATTGGAGGTCTTAAGCCAACTGACAGACTCGAACTGTCTACCTGTTCTTTACGAGGGAACTGCTCTACCAGGTGAGCTAAGTTGGCAATATTTTTATATTTTAAACTACTGCTGTTGAGACTTGTTTAGGGCCTCTATCTTCATGTAGTAGTTGTCTACGATGCGGCGCATATCGTGGATGTTCTTTACTACGATATAGCCTTCGAAGATTTCAATCTTACCGCGGTCCATGAGCTTTGAAAGCTCTTCATGCGCAACCTGCTGAGATACAGCTGCCCATGATGCAATATCATTTACGCTGATATTGAACTTACGCTTTGGATTGTCATCGTCATTTCTTGATGCTGTCCCCTGAAGTTCATCATACATAAGGAACACATCGCAGACACGAACAGGAACATCCTTTATGAGAATGATCTTGAACTGTCTGTACTGGTCATAAATACGCTTTGTAAAAATCTTAAGAAGGTTCATTACAATCTGTGGATTGCTGAGAACCAGAGCCTTAAAGTTTGCCTTGTTGAATTCAAGACAGGCAACATCAGTACGGGCAACACAAGAGGCACTGCGCTGGCTGTTGTCAAGAATGGCCATTTCACCAAAGAAAGAACCGCTTGTAAGGATATCAAGGCTCTTGTTCTGATCCTTTATGCACTTACAGATCTGAACTTCACCGTACTTGATGAGATAGAATGTCTCGCCAGGTTCAAATTCAGAGATGATGACATCACCACGGGAATATTTCTTTGTAAAGCGATCAAAGGCTGGAAGGGAGAACTGGTTTACAGCAAGTCCAGTTGCGGTTGATGGAGCAGGATCCGATACGAATGCCGCTCTTCCAGTTCTGCTGCTGTCAACCCTTCTCTTAGCTTCCCTATAAAGCTTTTCAATATCTGCCTTGTTTGAAGGATTTGAATTAATCTGTGAAATTCTTGTAAGAACATCAACACAGCTCTTGTACTGTTCATCATTGAAGAAAGCCTGAGCGACTGAAAGCATTCCAACTTCTGGAGAAATTGCAACGAAACCGCTCTTAAGGAAGTCTTCTGTTTTTCTATGGATGTCACGCAAAGACTTTGAGAAAACACGGAGCATCTTCTCTGTGATTGCCTGCTTTGAGCTGAAGAGTTTTTCAAATTCTGAAACAGTCATTGTAACGACAACAGAATTGACGAGTACGGAAGCAGTAACAAGACTAGGCATATGGGCCAATGCTGATTTAACGCCAAAGAATTCACCGATCCTAACCTGTTCCGAAATCTGGACACCAGTCTCAAGGTCGCGTGATTTCAAGGCAACAGCACCAGACTGAAGGATATATATATTTGAGTCTTTGTCGCCCTCGAAGAAAATGATGGAGCCCTGTGTAAATTGAACTGTCTTTGGCATACTACTCAATTCCCCTTGTAAAAACTAGAATCCCTCTTTCACCCGCAATTCCAGTAAATCCCAATGTACTGTCTTAGTATTCTATCATAAGAACATAAATTATGCTACAATAAACCAGAAATTAGAAAAAAAACAGAGAAAAAGATGATAGATTTGCACACGCATTCAACTGCCTCCGACGGAACCTATACACCTGAAGAGCTGATTACATATGCACACTCAAAAAAAATAAAGGCACTAGCGCTTACAGACCACGATACGATAGACGGAATAGCTGCAGCTCAGGAAAAAGCCAAAGGTCTTGATATTGAATTCATTCCTGGAATAGAGCTTTCAATACAATGGCCTACAGGTGAATTTCATCTGCTTGGGCTTGGACTTGAAACTGCATCAGCTGAACTTCTTTCTGCCATTGAATTCCTCAGACAGGAGCGTGACGACAGAAATAAGAAGATGGCGGAAAAACTTAGGGAGCAGGGAATCGACATCACCTATGACGAGGTCGTAAAGATGGCTGGAACCAAAACCATCGGGCGGCCACATTTTGCTTCACTCATGATCGAAAAGGGATTCATAAAAGTTCGTCAGCAGGCCTTTGACCGTTATTTTGCAAAAGGAAGACCCTGCTATGTGGAACGCACAGGACTGGATCTGGAAACTGCAGTAAAAGCAATAAAATCATCAGGGGGAATTCCCGTTCAGGCACATCCACTTTCCATGTATGTATCCTGGGGTAAAATCGAAGACAAGATCATAGAAATACAGTCAACTGGAGTCGAAGGACTTGAAGCATGGCATCCTGGAATCCGCGTGGCAGAAGCATATCGTCTTGAAGATCTTGCCCATAAGCTTGGGATGATCGCTACGGCAGGAAGCGACTTTCACGGCGAAAAAGTAAGGGCAGACAGAAAAATAGGACACACCGCTGGCAAAAGCACGATCGAAGACAAATACTGGTACGAAGAGCTTAAGCCAAAGCTCAGCGGAAAGGAATTCAGGTTATAAAATCTAATCTTCAAGTGCACTTTGATTACTTTGACATATCAAATAGTTATACACATAAGATTTTTTTTTCATTATAATCATTCTACAATTCATGCGGCAATTCTGTGAAAGTCAGAGCAGTCTATTCTACTGTTAAAGTCAGACGTCGTAAAAAAATCTCTTACATGTTCATAGTTCAATAGGAGGACTTATGAAGAAAGCATTATTGTTTTTATGTGCTCTTGCCTTGACGGGCAGCCTGTTTGTTTCGTGCGAAGACCCCGCCGCAGATGCAATCGTCAATCAGCTCATTGCTGACAAAGATGTCCAGACACCATGGGGACACGCCTGGTTTGCAGGCGATGCCGAATATCAGTTCATAGACGATGATGGAACAAAATACATCCGCTGTCTCCCTGACTCTCTCACAGACACATATTTTATTCAGGTAAAATCAGAAAATTCCGAAACTGGAACTGTGGAAGCGCTGGTAAAACATTCCAAAGACAGCGTTCGTGAAATTGGAACTCCAGTTAAGTTTACCTATTCCATGACAGGCTACAAGCTTAACTTTACAGCAGATGATTCCACTACTGAAAAATATAAAAATCTTTTTACAAAAACTGAAATGATAAGCTACAAAGGTGTGGATGTTGCAAAGCCAAAGCTTCCTGCAGTTAATACAGAATATTTTTCTTCCCTTGCAGGAAATTACGATCTTTCTACTGGAATGCAGTTCAATGTGGGAGCAAAAATTCAGATTAAAAAATCAGATAGTGAATACTGGTTTGCAAGCGTTGTGGACATAAAAGAGAACAACAATGTTTATGACTTCCTTCTCGTTCATGAATCAAATATGGATCCTGGTGTAACAGGTAACAATTCAAAGGAACCTTTCCGTGTAAGTCAGAATACCTTCTGGAACTTTATGAAGATTTCGCCTGCAGAATCCGGTAAATCAAAAGTTGAATGGTCTTCAAAATGGTCTGACAGCCCATATGAGGCTTTAAATGGAACTTTGGATCAGAGCGGAATATTTGATAAAGAAATCAAGCTTAAGGAAGTGAAGTATACTTTCTATTTTGGTCAGATGGATGACTGCAAGAGCAACAAAACAGCATTTGAAGCAAATCTCGGGGAAGCTATTACAACATATGTTTACCGTGGAGTGAGTGCTCCAAGCATGACATGGTCACAGCTGTTTACAGCAGCAGGTCTTGATTCAAAGATTGCAGGAAAAATACCAGATGGTAAGAAAGCCGGCAAGAAGTGGTATCACACAGGTGCATTTGGTTTGAATGCGTATAATTATATTTCGGACAGTAATCCGGTTTATAGTGTGGGATGTAATGTTTATGTTGAGTTGGAGGATAAAGGACCTTCGGGAATCGAATTGCCATCAAATATGAAAGGAACTTATAAACGAACTGTTGAAAATAGTCCTGTATTGATAATTGATGGATCATCAGTCTCATATGCTGGTATAGATTATACTTGTGTAGAATTTAAAACATGGGGAGAAATGACAAATAATAATACATATGCATGCATTCTCGAAGATAATCAGCAGAAAAGATATATTGCAGTTTTTCAGCATTATTTTGCAGCTGATAAACCATACATACATGTCCGTGCTCCAAAAGAATATGCTGAAGCATTGCCGGATACTTCAAATTATACTATTACGAACACTTTGACAAAGAACTTCTACAAGCAATAATAGGCGGTATTAAAAAAGACCTGCGCGTTTGCAGAGCTTGATTACAACACATTGGCTAAATAAAAAAGCGGAATCTCCGTAAGGAAATTCCGCTTTCTGATTGAAGACAGATAGATTATCTGCAGCAAACCCAGATGGCACCAAAGATGATCAGGTCTTTTGAGAACTGAAGGAGCCATGCAAGGAAGTTAGGCTTACCGATTCCGTTCACGATGTCTGCAAGGACAATAACAACAACCCATACGATTACAACGATCAATGAAACGATGTTGCCGAATGACCCCATTCTGTCGCCGATGAAACACTTGAGCACGATGAAGACACCAGCAAGAAGTTCAACTACTCCGAAAACCGTAATGATGATGCTTTCTGCATTTCCATCAAAGATAGATTTGAGTCCCTTTACAGCGAGATCCCCAGCTGCCTTTCCCTGCAATGCGTAGATTCCGCTGATGGCAAGCATACATCCAACTGCAAGTGTAAGAATAAGTGATGCAAGAGCATTCTTAGTATCGTTCTTTCCCATTCTATATTCCTCCTTAAAATGGTCGATGTTAAAATTTTAATGCAATTATTGAAAAATACAAGTCACATTACTTTCCAGAATTTGTTCTTGAAATCATTATTCCAAAACCAAGGATATAGAAAAGTGGCGGAAGAATGGCAAAGATCAAGGAAGTCAAAGGGATGACCCCAAGCTTGAGCCTATCAACTGAAAGTATCCCCATTTCAACAAGGAGACTGTAGACAGTTCCGCCGTAGCCGATGACAATAGCTGCAATGATGCACATCCATGATGCTTCACCTGTCTTGCTCCACAAAAGGATTGCTGTAAAGGCTGCCATTCCGCCCAACACGAGTTTGATTACATAAAGAATAAGTTCGCTCTGTGGCATATCCTAATAATCTCCTTCCTTAATTTTCGGAAGGAAAAGGATTTTTCTTGAGGACAGCAAAGACTCCACGGTCAGCCCCGAAAGGTACTATGCTTGGATTTTCATAGATTGGACTGATCACAATACCAAGGTCAAGACAATGGAGGACAAAGTTTCTGTAACTGTCCATAGGAATTTTTGGGAAAAGATAAGGTCCTTTTCTTTCCCAGTATCTACAGATGATGCTGTCGTAGATGAACCAGTCCTTTTCCTGTCTTGTCTGCAGTGCAGAGATAAGGTTATGGATTGAACGGGCAAGAGCTGCTTCCATAGGAGAAGAAAGACGGATCTGTTTCTTAATGGCTTCTTCAAGTCTTGATGAATTTTCTTCATTATCCTTGACAGCAAGAATGAAAACATTCGACGTCCATGGAAGAGGAGGTTCTATCACTATGCAATCAACTGTTCCCCAATCAACCTCCGTCTGATGCCATGGATGATAGACGCAGGTATGATCCTTGCTGACTGCGATTCCAGATAAAACAGCATCGGATTTTGATGCGAAAACAAAGACCTTGCGATGTTCACCAAGGAAAAGCTCATTCACTGCCTTTTCAAGACGCTGTGTAAAATCAGTTCTGTAGCTGCCTGTCGCACCACGGTCAAGGGCATTCTTGAGCATTGTGAATGCACTTCCACCACCCCAACCAAGGATTGCCCTTCCACCCTCCTGATAGAGGTCTGTAAGGCGTGTTCTTTTTGCGGTGTAAAGGAATGGTCCTCTGGCCCTTTTTATTGTTCCGTAACGCTTGAAAATTTCATCAGCCAAAAACTCGATTTCATTCATGGTGAATATTGTAGTGGAAATGTCTGGATTTTGCTAGAATATGGTCATGAAGTTCAAAGTCAAAATAAGACCTTTTGACATTCCAATTCTTTTCACCTTCGCAGCCATGACAGTTTTCTTTTCGGCAAAATTATTTTGCGTCAAGTCTGAAAGCAAAACACTCATGGTGCAGATAGGAGCGGATAAATTTGCCTACTCCATGGAAAAGGAACTTCATCTTGAATTCGAAGGACTCTTAGGCAAATCACACATCACGGTTTCAAAAGGTGAAGCCTGGTTTGACGATTCACCATGCGACAACAAGATCTGCGTTGAATCTGGAAAAATCAGCAGACCAAACCAATGGGCAGCCTGCCTTCCAAACGGAATAATAATCTATATTGAAGGCATCTCAGATTCTAAAAAAGAACTGGATGCAATCGCAAACTAGAGGAAAAAATCATTCCACCACAAGCAGGGATGACTTCTGATATTTAGGAAGAAACTTCTTGTAGCCTCCCGTATCAAAATTAACGGTCACCACATACTCACCTTCATCACTGTGTTCAGTCTTAACAATCACACCATATCCCCAGTCATCATGGTAGACATTTGCTCCACGGCAGTACCTGCTTTCAAGTGGATCCTTCGCTCCAGCATAGGAGCTGAAAGTCGCAGGCTTTTGTCCAAGTATGCGAACATTGCCATCACCAAGTTCAGAAAGGAAAGGACTTGGCATCATGGAATTTGTTTTTCCATATAGACGGCGCACTCCACAGTTAGTGAAATAGAGTTCATCCTTTGCACGTGTTATTCCAACATAGAAAAGACGGCGTTCTTCCTCAAGTTCATCATCAGTCTTACCGTCACGAGGGAAAATACCCGATTCAAGGCCAGTAATAATTACGCGAGGAAATTCAAGACCTTTAGTGTTATGGAGGGTAATCAACGTCACACGGTCTGTATCTCCAGAATTTTCATCTGCGGCGTCAAGGGTACGGTCAAGATTTATATGGTCCAGAAAATCTATGAGCCCCTGTCTTGTACATGGATAGAGAACCGCACTGTTGACAAGCTCCTCCAGGTTTGCGACCTTCTGACTGCCAGTAACTTCATCCTGCTCCTTGTGGAATTCTTCAAGTCCTGTTTCCGTAACAACAGCCTGGACAAATTCCGAAAGCTTCCGTTCCAGATTGTTTTTGTTTTCTTCTTCAGGATTTATCGCCTGTTCCGCAAGGTTCTGGGCTTCTGACGACACTGGAACATCGGGCAACAGGGAATTGAACTTTTCAACAAGTGCTACAAATCCGTCTGCACCTTCCTTTGCTTTTTTTGAAAGCTTTACATCGGCGATTGCCTCTACCAATGAACGGCCAAGACCTGATTCGACGATATTGTCCTGGGTCTTGGTTCCGATTCCACGGACAGGTTTATTGATGATTCTTCTGAATGAAATTTCATCACGCGGATTAAGGACAAAAGAAAGCCAAGCTATGCTGTCCTTTACTTCCTCGCGTTCATAGAATTTCAATGAGCCTACGACCTGATACGGAATCTTCATATGAAGAAATTCTGTTTCAAAGCCAAGGGACTGGGCATTGGTTCTGTAAAGGATAGCCCAATCACTGTAAGGCACCCCCTGCTCCGCCGCCTGCTCAATCAAACTGTAGCAGAATTCCGTCTCATCATCCTGTGTCGGTAGAAAAACAAGGGTCGGTTTCTTTCCCTTTCCTCGGGCAGCAACAAGTTCCTTGCCAAGACGTCCTTCATTGTTCTTTACTACGCTTGAGGCACAGTCCAGGATTTCAGAAGTCGATCGATAGTTTGTCTGGAGTCTGACAATCTTCGTTCCTTCAAACTGATCCTTAAAGTTAAGGATGTTCTGAACTTCAGCACCGCGGAATTTATAGATGGACTGGTCATCGTCACCAACAACACAGACATAAGCCTTATGTCCCGATTCCATGCCATAACCAGAAAGCTCCTGCAGCAACTTGAACTGGGCAACATTGGAGTCCTGGTATTCATCGACCATTATGACCTTGTACCTTGAATGGATGCTTGTACGGATAAGCTCGTTGTCCTTAAGGATAAGATAAGGCAACATGATAAGGTCACCGAAATCAACATTTCCAGTGGAACGAAGCCGTTTTTCATAGGCTGCATATATCTCAGGAAATTTTGGATCTTCGTCTATGATACCAAGTGAAAGACTGTCTGGCTTAAGGCAGTAATCCTTGGCAAGAGAGATGAGATGGGCATAATGGCTTGCATCCTTTTTGGTAAGTTCTGGCACTGCTTTTGTAATGAGGGTAACCATATCGTCATCGTCATAGACCGTGAAATTGCTGTCCAGACCAACTCCTGCCTCGGAAGCGTATGTGCGGAGAAAATACGCACCAAAGGAATGGAAAGTCCTTATCTGGGACCATGCGGATCGAGGTTCGAGTGCCACTGCCCTTTCTTTCATCTCATTTGCGGCTTTTTTTGTGAAGGTGACAGCAAGAATGGAAGAGGGATTATATTTACGCTCTGATATAAGCCAGGCTATCTTTGTAGTTATTACGCGTGTCTTACCAGAACCAGCACCTGCAAGTATAAGCAGCGGAGAGCCTTCATGAACAACGGCCTCTCTCTGTTCTGGATTCAATACTGAAAGAATGTTCTCTGAATCCATAAGCAAAATATAGCCTTAAAATATGAAAATTTCAAATAAAACAAAGAATAACTAGTTTATTTGGGAAAAATGAGTTAAAATCATAGATATAAAGATAATTTTGTGAGGTAGATGTATGACTATAGATGAACTTAAAAAAGCAATTCTTTCGGATGCAAATCTCGCAGCTGAATTCGAAACAGCTGTAGATAACGGACAGCTTGTTGAATGGGCTAAATCAAAGGGCTGTGATGCTTCAGAAGCAGATTTGACAGCTGGATTACAGTAAAACACTCAGACAGTGCTAAACAAAAAGGCAGTGGTAGAAATCCTATCACTGCCTTTTGCTTTTTAAATCATACTCTAAACACACGGTCGTAGCAGGCGCGTGCGGCCGTGCAGATTACCTCGAATAATTTTTTTCTGAAAGAAAAAAAATTAAACTCTGAACATGAGATCCTCATAGCTCGGGAACGGCTTATAGTCTTCGCCAAGCAAAGGTTCCATTTCATCGTAAATCTTTCTTACGGCTGCCATCTGAGGAACAACCTTGTCAGCATAGATTCTTGCAGACTTTGTAACATTTTCTGCATTTCTTGCTTCTTCATGAACTTTATAAAGAATGTCAGTTTCATCCGTAAGTTTATCTGCAAGAGCATCAAGTTTTGCAAGGAGCTTAGATTCAGCCTGAGCCTTTGCACCAGGAACAACTGACTTAAGGTTGATTACAGTCTGGCTTACATCCTTGATGTATCTGAAGACATTTGGAAGAATATCCTTACTGATCATTTCAAGCATTGTATTCACTTCGATATTGAGCATCTTTGAATATTTTTCAAGCTTGATTTCATAGTGGCTCTTCATTTCATCTTCAGTATAGACACCCATTTCCGTAAAGAGCTTTACATTCTTTTCTGCAAGATAATGTTCCATTGCGTCTGGGGTTGAACCAAGATTTAAAAGACCACGCTTCTTTGCTTCTTCAATCCATGAATTGTCATAGCCATTTCCGTTGAAAATGATTCTCCAGTGATTGGTTACTTCACGCTTGATAAGTTCTGCAAGGGCAGTTTCAAAATCATCAGCCTGTTCAAGTTCATCAGCAAACTGCTTGAGAGTATAGGCAACCATTGCATCGATTGTTGTATTTGGTCCGCTGATGGAAAGGCTTGAACCTACTGAACGGAATTCAAACCTGTTGCCAGTGAAAGCAAATGGGCTTGTTCTGTTGCGGTCAGTTGAATCCTTTGGAATTGGAGGAAGAACATCAACACCGATGGTCATCTTGGAAGAACCTGTAGCATTTAGGGGAGTTCCATCCTTTATTGATTCAAGGACAGCATGAAGTTCATCACCCAGATACATGGAAATGATTGCAGGTGGAGCTTCATAACCACCAAGACGATTGTCATTTCCAGCAGAAGCAACAGAAATACGCAGAAGATCCTGATTTTCATCAACAGCCTTAAGCACTGCTGTAAGGAACAGAAGGAACTGGGCATTCTTTGCAGGAGTATCACCAGGTTCAAGAAGGTTTTCACCAAGGTTAGTACTCATGGACCAGTTGTTGTGCTTACCGCTACCGTTTACGCCGGTATATGGTTTTTCGTGAAGAAGGCATACAAGACCATGGCGACGGGCAACCTTTTTCATCACTTCCATGGTAAGCTGGTTCTGGTCAGCAGCAAGGTTTGTAGTGCTGAAGATTGGAGCCATTTCGTGCTGGGCAGGAGCGGCTTCGTTGTGTTCAGTCTTTGAAAGGATTCCGTACTTCCAGAGGGTTTCGTTAAGGTCTTCCATATACTTTGCAATTCTTGGCTTGAGGGCTGCAAAATACTGGTCATCCATTTCCTGTCCCTTTGAAGGCTTTGCACCAAAAAGCGTGCGACCAGTCATCTGAAGGTCCTTCCGTTCAAAGTAAAGTTTTTCATCAACGATAAAATATTCCTGTTCAGGACCTACAGTTGTACTTACATGGGTAACATCATTTTTGCCAAAAAGCTTAAGGATGCGAAGTGCCTGTTCATTGAGGGCTTCCATTGAACGGAGAAGAGGTGTCTTCTTGTCCAAAGCCTCACCGTTGTAAGAACAGAAGGCAGTAGGAATGCAGAGGGTATGTTCCTTTACAAAAGGATATGAAGTTGGATCCCAAACTGTATAACCGCGGGCTTCGAAAGTTGCACGTTTACCGCCAGAAGGAAAAGAAGATGCGTCAGGCTCACCCTTTACAAGCTCCTTTCCACTGAAAGACATGATGACCGTTCCGTCGTCCTGAGGATTGATGAAGCTGTCGTGTTTTTCCGCAGTAACGCCTGTGAGCGGCTGGAACCAGTGTGAATAGTGAGTTGCACCCTTTTCTATCGCCCATTCCTTCATGGCATGAGCAACTACATTTGCAACATCAATCTGAAGCGGTTCACCGTTATCCAATGTACGCTTAAGAGCCTTGAAAGTTTCCTTTGGCAGTCTTTCCTTCATGGTCTGCTGATTGAAAACCATGCTGCCAAAAAGTTCAGGAACATTTGTCATATTGTAACCCCTTATAATAATGACTAAATTTCTAAACCAGATTTAATCCGAGTAAAATATTTTATAATTTAAAAGCTTACGACACTGCACAACATGCCGTAAGCTCTTATTTTTTAGAACACGCCTGGGAAGACGTCATCCATTCCGTAAAGTTTTCCTGTCTGAAGCTTGCCTTCATCAAGAAGCTGCTTCATGTTGATTACGGCATGAACCGCACCGCTTGCAAACCCCTGACGGCTTCTTGCAGTATGTGAAAGTTCAATTGTATCCGCAGCACTGTCAAAGAAAATCTTGTGTGTACCAGGTACGCTTCCACATCTTGTAGAAGAAACATGAAGTTCATTAGGCTTTGGACGAGCCTTGAATTCGTTTGTCACGATGGTATCCTTACGAGAAAGGAATTCCATTGCGTGCTTTGCAAGGTCAAGAGCAGTTCCGGATGGACTATCTGCCTTCTGGTTGTGGTGCATTTCCCAAAGGGCTGCATCATATTCTTCAAAAACATCGATAAGGCGGCATGCATTTTCAACAATCTTGTAAAAAACATTTACTCCGATGGAAAAGTTTGCACTTGTCATGATCGTACCGCCGCAAGAAGCAGCAAGAGCAGCAACTTCATCCTTCTTATCGTTCCATCCTGTGGTACCAACTACGATAGGAAGTTTTGTTGGCAAAAGAGCCTTGATGTTGTCCATTACAGATGTTGGATGAGTAAACTCAATGACACCTTCTGCACCGCTTGCAACAATAGCATCCACCATTGCCTTTGTGTCACCTGCAGCAATCTTTACCTTTGCATCTTCTGCAAAAACATCGATTGTAGTTACAACACTGTGACCAAGACCAAGGGCAGCCTGTTCAATCATGTGCCCCATTTTTCCGTATCCGACTAATGCGATTTTCATTTCCCTCTCCAATTAGAACAAAGCTGCGTGAACAACCTGAACTGTCTTGTCTGCTTCAGCCATGTCAACGAGGAAGCTTACATTTACCTTGCTTGCACCCTGGCTGATCATCTGAACGTTGATGCCTTCTTTATTGAGGGCGTCAAATGCCTTTGCAAGAATTGCACTTGAGTGGCTTGCGTCACAGATTACAGTGATGATTGCCTTGTCACCAGTTGCCTTAACTTCTGCAACACGACCAAGGTCTTCAAGAAGGCCTGAAAGGTCAGCCTTTGTGTTTACTGTCAAAGAAACTGAAACTTCAGAAGTTGCGATCACATCGATGCTGATGTTCCACTTGAGGAACTGGTTGAAGATGTGGGCAAGGAATCCTGCGGCACCAAGCATGCGGCTTGACTGAATATCGATCAAGGTAACGTTCTTTACTTTTGTAATTGCTGTAACTGCAGGTACTGTACCTGTGTGCTTTTCAACAATCAAAGTTCCTTCACTCTTGATGTTGTAGCTGTTCTTTACACGGACTGGTGTTCCTGTCTTGCGGCAAGGAATCATTGAGCGTGGGTGAAGAACCTGTGCACCAAAGATTGCAAGTTCCTGTGCTTCTTCATATGTTACTTCTGGAACTGGCTTTGCATCCTTAACAAGGCGAGGGTCTGTTGTCATGATACCGTCAACATCCTTCCAAGTCTGGATTTCCTTTGCACCCATTGCAGAACCGATCATTGTTGCGCTAAGGTCAGAACCACCGCGTCCCAGGGTTGTGATTGTTCCGTGCTTGTCCTTTGCAATGAAGCCTGTAATGATCGGAATTTCCTTCTGCTTGCCGTTCTTGTAGTCGTTCAAATATTTTGGAATGTTGTCCCATACTTCATCAAGAAGTTCAGCAGCCATGTAGTTGCTGTCAGAAACCATTCCGATGTCCCATGCATCGTAGAACTTTGCAGGTGTACCAAGCTTTGTAAGGTATGCTGCCATCATGCGTACGCTCATTCTTTCGCCGAAAGAAACAAGGTAATCGCGGGAACGCTTTGAAAGTTCCTTGAGCATGCTGATACCAGTAAGAAGCGTCTTGAGTTCATCAAGCAGTTCTTTGATTGCAGGAACTTCGATTTCAAGTTCCTTTGCCGTATCAAAATGAAGCTTTTCCACCTTTTCAATGTCTACTGTTCCATTGACTGCCATGTCTGCAGCTTCAAGAAGGTGGTCTGTTGTGTCTCCCATGGCAGAAAGTACTACTGCAGGAAGTTCGTCTTTGTAAGTCTGAATAATCTCAGCAACGTGTCTAATGCGCTCAGCATTTGCAACTGATGAGCCGCCAAATTTCATTACGATCATAATGCGAAAGTATACAATATTTAAGCTCTGAAATTCAATTAAGCACTATAGATAGAAAATATAAAAAAGTGCTCTCGGCGAGAATCGGTCATAAAAGGTGCGGGTCCCAGCGACGGCAGTAAGGATAATGGAAACCTCCCGCTTCATCGCATAAAGCGCTGTGCTTACTTGGCGGGTCCCTCCTTATCCTTTTTACCTGCGTCCCACCACATTTATTAGTATTATTCTCACCTACGCACTTTTTTAGTCTTATAGAATGCATTTAATTGATATACATTGATATTGTATGCTTTCGCAAGGCATAGGAGAGGCGGGCCCCAGCGACGACGGGTTTCTACTCAAGCTTTTCGGCGGCTTCCATCCAGGCTTCGTTGAGCTCGTCAAGTTTTACAGCAAGTTCTTCTATCTGCTTCTGAACTTCCTTTGCTTTTTCACCGTTGCTGTAGACTTCAGGCAGTCCCATCTGGTTTTCAAGATCTGCCTTCTGTTCTTCAGTCTTTGCAATTTCTGCTTCCAGACGGTCAACTTCCTTCTGGAGCTTACGGCGTTCAGCTTCCTGCTTTTTCTTTTCTTCGTAATCAAGCTTGCCGGCAGATTTCTGTTCCGCTGGCTCTTCAACTTTCTTTACGGCTGCCTTATTTTCTACAGCAGCAAATGAATCTCCCACAACACCGTTTGCCTCATCCTCAAGACGCTGCATGTAGTATTTATAGTCGCCAGGGAATTCACGGGAAACCCCAGGATGGAGTTCAAGAACCTTTGTTGAAAGGTCTTCGATGAATCCACGGTCGTGGCTTACAAAGATTACAGTTCCACCGAATCCCTGCAGAGCTTCAAGGAGAACATCCTTGGAATGCATGTCCAGGTGGTTTGTAGGTTCATCGAGAACAAGAAGGTTTACAGGACGAAGCAAAAGTTCAAGCAAGGCTATGCGGCTTTTTTCTCCTCCTGAAAGAACGTTGATGCTCTTAAAAACATCATCGCCGCGGAAAAGAAATGCACCAAGCATATCACGCATTTTTGGAATGAGATCCAACGGACTGCGCTCTTCCATATATTCAAGAATTGTCTGGTTGCCGGAAATCTTTTCTGCACTGTCCTGGCTGAAGTAACCTACGGAAACTCCTGCTCCATATTTGACATTTCCAGTGTAGTCGCTGTCCACACCTGCGATCATTCTGAGCAATGTTGATTTACCTGCACCGTTGCGGCCTGCAACGACAAGACGCTCACCCTTTTCAACAACAAGATCAAGGTTGTTTACGACATTTGGTCCGCCATAGTTCTTGCAGATTTTTTCCAGTGTAAGCACAAGCTGACCTGAATGAGGAGCGGCAGGGAAAGTAAAATGGATTTTCTTGAGGCTTTCAGGAATCTCAATCTTATTTTCAAGAATCTTGTCCAGCATCTTCTGGCGTTCCTGAGCCTGAGCGGCCTTTGTTGCCTTGTAACCGAAACGGTTTATGAATTCCTCGAGATGAGCGATTTCCTGCTGCTGCTGATTGTAGGCTGCGATGAGGGAATCAAGTTCCACCTTGCGCACTTCCTCATAATGGCTGAAGTTTCCAGGGTAACGCTTAAGATCTCCGCCAAAGAGTTCGTATACTTCGTTGATTGTATGGTCAAGGAAATAACGGTCATGGGAAACAAGAAGAAATCCGCCATGGAAGTCCGAAAGGAATTTTTCAAGCCAGTTGCGGGCTTCAATATCAAGGTAGTTTGTAGGTTCGTCAAGAAGAAGGATATCCGGTCCGCACATGAGGGCTTTTGCAAGGGCAATGCGCATCTGCCATCCGCCTGAAAATTCTTCAGTTCGTTTTGCAAAATCGCTGCGGTCAAAACCAAGACCGATGAGAACACTTTCTGCAAGAACTTCACGACGGTACCAGCCGCTTTCTTCAAGCTTTGCAAGAAGTTCAGAATGTTCGATGGCTATTTTTTCTGCGTTGGAAGGATTTGACGCAAGCTGCTCTCCAAGTTCTTCTGCCTTACGCTGGATTTCATAGCCCCACTCAAAAGCCTTATCTGCTTCTTCCTTCAAAGTGCAGCCGCTATGAACAAGACCGCTCTGTGGAAGATATGCGATGCGGGCATCTTTCTGAGCAACGCGTTCACCGCTATCAGGCTCAACAAGACCTGCCATGATTTTTATGAGTGTTGATTTGCCTGCTCCGTTGGCACCTGTAAGGGCAGCCTTTGTTCCAGTTGCAAGATTAACCGAAACATCTTTTAAAATATCCCTGTCGCCGAAAGCCAGTGAAACTTTTGAAAACTGAATGAATGCCATTATATGATCCTAAATTACTTTTGGAAGAAAAGCACAAGTGAATTTGATGGAAGTGATACTGTACTTATGTTTCTTCCCGATTTTGCCTCGTAACGTTTTGACACGCTTCCCGCTGTAAGACGGATTCCATTTCCTTCTTTCTTGTAAAGGAAATTCACTTCTTTGTCCGCTCCTTCAAAATTGAAAGTCATGATTCCATCCCACGATGACTTAAGTTCAGCAGGCACAAAATATTTTATTTCAATCTCCCCGTTACCTTTTGCACCGCTTGGAATGACAGAAGGAACAAGCTTGTTGAATCCTGACCACGCAAACTGGTTTCCATCATTAAAGGAAATCTTTCCATAGTTACCGCTCTTGAAATCAGGACCTGAAGAAGAAATTGCCTTGTATTCATTCTGTCGGCGTTCCAGTTCCTCTGAAATAATCTGTTCAATGCTTTTCCCACTGATGGAAACAAAATTATATGAACGTGGCATTCCTTTTTCATCTGCATATTTGATGACAATGGATCTTGAATTTCTTACGACAAGATGAAGGGGACTATCGTTGAAGTCATATTCCTTGTCTTCAGTTTTTGTAACTCCCGAAAAAGGAAATTCAAGTTCTAGATCTGGTAGAACAATGGAAATCTTTCCGCTCGAGTAGCCCGTATTGAATTTGTAAGATGAATTGAAATATTCAAGGTCAATCTGTTTCTTTGAAATCATCGAGCCATAAAAGTCAGGATACCATGTTGTATTGAGGACATCACCGATAAGAGTATCGACTTCTTCTTCCGAGCTTTCAGCAACCGTCACGGTCTGGGCTACAACTTCCTCTGCCCTCATTTCAAAAAGACGGAGGTTATAACTAAAGCACCAGCCTTCAGTACCGTTTGATGTAAGGACGTGAAGCCATTCACCTTCAAGAGGCACTCCACCGTTCTGTGGAGCGACACCGTTACCCTTGTACAAGGTTTTCACAGTCTCATTCTTTCGAAGGCGATAGACCTGCTTTGAAGTATTCACTTTGTCTGCACGAATAGGAAGACCGTCTATGGCGCTCTTGGCGTAGGTGTTTTTATATTCCTCATACTTTGCGGCACGCTTGATTGCCTTTGATTTTTTTTCTGGAACAGAGAGCTGCCACAATGGTACTTCAACCTTCTCCTTTGAATCAGGGAGTCCGATTACATACACCTTTGAGATGTTTGATTTCAGGTAGACAGGAACAACCGTTCCATCTGAAATTTTATGTTCATTGTCGTTCCATAGAAGAACACCGTAGCCGATGACTCCAGAACAAGATGTCATGAATATTGAAAGTAAGGTGATTGCAAATGCAGCAGCTATCTTGTGATTGAATTTCATAATTATAGATAATACTAAAAAAAGGACTGTCTTTCTAGACAGTCCTTTCAGCATTTTAGTTGTCGGTTCCAAAGATTCTGTCGCCAGCATCACCCAAGCCAGGGCAGATGTAGGCATTTTCATTAAGACAACGGTCAAGGTGGCCAACATAAATTTTTACATCAGGATGTGCTTCCGAAAGTTTCTTAAGTCCTTCAGGAGCGGCAATGATGCACATAAACTTGATGTTCTTTCCACCACGCTTCTTGATCATGCTGATTGCATCGATTGCGGAACCACCTGTTGCAAGCATTGGATCAACAACGATTATCGGGCGCTGGTCAAGAAGGTCAGGCATCTTGCAGTAGTATTCTTCCGCCTGATGGGTTTCTTCATTGCGGGCAAGACCAATGTGTCCAACCTTTGCAGACGGAACAAGATCAAGGATTCCGTTCATCATGCCAAGACCTGCACGGATGATTGGAACAACTACCATTTTGCGTCCTGCAAGCATTGGAGTCTTGCACTTTTCGATAGGTGTCTTGATTTCTACATCTTCAACAGGAAGCTCTCGAAGTGCTTCAAACCCCATGAGCATTGTGATTTCTTCCACAAGCTTTCGAAATTCGTTTGTACCAGTATTTTCATCACGAAGGCGGGAAATCTTGTGCTGAATGAGCGGATGGTTAAGGTAAAAAATATTTTCGCTGTTCATTATTCAACATCCTTTTTGATTGAAGTTTCACCAGATTCTGAACGGGCTGGAAGAATTGCATTGAGGACAATACCAACAAGGGAAGCCACAGCAAGACCTGAAAGTCCGATTGTAATTGAGCCACAATTGATGTTGACAGCACCTGCAGCGCTGAACTTGATTCCGATTGAAAGAACAAGGATGAGGGCAGCGATGATTACATTGCGGCTTTCCTTGAAGTCAACCTGACTTTCAACGATGTTGCGTACACCAACTGCAGAAATCATTCCGTAGAGAACGATAGAAATACCACCTACAGTTGCCGCAGGCATACAGCTGATGAGAGCTGCAAACTTTGGAGAGAAAGAGAAAAGAATCGCAAAGCAAGCTGCAAGGCGGATTACACGAGGGTCATAAACCTTTGAAAGTGTAAGGACGCCAGTATTTTCTCCGTATGTTGTGTTTGCAGGTGCACCAAAGATTGATGCGGCAAGAGTTGCAAGTCCGTCACCGACAAGTGTTCTATGAAGTCCTGGATCATCAAAGAAATTCTTGTTGACTGTGGAAGAAATTGCAGCGATATCACCGATATGTTCCATCATTGTCGCAATGGCAAGAGGCATGATTGTAATTATAGATGTGATGATTAGCGATGTGTCTGGATTCTTGAAAATTGCAAAAACAGTGTCTTCAGATTTTACAGGAAGTCCAATCCATGCGGCGTTTGCAACAGGAGCAAAATCAACCTTTCCCATTATTGCGGCAACAATGTAAGATGCGATTGCAGCAAGAAGAATTGGAAGGATCTTTACCATTCCTTTTCCCCAGATGTTAAGAACTACGATCACAAGAATTGCAACCAGTGCAATGAACCAGTTTGTAGAACAGCTGTTGACTGCGGACTGTGAAAGCGTAAGGCCGATAGACACAATGATAGGACCTGTGACTACTGGAGGAAAGAACTTCATTACTTTCTTTACACCGAAAACCTTGATGAATCCTGCAAGAACAAAGTAAAGGATTGCAGAACATGCAACACCGAGACATGCATAAGGAAGAAGGTTCTTTTCACCATTTGGAGCAATCGCAAAATAGCCAGCAAGGAATGCAAATGAAGAGCCAAGGAATGCAGGAACCTTTCTCTTTGAAACAAGATGGAACAGAAGGGTTCCAAGACCTGCAAAAAGAAGTGTTGCCGAAACGCTTAATCCTGTAAGCTGTGGCACAAGAACAGTAGAACCGAACATAGCAAACATGTGCTGAACACCTAGCACAAGTGTCTTTGGTGTACCGAGTTCACGAGCATCGTAAATCGGACCCGAGATAGTTGTTTTTTCCATATTTTTCCTCTGAAAAGATATTATACTACTAAATTTCAATTTTGTTATATTTAATTTTATAGACGTAAAAAAATCCCCGCCATTTCTGACGGGGATACTTAAATAGCGTTATTGCTATATACTATTCCGAATCCTGCAATGCATCGTATCCAGATTCACCTGTTCTTACCTTGATTACGTCGGCGATTTCGTATACGAAGATCTTTCCATCACCGATGTGACCTGTATAGAGAGCCTTCTTTGCAGCTTCAACAACTTCCTTAACAGGAATCTTTGCAACTACGATTTCAACCTTGATCTTTGGAAGGAGCTGAATGTCAACTGGAACACCGCGGTAGTATTCGCTTGCACCCTTCTGCATACCACAACCCATTACGTTAACAACTGTCATACCAGTTACGCCGATAGAGTTCATGGCAAACTTGAGTGCGTTGAACTTGTTCTGACGGGTAATGATTACAACCTTGTGCATTGCGCTTTCAGTTGAACTTGGTGTTGTAGCAGGTACAACAACTGGAACTGCCTGGTCGATGCTGATTCCAACTTCTGCAGCTTCTGCAACTTCTTCTGAAGAATACTGAACAGAAATACCAGCATAAGAAGATTCAATTCCGTGTTCAAGCTTATCAAGACCAACGATTTCTTCTTCTGCAGTAACGCGAAGACCAAGTGTCTTTTTGATGATTGTGAATACGATCAACATCATGACAGCTGTATAGATAGCTACTGCGCCGAAACCTACAAGCTGAATCTTGAACTGTGCCATTCCACCACCGTAGAATACACCAGCGCCGATTTCAGAAGCTCCAGGCACGCTAGGATTTGCGAAAAGACCTACAGCAAGTGTACCCCAGATACCGTTGAGACAGTGTACTGCAACAGCACCTACTGGATCGTCGATATGAAGCACATTGTCAAGGAACCATACGCCGAAGATTACAAGAAGACCTGCAACGATACCGATGACTGCAGCACCTGAAGCATCTGTAACATCACAAGGAGCTGTGATTGCAACAAGACCTGCCAATGATGCGTTGAGACACATTGAAACATCAGGCTTCTTGTATTTAACCCATGTGAAAATCATACAAGTAACTGTTGCAAGGGCAGGAGCAACTGTTGTTGTAAGGAAGATCGATGCAAGCTGATCAAGTGATGTAGCAGCAGCACCGTTGAATCCGTACCAACCGAACCAGAGGATGAAACATCCGAGAGCACCCATTGGAAGGTTGTGTCCAGGGAATGCATTTACTTTTGTGATCTTTCCGCTCTTGTCATAAGAGAATTTTCCAAGACGTGGTCCAAGGAACTTTGCGCCGATCAAAGCAGAAATACCACCAACCATATGGATGGCACAGCTACCTGCAAAGTCATGGAATCCCATCTGGGCAAGCCAACCGCCACCCCAGATCCAGTGTGCTTCGATTGGATAGATCAATCCAGAAATAACTGCTGAGTATACACAGTATGAAAGGAACTTTGTGCGTTCTGCCATGGCACCAGAAACGATTGTTGCTGTTGTTGCACAGAATACAAGGTTAAACACAAAGTTTGACCAGTCAAAGTTTGCATATGAACCAAAAAGGTCAAAACCAGGCTTACCGATAAGACCTACAACATCCTCTCCCAAGAGAAGACTGAAACCTATGAGCATGAACGTTACTGTACCGATACAGAAGTCCATCAAGTTTTTCATAATGATATTACCAGCGTTTTTTGCGCGGGTAAAACCAGTTTCAACCATGGCAAATCCAGCCTGCATCCAGAATACAAGGGCTGCACCAATAAGGAACCAAACTCCAAAGAGCTGGCTAGTCAAAGCAGACATTGCTTCTTCCATATTAAGAACCTCCAAAAAAAAGCGTACTGTTGAACGTCCGGGGTTACATGGACAAAACTCAACAGCACGCCATTGTGCCATAAACAATTGAGAATTAGTAACTCACAATTAAGAATTAAAAATCCCCAAATAATTTTGTAATTCACAATTTATAATTATGCATTATGAATTGTGAATTATTAATTAAACTATACGCGGAAGAGAAGATCTTCGTAGCATGGGAAAGGCTTGTAACCTTCACCGATGAGACCTTCCATCTCGTCGTATACTGCGCGTGCTTCACCCATCAAAGGAAGAACAACATCTACATAAGCACGAGCTACAGCCATTGTATCTCCTGCGCTTTCTGCCTTTTCATGTGCAGATTCAAGAAGTTCAGCCTTTGAAGAAAGCTCATCTGTAAGTGCATCAAGCTTTGCAAGAACCTTAGCCTGTGCTCCAGCCTTTGCGCCAGGAACTACTGCCTTAAGGTCAATTACAGTCTTGCTTACAGAATCAATGTAGCTGTATGCAGCAGGAAGAATATCTTTGTAGATCATTTCGATCATTGTGTTGACTTCGATATTCAGGATCTGGCTGTACTTTTCAAGCTTTGTTTCGTAGTGGGCTTCCATTTCTTCCTTGCTGTAAACACCAAGTGAAGTATAGAGTTCTACGTTCTTAGCATCCATGTAGTGTGCCATTGCATCTGGAGTTGTCTTGAGCTCCATGAGACCGCGCTTTGCAGCTTCTGTCTTCCATGATTCGTCGTAACCGTTTCCGTTGAATACGATTCTCCAGTGTTCCTTAACTTCTCTTTCGATAAGGGCGTTTAATGCCTGCTCGAAATCAGATGCCTTTTCAAGTTCGTCAGCATACTGTTTGAGTGTGTATGCAACGATTGAGTTCAATGCTGTGTTTGGACCTGCGATTGAAAGTGAAGATCCACAAGAACGGAATTCAAACTTGTTACCTGTGAAGGCAAATGGTGAAGTTCTGTTGCGGTCTGTTGAATCCTTTGGAATTGCAGGAAGAACATCAGCACCGATTGTCATCTTAGATGACTTGTCGTTTGCATATGGTTTTCCGTCCTTGATAGCTTCGAGTACCTTGTAGAGTTCATCACCAAGATATACGGAAATGATTGCTGGAGGTGCTTCGTTAGCTCCAAGACGATGGTCGTTTCCAGCAGATGCTACAGAAATGCGCAGGAGGTCCTGGTTCTCATCTACTGACTTGAGAATTGCAGTAAGGAACAAAAGGAACTGTGCGTTGCTTTCAGGTGTCTTTCCTGGTTCAAGGAGGTTTTCACCTTCGTTTGTAGACATAGACCAGTTGTTGTGCTTACCAGATCCGTTAACACCTGCAAATGGCTTTTCGTGGAGAAGACATTCAAGACCGTGTCTCTTTGCAACCTTCTTCATTACTTCCATCGCAAGCTGGTTCTGGTCAACAGAAAGGTTTGTTGTGCTGAAGATTGGAGCCATTTCATGCTGAGCTGGAGCAACTTCGTTATGTTCTGTCTTTGAAAGGATTCCGTACTTCCAGAGAGTTTCGTTAAGGTCTTCCATGTACTTTACGATTCTTGGATTAAGAGCTGCAAAGTACTGGTCTTCCATTTCCTGTCCCTTTGAAGGCTTTGCACCAAAAAGTGTGCGGCCTGTCATACGAAGGTCCTTGCGCTGTGACCAGAGTTCATGGTCAACAATGAAGTATTCCTGTTCAGGTCCTACTGTTGTTGCAACACGGCTTACATCCTTACCAAAGAGCTTGAGGATACGTTTTGCCTGAACGTTCAATGCGTCCATAGAACGGAGCAAAGGTGTTTTCTTATCGAGTGCTTCACCTGTGTAAGAACAGAAAGCTGTAGGAATACAAAGTGTGTGTTCCTTGATGAATGGGTATGAAGTTGGATCCCAAACTGTATAACCGCGGGCTTCGAATGTTGCACGGTGACCGCCGTTAGGGAAAGAAGAAGCATCAGGTTCACCCTTTACGAGTTCCTTTCCGCTGAATGTCATGATTACAGTTCCGTCATCCTGAGGATTGATGAAGCTGTCGTGCTTTTCAGCTGTAATTCCAGTAAGTGGCTGGAACCAGTGTGCAAAGTGTGTTGCACCGTTTTCAATAGCCCATTCCTTCATAGCGTGTGCTACAACATTAGCAACATCAAGCTGAAGTGGTTCTCCATTATCCAAAGTCTTTTTAAGAGCTTTGAATGTTTCTTTTGGAAGGCGATCTTTCATTGTCTTCTGGTTGAATACCATGCTTCCAAAAAGTTCAGGAACGTTTGTCATACTATAACCCCCATAAATTAAAAAGGCGACAGGATATGCGTAGTGACACGACTGCCAGTACGCGACTCCATTGTCGCCTTTCAAAAGTTTTACTAAAAAAATAACGCCGCTGATTCCTCCATCGGATTCAACGGCGCCTTTGTCGTATGCGAATACTCTACAGTATTCTAAAAATTGTTACTTGTAATTTTCGGAACTAAACCACCCTTACTTCCAAGGGCAGCAAGACCATTCGTTAGATTTCAACTTCTCCCTGGAAGAGAACCTTTGTGTCACCAGTAAGGAACACGTTCATTCCATCGTAAGAAACAGTAAGCTTTCCACCACGGACAGTAACTGTAATATCTTCATTGATCTTACAGTAACCGTTGAGGATGGCAGCAACGACAGCAGCACATGCACCGGTACCACAGGCTGGAGTTTCACCGTTACCGCGTTCCCATGTACGCATCTTGAGTTCGTTTGGTCCGACTACGCGAACGAATTCAGTATTGATTCTTTCAGGGAAGGCTTCGTGATGCTCAAAGAGAGGTCCGATTGCAGGAACATCAACCTTGTCCACGAAGTCGCAGAATACTACGGCGTGAGGGTTACCGATGTTAACACAGGTAACGTTGTACTTTGTTCCTGCCACATCAAGTTCCTCATTAACTACTGCATTTACATTGAGGGAATCAACCTTCTTTTCCTTGAGTGCTGTTGGAATAAGGTCGCTCTTGAATTCAATGTACCCCATGTTGACTGTAACTGTATCTGTTTTGCCTGCAAGCTTGTAGAGTTTTAGTCTCTTTACGCCTGCCTGGGTCTTGATCGTAATCTCTGCTGTAGTTTCTTCCTTGTTGTGGCGGTCTGCAATTCCTGAAATATTGTTGTCGTAGAGATATTTTGAAACACAGCGCATTGCGTTACCAGCTGTCTGACCTTCACTACCGTCCTGATTGAAGAACCTCATGCTTGCATCAGCCTTGTCTGAATTTCCAACAAGAACAAGGGAGTCTGCACCGATTCCGTCGCGTCTGTTGCAAAGGCGAACCGCAAGTCCACCAGGATTGTTGATGAACTGTTCGCGTGTATCAATGATGATGAAGTCGTTTCCAGTCGCAGACATCTTTGTAAACTTGATTGTCTGACGGCTTGTACGCAGCTTGTTGATGTCGATGAGCTCAACATTTTCTGCACTGTACTTTGACTTGAGGCAGTTGGCAAGGGCGTTGGCTGTATCTATTGCTGTAAGACATGGAATGTCACGTTCAACAGCATGGCGTCTCATCTTGACTGAATCGGCGCGAGGGTCTCTTCCCTTTGCTGATGTTGATATTACATAGTCGATTTTACCTGAATCCATCACCGTAAGAAGATTGTCTTCAGCATTTTCATGAATCTTGTTTACAGTTTCAACTTCCATGCCAAAGTCGCGCAAGGTTTCTGCATTACCTTCAGTTGCATAAAGCTTGAATCCCATTTCATAGAACTTTCTTGCAAGTGAAGGAAGTTCGTAGCGGTCTGTCTTTCTTACGCTGAACAGTACTCCGCCAGAACGCTTCATGTTGTATCCGGCACCGATGAGTCCCTTGAACAAAGCTTCTTCCATTGTAGAGGCAATTCCAAGAACTTCACCCGTTGACTTCATTTCAGGTCCAAGGTGAGTATCAACATCCATGAGCTTTTCAAAGCTGAATACAGGAACCTTGACTGCAAAGTAAGGCGGAATCTTGTAGAGGCCTGTTCCATATCCCATGTCCTTGATTTTTTCACCGAGCATTGCACGGACAGCAAGATCTACCATCGGAACATTTGTAACCTTTGAAATGTATGGAACAGTACGGCTTGAACGAGGATTTACTTCAATGATGAAAAGTTCATTGTTGTAAATGAGGTACTGGATGTTTACAAGTCCCTTTGTTCCAAGATCGAGGGCAAGTTCACGGGACTGACGGATGATTTTTTCACGGATAACATCATTAAGGTTCCAGCTTGGGTAAACGGCAATTGAGTCACCCGAGTGAATACCAGTTCGTTCAATGTGTTCCATGATTCCAGGGATGAGAATGTCTTCACCGTCGCAGATGGCATCAACTTCAAGTTCAGTACCCATCTTGTACTGGTCAATGAGGATTGGATTTTCAATTCCCTGTGCAAGGATGATCTTCATGTATTCCTTTACGTCATCATCATTGAAAGCGATGATCATGTTCTGACCGCCAAGAACATAGCTTGGACGGAGGAGGACAGGATAACCAAGCTCCTTTGTTGCGTTGAGGGCTTCTGCTTCTGTAAGAACAGTAAGTCCCTTTGGTCTCTTGATGTCAAGGCGTTCGCAAAGTTCGTCAAAGCGTTCGCGGTCTTCTGCAAGGTCAATGGCATCTGCGCTTGTTCCAAGGATTCTGATTCCCTGGTCTGCAAGGAAGTTTGCAAGCTTGATTGCAGTTCCGCCACCAAAGGCAACTACGACGCCAACAGGCTTTTCAGTATTGATTACGCCCATTACATCTTCAGGGAAAAGAGGTTCAAAATAAAGCCTGTCAGAAGTATCAAAGTCTGTGGAAACTGTTTCCGGATTGTTGTTGATTGTTACTACATCATAGCCAAGCCGCTTCAAAGCCCATACACACTGAACTGAAGCATAGTCGAATTCGATTCCCTGACCGATGCGGATTGGACCAGAACCAAGAACGATGATCGTTCCCTTGCCGGATGCTTTCTTTGATGCAAGGTGTTCTGCAGCTTCGTTTTCTGCATCATAGGTTGCATAGAAGTATGGAGTTTCCGCATTGAATTCTCCTGCACAAGTATCAACCATTTTAAAGCTTGAAGGAACGTGGGCAAGCTTGCCTTCCTTTACGAGAGCTGCGGCCTTTTCTGCATCTGCAAGTTTTCCGCCTGAACCAACAATCTTGATTCCGCTAAGCTGTTCGATCACTGCATCTGGATATCCAAGATTTTTTGCCTTGAGGTAAAGTTCAGTTGTAACTTCTTCCTTTGCAAGCTTGTGTTCCATATCTGCAAGATTCTGAAGTTTGCAAAGGAACCACATGTCAACCTTTGTGATGTTGTGGATTTCTTCAAGTGTAAGAATTCCGCGCTTGATTGCCTGGAAGATTGCAAAGATTCTCTGGTCTGTGCAGTGGGCTACACGGGCCTTGATTGATTCATCATCCTCTTCTTCAAACACAGGAAGATTGAGGGACTTTACGCCAACTTCCGCACCGCGGGCAGCCTTCATGATGGCCTGTTCAAAAGTCTGACCGATGGCCATAACTTCACCGGTAGCCTTCATCTGAGTTCCAAGATCACGCTTTGCATAAACAAACTTTTCAAACGGGAACTTAGGCATCTTAACTACAACATAGTCAAGAACAGGTTCAAAGCATGCAGCGGTTTTCTTTGTAACGTAGTTTGGAATTTCATCAAGGGTATAGCCGATGGCAATAAGGGCCGCAACTTTTGCAATAGGATATCCTGTTGCCTTTGAAGCAAGAGCAGAAGAACGGCTTACACGAGGGTTAACTTCGATAACTGCATATTCGAATGTATCAGGATTAAGGGCAAACTGACAGTTACAGCCGCCTTCCATTCCAAGTGAAGAAATGATGTTGAGTGCAGCTGAACGGAGCATCTGGTATTCTTTGTCGCTCAAAGTTACTGCAGGAGCAATAACAATGGAGTCACCTGTATGAACACCGACAGGATCAAAGTTTTCCATTGAACAGACAGTAAGAACATTTCCTGCACTGTCGCGCATAACCTCAAATTCGATTTCCTTCCAGCCGGAAATACATTTTTCAACAAGAATCTGATGGATTGGAGAACGATGAAGACCATTGTGTGCGATTTCATCCATCTCTTCGTCGTTGTGAACGATACCGCCACCAGTACCACCGAGCGTAAAGGCTGGACGGATGATTGCAGGATAACCGATTACATTCTTTACAAAGTCATAGGCATCTTCATAAGTCGTTACAACCTTAGACGGAATGCAAGGCTCACCGATGGATTCCATTGTGTCCTTGAACATCTGGCGGTCTTCTGCCTTGTCGATGGTCTCTGGTTTTGCACCAAGAAGCTTTACATTGTGCTTTTCAAGGAATCCTGACTTTGCAAGCTCCATCGAAAGTGTAAGGCCGGTCTGTCCACCCAAAGTAGAAAGAAGCGAATCAGGCTTTTCCTTTTCGATGATTCTCTGGATTGTCTCTGGAATCAACGGTTCAATATAAATCTGATCTGCCATTGTGTGGTCAGTCATCAAAGTCGCAGGGTTTGAGTTTACAAGAACAACTTCAAGTCCCTGTTCCTTCAAAGCCTTACATGCCTGGCTTCCTGCGTAGTCAAATTCTGCGGCCTGTCCAATGATAATAGGACCTGAGCCAATCACCATTACTTTATGTATGTCTTTATTAAGTGGCATAGTCTTTCTCCCATTTACCTTAAGCTTCGTTAATCAACTTTACAAAATCATCAAACAAAAAGCTTGTATCCAAAGGACCCGCACAGGCTTCAGGATGGAATTGAACGCTGAAGGCAGGAGTGCTTGTATATCTGACACCTTCACAGGTATTGTCGTTTGTATTTATGAAGCTGAGTTCCGCACCGGCTGGCAATGTTTCATTCTTAACTGCATAACCGTGGTTCTGGGTTGAAATATAGACGCGGCCAGTTGAAAGCTGCTTTACAGGCTGGTTTGGTCCGCGATGACCGTACTTGAGTTTTTCCGTGTCCGCACCCATGGCAAGGGCAAGGAGCTGATGTCCAAGGCAGATTCCAAAAATCGGGACTTTCTTAACAACCAGTTTCTGAATCTCCGAAATGATTCTTGTATTTTCCTTAGGATCTCCAGGACCGTTGCTGAGCATGATTCCGTCAGGATTCTTTGCAAGGATTTCTTCTGCAGTCATAAGAGCGCTTACAGTCTCAACTTCAAGGCCGCGCTTGAGAAGCTCACGACGGATGTTTGCCTTTGCACCGAAGTCCCAGAGGACAACTTTCTTGCCCTTTCCGTCCTTCATGGCTTCTGCCTGGTCGTAGATTTTTGTTCCGTCATTTTTAACAGGTACGAACCTGTATTCTGCCGATTCTGTAAATACTGTTGCAGCATCTTCTTCAATTGCACTGGCACTTCCAGTTACGCTTTCAACAGCCTGTTCGATTTTATATGACTTGATTTTTTCAAGGAGTTCTGACTTTTTTCCTTCATCATTGAGGCTTGCAAGAACAGCCTTTGCTTCTTCCCCTTCTCCACTTACGATCATTCCGTTCATTACGCCGGATTCACGAAGAATCTTTGTAAGGGCACGGGTATCAATGCCTGCAAGACCGATTATGTTCTGCTTTTTGAGCCAGTCTTCAAGCTTTCCTCCACAGCGGAAATTTGAAGGATCTTCGCACATATCACGAACAATGTAACCGCGGACATGACATCTGTCGCTTTCAAAATCCTTATCTATTACACCGTAGTTTCCTATGAGCGGGAAAGTCTGTGTGACAATCTGACCGAAATAACTTGGGTCCGTGAGTGTTTCAAGGTAACCGTTCATTCCTGTTGTAAAAACTGTTTCACCTGTAATAACCCCTTCTGCACCAAAGGCTGTTCCTTCAAAGACACGGCCATTGGCAAGAATCAGATAAGCAGTATTTTTCACTTTGTCCTCCAATCTATGTTTTAGCTATTCTTTTCATTCATTTTTCTGAAGCAGAAGTTGCACAACCCGTCATCTGCTCCAAGGCTCATGGCTCCTTCAAGACTAAGGTAGCCCAAGGAATCCGCCCCGATGATTTTTGCAATTTCATCAAGGCTGTTGTTGCACGCAATGAGGTTCTTGCAGTCTGGAACGTCTGTTCCATAATAGCAAGGTGCTACAAAAGGTGGCGAAGAAATCCTTACATGGACTTCTGTAGCTCCAGCATCACGCACAAGCTGAACAATGTGACCGCTTGTAGTTCCGCGGACAATCGAGTCGTCGATAAGTATAACCCTTTTTCCCTTTACTGTAGTAGATATAGGATTAAGCTTTATTTTAACCTTATTGGTTCTTTCTGTCTGTCCAGGGTTAATGAAAGTTCTTCCGATATACTTGTTTTTTACAAAACCGATTCCATAAGGAATTCCGCTTTCTTCCGCATAACCGATGGCAGCATCAAGACCGCTGTCAGGGACACCGATTACAACATCTGCTGCAACAGGATGTTCCTTTGCAAGAGTACGTCCTGCTTTTACGCGGGATTCGTGAACGCTTACACCGTCTATAATTGAATCTGGACGAGCAAAATAGATATACTCAAAGACACAGAGAGATTTTTTTTCCTTCTTGCAATGAGTCTTTATGGATTTGATTCCATCTTCGCTGAATACAAGGATTTCACCAGGTTCAATGTCGCGGACAAATTCAGCACCGACAACATCAAGGGCACATGTTTCCGAAGCGATCACATACTGACCGTCGTCAAGCTTTCCATAACACAAAGGTCTGTATCCCTTTGGATCACGGGCTGCCACAAGTTTATCACCAGTCATGATGACAAGGGAATAGGCCCCCTCGATTTTAAGCATCGTGGAACTGATGGCACTTTCAATGTTTGCGCAGGTAAGACGTTCCTTTGTAATAAGATATGCAATTGTTTCTGTATCGCTAGTTGAATGAAAAATCGATCCCTGAAGCTCAAGCTGCTGGCGGAGTTCGCGGGAGTTGGTAAGGTTTCCGTTATGGGCAACAGCAAGATTTCCGTTAAGGCGGTGAACTTCAATAGGCTGAACATTGGCGTGAATGTTTGCACCGGTTGTTCCGTAGCGGACATGACCTACAGCCATGGTTCCTTCACCTAATGATGCAAGGCTTTCTTTTGTAAAAACATCGGAAACAAGTCCCAGATCCTTGCAGGAAGAAAATTCACCTCCGTTGTTTACGACAATACCGCAGGATTCCTGTCCGCGATGCTGGAGTGAAAAAAGTCCAAGATAAACTTTAGATGCAAGGTCACTTTTTTTGTCGGACCAAACTCCAAATACACCGCATTCTTCATGCAATTTGTTTTCTTCGAACATTTATTTAGCTCCCAAGCTTGCCTTTATGAGGCCTGTGAAAAGTGGATGAGGTCTGTTAGGACGGCTCTTGAATTCAGGATGGAACTGAACTCCCACATAGAAATCGTTTTCTGCAATTTCTACAGTTTCTACGATGTAATCGTCAGGACTTGTACCGCTGATTGTAAGACCTGCATTTTCCAACGTCTCACGGAACTCATTGTTGAATTCATAGCGATGGCGATGACGTTCACTGATTTTTTCTGCACCATAGCATTCTGCCATTTTTGTACCGGCCTTGATTTTGCAAGGATAAGCTCCAAGGCGCAAAGTTCCGCCCTTTGCAACGCTGTCGTTCTGATCAGGAAGAAAGTCGATTACCTTGTACTGATTGTCGGCATCAAATTCACCGCTGTTTGCATTCTTAAGGCCTGCAACAAAACGGGCAAAACTGATTACTGCAATCTGCATGCCGAGACAGATTCCAAGATAAGGAACATTGTTTTTGCGACAGTAATTTGCAGTAAGAATCATTCCCTCGATTCCACGTTCACCGAATCCACCTGGAACGATTACACCGTCAACTCCTGAAAGAACTTCTACGATTGTAGAATCATTTATGGTCTCGCTGTCGATCCACCTGATGCTTACTTCTGCACCAAGGCCATAACCTGCATGGCGCAAAGCTTCTGCTACGGAAAGATAGGCATCATGAAGCTGTACATATTTTCCAACAAGACCGATGGTCACTTTCTTATTAAGATTATGGATTTTGTCCAGCATTGCGCTCCATTCTGTGATGTCTGCTTCCGGACTTGTAATTCCAAGGAGACGGCAAACTGTATCACTCATATGCTGTTTTTTAAGCATTACCGGAACTTCATAAAGGCTAGGCAAAGTAAGGTTTTCAATAACACAGTCTTCTGAAACGTTACAGAACATGGCAACCTTCTTGAAGATTGCGGGCTCAAGTTTTTCATCACAGCGAAGAACGATGATATCAGGCTTGATTCCCATACCCTGAAGCTCCTTTACGCTGTGCTGGGTCGGCTTTGTCTTGTGTTCGTCTGAACCGCTCAAGAATGGAAGAAGAGTAACATGAATGTAGATTGCATTTTCACGGCCAACTTCAAGTCCTACCTGACGGATGGCTTCGATGAAAGGCTGGCTTTCAATGTCACCTGTTGTACCACCGACTTCTGTAATTACAACATCAGCATCAGACTGCTTGCCTACATTGTAGATGAATTCTTTGATTTCGTTTGTGATGTGGGGAATAACCTGAACCGTTTCACCAAGATATTCTCCACGGCGTTCCTTGTTAAGTACATTCCAGTAAACTTTTCCTGAAGTGAGGTTTGAATATTTATTCAGGTCTTCGTCGATGAAGCGTTCATAGTGTCCAAGATCAAGGTCTGTTTCTGCACCGTCTTCAGTTACATAAACTTCACCGTGCTGATAAGGACTCATTGTACCAGGATCAACATTGATATATGGATCAAGCTTCTGAGATGCTACTTTCAATCCTCTGGATTTTAAAAGACGACCAAGACTTGCAGCTGTAATTCCTTTTCCAAGACCAGAAACTACACCGCCCGTAACGAAAATGTACTTTGTATTTTTCATATAACCCCACAAAAAGAGAGGCCGCAGACAAAATCTCCCATGGCATTCATAAGGAAATTTTGCATGCGACCTCATTGTCGTATACGGGATTGTATCCTATCACTTTGCCCAACTTTTTTGAACGAGTTTTAGGATGCAATTCCGATTTTTACAATGGATATTTCGACTACAAATTGCTGTATCCCATAAGGAACCTGTCGATTTCCCTTGCGCATTCACGACCTTCAGCGATTGCCCATACAACCAGAGACTGACCGCGTCTCATGTCACCGCAGGCAAAAACTTTTTCTACGCTTGTCTTGTATTTGCCTTCGTCGGCTGCAACAGTTCCACGCTGTGTCATTTCTGTACCGAAAGCTTTTGCAGTATATTCTTCAGCACCAAGGAAACCTGCTGCCACAAGAATCATATCTGCCTTAAGTTCCTTTTCTGTACCTTCGATTTCACAGAGTTTTCTCTGGCCGTCTACATTTCTGAATTCAACCTGAACAGTCTTGATTCCTGTTACATGACCGTCCTTCTGGTAGATTTCCTTGATTGTTGTCTTGTATACGCGAGGGTCTTCTCCCTGTGTTGCGATAACTTCCATCTGGCCGTAGTCAGTCTTGAGAACCTTAGGCCACTGTGGCCATGGATTGTTTTCAGCACGCTCAACAGGAGGCTTTGGCATCATTTCAAGGGCTACAACATTTGCAGCTCCAAGACGTACACAAGTCCCTGTACAATCGTTTCCTGTGTCACCGCCACCAACGATGATTACATTCTTACCTCTTGGATCCATGTCACCCAAAGCGAATGGCTGGCTGCCCTTTACAACTTCCTTTGTAACTGCAGTAAGGAAATCAACTGCAGGATAGATACCCATTGAATCTTCACCGGCAACATTGAGCTTGCGTGCTTTCTTTGCACCACAGCAAAGTGCTACTGCATCAAAATCCTTAAGAAGTTCTTCTGCCTTTTTGTCTGCACCAACATTTGCATTGCATACGAATTCAACACCCTCTGCCTTCATAAGGTCAACACGGCGGTCGATGACTTTCTTATCCAGCTTCATGTTTGGAATGCCGTACATCAAAAGTCCACCAACATGATCTTCGCGTTCAAATACAGTAACGCTGTGTCCGCGGCGGTTAAGCAAATCTGCAACAGCAAGACCAGCAGGACCTGAACCTACAACTGCTATTTTCTTTCCGCTTCTAACATTTGGAACCTGTGGCTTCATGTATCCTGATTCAAAAGCCTTTTCGATAATGTAAAGTTCGTTGTCGTGGATTGTTACAGGATCCTTGATGTCCTTTCCATCGCTGTAATTCTTTTCCATGCTGATACAGTTGCAAGCCTTTTCACAGAGGGCAGGACAAACACGTCCTGTAAACTCTGGGAAGCTTGAAGTCTTTAAAAGTCTCCAGGCAGCCATGTCATACTGTCCCTTGTAAAGTGCATCATTCCATTCAGGAATGAAGTTGTGGAGTGGACATCCTGTTACCATTCCGCCAAGCTTAATTGCGCTCTGGCACATAGGTACACCGCAGTTCATGCAGCGGCTTGCCTGCTTGCGACGGTCTTCATCGTTCAAAAGAACGTGCATTTCTTCAAAGTTCTTGAGACGGATCTTTGGATCAATCCAGTCGTTTTCTATTCTTGTATATTTAATAAATCCGTTAGACATTCCCATAATAAAATCTCCAATTCACAATTCATAATTCACAATTCATAATTCATAATTTTTAATTATGAATTATGAATTGCAAAACTCGCTCAAGCCGTAAATTTTTTGAAAGCATTCAAAACTGCATCATCATGCTCAACGCCGTTAGATTCTTCTTCAGCAATCAACTTAAGCATTTTAGCGTAGTCATTAGGAATGATCTTCTTAAAGCTCTTTAGGCTCTTATCCCAGTCAGAAAGTATTTCCTTACCCCTTGCACTGCCTGTTTCATCAACATGCTTCTGTATAAGAGATTTTACAAGGTCAATGTCATGACTTTCAGAAAGCTCACTCATTGTCACAAGCTGACCGTTAAGGCGCTGGTAAAGATCATGATTTTCATCAAGAACATAGGCAACACCACCAGACATACCTGCAGCAAGGTTGCGTCCAGTTGAACCAAGGATTACTGCTGTACCGCCTGTCATGTATTCAAGACCGTGGTCGCCACAACCTTCCGTTACGACTGTAGCGCCAGAGTTTCTTACGCAGAATCTTTCACCAGCAATACCGTTGATGAAAGCCTGTCCGCTTGTAGCACCAAAGCAGCAGACATTACCTACAATAATGTTTTCCTCTGCCTTGTATGCTGCATCCTTTGGAACAGATACAACAATCTTACCGCCGCTCAAGCCCTTACCGAGACCATCGTTTGCATCACCTGTAAGACGGAGAGTAAGTCCCTTTGGAATGAAGGCACCAAAGCTCTGTCCACCGCCACCGATTGCATTTACTACGAAGCTGTCTTCTTCAAGGCTGTTGCCGAATTCTTTCTGGATTTCTGAACCGAGGATTGTACCTACAGTTCTGTCTGTAGAGCTGACCTTAACGTCAAAGCTACCCTTTCCGCTCTTTTTAACCTTGGCGAATTCTTTAAGAAGGATGCTTTCGTCAACTGTCTTTTCAAGTTCAAAATCAAATACATCTTCAGGAACAAAGTGAGAAGCTGCTTCTCCACCTGCAAGGATTCGGCTCATGTCTACAAGATTTGCTCTTTCAAAGGCACCCTTTTCCTTGATTCCAAGAAGTTCGCTGTGACCGCACATTTCTTCTACGCTGTGGAAACCAAGTTTTGCCATGATTTCGCGGAGTTCCTGTGCAATGAACTTCATGAAGTTTTCAACATATTCAGGCTTACCTGTGAATCTCTTGCGGAGTTCGCTGTTCTGAGTAGCAACACCGAATGGACATGTATCAAGGTTCCATACCCGCATCATTGCACAACCCATTGTAATGAGAGGTGCTGTTGCAAAACCAAATTCTTCTGCACCAAGGAGACATGCGATTGCAACATCACGGCCACTCATAAGCTTACCGTCTGTTTCGATTACAACGCGGCTGCGGAGTCCGTTCTGGATGAGTGTCTGATGTGTTTCTGCAAGACCAAGTTCCCAAGGAAGACCTGCGTGATGGATTGAGCTCAATGGAGCGGCACCTGTTCCACCGTCGTGACCTGAAATAAGGATAACCTGGGCACCTGCCTTTGCAACACCGGCTGCGATTGTACCTACACCTGCTTCTGAAACAAGCTTTACGGAAATGCGTGCAGCTCTGTTTGCATTCTTAAGGTCATAGATAAGCTGAGCAAGACCTTCAATAGAATAAATATCGTGATGTGGTGGTGGGGAAATGAGGCTTACACCTGGAGTTGCATAACGAGTCTTTGCAATCCATGGATAAACTTTCTTTCCAGGGAGATGTCCACCTTCACCAGGCTTTGCACCCTGTGCCATCTTGATCTGGATTTCCTTTGCGCTCAAAAGATATTCTTCTGTAACACCGAAACGACCGGATGCAACCTGCTTGATTGCAGAATTCTTGTCAGTACCAAGACGCTCTGGTTTTTCACCGCCTTCACCAGAGTTTGACTTTCCCTTGAGGTGGTTCATTGCAAGAGCCATGCATTCATGTGCTTCCTGGGAAATCGAACCGTAAGACATGGCACCTGTCTTAAATCTCTTTACGATTTCTTCAACGCTTTCAACATCATCAAGTGGAATTTCCTTTGCGTTTTCAAAAGCAAACTTGAGCATTGCGCGGAGAGTATGTGGATGAGCATTTGCATCTACAAGTGAAGTATATTCCTTGAACTTTTCATAGCTGCCAGTCTTTGTTGCTTCCTGGAGGCTGATGATGATTTCTGGAGAATACAAGTGATCTTCACATGTTGGACCACGGCGGAACTTGTGAACACCAACAGAGTCAAGATGAGTGTTGACTGTAAGTCCAAGCGGATCGAATGCCTTGTTGTGGTGGAAGTTTACATCTTCTGCAATTTCCTTAAGGCCGATACCGCCGACACGGGAAACTGTATTTGTAAAGTAAAGGTCGATTACATCCTTTGCAATACCAACGGCCTCAAAAATCTGTGCCGACTGGTAAGACTGAATTGTGCTGATACCCATCTTTGCGGCGATCTTTACGATGCCACCGATGATACCCTTGTTGTAGTCGTCGATTGCTGTATGGTAATCCTTGTCCAGAAGTTTCTGGTCAATGAGTTCTGCGATTGCTTCGTGTGCAAGGTAAGGGTTGATTGCGCGTGCACCGTAACCCAAAATCATTGCACTCTGGTGAACGTTGCGCACTTCTGCAGATTCAAGGATGATTGAAATAGCAGTGCGCTTTCTTGTGCGGATGAGGTACTGTTCAACGGCAGATACTGCAAGAAGCGATGGAATTGCAACATGGTTTGCATCAACACCGCGATCACTCAAAACAATGATGTTGCTTCCGTTTCTGTATTCACGGTCAATTGCAACAAACACATTGTCCAAAGCATCCTTGAGGGAAGTATTCTTGTAGTAAAGAAGAGAAACGACAGATGTCTTAAGGCCAGGAAGATCCAATGCCTTGATCTTCATCATGTCTGTTCCAGTAAGGATAGGATTGTTGATTTCAAGAACAGTACAGTTCTTTGATTTTGGTTCAAGAAGGTTTCCGTCGCTACCAACATAAACTGTTGTATCTGTAACAATCTTTTCGCGAAGGCTATCAATAGGAGGATTTGTAACCTGTGCAAAAAGCTGCTTGAAATAGCTGAACAAAGCAGGATGCTTGTCGCTCATAACTGCAAGCGGAGTATCAACACCCATTGCTCCAGTTGGCTCAATGCCGTTCTGTGCAAGAGGAAGAATCATTTCGTTTACATCTTCATAGTTCCATCCAAATGCGCGGTACATGATGTCGCGTTCTTCCTGTGTATATACAGGAATCTTTTTGTTAGGAATCTTAAGGTCACCAAGATGCTTGAGGTTCATGTTGAGCCATTCACCGTATGGATAAAGGTCTGTGTATTCTTTCTTTGCATCAAAGTCGCTGATGAGTTTCTTCTGCTTTGTATCAACAAGAAGAATGCGGCCTGGCATAAGGCGGCTCTTCTTTACGATCTGGCTTTCAGGAATATCAAGAACACCGACTTCAGAAGAAAGGATAAGTTCATTGTCTTTTGTAATGTAGTAACGGCTTGGGCGGAGTCCGTTGCGGTCAAGAGTTGCACCGACAACATCACCATCAGAGAAGAGGATTGCTGCAGGTCCATCCCATGGCTCCATCATTGTTGCCCAGTAATGATAGAATTCCTTCTTACGTGGATCCATGCTGTCATCGTGCTTCCATGGTTCAGGAATACAGATCATGACTGCAAGTGGAAGTGGCATTCCGTTCATTACAAGGAATTCCAAAGTATTATCAAGCATTGCCGAGTCAGAACCAGTCGTATCTACTGCAGGAAGAATTTCGCGGATCTTTTCTTCGCTGAATACAGGAGATGAAATTGTTTCTTCACGGGCAAGCATTCTGTCTGCGTTTCCGCGGATTGTATTGATTTCACCGTTGTGTGCGATGAATCTGTTTGGATGGGCACGCTTCCATGATGGCTGTGTATTTGTAGAGAAGCGTGAGTGAACAAGGGCAAGTGAAGAAACATATTCTGCAGACTGAAGGTCATTGTAGAAAGTTCTCAACTGCTGAACAAGGAACATACCCTTGTAGACGATTGTACGGCTGCTCATGGAACAAACATAAGTATCAAAGCTTGTGTGTTCAAACTGACGGCGAACAGTGTAGAGCATGCGGTCAAAGGCAAGACCCTTCTCTACATCAGCAGGGCGCTCGATGAAACACTGCCAGATTGCAGGCATGCAGTCGCGGGCTGTCTTACCAAGAACATCATCACGAACTGGAACTTCACGCCAGCCAAGGAACTTGAGTCCTTCCTTCTCAGAAAGAGTTTCAAGCATCTTCATTGCCTGAGCTCTTACATATTTATCCTGTGGGAAGGAGAACATACCGATACCGTAATCCCTTTCTTCTCCAAGTTTAATTCCGATTTTTTCTGCTTCTTTCTTAAAAAACTTATGTGAAATCTGCACAAGGATTCCAACACCGTCACCAGTTTCGCCAGTGGCGTCTTTACCCGCACGGTGTTCAAGCTTTTCAACAATGGAAAGAGCATTGTCTACGATTGTGTGTGTCTGCTTGCCATCAATATTGACTACTGCACCGATACCGCATGCATCATGTTCAAACTGTGGCTCATAAAGTGTTTTCATAAGTAACCCCTATTTCCGCAAAATAAAAAAAGACGTTTTACAAAATTACAGGCCACCTTTAAACAGACAGTCTGTCCTCTTATAAAACGTCTTTGTTTCTGGACAATACTATTGAATTAAGAAAAACATTCATTGTAAAAAACGGAACTTTTTTCACCAGCACCTGTAATTTTTACATAAAAAAAGGGGATGTCCAATAAGTATGATTCACGGTGGTTGAGCCTGTCGAAACCACCTCTAATAGCGTAGCAGTCATTTCGACAAGCTCAATGAGCGCTACGCTACATACTTTTGGGAAATCCCCTTCTACTATAGTAACAGTTAAATTAATATGCCTGTTCATGCACGGCAGCAATTGCACGTCCTGATGGCTCGTGTCGTTCGCTTCAGTCGCTATAGCTCCTTATGCTCACTACCAAGGTTGCAAGCAACCTTGAGCTTTTAGATCTACTCTAGTAAGCTTGATCATGAACTCCTGAAATAGCCCTTCCAGACGGTTCGTTAGAAGACTTCCATGCTTCGTCCCATTCAAGGGCCTTTGCTGTTGAACAGGCAACACCTGCTTCATGAGGAGGACACAAAGCGGCTGTTGGGCTTGGGAATAGCTTTTCGTAGATTTCGCGGTAGAAATATTCTTCCTTTGTAGAAGGTGTGTTTACAGGGAATCTCTTTTCCCTCTGTGCAAATTCCGCATCACTGACCTTCTGGTTTGTCATTTCCTTAAGTGTATCAATCCAGCTGTAGCCTACGCCGTCGCTGAACTGTTCCTTCTGTCTCCAACAAACATCAGGTGGAAGAATGTCTTCAAATGCCTTGCGGACAATCCACTTTTCAATGCGCTGCTTTCCGTTTGGAAGCTTGATGCTCATCTTGTCAGTCGGGTTCAACCTCATGGCAATGTCTATAAATTCCTTATGAAGGAATGGAACGCGACCTTCGATTCCCCAAGCCATAAGGGACTTGTTTGCACGGAGGCAGTCATAAAGGTGAAGCTTGCTCATCTTGCGAACCAATTCTTCATGAAGTTCCTTTGCATCAGGAGCCTTGTGAAAGTAAAGGTAACCTGCAAAAAGCTCGTCAGAACCTTCGCCTGAAAGAACCATCTTGATACCCATTGCCTTGATTGCGCGGGCCAAAAGATACATAGGAGTTGAGGCACGGACTGTCGTGATGTCGTAGGTTTCAATATGATAGATTACATCTTCAAGGGCATCCAATGCTTCCTGAATTGTAAAATGGATTTCATGATGAACTGTGCCGATGTAGTCAGCAGCCTTTTTTGCAGCGATAAGATCAGGAGAACCTTCAAGACCGACTGCAAATGAGTGGAGCTGTGGCCACCAGGCATCCTTAAGGGAACCTGTCTCAACACGCTTCTTTGCAAACTTCTGAGTGATTGCGGCAATTACAGTTGAATCCAGACCGCCTGAAAGAAGAACACCGTAAGGAACATCGGACATAAGCTGAGCCTTAACTGCACTTTCAAGCCCGTCACGAACCTTGGCGATTACAGAAGGATCAATCAATTCACCCTTGTCATCAGTTGCGCAAGGTGCATCCTTTACTGCATCATAGCTTTCCCAGTCGCGCTTATACCACTTTGTTGGCTTTTCGTCACCTGACCAGTAATAGCATCCGTTAGGAAATTCTTCTATTGTAATGCAGTGGCCTTCAAGAGCCTTGAGTTCCGAAGCGACATAATAGCGGCCATCTTTGTCCCAACCCTGATAAAGAGGAACAACACCGATTTCATCACGGGCAATAAGATACATGTCCTTTTCTGAATCATAAAGAGCAAAAGCAAAAATTCCAGAAAGCTTTTCAATCATTTCTTCAAACTTTCCGCCTTCGCGATATTTCTTATATAAGGGAAGAATTGCTTCACAGTCTGAACCTGTCTGGAATTCATACTTTCCAGAAAATTCACTGCGGATTTCCTTGTGGTTGTATATTTCACCGTTTGCAGCAAGGATGATTTTTCCGTCATCACTTACAAGAGGCTGCTTTCCGCTGAATGGGTCAACGATGGCAAGGCGTTCATGTGAAAGAATAGCATTGTCGCCTGTATAAACACCGCTCCAGTCTGGACCACGGTGACGAATCTTTTTTGACATTTCAAGAACTTGGGAACGAAGCTGCTCCTTAAGTCCTTCTTCTACTGGTTTGCTTCCACTGGCAAGGTCAAATGCTCCAACAAATCCACACATATTGTAACCCCCAAAAAAATAAAAAAGACGCTTTATACCAGAGAGGAATCGAAATTCCGCCCATGCATAAAACGTCTTTGTTTCGTCTACTATATATCTTTGCAACTGAATGTTTCTTGTAATTTTCGGAACTATATTTCTATAAAATAACATTATTTTTACATCATTCTCTTCTATTAAGTTGTCGTATTTTAATATATGCCTTATAATTTTTTTTATGAGTTTTAAGTTTTACAAGGCAAATATACCTATACATTATACATATATATATATATATATATATATAGTGAATAAGATTCATAAAGAATTCTTCCTCCTTGTACTATTATCATTTCTGTCCATTAATCTGCACGCAATTGAACTTGGATTTAAATTCACGCCATCAGCTGTAATTCCATTAGCCACAGACAATACAATCGCAACAGGACTTTCCTACGGTGGAACAATAAACGCCGACATCGATCTCTTCAATTTCATTTCCCTCGGCCCTGAGCTCTCATTTTTCGTTGTCCCTAAAGATGGCGAACAGAAACAATTTTTTGACTACAGTATCGGAGCAAACCTGGGATTTTACTGGGCACCAGTATCCAGAATTATGCTCAGCCTAAATGGAGCATACGGATTTAATTTTGCACCATATACCTACGATGGAAGACTTGGTCCGGATGAAAAATCCTATCTATCTAGATATGAAAAAAAATCATTCATAATGAATAATTTCTACTACAAGGGTACCGCAGACATTTCATTCCGATTCAGTCCAAACCTTACGATGGGAATCACAGGCGGGTATGCAGACTATCTGTACGATGAAGATAAATCCATAACCAAAGGAATCATAGCTGGAGTAAGCGTAAGAAAAATCTTCGACACAAGGAAACGGCCTAATAAAATAGAAATAGATCTTCTGCAGGAAGATAGCCTCTATCCTCTTTTTTCATTTGCATACAAGTCAGCACCTTTTGCCTTTGCTTATGTCACAAACAGAAACAATGCGGAAATCAAAGACATAACCGTTTCATTCCGTGCAGACAATTACACATCTTCCGCTTTCAAATGCAAGACCATTCCAATATTAAGAAAGAATAAATCCGCAGAAATTCCAATCACAGGAGACTTTTCAAACGCCCTTTCAACCTTCACGGAAGACGGAATGTTCAATGCGGAGCTCATAATAGAATACACCCTGTTGGGGAAAAAGATGACGGAAGTAAAGGAAGTCGTAATCAACACTTACAAACGAAACGCCTTCTCATGGTCAGATCCAAATGCAATAGCTTCACTTATTTCTCCAAATGACGCGACAGTGCTGGAATTTACAAAAGGCATCATCGGAATAGCAAGAGACAACAACCACACAGGCATAAATCAAAACCTTGAATCTTCTATGGCTCTTTTTGAAGCCCTCAACACCTACGGAATCATCTACGAAAAAGACACATTGACTCCATACGATGAAACACATATTGATCTGGATGAAATAGACACGATTCAATTTCCATTCCAGACAATAAATTTCAAAAGCGGAGACTGCGACGATCTTGCCGTTCTGTTTTCTGCAATGCTCAGTTCAGTAGGCATAAAATCTTCAATCGTATTCCTTCCTGACGATGTTGTCGTGGGAGTCAACCTCAACACAAGCGGTAAGGCAGCATCAAAACTTTTTTCATCCTTGGACAGACTGATTGAAATCGATGGGGAAATCTACCTTCCCCTTTCAATGAAATCATTGAAACTTGGATATTACAAAGCATGGAGCAAGGCTCTGGAAGAAATATATTCAGCAGAAAATGCGGACACGGTAATCCTTGAAGAAGCATGGAAAAGTTACCAGAGCCTTGGAATGACGGAAAAAGCATTCCTTGAATACATAAATGCCGACAAACTGAGAAGCCGTATTTCTGCAGCCTACCAAAGCTATCAGCTTTACGAATTGGTTCCTCTCGGAAAATCATTGATAAAGACCTACAACGAAAATCCAACAGATGAAAACAGCAATTCGGTCGGAATGTTCTACCTTCGCATGGGAGACTACAAGAACGCAAAAAAATGGTTCGGCTTAGGTGCGGCACACAACAACATTTCTTCACTATCCAACATGGGAAACATCCATCTTCTCGAAAAAGAATACAACCAGGCGGAAATATATTTCAGGAAAGTCCTTCAGCTTAAACCTGAGCATGGCGGTGCAAAACAGGGACTTGAGCGTTTGAAAAATCAAAGGGGAAAATAAATGAAGAAGGCATTGCTGTCCACACTGACATTGCTATTCTTCTCAAAACTTTTTGCAGCCAGGGTATATACCATCCAGGGCGAAGGAATTTTTTCCTTTCCAATCGTTCCTTCAAGCTCACAGGAAACTATAGGAGAACCTAAACCAGCGATTGGCGGCGGTATAGGATTTGAATTCCGACCGACAAAATCATGGGGGATAACTGGCGGCATAGACTATGGGAAATACAGCAACAAGCTTGCTGGAGTCTCCGATGTTTCAATCACAAACTATTCCGTGGACATAAAAAAATATTTTCCTTTGAACGACTATTTCACCATATCTCCCATGGCGCAGGTAGGACTATACAGCGCGTCAAGGCTCGGAAACTATAAAGGAATTAGTACAGGCGTTGGAATCGAAACCGACTACAAACTTTCATCCATATATTCCATCTATGCAAAAACAGGCTGCACATATTTCTATCACAAGGATTTTCCTATGATGAAAGCAGGATGTTCTCTTGGATTCAGACTGAACCTTACAAATCTTTTTGACAGGAAAGGAAACATGAGCGTAGATGTAGTTGAGACCACCCCTATATTCCCTGCCCTGTATTCCTGGTATAACAAAAATCCTTTTGGAAGCATAAAAGTCTACAATCAGGAAGACGGAACAATAACAAATGTAAGGATTTCACTTTATCAGGAAGAATTCATGAACACGCCAAAAGTTTATGAAACAATTCCGATGATTAAAAAAAATGATTTCATCGACTTAAACCTTACGGCGTTTTTCAACGAGAATGTACTAAACCTTATAGAACCTGTAGAAAAAAACGCAGTCATAAACATAAAATACGATTTCCTCAGAGAAGAAAGGGAAACAAACATTCCACTTTCTATATATTTTCTGAACAGAAACAACCTAAGCTGGGATGACGACAGAATGGCTGCAGTTTTTGTATGTCCCAACGATTCAGAAGCACTAAGTTTTGCAAAACAGGTCAAATCCGTGGTCAGAGATCACTTGGACAGGGAAGAAAACATAAACATTCAATATGCACTGGCTCTTTTTGAATCCCTTCATGTTTATGGATTGAATTATGTTGTCGATCCAAGCTCAAGCTATTCTGCAAACATAGGAACATCATCAATAGACTTCCTTCAGTTTCCATATCAAACCTTGAACTATAGAGGTGGGGACTGTGATGACCTAAGCATACTCTACTGCTCTCTTCTTGAATCCTTAGGAATCGAAGGTGCATTCATAACTGTCCCAGGACATATTTATACTGGCATCTGTCTTGAAGAAACAGAAGATCCAAGGGCACAGGAGGAACATCCTGTTCTCTACAAAGACAAAATCTACTACGAAGGAAAAATATGGCAGCCACTTGAGATAACGATGCTCAAGGATGGATTTGTCCGTGCAATAAGATTCGGTGTAGAGGAATGGAAAAAATATATTGATGAAGCAAGGATTTTTCCAATCCACTCAAACTGGGAGCTGTACAGTTCCATCAGCTCTCCTGAAAAAAAACATGAAATAATGCTTGATCATAAGGAAGATTTATTGAAAGCCTTCTTAAGGCAACAATATCTATTGACTGGTAAAAAGCAAAAACAATACAAGGATCTGTAACAATGAAAAAAATCATCTTACTTTTTATATTGGCACTTACATCAGCCATCGCATTCACTGAAAGCTACAAGGTTTCAAACACAATAGGTAAAGTATACGCCAAGACACCAGACGGCAAATGGAAAAAAATAAAAGAAGACGCCATCATAACTGATGAAACAGTCATCAAAATCGAAGACAAATCAAGCATAGGCTTCATATCAGGAACAAAAAAAATAACCATTCGTGGACCAAAGGAAAACTCCGTGGGCAACCTCATAATCTTCAAAAAAAGTTCCGCAGGGACGATTAAAAAAAATAAAATCAATAAAGGTTCAGTTGCCAAAAGCAATGACAAGACTTCAAAGGGAATAAGTACAGCAGCAGCAAGAGCTTCTGAATCACAAGGCGACACAGCATGGGAGGAAGAATAATTATGAAAAGAAACATCCTCAAATTAAGTGCAGCTATTTTAACCGCAACCATCACGTTTTTTTCATGCGACAACTTCTTGAATTCAAATCTTGAATACAAGGAAGCTTTGGAAGAAGAAATCAGATACGCAAAGGCTGCAAGCGAAAACGTTGTAATAGGATACAACAATGACGATTATGGAACTGTCGGAAGCGGAGTATTGAACTATTCCATTTCAGCAAAGGTTGGATATGCTTTCAACGCCTCCTTCAATCTTAAAGCAACCTCAGGAAATTTCGTCGGATGGAAGGCATACACACTGTATGACCCAGATGTCCCAGAAAACTGCGTGGAATTGGATTCAAGCTACGTTGAATTCATGAACAACTCGCAGACCATGACTACCGCAACTGTTAAATTATTGAAGGAAGTCGGTAAGCAGATACGACTTATTCCAGAAGTATCGGCATTCCCTGTCATGGAAGTATGCTTGCCTGCCGCCCTTTCTGGACTTACACCATCTCCAGCTTCGTTCAATCCGCCTCAGACAGTAAAAGCAGTTACTCCAGGCCAGGAATATTCTATCACAGCAACCTCCACGGTTGATTACGGCTTTCCTGAAAATGCAGAAGACTGCTGGAAGGTTTATAGAAAAAACGGACTCGGCAACGAAACTGAGATCATAAATGGAGACAAAATAACAATTACAAAGAACACGGGAACTCAGCTTGCCAATGGAAGATCCCAGAGTACAATCTACATCACTGTCGACAATGATTTCAGCGGAAGATTCTATGTCTCTCCAAATCTTGTAACATATCCAAGAATGAATGTAGAAGTTGCACCTGAATATGCAGACCTTGTAAAAATGTCTCATTCTGGCATCGTCAGCATGGCAAAGGGAACGCCATACACACTTACATTGCAGACGGATCCATCGGTTGGCCTTTCAGGCTGGAGACTTTTTAAGAGAAACAATTCAAGTCCTTACAGCGAAACAGAATGTTTTGCAGCGGACAGCAGGACTACGACAGATACAAGAAATTTCACTACCTATTCAGATTCATACATAGAAGTTAAAAATCCATCTTATGAAGTTGCAGAAACTGGCAAGACTGCAGGAAAAGTAAATTCATCGATCATAGTTACTCTCAAGGATGATATGGATCATCTGAGTTACAGCTATTTCCTTGAACCAGTATTTTTCAAATATCCTGTAGTAAACATCAAGGATCCTGACGGTTACAGTTCAGCTGGAAGATTCAGCCTTACAGGAGCAGGCTATCTGGACAATGATACCGTCCGCATGATGATGAACAGCTATGAATACACCATCACATATAGAACGACTGAAGACTATTCTTTTTCAGACACAAAGTGGCTTGTATATGAAACATCAGCACCAGGAATCAACTTGGCAGATGCAGCAGATGAATCCAGAATCGACATCGCAAGATCTTCTGTAATGACAGACGACTCAGGAGCAAGCACATGTTCCGTAAGCGTGACGCTGAAACATAATTTTGGTACTGCACTCAACATCAAGCCTGTAGTAGTTCAAAAGCCAAGCATGAACATTGCCTTCGCCGATGGAACTCCAAGTGGAGTGACACTTTCTGCAGGAGGAAACTCAATTACATCTGGAACAGACTCCAACAGAACCGTAAAGATGGCGGCAAGTAAAATCTATACCGCAACCGTCAATGTACCAGCAGGATTAAGTTTTGAAGGATGGAGACTTGAAAAGGTAAATGCATCGAACAGCAGATCCAGCTGGATAACAGAAAGCACAAAATCAACGACGGATGCCATTGATGGAAGCATCCTTTCTTTTGACGCTTCTGCAGCCTCGGACAATCCAGCTTCATACATTTCAATATCAAATCCAAAATATAATTTTGAAGCAGAAGGAAGAAATGCAGGAACTACAAAAGCAACAGTGGATATTTCCTTCAAGAAAGAACTTAATGGATTCAGTCTTCACCTTATTCCAGTAATAAAGGTTGTACCAAGTGTAAACTTCGTGCTCAACGGAACTGATTGTGGCACCCTTTCTCCATCAGATGAAAGAAACCTTTATCTTGGAACAAAAATCGACCTTACCTATAAATCTACCAAAAATGCAACGGCAGGAAATGAAATCTGGAAGGTAAAGATTCTAAATGAAGCCGGTGGATATGATGACTACAGCGGAAACGTAGGATACACGGAAAACGATCTTACATCTGCACTCAATTCTGCGCTCAATACAAAGAACATCATAATCTACAACAACGACAGGGAAGCTGAAGTACAGCCTAACATTCAGGGCGAATATATAACTACAAAGACTGCAACCCTTTATGTAAACAAAGTTCCACCAAAGAACCTTCAGATTTCAGTAACTCCAGAAATCTACAACACAATAAAGTTCAGCACAGGTTCTGCATTTGAGGCAACCTCTTATGACACTGCCGTCTACATCCCAAAAGACAGATTTTTCAATTTTGAACTTAAGACAAAAGAAGGATATAAGTTCAATTCTATTGGAACACCAGCAAACGGAGCAAACACAAGCATAACAGTAACAAGCCAGACAACTGCAAGCAATGGCGTAACCACCGTAAAGGGAACTATTAAGTCAACAAAAAATCACGGGGATGCTGTAATAGTTACACCAACGGCTACAGAACTTACTAAAGTTAATTTTTCCGTACCGGTTCTTTCAGGTTCAGCTAATTATGCAACAGAGGAAGAAGATGCCGGTACAACAAGTCCGTCTTCAGCAGAATTCCTGTATCAGGTAGCAAACAACAGCATTGGAATAAAGCTTGAAACAACCTATGGTTTTACCTACGAAGGATTTGCCGCAGATTCAACAAAATTTACAGACATATCTTCATCTGAAAATTCTACGGATTCTTATGTATTGACAACAGGAACTCTTAGTCAGGCAAAAGCAAAGGCCGCCAATGCAAAAATCGTAATTCATGATGTCAGGGAAGAAAATATTGCTGACGGTCAGGGACAGATAAAAAAACGAGTAACAGGAACTCTGACAGTATTGATTCCTGACACTACAGTTACCGTAAAACCTTTGGTAAAAGGCAAACCAGGATTCCAGATGTCCATTGCAGCCGCAGACCAGGGATCAATTTCTCCTTCCATAAAGAAGTCGATCTTCATCGGAGAAGACTACGACATCAGCTATCTTTCTTCCAGCGGATATGGATTTGATAAATGGACTGTATCCAACAACGGTTCAGTAATTCCAGTTCTGACACTTTCTGATGCTGCTGGTTCCGCCGGAACTTCCGCTGCAGAATTTGTCGTAGACCTTGAAACAACCCAGGAGCTTACAGGAACAAAATCTCTGACAAGCATAAAGACAGCACTTGCAAGCAACAGTTCCAAGCTTCTTGCAGTAATCTACAGAACAAGTAAAGTTGAAAGCCAGGCAACGGAAGGTGTAGAAACAGTTACCGCAAAATTCAGGATAGTAAAGGATATCAATTCTGAAATCATTGTAAGCCCGGTTACTTATCAGCATTCATATTTCTATGTAGCAGACGACACAAATGCAACATCTGTTCCTTCTTCTACTTCAAAAGCAATGGTAAAAAAAGGCAGGGATTATGATTTTAGGATCGTAACAAACACCAATTACATGTACAGCACTCTCTCATTCTCTGGCGCAACAGTTGCAAACGCAGGAAGCACGATAAATCCAACATTCTCAAACTACACAACGCAGGATGCAGTGTGCTATAATCTTTTACCAAGCGTAAACAAAGAAACAGGCGTTGTTACTGTAACAGGTAAACTTCGCATGTTAAAAGAACCTGAAAAAACAATTATCCTCAATCCGAAAATCACTACATTCCCAAGAATCACATTGGCAGAAGAAACTAGTGGAGATACAACCCGACTTACTTTAGGAAACAATACAGTATCAGGCGGATCAGTTACTGCTTCCATAATTTCCGACTATGAAAAGAGTGGAACCACTTATGTTACAAAATATATTGACTATGATATTGAGGCTGTTCCATCAGATAGCAAAGGTGCTTATAAATACAGTTCACAGTCTATGTTCAAAGTATACAACTCAACTGGAACTCGTTTAACCACAGGTTTACAGATTACTGAATCTACAACATGTCCTGCATTCAATTCTAACAGCAACCTTATAATTTACGATTGTCATCTTGTTTCTATGGAAAATGGAAACTACAAAGCCGTTGCTAAAATCCGCGTAAAAAGCGGAACATATACAATCAAACCAGGAATTTATACACAACCTAAAATTGCAATTCAGAGCATCAATGCTGGTGATATTACAAGCATAACCTTTAACGGACAGCGTACAAGCAGCGACAGCATTTCAGCCCAGACTCTTTATACAAATGGCGGCCAACCAAGAAATTACGAATTCTCAATTAAACTTAAGGAAGGCTTTGCTGTTTACACAGAAAACGCAGAGTCTCCAGAAGATTCCAATCCAAATACTGCAGTAGTATCATTAAAGGCGTATTCTCCAGCAAATGAAGAACTTTCATGCGGTTATAATGGCGATTATAATTTGTACAATAAAAATGGTGATGCAGACGAAGAAACCCTTACAATAATACATGAAATTGAACAGAATTTCGATGGTACAAACTATGTACTTACAGGAAAGATTCGTTCTTTTGAAGGTGCAAATATCGTACTTAAGCCTAATGTATATAAAATACCAGTCATCAATTTTGAGCAGCCATATTACGAAGAAGATGACACAACGCCTGGTACCCTGAAAATAAACAATATAACTCAGGCTCAGGCATACTCATCTCCAAGTTTGCTTTCGACTAAGCTGAACTTTATCTACACTGCATCCACTGGTTATTATCTTAAAGAATTTAAGGTATATGATTCCGCAGGAACTTTAAAATCAACCTATTCTGTAGGTCCATCTTCAATAACTGCAGGAACATCTGTTGCAGGACTTTCATTCTCAAATCTTACAGTTGCTTCTGCTTCAAGACAAAAAATTTCAGGAACACTGACAGTTACAGCCCCTTCTGTAGATGGATATAAAATTGTTCCAGTATATGTAAAAGGTTCTTTAGGACCAACCCTTGAAAGCTGTGGATTAAGTTATTATCCAGTTAAATACACAAATACTCAAAATGGTTCATATTATGATTTGACTAATACAACAGCGATTAAGACTGTTACAATCTCTGCAAATACAACTCTTTCTCCTGCAACGAACCAGAATTACTACATAGATTCCAAGGCACTTGCAGCTGGAGGAACTCAGATTGCAAGCAATGAAGCAAAATATACCTCAACAAGTTTGAAAAATGTATTTACAGGAGAAACAGGTTCTAACAGTTTCTCTGTAACATTGGAAGCTTCAAATGCAAACTTCCCTGGAAATGAGGATTATGTTCCTGTAAAAGTCAAAGTAACAGAAAAACTTGTTGGCCTTTATGCAAACATGTATTACATGACTGAAAATGATGAAAAGTCTACAGTACGCATAACTTCTGCAAGAGCCTTTGATTCTGATCTTTATCCAGAGGTTTATTCATGTGCAGGCAATTTAATTGAAACCTGCAAAACAATAACCACTGCAGCAAATTTCACATCAAGTAAACAAACTGGAAAAACCACAACTGTAACCTTTACTTTTGGTTTGAATTTCAACATTCCATTTGGAGGTATACATCAGTTTGAAATTTCGGCAATAGATTCTAAAGGTAATGAAACAGAAAAAAGAACAATATGTCTTGAATATCCAAGACCTGAGTTCAAAGACTCTGAACAGGGTGCAAATTTAAAAAAACCTGCTGCTTTGAGAAAAGCCGGGGGAACAACAGTTTATGTTCGATATATTACAGATAATGATCCAACTTCAACTGATTATCCATACCTAGTTTATTATTCATCAAGTACTAGTAGATGTCATTTTAGAAAACCATATTTCAGTACAAATGGATATGATGAAACAGTAAGTATTCTTAAACGTTCAACAGCTTTTCAGTCTGCATACATCAGACTTGCAAACAGATATGGATTCCTTACTCCTTCAAGAAAAACTTTGTCTGGTTTAACAACTTCAATAGCAGGTCCAGGAGATATTGTTTACAGAAAATTGAACTCTACAAAAAAATATGTATGTGCCCTTGATGACTATCTTGAAAATCCTTCTATTGGAGAACCAATTGCGCTTATTGTTTCTGGAACCGGATATGCAACTAATTCAGCCACTCCAGCTGCTTCAGAATGTACACAGATACTTGGAATGGGACTTAAGGTTCCAACACAAGATTATTATTATCCTGGAAAACTTAAGTTCTTTAATGATGTAACAGAAACTTTGGGAACAGGGGACAAAGCAAAATCATATCAGGTTATAGACCTTATAAAGACAACGAGTCAAACAATTTGTGGAACTACCGACGGTATGGGAAAAGATAATCTTGAAACATATCAGACAAGTGCTTTTAAGCCAATGCAGAATTGGGCTGGTATCAATGTGCCTTATGCAATTACAGGAAGTAATGCCAGAGCAAGTTCTTCACAAAGTTTCCCTACATTCAGTTATGCAGCACATTATTCTGCAATTGAATTAAATGGATTTACAGGCGAAATATGGTATATTCCAACTGTTAAGGAATTTAATTTCGTTCAAAATGAACTTTCATTGATAAACAACGCTCTGAATGCATTGAATGTAACTCCTCTTGATGTAGCAGGAATATATTGGACTTCTACTATAGACAACAAAGCAACGGACTTTTATACATATCAGTTGAATTTAATTTCTCATTTTGCGGGAACTGCAGGTACATCAGCTTCACATGACATAACTACATATTCAATCGCCAATTATGTCAGAGTATTCTATGATTTCACAGGAGAACTTGAAACGGAATAAAGAAATGATCTAACAGCTGAAGTAAACCTGGAATGGCAAATACTCAAATCTTAAGTCCGCCATTCCAGGTTCATTATTTAGTAATCAAGAGCGGAACTAGTCTTCAATGTCCCATTTTTCAAGAAGATCCTTGTCGCTTATAAGGCCAAGGCCTGCATCAACATCTGAAACCAGATACTGAATTCTATCCTTTGCGTCTTTTTTTACAGCCAGAATCATGCCTGTCTTGCAGAATTCCTTTGAGTGGCAGATTTTGCCTACAAGCTTTTCATATTCAAAAGTTGTTGTTGTTTCTTCAGAATTTCCTTCTGTCTTTTTTCCTGAACCTGGAAATGAAAAAATGTTACCCATACTTACCCCTTAAATTAACTGCTATACAAATATTTTACACCATGCCATGACAAACTGCCAGCATCAAATTTCATCAAAAAATTAACTTTCCCATTTCAATTCGAACAGGATTTTGCTCGTTCAAGTATCAACAAAAAGTCTTTGTTTTTCTTGAATTTATAATTTTTATCTTTGGAAAGAAATTTAATTCTATCAATGGAATTGGTCATTTCATTTTTCTTTTTTAAACCATCATCATCGAAATAATTGCAGTCAATGTTTATGCTGCAATCTATCAGTAAATATTTTGCCAAATCCAGGCTGCTAGATCTTTTTTCAATCAAAATCATGAACAGAGGTTTATCAAGATATCCATACTGTTCCAAATTGATGTCACTATTATCAACCAATAATTTCAACTTGCCCAAATCACCTTTGACTGATTCTGCACTTGTAAAACACCACAAGGGAGATCTGCCAATATTAGGGTCAGCTTTATATTTTAATAAGAGTGAAATGAATTTATCGGTTTCATTAATCCCATGATTTCTTGAATTGAACAATGCAAAATACAATGGGGATAATTTGTAATCCCCATATTCAACCAGCACATTGGGATTCATTCCCAGTACAAGCAATGTTTCCAAGGCTTCATATTTTTTATTGCCTACTGCCCAATGCATCAATTTCAAATGGACATGCTTATTATCAGTCCCCTTCGATTCCAGCGAATCAAAAAGTCCTTCATATTTTGAATAACTGTTTTTAATTCCATTTACATCCTGTTTGTCTACCAAGCAGGCAAAGTCATATAGATCCGTTCCTTCAAACACATCTACTGAACATTCCCCCATTTTGGGATTGTTAGTTTCAATAATTGACCATCCAAAACCCAAGCCAAACATCATGGATGCATTAAATGCAATACTAAAAATGAAAACAATAAATTTCCTCATAAACATAGAACCCCCTGCATATAATACCCATTATTACAAGTAAACCCAAAATCACTAAACCACAAACAAAAAATAATCCTTTCATTTAAAGAATTAATTCTCATCATTTTATTATTACATATAGGAAAGCAATTATCACGGATATGTACAACACCAGCATCTTATAATCGAGATAACTTGATTTACTGTTATGAGAAATCCTTTGCCAAACAAAATAACAAAGTCCCAAAAGACCTATTACAGAAGCGATTAAATATAACTTTGAATCAAGTACAACAAAAAGAAGCATTCCTAAAACAGTGGCAGATATGAAAAACACCTTCATGAGATTTGACCTATAATCGCAAGTAAAATTATGAAATCATATTTGATTTTCTTCTGTTCATTATTAAAATCATCTGACTAAACAATTACTGCTTCTTCTGGCAATGAATTAATTGTCTTTTCTAATACATCGTATGGCATTTCTTTACCTTCAATTAATCTGTTTATAAATATACCACAATAAGCTGAATTTTTATAATCAGATTTTATAGGAGTAATTAAATTTGATTTACCAAAAATAAAAAAAGTTCATTATTAGATCAATTATAAAACCAACTAACATAGCCGTAGCTATTACATTTAATCGCCTGCTCCATAATTTACTATCCTTTTTCCCATTTCGAGAAACGTAAAAAATTGAATAAAGCAATATAGCAATACTCACAAAAACCATAATTACATCATATGCTAAAGAAAACATATCACATCTCCATTTCCATTATCCCCAATCAATTTCAATTTGTGGGAGAAACTATTAAATTCAAAAGAGCATTTCATAAGCTTATAAATTCTTCCCAATAACAATCCGACTAACCTTTTCATCTTTTATGTTAAACTGAATGAAAGATGTCCAATCTTCTGAATCATATCTTAATTCTGAATTGGATTTTTCATAATCAATATTTTTGGAATATTTTCTTAAGACATCATCATCGTTTTTTCCAATAAATTTACTGAAGGGATGGTTTGCGTTTTTATTCATTATCATGACATATTGTATTTGAACTGCACCTGAATCATCATAAGAGATTTCTTTAAAATCAAATTCTACATTATTCATATATGAACGGAGTAAACCATAAACCTTGGACAAATGTTTCGGATATGTCATTTCCCAATAGCCATATTTGAATTTTGAGTTTGTATTCTTAACAATGGTGATGGAAAAAATTGCAGCATCAAGAAAATAATGATTACTTTTTTCATCCTTATTTTCCTGAAAAACTATTTATCGTTGAATCTCTTAAGGAACTGGATTGTCCTTTCTTCCTTTGGATTGTTTATGAGCTCAACAGGATTACCCTGCTCTACGATTACACCGCCATCCATAAAGATAAGGTGGTCACTTGTATCACGGGCAAAGGACATTTCATGTGTAACGATAACCATGGTCATTTTTTCCTTTGCAAGTTCTCGGATTACAGCTAGGATTTCTCCCGTAAGTTCCGGGTCCAATGCAGATGTAGGCTCATCAAAGAAAAGCACCTGTGGTTTAAGGGCAAGAGCACGGGCAATGGAAACGCGCTGCTGCTGGCCGCCTGAAAGTTCGCATGGATAGCTGCTTGCCTTTGATTCAAGTCCCATCTTTTTAAGAAGTTCCATGGCAACGGCTTCTGACTCTTCCTTTGATTTTCCAAGGACAATGCGCTGTGCTTCCGTAATGTTCCTCAATACAGAAAAATGCGGAAACAGATTGAAGTTCTGGAAAACAAGGCCGATATCAAGACCTATTGCCCTCTGTGTATTTTTGTCCGTATAGATTCCGTTTTCAACAAGATTTCTTCCAGAGATGTTTATTGTTCCGTCAGTAACAGTTTCAAGCTGGCAGATGCATCTTAACAAAGTAGATTTTCCGCTACCGCTTGGACCGATAATTCCAAGAACTTCTCCCTGATGAAGAGAAAAAGAAATGTCCTTTAGAACTTCAAGGCTGCCAAAAGATTTTTTAAGGTGATCAACCTTGATTATTTCATTATCTGTAGTAGTCAAGTTTTTTCTCCGTGTAATCAAAGGCCTTTGAAACAGCCCAGTTCATGATGAAATAGAAAACGCCTGCAATAAAAAGAGGCATTACGCTTACAAGGGCACCGCTCTGGGTTTTTGCAACATGGAAAAGTTCTGCAACCCCTAGAACCTGAATAAGCGCTGTATCCTTTACCAAAGTTATTACTTCATTTCCCATAGGAGGAATTATTTTCTTTGCAACCTGAGGCATTACGATTCGCATGAAAGTTTGATTCTTTGTAAAGCCAAGGACTTTTCCAGCCTCATACTGCCCCTGGGGAATTGACTGGATTCCACCACGATAGATTTCCGCAAAATATGCAGCATAGTTTATCACCATGGCGATGATACCCGCTGTAAAACGGTCAAAGCCGATTTCAAAAATCATCTGCGGTGCAAAATAAACAAAGATGAGCTGCAGCATCAAAGGAGTTCCACGAATGACAAGAAGGAAGAATTTTGTAACTTCCGAAATCACCTTGATGCGGGACATACGACCAAAGCAGATCAAAAGTGCAAGTGGAACTGAAAACAACAATACAAGAACAAAAACTTCGAGAGTAACGCCAGTACTTTTAAGCATGGCAGGAATGAGTTTGTTCAAGCTTAAATCTGAAATGTAGTCTGTAATGTATTCAATCATAAAATTAAATGGTATTTCACAAGGGCCTGCCCATAAGTATTCATGGCAGGGTCATTGAGCCTGTCGAAATGACCAATGACACTATACGTGGTGGTTTCGACAGGCTCAACCACCGTAAATCATACTTATTGGACATCTCCTTATGAATTATAAATTATTTACCGATTTTTGAAATGTCAGAACCGAACCACTTCTTTGTAATTTCTGCAAGTGTTCCGTCCTTTGCCATGTCTTCAAGAGTCTTCTGAACGCTGTCGCGAAGTTTCTTGTTCTTCTTGCTGAAAGCGATACCGTACTTTTCTGGAGAAAGTGTTTCACCGAGAACAACGAAATTCTTCTTTCCCTGCTGGATGCTGTAGTTGGCAACGATAAGGTCCATTACTACACCGTCGATGCTCTTGATTTCAAGGTCATTGAGGGCTGTAACATTTTCCTGGAATTCTACAACTTCCTTGAGGGAAGCCTTGAATTCCTTTGCTTCGTCCAATGCATCCTGAGCAGAAGATCCAGCCTGAACACCAACTTTCTTTCCCTTAAGGTCAGCAAGAGTCTTGTATCCGCTGTCTGCACGAACAACTACAACCTGAGCGTTTTCAAGGTATGCAGATGTGAATGCCATCTTAGCCTGGCGTTCTTCTGTCATTGTAAGGCCGTTCCAGATGCAGTCGATCTTTCCTGTCTTAAGTTCCATTTCCTTTGCAGACCAGTCGATTGGCTGGCATACAAGCTCAAGACCAAGGCGCTTTGTAACTTCCTTTGCAAGGTCGATGTCGTAACCTACGATGTTGTTGTCTGCATCGCGGTATCCCATTGGTGGGAATGAATCGTCAAGACCAAGAACAAACTTGTTTGCATTCTTCTTTGCTGCCGATGCCATTGAAAGACATGCCATGAGTCCACAAAGAACTGTCATAATTTTTTTCATATTCTACTCCTAAAAACTAAATTCCACCGTTCTCAAGGAACAGTGGATTAATCACTGATTATTTTGTGCTCTTCTTGCAGAAAGCCTTCATATTGCGGATCTGAACAGAAGTTGTCTTTGAAGATGGAGCACCTGTTGTCTGGCGGTGCTCAACACAAGCAACAGGAGAAAGACATTCATAAACGTCTTCTTCAATAAGCTTTGAACACTGCTGTAGTTCTTCCATGCAAAGATCTTCTATTTTTGTAAGTCCAGCATCTATTGCCATTCTGACTGCCGTTGCAGAAACTGTATGAGCTGTACGGAATGGCATTCCCTTGCGTACAAGATATTCTGCAAGGTCAGTTGCATTTGCAAATCCGCCTTCGCAGGAAGCAGCCATGTTCGCAACATTCCATTTTGCAGAAGAAATCATTGCTGTGAAAACCTTAAGGTTTCCTTCCACTGTATCAAGAGCTTCAAACAAAGGCGCCTTGTCTTCCTGCATGTCGCGGTCATAGGCAAGTGGAAGTCCCTTTACCATTGTAAGGAGGTTGATGAGGTCTCCGTATACCTTTCCTGTTCTTCCGCGAATAAGTTCCGCAAAGTCAGGGTTCTTTTTCTGTGGCATGATAGAAGAACCTGTGGACCATTTTTCACTGAGCTCGATGAAAGCAAATTCAGTTGTAGACCAGAGGACAACTTCTTCGCACATACGGCTAAGATGGCTCTGAAGGATTGCAAAGTCAGATGTAAATTCAATGCAATAGTCGCGGTCTGCAGAAGTATCCAGAGAGTTTTCTGTAACACCTTCAAAGCCAAGCTTTTTTGCAACAAGTTCGCGGTTCAAAGGAAGGGTACTTCCCTGAAGTGCACCTGCTCCAAGTGGAGAAAGGTTTACACGCTTGAGGGAATCTTCAAGACGGAGCCAGTCACGTTTGAGCATTGTTGCCCATGCCATAAGATGCTGTGCAAGTGTCCCAGGCTGTGCATGCTGCATGTGGGTATAGCCAGTAAGCAATGTCTTCTTGTTCTTGTCTGCAATGGCTGTCAAAGTTTCAATCAAAGTGATGATTTCATTCTGAAGGCAAGGAATGATTCTCTTAAGGTAAAGACGTTCATCCAAAGCAATCTGATCGTTGCGGCTGCGTCCAGTATGAACTTTCTTTCCAGGTTCGCCTATTCTGTCTGTCAAAGTTGCTTCAACAAAAGAGTGAATGTCTTCTGCGCTGTAGTCGATCTTAAGCTTTCCGCTTTCAAGATCCTTTTCAATGGACTTAAGACCCTTTACGATTGCATCGCTTTCCTTCTTGCTGATGATTCCACTTGCGCCAAGCATTTCTGCATGTGCAATAGAACCGTGAATGTCATCAAGAGCCATGCGCTCATCAACGAAAATCGAAGTTTCAAATTCTACTGCTGCTGCATCAGGTCCTTCTGCAAAGCGACCAGACCAAAGTGCCTTGTGATTGTCATCAGTATGTGTACCGTGTGATTTTGCTGCCATATTTTCCTCTGTTATTTAATTTGAATTCCTACACCCATAATTTATGCTGGTTGCTGCGTCGATTGAGCTTGTCGAAATCATCGCAGTAACGCAAAAACATGGTGGTTTCGACAGGCTCAACCACCACATTACAGTTTTTTATTGATTTATGAATTTTTCTTCATCCATTTTTCAATGCCGTTTTTAATGTCATCATCGATATCGTGTTCAATGCGGCATGCATTTGCTTCTGCCTGCTCTTCATCAACTCCGCAGATTTTCATAAGGAATTTTGTAAGAAGAACATGACGGGCATAGATTGATTCAGCACGCTTGAGACCTTCTTCTGTAAGCTCAAGGGAGCCGATAGGTCCATCAGTAATAAAACCATTTTCTGTAAGTATGCTCATCGCACGGCTTACGCTTGGCTTTGAAACCCCAAGTTTCCTTGCAACATCAACTGAACGGGCAATTCCATTCTGTCTTTTCAAAACGAGGACAGCTTCAAGATAGTCTTCGCCAGACTCATGTAGTTCTACCATAAAAACCCCTGATAAAATAATCACAATATTATACTACATAAAGCAGTGAATTTTCTATAGAACAAAGCGCAAGATTTTTCAGCAAAGCAATCCATCCAAAACAAAAAAAATCGGCGGCTTACAAAATAAACCGCCGAAGCATCATGAATCCTTTTTTCTTCTGTAAAGCTTTGCAGGTCTGTGTCCTGCTCCAGTAACTACTCGATCAGTTTCTTCCACATACGGAGTGATCTTTCGCCTGAAATTTGCAGGGGCCACTTCCACACCAAGGATGGTTTCCTGAACTTTCTGCAGGCCAGTAAGGGTAAAGCATTCCGGCATGAAATCAAAGAGAAAATCAAAGTCTTCCGCAGCTTTTTTAATCAATCCTATGGCAGTAGCAATAACCTTTGCATGATCAAAAGCAAGCTGGTCACTGTCAATTATCTCATATTCATTCTGTCCGAAACGAGTCTTACTCAACTTCAACTCAGCCTTGATGTGAAGTTTAACATCATCATTATCAAGGTGTAGGAAAAATTTTCCTTTTGAGGAAGTCTTCTCCAGACTCACCTTAAACCACAAGGCATCAACGGCGTCATCACCAGCAAGAGCCTTTACATTTTCCTCATCAACAATCGTTATGTAGGCATTGGAAATGATTCTTCCGCGAGGATCTCTGTCTACTTCGCTGAAGGCACCCATAGGCATGAGGGAGGAAGGCACAAGATTTGTTTCTTCCTTTAGTTCCCTGAAGGCACACTCCTCTATGGATTCATCAATGTTCAGAAATCCACCAGGCAAAGCCCACTTATTCATGAAAGGATGCCCACCTCTCTTGATAAGGAGTAATGAAAGCGTTTTCTTTTCATCCTGTCTATAGTTTCTTTCAGATTCTCCCGTTACTCCAAAAGTAACGATGTCGACTGTAACGCTGGGCCTTGGATATTTTGTAATATCGTAATTTGCCAAAAACTCTTTTTCCGTCATAAGGCCGTCCGTTCAGATTACATTTATCTGGCACATCTTCATTGCATTCAACGCATTACTATGGCTCTCTGGAGTTACACCAGCGCAAGCGTTTCCATCACAGGTAATCTTCAGCTCTGGTACTTTTGCCTTGATGATGAATGCATTGGAAATAACGCAGATGTCAGTACAGAGCCCCACAAGTTCAACCTCTTCAAGATCTGCAAGGCCTGCAACATAATCAGCAAGTTCCATAGAACCAAAGCTAGGCTTGTTGATTACCTTTGAATCTGCAACATCAAGCTTTTCTGTAATTTCCCAGCCCTTTGTTCCTTCAATGCAATGTTCCACTGGAAGATTTTTTCCTTCCTGTGTTTCAAGATAATTTTTCTGGTGGGTATCCCTTGTAAAAACTACAGGATTACCAGCCTTTCTGTATTCTTCGATTTTTTTCTGGACAGCAGGAACAATGGCAACGGCTTCTTTTGTTCCCAATGCCGCATCGATAAAATCGTTCTGCATGTCAACGACTACAAGAAGTTTCATTTTAGTCCTCCATTAAATTCTTCTGGCCTTTTATAAGCCAGTCCTCATCAAGCAAATCCTCGAATTCTTCATCGCTCATTATCTGCATCAATTTCTGACGCAGGGCCGTTGAGCTGATGCTGTTATTCATCTCAAGGTATTCAAAAGGAATATCAGGGAAATCACTTTCATATCCAGGTCTGTTGAAAACAACGAGCTTTGCCAGCTGAAGAATTTTCTCCCATTCATACCAGGTCTTGAATTTCTGAAGGGAATCAGAGCCAATGGCAACATAGTATTCATGTTTGGTTCCATTAAGCTCAATGATTTTTTCCAGTGTATCTACAAAACGCCAGTCATCATCTACAGAGCGTTCTATGTCACACACCTCCACATTCTTAAGACCTGCAACTTTCTTTTCTGCCTGTTCAAAGCGCTCATTAAAAGAAAACATCTGCTTGTTAACTTTATAGTAACGAACTGTAGTCGGAACTATCAGGACGCTGTCATAATTTTTTGAAAGCCTTTCAGCTATTTCCTGATGAGCACTTGTCCAGGGATCAAAAGTTCCTCCGAAGATTATGATTTTCATTACTGCCACTCCGAAATATTTTTCCAAGACGGAACAAAACAAGGAAGATTCAAAAGCCTTTTCTTCCATGCCATTGCTTTAAGCTTTGCAGAAATTTTTTCTGCCTTCTCCTGTGACACTTCAGACTTCTTACCTTCAGCTACTTTCTGCAGTTCATCGTAAGTAAATCCAAGCTTGTCTTCATCTGTCATTCCGCACATTCCATCACTTGGTGCCTTGCGGACAAGTTCTTCTGGGAGACCAAGTTCAAGACCAAGCTGAACGACTTCGCTTACAAAAAGATAGGCAAGAGGAGCAAAATCTCCGGCACCATCTCCCCAAAGGGTATAGAATCCTGCCAGTCTTTCGCTAAGGTTTCCGTTGCAGGAAATTCTAGCATTGCCGATCATTGCCGCAACACCATACAGAGTCGCCATTCTCAAGCGGGCCGGTGTATTTGTGTTGTACTGATCTGGAGTTCCATCAACCTTGAATACATTCTTGAATTCTCCAGTAAGTCCTGCGTAAGCATCCTGAATGTTTATCGTATAGTTTTCTATTCCAAGTATTTCACAGACCCTTTTTGAATCGCCGATATCCTTCTGAACACCATTAGGCATCATGACCCCAACAACGCGATCCTTACCAAGGGCCTCGCAGCACAAGGCCGCAACAACGCTTGAATCCTTTCCTCCAGAAATACCGATTACTACCTTTGTATTTTCATTACCGTTATTTGCAAAATAATTCTTTACGAATTCAACTGCTTCTTCCTTTAGTCCCATTTGTGATTCAACCTCCAGTCAATTGTTTTCTTCAAGTATTCGACATAGTCATTGTCCTTGCACATTGTTTTTCCAGGTGCATTTGAAAGTTTTGCAACAGGCCTGTTATTGCATTCGGTTACCTTCATGACAATGTTTAATGGAGCCACATCAGTATCGTTTGCGATGTATGTTCCAATTCCAAAAGCAACCTTTATCTTGCCATTGAAGTAATCATACAGTTTTGATGCACGTTCAAAATCAAGGCTGTCACTGAACAAAAGTGTTTTTGTTTTTGGATTGACTCTTTCATCGTGATACTTGTTGTAATACTCTTCAAAATGCTTGATCCATTCATCACCCCATTCATAAGGATCTCCAGAATCATGGCGGACACCAGAGAAGCAGATTGAGTAGGTATAACCCATATCACGCTTTGTTGTTGCATCACCGATAGTATCAGTCAGGTAGGTTCCGTTAAGAACGCCATATTCCTTTGTCCAGGCTTCCATCGCAAATTTGTTTGAATATGCAGGATTGAACATTGGATTTCCCTGACCTACACACATGATGAATTCATGTGCCATTGTACCTACAGGAATAACCTTGTATTTTTTTGCAAGGTAAACATTTGAAGTACCAACGCACCTAGAACCCTTGTAGCTGTCATTTGCCCCACACAAGGTCTTTACTGCAAGCTCCTGAGCTTCGGCACTCAGACGACGGCGAAGTCCGAATTCAGAGAATGTACCGATATTGTACTTTCCACTGACAAGCCAGTTCTTTTTTTCTTCAAGCTTTCTCTTGTACTGTTCAAAAAGTTCAGCATAGTTGTATGTCATCCTGAAGAAAACTTCATTTACAATTGCAAGAACAGGAATTTCATACATTGAGGTATTGAGCCATGTTCCGCATGTTTCAATAGACAGACCGCATTCAGCCTCATCAGATATCTCAAAATCTTCAAAACGGGCATGCCACAACCTAAGGTGGTCAATGTAATCCTCATGAAGCCATTCGATACCAGCAAGGTATTCAAGCTCTTCTTCAGTGAACCTAAGATCGCAGTAATGCTTGATCTGATCCTTGATTTCCTGAATCATCTGCCCGGTAAACTTAACATCCTTATTGCGGCATTTGAAAGTCCAGTTTGTTTTGTAAGATGCATACTGGTGGTAGATGGCCTGTCCCATCGAAAACTTGTAAAGATCTGTTTCAAGCAAACTTGAAATGATTGGCTGTAATAACATAGGTTACCTCCTTGATACCTTTCTTATTTACATTTTAATAATAACACCTAAATAATATTTTGTCAATGATATTATCAAAATAATAATAACATTTTTAACAATCTCAAAAGTGGAATCCTCATTCAATTTCTGCTAGAATGCATTCCGTGGAAGTAGTAGAACTTATTGATAAACTTCGCATTTCTCAAGACCTTTCGATTCAGGAATATGAGTTCATAATCTCAATTGCTAAAGAAAAGCACATTGAGTACGCATCCTTTAAAGCAGATGAGGTCAGGAAATCCATTTACGGCAACAGAGTTTTCATCCGGGGACTCATTGAAATTTCAAACATCTGCAAGAACAACTGCCTCTACTGCGGAATAAGACGAGACAACAAGAATGCAATCCGCTACCGCCTATCTCCAGAAGAAATCCTTCAATGCTGTAGGAAAGGCCATGAACTTGGATTCAGAACCTTTGTGCTTCAGGGCGGTGAAGATCCTTTTTTCACCGATGAGATTTTATGCAAAACAATAGAAGGAATAAAAAAAGAATTTCCAGACTGTGCAGTAACACTTTCGCTTGGAGAACGGACTTCTGAAAGCTACGGAAAATTAAAGCAAGCTGGAGCCGACCGCTACCTTCTGCGGCACGAAACTGCAACGGAAGAACACTACAGGAAACTCCATCCGTCAGAAATGTCTTTTACAAACAGAATGGAATGCCTAAGGAACCTTAAGGAAATGGGATACCAGATTGGGGCAGGATTTATGGTTGGATCCCCTTTTCAGACTGAAAGAAACCTTGCCGCTGATCTGCATTTCATACAGAGCTTAAAACCGCAAATGTGCGGACTTGGACCTTTCATTCCACACAAAGACACTGAGTTTAATAATCATCCTGCCGGAACATTGAATCAAACCTTGCTGTGCCTTAGCCTTGTCCGACTTGCAAATCCAAAGATCCTATTGCCTGCAACCACTGCCCTTGCGACAATATGCAGCGAAGGCATTGCACTGGGAATGAAAGCAGGTGCCAATGTAGTAATGCCAAACCTTACACCCGTTTCAGTCAGAAACAATTACAGCCTCTATGACAGGAAATCCAGCAACGGAAATCAAGCCGCAGAAAAACTTGAATTCCTAAAACAGCAGATGAATTCCATAGGATATGAAGTTGTCATAGACAGAGGTGATTCACTTCAAGGCTAAAAAAGTCAATTTGAATTTTTTCAAAGAAATTCTATAATGTTACCCATGTATAACCCAAAATCCATGAAGGCAGAAGAATTCATCAGTCACGAAGAAATTCTTGCCTCGTTGAAATTTGCAGACGAAAACAAAAACAACATTGAACTTATAGATTCACTTTTAGAAAAAGCCCGCCCGACAAAAACAGAAAAGGGATGGCATTGCCATGGACTCACCCACAGGGAAGCTTCCGTTCTCCTTGCATGCGAAGACAAAGAAATCAACGGTAAAATTTTCAAGCTTGCAGAAGAAATCAAAAAAGCATTTTACGGAAACAGAATAGTTTTGTTTGCTCCACTATACCTTTCCAACTACTGCATCAACGGTTGCCTTTACTGCCCGTATCACCTGAAGAACAAAAACATTGCAAGAAAAAAACTTACACAGGCAGAAATCGCAGCAGAAGTAAAAGCTCTGCAGGACATGGGGCATAAAAGACTTGCAATAGAAGCAGGCGAAGACCCAAAGAACAATCCAATTGAATACATTCTTGAAAGCCTGAAAACCATTTACAGCGTAAAGCACAGGAACGGTTCCATACGACGCGCAAATGTAAACATCGCCGCAACTACAGTCGAAGAATACAAAATGCTGAAGGACGCAGGCATCGGAACCTACATTCTTTTTCAGGAAACCTACCACAAGGAAAGCTACGAGCAGCTTCATCCTACTGGACCAAAACACGACTACTGCTGGCACACGGAAGCCCACGACAGGGCTATGGAAGCCGGCATTGACGATGTAGGCCTTGGCGTTCTTTTTGGCCTTGATAAATACCGCTATGAATTTGCAGGCCTTTTAATGCACGCGGAACATCTTGAAGCGGTTCACGGCGTTGGACCTCATACAATTTCTGTTCCAAGAGTAAAAAAGGCAGACGACATTGATCCTGATGTTTTTGACAACGGCATCAGCGACAAAATGTTTTTAAAGCTAATTGCATGCATAAGGATTGCAGTTCCATACACAGGCATGATCATCAGCACCCGCGAAAATGAAGAAACAAGACGGCGTGCATTGAACGCAGGAATCAGCCAGATAAGCGGCGGATCACGAACAAGCGTTGGCGGATATACCGAAAAGGAAAGACCCCACGACTCCGAACAGTTTGATGTAAGCGACACAAGAACCCTGGACGAAGTAATCGGCTGGCTCATAGAACAGAACCACATTCCATCATTCTGCACAGCCTGTTACAGGGAAGGAAGAACTGGAGACCGCTTCATGTCCCTCTGCAAGACAGGTCAGATTCAAAATTGCTGTCATCCAAATGCACTGATGACTCTGCAGGAATATCTTACCGACTATGCATCCAGTGAAACAAAGGCAGTCGGAGAAAAACTTATTGAAGAAGAACTTAAAAACATTCCACGCGAAAAGACAAGGGGAATATGCTCAGCCCACATTGATAAGATAAAAACATCAGATGAAAGGGATTTTAGGTTTTAAAATGAATACGCCAAGTTCAGAGAGAATACACATATCGATTTTTGGAAGCCGCAACGCAGGAAAATCAACACTTGCAAATGAACTTCTAGGACAGGATCTTTCTATTGTCTCCGACTCAAAAGGAACAACAACAGATCCCGTAAGCAAAGCCATGGAACTGCTTCCCATTGGCCCAGTTGTAATTACGGACACAGCAGGTTACGACGACGATGGAGAACTTGGCGGAAAACGTGTTTTAAAAACAAAGCAAGTCCTTAACAGAACAGACATCGCTCTCCTTGTCATAGATGAATCTGTTGGAAAAACAACGGAAGACAAAAACTTTGAAAAACTTCTTATAGAAAAAAGGATTCCATATGCAGTTATTTCCCGGGGAAAGGAATCAATAAAAGAAAAGGCAGTCCAGGAAATAATCAGACTTTCATCGGCATTGCATAACAGGAAAACAATTCTTGATGGACTTGTAAAGGCAACCGACACCGTAATCCTTGTATGTCCAATTGACGAAGCGGCACCAAAAGGAAGGCTGATTCTTCCGCAGCAGATGGTACTGAGAGAACTTCTGGACATTCACGCAAAGGCAATTGTAATCCAGCCTGAAGAAATTGAAGACACATTGGCTATGCTAAAAAATCCACCTGCCATTGTAATAACGGACAGCCAGGCGTTTAATTCCGTGTCAAAAAAAGTTCCAGATGGAATTCAACTTACATCTTTTTCAATATTGATGGCACGATACAAGGGATTCTTAAAGGAATCCATCAAAGCCGTAAAAACAATCCAGGAGCTGAAGGACGGAGATTCAGTTTTAATCAGTGAAGGATGCACACACAGAAGGCAGTGCGGCGACATTGGAACCGTAAAAATTCCTGCGGCATTGAAAAAACTTACAGGCAAAAAACTGAACATAGAAACCTCAAGTGGAACAGATTTCCCAGAGGATCTTTCAAAATATTCTGCCGTAATCCACTGCGGCGGATGCATGATAACGGAAAAAGAAGTTCTCTACAGAATGAAATGCGCCCAAGATCAGAAGGTTCCTTTCTGCAACTACGGAATTTTTCTTGCACATGCAAACGGTATTCTTGACCGCAGCATAGAAATTTTCAAAAATAATTTCTAAAAACCGACATAAAATATTTTTTTGCGAAAATAATTTAAGCGTATGCGGAAGAAAAAATTGCGCGCGGATTTTTCTCCTGCATGCGCATTTTTATTTTGTGAGGAATATTTTATGAATTCATTGAACCAGGTAATCATCGAAGGAAATGTTGTCCGCCAACCAGAAAAGAAAACATGTAAGAACGGTGCTTCTTTCTGCAGAATCCCAATTGCAGTAAACAGATACTACAAGAATACCAACGGAGAATATGTCGATGATGTTTCATTCTTTGACATTTCAACCTTCGGAAGCCTTTCCGAGACCTGCGAAAAATGGTGTCTCAAGGGAAGAGGAATCCGCGTTGTCGGAAGACTCAAGCAGAATGTGACAACCGATGAAAATGGCAAGAAAAACAGCCGTGTCGACATCATCGCGGAACACATTGAATTCAAGCCAGTATTGAAGAAAAGCGGCGACAAGGAAACAGAGGAAGCGGGTGCAGAAAGCGCACCAAAGGCTTCTGCAAGCAAGAAGGAAAAACTTGCAATGCTTGCAGAAGTTGCCGCCGCCACCCAGAAGGAACAGGAGGATGCAGTAGAAGAAGAAGCAGTTTTCTAACGACGATGGTTACCGCCGTTTCCTTTTCCTTTACCAGGCTTGCCATGATATGGTTTTCTGCCGCTTCTGACTCCTGTGGCTTCTTCCATCTCGCGTCTTGCATTGGCAGCCTGGTATGCTTCCATTTTTTCAGGATTGTAGAATCCGTCCTTCCAGTTAAAGCGGGAACAACCTTCTATATATCCATGACTCTGGAGCAGGTTAAGGAGACCGCGGATATCACCCTTAGTAACCTTTGTCTTTGAAAAGTCGATAAGCTGTCGCTTCCAGCCTTTTGTCTTGAGGCTGTCCATTTTGTCCAGGAGACTAAACGGAGCTTCAGGCATTACAAAGGAACCGTCGGCTGTAGAGTTCACCTTGAACCCCATCTTTTCCTTGTCGCTGAAATATGTAAAATCATAGTCCTTAGGCAGCTTGAACCTCATGCGGAAAAGAACAGGATAAGAGAAAACGCTTACGAGAACACGAGAACGTTCATTTTCTGATTCAAATGTTTCGTTAAGGTTACGCTCCGAATTTTCAGCAGGAGGAATCACAGCCATGATGTTCTGGTTTTCAAGGAAGCTGACAGCCCATCTGTTGAATGTATAAAGATACTGCCCCGCAACCATACGCACGCCCTTCTTTCCTTTGAGGATGTTGATGTGGGCAAGGTTGTTGACAACAAAGGTGGTGTATCCCTTTTCAATGAGCTTATTCAAGGTTTCTTCAAGCTTTGGTTCCGAGCCTTCAGGTACAAAAGGATCAAGCGAAATCATAACCATTTTTTTGCTGTACGGCAGAACAGGTTTTTCTGGCTTGTCCTTTACAAGAAGGTCATATGTGGTCTCACAGTTGAGTTCAATGATAACGCGTACAGGATGCAATGGTCCCATAAGATGGGCATCTGCAACCGTTGAAACTCCAACATAGAGTCCTTCAGGGAACCAGCTTAGTCCATTTTTCTCTACAGGAGTAAGGTCAAGGACTGGAAGCCTTTCTGGTCCAGGCTGCTTTCTGAATTTAGAAAGATCAGGAGGAAGAATTCTCTTGTATCTCTTGGACATGCTCTTTGTCTGGAGTAGATATACGCTGTCTCCTTTTACAAATCCATTAGGAACATCGATCCATCTTTGTTCCTTGTCGTCTACGGTAAGCACACGAACCTTGTGGCTTTCACGGCCGCTGTCATCCTGCTTATGAAGACGGATGCTGTCACCAGGATCTGGATCATAGTCACCGCCACTTATCATCGCCATCTGGATGTCGGTTGCCTTTTCGCTTTCTGCCGCAATGTTTGCGGCCTGCTGTTTTTCTTCTGCACTGGCAGGTCTTAGACCGCTGAGCTTTCCAAGGTAGATACCTGTACCGCCCGCCTGCTTTGGATTAAGAATCTTTGCACCAGCTTCTTCGACGCCATCTTCAACAGTCTTGAAACCATACCAATAATCTGTCTTGGATCTTGCAAAGTCTGTGGAAAGAATTCTGCGTCCTTCTGCAATGGCACCCTTCTTGTCATTTTCCCAGTGGTCCATTACATAGCGGTATGCGGCTGTAACTGCACCGACATATTCTGCACTCTTCATACGGCCTTCAATCTTAAAGCTGTCAACTCCCGCCTGCATCAGCTCTGGAACCTGTCCTATAAGCTCAAGGTCACAAGGAGAAAAATAATATCCAGTAGAAAGGTTGCCAGGAATTTCCGCATTGTAAAGGCGACGGCAAGCCTGGGTACACATACCGCGGTTGGCTGATTTTCCGCCAAGATAGCTTGAAAAAAGACAAAGACCACTTTCACTTACACAGAGCGCACCGTGAACAAACATCTCTATCTCTGCATTTGTCTTAGCCTTGATCTGCTTGATTTCTTCAAGACCAAGCTCTCGTGCGACAACAACTCGTTTAAGTCCTTCCTTGCTCAAAAGGTTTGCGGCTGCGGCGGACTCAACATTCATCTGTGTAGATGCGTGAAGCTCAAGATCAGGACAGAATTCCTGGCACATTCTTACAACGCCAAAATCCTGAACAATAAGTCCATCAGGACCGATTTTATTGAGGTAATTCAAAAAGCGGTAAAGTCGTTCAGTCTCGTGCTCTTCGCTGACCGTATTTACCGTAACATAGATTTTCTTTCCAAGGCGGTGAACACTCTGTACTGCAGCCTCAAACTGGTTCCATGCAAAATTTGATGATCTAAGGCGAGCGTTAAAGCTCTTGAGTCCCATGTAAACTGCATCTGCACCTTCACCGATAGCGGCATCAAGTGCTTCAATATTTCCCGCAGGAGCTAATAATTCTGTCATAAATAAAAGTATATAGAAAAAACTTACAAACTTCCACAACGGGAGATTGCCTGCAGAAGCTGTCGGTCAAAGGTCTTTAATTGCAGGCCTTTCCTTTGTGCAAGCTCGAGATAAGAGGCATCATAATACGAAAGATCAAATTCCATAGCTATTTCACGGATACGCATTCGTGTTTCAGAATCTGGCTGTAAATCAGTATAAATTGGAAGGTCGGTCAACAGCTGTTCTATTTTCAGCAGCTGCATCTTTGAAATCCTTGATTCTCGCCCGTCCTTTTTAGGTTTTACGGCATTAAGAAATACATTTCCAATTTCAAACCAGAACAATTGGGGAACAACAAGCTGACCATTTTTTGAAATCAAATCTTCAATGAATTCTGCAGCCTCTTTTGATTCATCGCCAACAACATCACTTAAAATCGCACCTGCAAGAAAAGAAGTGTCAACCACGGCAGCAGGAAAAGAAGACTCTATTTCACCACAGGAATTTACTGTCACGAATTCACTTTCTGCCTTCATTTTTCCACTCCTGGATTTCATCAAGAGAAACAGGCTTCTGTCTGGAACTCAATTCCTTTCCTATCGCACAAAGACCACGCCATGCAGCGAGCGCCTTCTTGTTTTCTTTTGTCTCTGGTGATTGCACGGTCGCAACATCATGACCATTTCTTGTAATGGTTATGACTGACCCATTTTCAACCATGCGCAAAAGTTCTGCAAAATAGGTCTTGGCAGCAAAGGATCCTACCGAAAAGGCATTGTCCGATCGTTTTTCAAGTGAAAGAGCCATATTTCCACCTCACTCAACATAAAGATAAGATAAATCCAACTATAAATCAACTAGTTTTCAAACCAGTTTATATATAATAGTACAAGAGCGTTTGAAACATAGGGGTCTGTCCCCTTTGTTCCAAGAATCGCTTCAGCGATTCTTGTGACGAAAGTTAGGAAAAGCACCTGCTTCTAGGGAGCAATGCTTTCGTCAGGGGTCTGTCCCCTCTGTTCCAGAAAACCTTTTGTAAAGAGTACTCCGGCAGAAGACTTGTAAAACTTGGATTTTGAAGGGCTCAAGATATATTACATATAGATATCTACTGATTTATACCCAAATTATAGCACTTTTTGGGTTAAATATCGATGAATATTCACAAATTTTAAGGTGATAATGAAGGTGATTTTTTTCTAGTTGACATTTCAGGTGATATTTTTTCAGCCAGAATCTATTAATTATTCATGAAGAAGGAATTCAAAGCTTCAGGACCTTTATCAAGTTCAATATCCAGAGCTTCAAATAAATATTCATTCTGTTCAAAAATCAGTCCGGAATCCTGATTATTCAACAAAGAAAATAAAACAGTTCCCTGAAGCTTTGCAAATGCAACATCCCGTGACAGATTATACTTGTTCATGAGATACTTTGTTAAATCATCAACACACATTCTTATTGCTGCCTGTATTTTTATTTCAGGCATATTCACGGTGTCCATCAGGATATTCAAGATATGCCTTCTTTTTTTCTAAATTATAGCCAGCAAATGGAAATTAGCAGATACTGTTCTGTTACAACCAGAAGCTATTATGTAATGGGAAAGAAGATCGATTGGGGACATTATTACTAATCCTTTGGCTCAATATAATTCTTTCAGATATTCTTCTACGTTTTTATATTCTATGCCATTTTCTTCCATGCAGCTTTCACCCTTATAGAGAACAGTTCTTGAAAGAATGGTGCCGTAGATTTTTTCCGTGAGTTCCAGCTTTTCTTTATTGATAAGATGCTGATACTGTTTTTCAAATCTTTCCTTTGAGTGTTTTACTTCAAAAATCTGGCAAGTCCCTGATTCAGAATCTGTAATTATCATATCAAATTCACCATCAGAAAACTGCAGTTTGAAGGCTTCTTTTTTGTTGTTCCATTTTTTTGAAAGCGATTTTCTGGTTTCCAGCATAACAATATCTTCAAGCATATGGCCGATAACATCTTCTGAAATTTTTGTTTTAATCAGATTTTTCAGTTTAATATCAAGACCATCTATTTGAGGATCTTTTAGCAATGAAAAAATTAAAGCCTGTGCCTGACAGTACCGCATTCCCGGCTGTGTAAAAATGTAATAATATTCAGTTGAGTTAAGGGCTGTATTATCTGCATATCTTTGTTCAATATTAACTTTTTCAATCAAATCCAGTGATTTTAAATATTCCTTTATTTCTTCAATATGAACAGGTGTAATTCCAATTGACTGTTCTTCTTTTTCTTTGATTGAAAGAATTTGTTTTAGAGTTTCCAGAATTTGTGTTGTGTCAATCTCGTCTAATATCGTTGTTCGTTTTTCATCATTTTTTGCAGAACGAAGCTCTTGAGCAGCAGAACCAAAATCTCTGGACTTAAAAAGTCTTGTAATAACTTTGACCGTAAAGTTGTGGTTGAGGTCTTCTATGATTCTGTTGATGGCATTTGTAAGTTCATCTGCTTCATACAGGGACTTCAGCTGTCGGAAATATCTGCCGTCTTTGAAACATTCAAGAGAATGCTGGATATTTGAACAGATTGCAGTATCGATATAGTAGCGTGTTGATTCATCATCTCTAAAAGAAGCGTCTTTTGCATTCAACTCTTTGCTGTCAAAGTCAATTTCTCCGGCTTTTAGAGTTCCTCCGTATCGTATATATTCATCAATATCGTTGATGCCAAGAAGCCTTGAATGTTCTTTAAACGGAATATAAGTCGTATGAACCATAACGGCACGGTCATAGAGTTCATCATTAATTGCAAAATGGAATCCAAGGGAATCTGTTCCTGAAAGTACGATTTTCATGTCCTGGGCAGCATACACATCAGAAAATAACGAAGACGAATCAATAAAATCATTTATAAGGGTAACTTCATCAATGAAAAGGTATTTATAACCTGTATCACGGAGTTGAATGATGTCTTTGTTGAGATTTGCAATAGTGTCTGTGGTACGGCATTTTATATAGGCTGTTTTTGAAAAATGTTCTTCGTCAAATTCAGAAATAAGCTGTTTTAGAACTGTTGTTTTTCCAGTTCTTCTGAGTCCGTATACAACACAAACTTTGTCTTCTGTTTCTCCATAAACATATTTTTTTACAGTTTCATAACAGTCACGCTTTTGAAATTTTCTGGAAGGTTCTGCAAAATTTCTTAATGCTTGTCCTGTTGAACAGCTGGTTGAAAGGTTCAGAGAGGGATTTGCAATTTTTTTTGGTGTAGTTTTTACAGCAAGAGATTTCAGCTTTGTTTCAAGTTGTTTTCGTAATTCAATTTGTTTTGAAACAAAATCAACTTCTTCATCTGGGATGCGGATACTAAATTGTTCGCCATTATTTGTTCCCTGCCGGTAATAATAGACTTTCTTGTTTACGGTTCTATGAGTTACATATCCCTTTGGCAGTTCTGCAATCTGATTCTCAAGTTTTTCAATCTCTGTCATAAATCCCTCGATTCTTCTATTTTAACCGATTTTAACCGTTTTGTTAACACGGTAAAACGGTTAAATTAAATTTGAGGCATTTTTAACTGGAATCGCCATAGAATACTTCTCATAATTGAAATTCATGCAGAATCTCAGAAATTATTCGCAGTCTGAAAATCATTTTTTACTTTACTGCGAAAGATTTTCCATTTTTTTAATAATTTTAATTAAAATATATGAATGTATGACTTTAAGACGACGACGTGAATTTATAGGTATGTTACAGAATCTTATTAAGCCATCACATTGCAATACTGCTCACATTGGCCTTCAAAATCAACTTCAGATGCAATGTTCAATTTAACTTCAACAGGAACAAGTTTTCCATTCACCTTTATAACATTATCAACGCGTCCCGTATGACACCCGTTTCTGTAGGTATTACATTCGGCCCAATAAGTTTTCTGATCTCCCAGATATCTTATGAAATAATCCACATAGTATTTCCTATACTGCATTTCAAGAAAAAACGAACGACGATATTTCTTAGTCACCTCCAGAAAATTTGATTCATTTATTTTCATCAATGGCATTGGAACTGTACCGGCCTGTTCACGTCAATTTTACCCCTTAGCCCGACAAATCGCAATTTGTGGGAGTAATAAAAATTATTCATACGGGAGAATATTTCCAATTTTACATTCGATTTCATTACTTTCCCCAAGAGGTCCATTATACTTAATAATAACCATTTCACCTGGAACAAAATAATAATTATAATAAATATCTCTTATATCTATTACAAAATCTGAATTTTTGCGCATTATAAATACATTATTTTCCAATGAATAATAATCTGGTCTACAATAAATTCCAAAATAATGTACTTTAGACCCATCAGGTCTTCTAATTTCCAACCAATTACTTTTGAATTTTCTTTCATCGATATTTTTGCTAACATCTTTTGCTGAAAGCGATAAATAAAATTTTGATATCTTG
>NZ_JAZUGX010000045.1:0-2154 GCF_045641405.1 Treponema sp.
TACGATGCAGAAGAATCCTGGTTGTACTATTATCCTTTAGAAGGTGAAGATATTCATAAGGCAACCTTTACCTCACCGCAACTGAAATCGCTGATTGAGTTCCGGGGAAGCCTACAGAAACCGGTAACACATATCAGCATAGAACGTATAGGGATCACGGGAATAGTGCGGACATTCATGGAACCATATGAGTCGTTATTACGCTCGGATTGGTGCATTTATCGCGGAGGCGCTGTATTTTTTGAAGGGACCGAGCATTGTCGTCTCTCCGATTGCGACCTGTACAACCTTGGTGGAAATGCCGTTTTCTTCTCTAATTAGTCGAATCTCATAAAGTCGCTTTTTCGCAAGTTCCTATGAGCCCAGTTCTCCTGACCTGATAATCAGATTCTCGGCCTAATAGTGTTGCTAGGTCAATTTCGCCTTCAATAGTTGTTAACATTGCTCCGAATCATTGAAATCGAAATTCTAGGTGCCCGACAAGTGATGTAGTGACCTTCCTAGTAGACACTCTGCAAAGATTAGTCAGTAGATTTGCCATATTCTTTGCGTTGTAGCAAATGTAAAAAATAAGGCCAAAAAAAATAGCGGCTGCTGCCCTCTTAAAATTGAAGGCAGCTGCTGCAAGCATTATGTTTATCTTGTCCCCATAGACACCTTTGTAGAAGTTCCTGCCGAGACGATGGTCAGATTTGCAATGCCCGATTACTGGCTCTATCCCGGCTCTCTTGCAGAAGAGTCTATGTTTCTTGTTTTTCTGATATTGATTGTCTGTTTTCTTTGGTGTGTCAGGAATCAAAATCTTTACCCCATTTATTTCGTTCACTCCCCTATAACCTCTATCGCACGCAGCATATTTGACCATTTTTGAATATAGCCGATTTACTTGATCCAACTGAGGGGCTAGAGTATGTCCATCGTATTCGTTTCTGAATGATAATGCCCCAACTATCAGACCATCATATGTCCGCGCTATTGAAACCTTGTTTCCAAACTCATATTTCTTGTGGTCCTTGCCCTTGCAGATACAAAAGGTGTCAGGCTCATGAATTGAATAGATTTTGTGTCCGTTATACTTTTCATTTTTAACGAATTTATTGCAGATATCCATCAAATCAATGTAAACTGAATCATCGTTGATTTTACGCAGTATCTCACGCACCAATCTCCCAGCGATTGTACGCATACGCCTGTCAGCAACTGTAACTTTCTTTTTCATGTGACTGCGACCACGCCATCTTTGGACTTTCTTCAGTTCCTTGACTTCTTTCTCGTATGTCTGTTTCAGTTTGATTCCAGATTTGTCTGCTACCTTGTAGCAGTATTTGATGACCTTGTTTAGAAGTTTGGAATCTGTTGGGAATGTGATATTTTTTTCTTGAACAGTAGAATCAATGAATATTGTCTGATCTTTTTCAGCTTTCCTGCCTCGCTTACCATTGCCCTGATTGTTTTTATCATCCTCTTCAACATTGACACGGATACTCTCCTTTAAAATAAGTTCAATTCCATCTTCACCGATTCGTTTTCTGAATTCTACTAATTCTGTTGCAGAGCACGGCTCCTTGATACTGAATGCAGATTCCCCGCAGAAATACTGATAGTATGCGTTTTCCTTGTACTGTTTGACAATCTCTTCATCAGATACATTTCTCAGATGTTTCAGTATGAGCAATCCTGTTAGTCTTCTTACCGATACCGATGGACGCCCGAAGTTCCGATAAAATTTTTCGAAGCTGTTGAATATGGTCCAATCAATCTTGTTGGCCAAAAGGTAAAGTTCATGGTTGTGGTCCAGCATTTCGGATAAATCCCAGAAAAGTGACCGGTTGTAAACTGAATTTTCTCGTGTAAACATGTTCTAAATCTCCCAGGTTTCTGACACAAAGATAAGTATTCTGGGGGAAATATGCAACATTATTTGCACTTTATTTTATTGGCGCTCAAATCAATAAGCCCATAATTATGTTCGACTATTTATGCTCCGATCAGCCACCTGCTACCGGGAACAAGGGAGATGAGTTTGGCTGTGAGTGCACTGGTGACGAATGTGCAGGCGGTCATGAGAGGAATTGCTGCAACTGACGGTAACGGCAGGGTGTTCATGAATATGCCGGCCCAAAGGTGAAGCCAGAAAATATGTACGAGGAAAAT
>NZ_JAZUGX010000046.1:0-7011 GCF_045641405.1 Treponema sp.
GTTTTTTGTGAAAATACTTCGCTACGCTTCGCATTTTCACTGGCTAAAGCCATAAATAAGAGCCCTGAAGTGTAAGATCACCTCAGGGCTCTTTTTCAAATCATTTAATTCCAAGATGCGCCTGACTGTTCAGGTAAATCATCTGTGCAGGGTGATACTCATCCTTGTTTCCCCTATTCTTAACTAAAAAATCATAAATATTTCACAGCACTCAAAGCCGCCACATTTCCTTCACCTGCAGCCCTGATGTACTGGTACGGAAGTCCCGTAATATCACCGCAGGCAAAAATTCCCGGAATGTTTGTTTCCATATTTCTGTTAACAAGAATGTGGTTATCTTCAACTTTAAGACCTGCTACAACCTGCTTTGGAGATATACTTTCACGCATAATGAAAATACCATCAGCCTCAATTTCAGTATTTTTCAAAATCAACCTACGGGCTTTCATGTCTCCTTCGATCCTTAAAGGAACATCGTGAAGTACCTCTATATTTCCAGAAAATTTTGGCTCTTCATCATACAACGGAACATAAGTAACCTTGCTGCTCAAATTACGGCTGCCTAAGAGAAGTACATTCTTGTTTCTGATTTTCAATGTAATGGCAGCACTGATACCGGCTGGCCCCGTACCGATTATTGCTGCATCATAAATCATTTTTTCTTCCATTACTTTTTCCATTTGTTCATTATACCATATACAAAACTTACCGTAAAAAGACTATAACTAAATTTTAAAATGAAAAAGAACCTTAATTATGAATATATCTGCTAGAATATGAGGACAATTTTATTTTACGAGGAAACACATGTCTAAAATAGAAGAAAGAAAATCTACCGGCCAAATACTCTTTACAGATTCAAATGGAAAACCTTTGGCAAATGCAAAAATCGATTACAGTCTTTCAAACCATAAATTTCTTTTTGGATGCAACGGATTCCTGGTTTCAGACCTTGTAAATCAGCTTGGTGAAGAGGATGCTGAAAAAAATGAAAGCGTAAAACAGTTCCTTGATGTCTTTAACTTTGCAACCCTCGCCTTTTATTGGGGAAGCTTTGAACCTGAAGAAGGAAAACCTAGAACGGCAGAACTCATGCAGGCCGCAAAATTCCTTAGGAACCATGGAGTAACACTGAAGGGACATCCACTTTGCTGGCATACAGTCTGCGCCGACTGGCTTTTAAAATACGACAACAAGACAATCCTTGAAAAACAGATCGGACGCATCCATCGTGAAGTAGAAGGTTTTAAAGGAATCATAGACATGTGGGATGCAATAAACGAAGTTGTGATCATGCCTGTCTTTGATAGATATGACAATGCAGTAACTAGACTTTGCAGAGAACACGGACAGACAGGTCTCGTAAAGAAAATTTTTGATGCCGCAAAGGAATCAAACCAGAATGCAACATTGCTTTTAAATGACTTCAACATGTCGCCAGCCTACGAAAAATTAATAGAAGAATGTCTTGATGCCGGAGTAAAAATCGACGCCATCGGCTTACAGTCCCATCAGCATCAGGGTTGCTGGGGAATGGAAAAACTTGAAGATGTGCTTTCAAGGTTCGAGCGCTTTGGACTTCCTATCAACTTTACGGAAAACACATTTGTTTCAGGAGAACTTGTTCCTCCAGAACTTGATGACCTGAACGATTACAAATACGCCGACGATGCCTCTACTCCAGAAGGAGAAGAACGCCAGGCAAAATGGATAGAAGAATTCTACACTCAGATTTTTGAAAATCATCCACAGGTTACTGCCATCACAAACTGGGACTTCAACGACGGCGCATGGCTCAACGCACCAAGCGGACTCATAAGAAGGAACGGAACTGTAAAGCCTGCCTACTACACCTTGAAAAAACTCATAAAGGAAAAGTGGACCACAAAGGGAACTGTCACAACAGATGAAAATGGCTATGCCCAAATCTCTGGTTTCAAAGGCGAATACATCTGGAGCAGCGGCAACAATGATGGAAAGTTCAACCTCTTGTAGGATATGGAATAATTGGAGTCTCTAAAAATTGAAATTTCAACAGAATCAAGTTAATCAATTCAAATAAAATTGATATAATTTCCCATATGTTTTTCAGAGAAAATCCAATTTTTGGTCGCAAGGTATTTTTTATAGATCCTCCATATACAATAGAACACAAGATAGTCGAGAAACTCAAGGAACAGGAATATGAAGTTTATATTCTGAAAGACTATACTTTTGCAAAATCAGTACTCCGAAACTTTGAAAATGCAATCTGCTTCATAAACATAAAGCAGCAGCTGTCGCTCAAGGAATGGTACAACTACATCAAGTCATTCCAGTACGATGACACATTGAAATCTGTTTTCCTCGGAATCATGGCATCAAAAGTTCCTGAATCTTCCATCGAAAAATTCATCATGAACCTAAAGCTGCCTGGAGGCTACATTGGGCTTGATGGAATAACTCCAGAAGAAATCACAAAAAAAATCAGCGGCATTCTTGAAATCAACGGAGCAAAGGGAAAGAGAAAATACCTGAGCCTTACATGCAGCAAAGACGAAGCCTTGACCGGATACATTGCTCACGGAAACAAACTGTTTACAATGACCTTTGAAAACATCAGTTCCATCGGCATATCCTGTTTCCTTGATAATGACCTTTCTAAAATTCTTGTAAAAAATACCCTACTCACCAACGTGAGCCTTTCTCTTGGAAGATGGAGTGTAATAACGCAGTGCATTGTATACAGCATAAATGAAATGAACGGAAAGACAACGGCACTTCTCCTGTTTGCCAAGGGAACTCCTAAAGAAACCAAGGATTCATTAAGAAAATACATCTATGACGTTCTTGATAAAAAGCTTCAACAGCTCATAAAAGGTTCCACAGAAGACAATGAAAACTATTTTACCATGACATTCCCAAGCGATGGACAGGAAACACCTGACTACAATCCTCCAACGGAAGAAGATTCAGAAGTTGAAAATGCAGAACCTCTGGATGAAGAAGAAGACATTGAAAAGACTGAAGAATCAGAAGCAAAAGCTCCTACAGAAATTACAGAGGAAGAAACTGAAACCAAATAACAATCTTGAGGAATTCAATTATCTTCAATTGAATGCACATTGTTGACATAGAGGAAAAGGCTCTGGGACTCTGGTTCATAATCTGGAGCGGGAATAATCTGCATCATTGCACGCTTGTATTCATCTCCGTATTTTCTTCTGTAGAAAACCGTAAGATTCTTTTTCCCCGAACGGAAATAATCCTGCATGTACTTGATATCAGTTTTTTTCTTGTACCCATTAAGATCCTCAGGATGAACCTGACCTGAAGTACCAAAATCAGAAAGCCAAGTAGAAATCCTGTTTGCAAAACCTTTTTCAACCGTCTGCTCGTCCATATCCATGTTTATGATCTGGTAGGAATCTTCCGTAAGATTGATTTTGAGAATCTTAGTATACATTGAGCATAGGGCCTTATGGGCATCATTTTGCCCGCGAGGATCCATTCCCGATTTTCTGTAATGCTCGGACTTGGCATCATACATTCTCTTGTCTGCAAGTTTCCACAAATCCATAAGAACATCTGTTTCTGCTTCGGCGCTAAAGGCTGCACCAACGGAAATACATAGGGTATCGCTGTAAGTTCCCTTCCACCCCTTGCATAGTTCATCAAGTTTAAGCTTTGCATTGCCAAAAGTTTCTTCGTCGGTTCTAAGAAGTGCAGAGTATTCATCACCACCTGTACGATAGATTTTACCGTACTTGCCAAAGGCCTCCTCAATCAGAGTGTAAGCGTCCTTTATTAGTTCATCCCCTGCGAGATGACCAAGATCATCGTTTACTTTCTTGAGACCGTTCAAATCCATGGAAACACAAACATATTTCTGATTCCTTGAATTTTCAAAAGCCATCGCATCCTCTTCATAAGCGCGACGATTAAAGGCACCTGTCAGGGAATCCTTATATGCAAACTTGAAATATAATTTTTCCTTCTGATTTTTTGAAACAAATATTTCAACTGTGATGAGAGCAACAGCAAAGAAAATTGCGCATATGATAAAGACTAAAATTTGATGTCTTTTGATGAATTCCCTGATGGAATAAACAGATTCATTTTCAAGATACTTGTAGGTAAAAGTCAAAGTATCCTTTGAATCAAGCGTATTCAACGCCCTGTCCAGAAGAGAAAGGACACCAAGGTTATGGGTGCTGACTCCAAAGCATTTTGTTGTACTTGCAGGCAATTCAATGTATTTTAGATTGATATATTTTGAATTGCGAAGCAGAACGCTTGCACGAAGTCCACTCAAAATTGCGCATCCTGCGTCTCCATTGTTAACAGCATCAAGACATTCGGAAACGCTGTCATACAGAATCATTCTGGAATCAGGCAAGTTTGTCTGAGCATAGTCATACTGAATCTGATTGTGTCGGTTGATTGCAATGGTCTCAGTAGTATTTTCATTGATTTTATCGCGATAGACAAGATTCATTGCAGAAGTAATGACTTGCTTCGACTGGAACAAATCATTCTGTTCCATATAGTAGACATTGTTAGAAACAGGGAAAATCACATCTATATCGTGATTGTGGATTGCAGTAATCATGTCTTCCGTGTTTTGGAAAGGCTGATATGTAATCTTGATTTCCTGGTTGGCCTTTATCTTCTTGAATCCAGCATCCATTGCATCTACAAGAATACCTGTGACATTTCCCTTACTGTCAGTTCCGCAATACGGAAGAAAATTATCCATGTATCCAACACGAAGAGTATTGTTATGATTATCAAGCCATTCATGTTCTGCAGGTGAAACCCTTACGGTTACAGCACTGTTACTAAAATATTTTTCAGAAAGCTGATTCACATAGAAAGGATCATTGCTATCCAGTTCCGACAAAGCCATGTTCAGTTCTTTCAAAATGTCGGGCCTGTTTTTTGAAACGCAAAGGTACATGTTCACGCTAGCAATCTTCAGAAGAGGCTTATTGAATCCATTCACGCTTACGGAAGAACCTTCACCGATGAAGGCATCGATGTCACCTCGTTCAAGAGCAATGTCACGTTCATACACATCATTAAAAACTACTATCTCTGACTTTATGTTCCTATCGGAAAGCCATGTCTCAATAGCATCCTGAAGCAATCCAGGAATGGTACCAATTCTTTTACCGCGGAGAGTTTCAGCATCACAAGTAACAGTCGTTTCATTCGAACGGACAAAAAGATAGTAGCTCTCATATCCCATTGGATAATCAGGATAATTCATGTATGAAAGGCGAGATTCAGAATAACCAAGCCCCGCAAGAAGATCCACTTCCCCTCTCAGAAATGCTGAATACACCTCCGCCCATGAACCATAGACATATTCGTACTGCCATCCTGTCATGGAGGAAACTTTCTGAAGGTATTCATAGGCATAGCCTGATTTTACCGCACCATCCGAAGCTCCTTCCTGAAAAGCCTCGTTTTCATAGTAGCCTACCTTTATGTTTTTTCTTACAACAGTATGGATGTGTTCCTTGCCAAAAACAGATGTGGCCATGCAGAGCACTGAAAGCGATACAAAAATCAATCTAAAAAACGCAAAAGCTTTACGCATATAAAAACCTCGTTTTTATCACCCTTCCATCTAAATTGTAATACTATTCCCCTACAAAAACAAATTTTGAACATTGATTTGTCTGAAAGGCCATGACGGATTTTTACTTTTCCGTTTTAAAAATATGGAATATCATTATCTTATTGGAGGAATAAAATGAAAAAATCATTGGTAATTGTATGTTCTGCTATGTTGGCTGCATCTGCAGGTCTTTGGGCTGCACCTAAAAAGGCAAAGAAGGTTGATCTTCCTGCACCTTATTATTTTGACATCGCAAGCATGGAAGAAAAGAAAATCCCTAATTTCAAGGGTGGCGAAGGTGAAGTCATTGCAAAGATGTACGCAGACAATCTGAACAGAATTCTTTACGGAAGACTTACACCAGGTTCAACAATCGGTTACCACACCCACGACACAAGCAGCGAGATCGTTTATATTCTTGAAGGAACAGCAACCATCAAGTTGGATGACGAAAAGGAAGAAGTCTTAGGACCTGGACAGGTTCACTACTGCCCAAAGGGACATTCCCACAGCACTGCAAACCTCGGCAAGAAGGACCTTGTTGTATTTACAGTAGTTACAGAACAGTAATCAATAGCAAGCAAATATCACTTGCAAAATTAAAACCCCAGTTGTGATATGTACCATGACCCTGGCGACATATCATGAACTAGGCCGAACGAAAGGATGCTTCCTGTATTTTACAGGAAGCATTTCTTCTGTTTTATTCTGAATTTGCATTTCCCTAAATCATAACCACCCCTCAAAGGGGTGGTTTGCACTGTGGCTATAAGCCAAGTGTCTCAAACATGCGTCTCAAGGCGCTTGCTTTCACTAACGTTCAAGCCTACCGTAGTTTGACACCCGCAGGGGCATGAAGCCCCGTTTGTATTACTTGCTACCCTTAAAAGGGTCTTTGTATTCTTTCACACTAAGTTTGTCCATTGCTATATCATGGGCTTCTTGTTCTTGTATGTACTTCTTTATTGTGCTTTCATTCAGCCCTACTGTACTTACATAGTATCCTTCTGCCCAGAAGTGGCGGTTTTCAAACTTATATTTTAAATTTGCGTGCTTATCGAATATCATTAGAGAACTCTTCCCTTTCAAGTACCCCATGAAACTTGATACGCTATACTTTGGTGGTATACTCACTAGCATGTGTATGTGGTCTGGCATCAAATGCCCCTCTATAATTTCTACTCCTTTATACCCACATAGCTGTCGTATTATTTCACCTATACTTGTTTTTATTTCTGCATATATCGCTTTTCGTCGATATTTCGGTGTAAATATGATATGATATTTACAGAGCCATTTTGTATGGCTCAAACTATTGGTTTTATTTGCCAATTTGCCATTCCTCCTTGCATCATATACGATAGACTTGAACACCTATAGTATATCTCAAGTTGGGATGGTTTTTT
>NZ_JAZUGX010000047.1:0-115507 GCF_045641405.1 Treponema sp.
TATTTTTGAACAGGCCGCCGATACTGATGGCTGGACTGAAGATGACTGGAAAAATTTGTTACCTTGGAACATAAAAATCACATCTTTTGAACCCCAAGGTGTCTGGCTGGCTCCCCAGGGGGCCCAAAATTGACGGACACCAGAATGTGAGGTATTAAGTTACTTTTAATAATGTGTATTCTGTCTACTTAAATGTTAGATATTTAATTTATTCCTATTACTTATATATTCATAGACATGCTTTTTATACTCTTTTAGATAGTATTTAATTTTGTTTAAAATATAGTCTTTGTCTTCCATGTATGAATAACTTTGATTTAATGGAATTCTTTCTGCATATAGAGATAAAAGTGAAAAAATAATTTTATATCTCAGGAATCAATTCGCAACGAATGAATGACTTTTCCAACGTTTCAAGATTTAATCTATTCAATACTATTATTTCTGATGAATTCACTTCATCTTCAGATAAACTTTCTCTATATTGTTCTGCTTTTTTAATTGATTCATTTGATATCATATTATTTTGTATATCCCACTCTGAATATCTTTCAACTACAGTAATATTAGAATCCTCTTTTTGCAAACCTCCATAGGTTCCAAGGTATAAACCTGAATATAAAATCTTATTGGTATCAATCTCAAATATTTTCAATCCTCTTAATCCGAAATAAGTTCCAAAATCTTCTAAAATTAGTCTTTGGTCATCCGTCACATAACTCCATGCAGATTCTTCGATACAACCTATATCCGATAAATGGATAATTTCTTCATTTTTATAATCAATGGCAAAGATACCTACAGGATCATTAAACATAAAATCCTTTGAGCAGGAACACCATATAAAAATAGGAAAATTCTTATACCCATTTTCTATAATATCAAACGAAACTTTTGAAACTACATTATTTCTTTTTATGCAGATTTTAGAATCTGAAAATATAAACTTGCTTAATGAGATGTTGCTATCAATATCAGTGTCACTATTCTTTATCCATGCTACGCTAGTGTAATCATCATGATAGTATTCTGGAAAATCTTTATTTATAATAATTTTGAGAAAACATTTTTCGTGATTAAAAATTTCTTCATTTGAACTTGAGAAACCACATACTTTTACAATATCACCCTTACGAAGTGTTCCCAATACTTTTGAATTTGGATTAGGCTGTAAGTAAACATTAGTATCATCAGAATTAATACTTATGGATGCGGTTGTTCCAAAATATTCACTTTCATTAATTTTAAAAAATTTTTCATATTCTTCTTGATGATTTTTTATTAGATACGAATCATCTTCAGTTTTTTTTATTTCATCATGTATAGCATCATCACTATTGGTTATTGAATGTTGACTAATAAAGTTTTTGAATAAAGAATTTTTTGTTTCTGAAACAATATTTTCTTTGTTTTTACAAGAAAAAAATAGTAGAGTCAGTATTACAACAAAAAACATCATTTTAATTTTCATTTTTGTCTCTCAATTTATATATTTCTTTTTCGTTAAAATCCTATTGATATAAATGATTAACTGTTCAATTGCAGCATAGTTTTTAATTGAATGTTCATATTTCATCGGCTGGTGGGCACAGGAGAAATCAATGCCTTTGCAAGAAGATTGGAGACAGCTAGATATTTTATAGTTCTAGAAGTCAAATAAGACTGTCTAGGTCAAAATCGATGACGCTCAGAATTTATGAGTCCTTCAAAGAGTGACCTAAAACAGTCTTTTTGTCTTTAGATTCCAGCTGGATGAAAACTATTTTTTTGCGGTCTTTGTAGCCTTTGTTGCTTTAGTTGAAGCTTTCTTTGTTGCATTCTGTGTCTTTGCTTCCTTTTTTGCAGGAACAGCGGAAGCAAGTTTTTTTTCAAGTCTTGCAATTTCTTTTGTAAGAGCTTTGTTTTCAACCTGAAGTTTTTTGATTTCAGCCTTAAGATCCTTTTTCTCTGCGGTCAGCTTTGTGATCTTTTCATCCTTTGCGGAAATCTCATTGTTCTTCTTTGTAATCCACTGCTTGTGAGCTGCGGACGAGGTTGATTTGTCCAGCATTTCTTTCTGCTCTGCAATGAGATTCTTTCTTCTTGTATCAACTGCTTTCTGTGCAGGAGTCTTCTCAATAGAAGTTTCCTTTTTTTCTGCAGGTGCAGCCTTTTTACAACATGCCATAAATATGTCCTCCAATATTTTAAATGATAACATCAAATGTTTCATTTATCAAAATTTATTTATGAATTAAATGAAAAATAATTATGCCTCAATCTCAGCAAATTGAAGCATAAAGAAAATTAAGGCATAATAAGTCTACACGACATAATTGAAATGGAGGATTTAAAATGAATGGTCAGGACTACAGACAGTTGTTCGACAGGATCAGACTTTTTAATTTTCTTGCCTCGGACATAGTGAACTTTGCGGCGCAAAAATATGGCAGCGAATTCCTTGACTATATGGACATGAATTGCGGTGCTTTGCCTGATGGTGACTATGAGAAAGTCATAGATCAATCCGCTCCACAACAATTCCTTGATCTTTATTCAAACATGGTGATGGGACGATTGGAGCTTGCCTCAAAAAAAATACTGGAGCTTGGGGATGGCTATAAAGCTGTTCTCTTTGATTATTTCAATAAAGAAGGTGTCAACATCGGTATTGAAAAACCAACTGGATTAAGAGATGCCTATGACATCATCAAGGGGTGTTCCATTGACCTGCTTGCAAATCAGGATGAAATTTCAAAGGACTCTGAGGACGAATTGATTTGGCATAAAAAAGGAAATGTACATTCACTGTTTTGGACCCTTATAATGGTTGCTTTTATCGGCGGTATTTTTAAGGGAGCTTGCATAGAATTTTATGTTACAGAAAAAATGGATTTTGTACTTAAAAAGATTTAGACTGCGATTTTGACAAGTTGAATGCCATGTTCTATAATGATGCCACAGAGGGGAAAATTTTATGGCAAACAATCTTCAGAAAATCATAAAGGAAGTTGAGAAATTCGGCAAATTTGATGATAAGGGGAATCCTGTTTCAATAGACATAAGGGCAAGCGAAGACGCAAAAAAACTATGGAACAACCTTAAGTCCCACATGGAGAAACAGAAATCCGCTAAAGGCGTAAATATCTTTAAGGCGCTTGAATCACAGGCTGAATTTGATAGATTGGTTGCAAAGGCCAATAATGATCTTTTCAATTAGTTCCTTGCTTTTTTCATTTCTTTTTCAGACCAATGCTTCAAGCTTTTCCTGAATAAATTCAGCTTTGCTTTTAAGGTCAATGGAGCCTGTTTTTAGCATTAGGAAATTAGGCTTTAGTGGATCAAGCTTTACGCGGTCACTGTTTGTGCGGATAAGCTTTAGCAGTTTGTCCATGCTTATTTCCGCAACCTTGCTGAATTCAATCATCGCAGTACCTTTCTTTTCCTTTAGACTACTTATCGATAGTTTGTTGCAGATGATACGAATCTTTGCCAGACTCAAAAGACTCTTCACTTCCTCTGGTATTGGACCAAATCTATCTTCAAGTTCTTCGCAGACTGCATCCAAACGGTTGTTAGTATTGATGGAAGCGATTTTCTTGTAAAGCTCCATCTTTGTCTGTGCGTCGTTGATATAGGTGTCAGGAATGAATCCTGTATATTCAAGCTCAAGGAGTACGTCTTCATTTGCCTGCCAGTTGCTGTTTGAAAGGCGTTCGATAGCTGCATTGAGCAGCTGGAGATACATTTCAAAACCAACTGCACATACTTCTCCACTTTGATCTCTTCCCAACAGGTTTCCAGCGCCTCTGATTTCCAGATCCTTCATTGCAATCTTGAATCCGCTTCCAAGCTCCGTAAAGTCGCTGATGACCTGAAGTCTTTTTAGAGCTACTTCACTAAGTACTTTATTTTCTGGATAGAAAAGATATGCGTATGCTTTTCTGTCAGATCGTCCAACTCTTCCTCTAAGCTGATATAGCTGACTTACCCCGTACATGTCGGCACGGTCTATGATGATTGTATTAACATTTGGAATGTCGATTCCGTTTTCAATGATGGTCGTTGAGACAAGGATGTGGAATCCTCCCATCTTGAACCTACGGAAAATATCATCCAGTTCATCACTTGTCATCTGTCCGTGGGCAACTTCCACCAGCATTTCTGGAACCAGTCGCTCAAGATGAACCTTTGTTTCCTCAAGGCTTTCTACCCTGTTGTGCAGATAGAATACCTGTCCACCACGGTCAACTTCCCTTCTGATTGCCCTTGCGATTTTTTCGTCGTTGAATTCCTCTATCGCAGTTTCTACTGGCTGCCTGTTTTGAGGAGGAGTTGTCAAAAGCGACATGTCGCGGATTTTAAGGAGACTCATGTGCAATGTGCGCGGTATAGGTGTTGCACTCAGGGCAAGGCTGTCGATGTTTGTCTTCATTTCCTTTAGACGTTCCTTGTCCTTTACGCCAAACCTCTGTTCTTCATCTATGATCATAAGACCAAGGTCAGCAAATTTTACGTCCTTCTGTATGATCCTATGTGTTCCGATGAGGACATCGACCTGATGCTCCTCTACTTTCTTGAGTATTTTTTTCTGTTCTGCAGGACTTACAAAACGAGACATATGGGCAATGGTTACAGGAAAATTCTTGAATCTTTCAAGACAGTTTTCATAATGCTGTTCGGCAAGGATGGTTGTCGGTGCAAGGAATGCAACCTGTTTACCTCCCATTACTGCCTTAAAGGCTGCACGCATGGCGATTTCCGTCTTTCCGTATCCTACATCACCGCAGACAAGACGGTCCATTGGAACGGAAGATTCCATATCTGCCTTGATGTCCTGTGTTGCCGTCCATTGGTCTGGTGTATCCTCGTATGGGAATGCCGCCTCAAAGGCAACGGACCATTCACCATCCTTTGGGAATGGAAATCCGCGGCTGGCCTGCCGTTTTGAATAAAGGTCGATCAGGCGTTCTGCCATTTCTTCAACCTGTTTCTGTACCCTAGCCTTTCTTGCACTCCAGCTTTTAGAGCCGATTTTATCAAGACGAGGATGCTCGCTTTCGCTCCCGATATAGCGCTGGACCATGTTTACCTGTTCAATAGGAATATACACGATGTCTTCATCTGCATATTCAATCTTGATGTAATCTTTTTCGGTTTCATTTGCTTTGTGTCTATCGATCTTGATGAAACGGCCGATGCCATATTGAACATGGACAACAAAGTCTCCAGGTGTCAGGTCAACAAAACTTGTAAGGGCTTCCGAACGAACCTTGCGGGTGGATTTAGGTGCATTTTTCCTTCTTCCGAAAATTTCATTTTCCTGTATTATAAGGATGTTTTCATCACTTATGGCAAAACCGTTTGTGATGGCGTATGGGAGGACCGTTACGGGAAAAATGGTATTGTCATTTACTTCTACAAAATCCTTGACCAGCTCGTTTATACGGAGTGCCTGGTTTGCATTGTCGGCAAAGATGAATATGTGCCACTTTTCTTTTTGATAGTGGGCCATCTGCTCCTTGAAATAATTGATGTTGCCAAAGTAGCTCTGTGAAGCTTCGCAGGCAATGGTATAGGAGGAAATGAAATCCATTGCGAATCCTTCCATTGTCTGTGCCTGATTTTCTTCGTCTGCGTTGCTCAATGTATCAAGGCTTCTGAATGCATAGAGCCTTTTGATGGAATGGACAAGATCAAAGAAATCAATCTGCATCAATGATGGCAGAAATACAGGAAGATTCTGCCTTGCTTGCCTGTAAGAAACAGCAAATTCATTATCCAGCATTTTTTTTGCATTGATCAGACGGTCCCAGTCATAGAAAAATACAGGAGTGTCAGATGGAAGGTAGTCAAGGATACAGTTCTGCCTGTCCCAAAGCATTCCATAGAAAAGCTCTTCTCCCTCGGTTTCCTTTTGGACGCTCAGCTCAGTGAGGATTCTTTCTTTTTCTTTTTTTGCCTGGTCAGTCAATGCAAGATGAACTGTCTGAGTCTTGAAGTCTGGGCTGTTTATTGACTGAGGATATTCAGGGTCTTCTTTATCTGTATCAAAACTATCTTTTTCTGTCTGCAGGATGCCGCTGCGTCGTGCCCTGTCGTAGGCTGCAAAGTTGTTTTTGATTCCACCTTTATCCTCTGCGTCGAAGACAGCTTCAAGTTTATCTACCAATTCATCTGTCCAGACAATTTCCTTCATCGGATAGATTACAAGACGGTCTATCTTGTCTTTTGTGTTTTGCGATTCCACGTCAAATGTGCGGATCTGAAGGATTGTATCAAAGTCAAACTGGATGCGGATCGGCATTTCCTCTCCGCTTATGAAAATATCAAGAACTTCTCCGCGAAGTGCAAATTCACCTTTTTGATTGACTTTTGGAACCCTTAGATAATTATACTCCGCAAGCTTTGCCGCAATCTGTTCAATGTCTGCTTCCTGACCTTTTCTAAGAATAATAGATAGCTTCTTTATGTAGTCTGCGGGTGGAACTGGTGTAATTAGAGAGCGTTGGCTTAAGATGAATATCCTTGGTTTTGAATTTGCAGGTGCCCTGTTTGCCATCTTTGCAAGGACTCCTGCTCGTTCTCCAAAAACAGCAGCCCCCATATTTACTGGTCTATATGGTATGGTGCCCCACCATGGCAATTTATGGACTTCTACACTGTCTCCAAGGACTGTATTAAGGTCGCTTTCACATTCCTCTGCATCTTTTTGGGTGGATACAATGATGACATAATCCTTCTGCCATTGGCTGTGTTTCTGTTCGTATTGCATGGCATGGATTTCATTCAATGCGTTCCTTTCAATGAATTGACTCATGAAGAAAGAATTCAAGCTTCCCTTTGAGCCTGAAATCTGGACAGGGAAATGCTCCTGAGGTAAATCAGCGCATTCTGTAACGCATTGGTGAAGGTTTCTGCAGGAAGACATCAATGGTAAAAGCGATTTTAATAATGAATTTTCCATAAATTACCGATAATAAACACAGGACTAAATTTAAAATACAAATAGAGGCTTTTAGGCCTCGGGAGTATTTCTGTGAACGTTAAACGCACATTACTTGCAACTATAGCAGTTTTCATGGTTTTTGCCCATACAGCCGTTGCGGAGACCAAGGACAAGGCAGAAGTTTCTATCAAATTCTATGACAGAACAATGTACTATCCTGGAGATTCCGAAAGCAATCCTGTATATGTCTACATCACTGTCTCAAACCCAACCGCAGAAACGATGAGGTTCAAGATTGCCGATGACAAGATGTTCTCAGTTGACTTCATTGGATTCAATGTAAAGAAGGCACAGCTTCCATCTACACAGGGACTTATAAGAAAGAGGACGACAAATCAGACTGTATATTTCCGTGAAATAACTCTTGAGCCTGGTGAAGAATATTCATTCCGTGAAAACTTAAAGGATTATCTTGAGATCAAGGATCCTTCCATTTATTATGTTGAACTTAGATTCTATCCTGAGCTTTACAGAAACAAGGGCAAATACATGTCTTCAAACAGACTTAGCCTTGAAATCCGTCCAAGCCCTTCTGCTGCCGCTTCAAATGCATTGCCAGTGGAGACAAAGAGTGCGATAGTTCTTCAGCCAGAAGATATAAGTCCAGACAAGGTCATCGAGCAGACTGTGATCGCCCGTCAGAAGTCCCTTTGGGATCAGTTCTTCCTTTACATGGATCTTGAGGAAATGCTTAAGAGAGACCCTGCAAGAGGTAGAAAATATAACAGTGTAAGTGCTGATGAAAGAGCGGATATGCTCCGTGCGTTCAAGGCAGACCTTATGCTTCAGAGAATCGATTACGACATTGTTGCTATTCCATCAAAATTCTATATAGAGACCACAACATATTCACAGACAGAAGGAACTGTAAAGGTTCTTGAATGGTTCAAGAATGAAAAGTTCCAGGAACGCAAGCGCTATACTTATTATGTTCGTCAACGTGATGGAATATGGCAGATTTACGACTATACCGTTGATAATCTTGGAACAGAATAATGGCTGAACAGAAAAAGAAGGCAAAATATTTTTGCGAAGGATGTGGCTCTGAGGTTGCTTCCAACGCAAAATTCTGCCCCAAGTGTGGAAAATTCTTTGCGGCTGTCCGTTGTCCTAACTGTGGTCATATAGGTACGGTAAAGGACTTTCTGCACGGTTGCCCTTCCTGCCACTATGCCATGAGCCATGAAGAAATATATGGAGAACCTGAGTCAAAGACTTTGGATGGCAGAAAACATAAGCTTTCACGAAAGTCTAGGAAATCCATAAAGCTTGCTTTCAAGAAACATGAAAATGCAGGTTTCGGTGATGATGTTCCTGGGTGGCTTTTTCTGGGCAGCATAGTTGCTCTGGTTGTGATCTGCGTTGTTTTCTTTAAGCGTTGTACTTACTAGAAATTCCAATCGAGATAAAAAAAAGACCGTTGAATCCACATAAAGAAACAACGGTCTTTTTTTTTGCCCAGAAGGGGACTTGAACCCCTATGAAGTTGCCCTCACTAGGACCTGAACCTAGCGCGTCTGCCAATTCCGCCACCTGGGCGAAGCAATCATATAGTATAGAATTACCCATTAAGTGTCAATTATCATTTTTATTCTATCTCATGATTCAATCTACTTTAAACAATTCTTTCAATAGACTAATATATGGACATAGGATATTCATAAAATGAGAACTACAAAAGCGATTGTCCATCTTGGACATCTAAAATCCAATGTTTCGTCAATAAAAAATCTTCTGAAAAAAAATGTGCTTATGTGTGTTGCCATCAAGGCTGATGCCTATGGCCATGGAGCGGTTCCTTGTGCCAAGGCTGCGGTGGAAGCTGGTGCAGATTATCTTGCCATTGCAACTGTTGATGAAGGCATAGAGCTACGCGCTGCAGGAATCAAGGTTCCCCTTCTTCTTCTCAGTCTTTGTTCTCCAGAAGAAATTCCTGACGCCGTTCGTTATGGGCTTACCCCATTTGTTTTTGACAGTGAATATATTCAGTTGTTTGCAGGTGTATGCAAATCGGTAGGTATCAAGGATTTCCCTGTTCATCTTGCAATCGATACTGGAATGGGACGTATCGGGTGCTCTCCTAAGATGGCAGGAAAATATGCACAGGAAATCATGAACACAGGAGTGCTTGTGCTTGGCGGCACTGGAACACATTTTGCATTGAGCGATGGAACTTCAAAAAGCGCGGTAAAATATACGAAGCGTCAGTTTGAGGAATTCAAGACTGCCATAAAGTCCATAAAAAAAGCTGGTATCGAGCCTGGTATCTGTCATTGTTCAAATTCTGCGGCTACACTCAATAATCCAGAATACCATATGGATATGGTTCGTCCAGGAATCATTTGCTATGGCTATTATGCAGATGAGGTTTCCCGCGAATATCTTAGTTCCAAGAAGATCGACATAGATTTGAAGCCTGTTATGACAGTTGAAACCTCAGTATGCGCTATTAGACCTTTTACAAAAGGAAAGTCTGTTGGGTATGGCTGCACTTGGGTTGCAGATAAGGATACAGATATAGCTGTTCTTCCTGTTGGGTATGAGGATGGATGGTTCAGAAGGTTTAGTACTGAGGGAGTTTCTGTATCCATAAATGGTATCAGTTATCCTGTGCGTGGAAGAATCTGTATGGATCAGTGTATGGTTGAACTGGGTAAAGACCATAAGGTCAAGCGTTGGGATAAAGCGATTCTCTTTGGCTGTGCCGAGGATGGTGCCTTGCAGACGGCGGATGACATTGCAAGGTTATCAGGAACCATTCCCTATGAGATTACCTGTGGAATTTCCAAGAGAGTTCCAAGGATCTATGTAGATTGAACCATTATTGACAGTAAAGGCACTTTTGGCTCAGGAGGAATTTCTTTACCTCGGATACTAGGTAGAAGCTTCCTGTGACCAGAAGGATTGCATTTTCTTCATTTGCCTTGCTTACAGCATAAGGTATTGCCTTAAGGTAGTCGGCGCATGAAAAGTATTCTATGTTTACGTCGTCAAAGGCTGCCTTCAATCTTTCGATGTCTGATTCCTTTACATTGCCAGGTTTTGTAATGGTTACCTTTGTGAATTTTCCTTTGAATAGCGTGGCTATTTTTTCAACCTCCTTGTCTGCGGCGCATCCAAAAAGAAGATGTGCGTTTATGGGTCCTTGATTGCTGAATATTTTTTCAAAGGTTTCCATTGTAAAGCCTATGCTTTTTACGGTGTGGGCTCCATCGTAGACAATGTTTCCAGATATTTCAAAGCGTCCTGGAAGAATAGCCTTTTCAAGACCTCTTTCGATTATGGTTTCATCAAGGTCTGGTAAAACCTGCTTTACGGCAAGGGCTGCCATGGCTGCATTTCTTGTCTGAAAGTCTCCAAGCATGTTCAAGGTTACGTTCAATGGTCTTTTGAAGAATATTGAAGAAATTGTGCAGTGTAATTGAGTATTTTTATAGACAATCTGAGAGATATTTGAGATTTCATCGACAAAAAATATGGGTGCAGATTTGTCCCCTGCAATCTTTTTGAACACCTGCTTTACGCTTTCTGTTTGTTCAGCTACGAATACAGGCGTGTTTTGTTTTATTATGCCACCTTTTTCCGCGGCAATCTTTTCCACTGTGTCCCCAAGAAATTCTGTGTGTTCAAGTTCTATCTGGTTGATGCAGCAGACTTCGGGCTTTAGGACATTTGTTGCATCGAGACGTCCTCCAAGTCCTACTTCATAGACGCTGTAGTCGCACCCTGCATTGGCAAAGGAAAGAATTCCAAGCAAGGTGACAAGTTCAAACCAGGTGATGGGTCTTTCTCCTGGAAGATCTTCAGTCTTTACCGACCGAACGAAATCAATGAGTTCCTTTACGGATTTTTCGTATACTGCTTCTTCAAAAGGACCTTTGCAGGAACCTATTCTTTCAATGAAATCCAGGATGTGCGGTGAAGAATAGAGGCCAGTTCTGTACCCTGCTTCATCAAGAATTCTTGCTATCATCATGGATACAGAGCCTTTACCTTTTGAGCCTGCTACATGGATGCTTGGACATGCAAGCTCTGGATTCCCGAATCTGTTGCAAAGAAATTCCATTGTATCGAGCCAGAAAATATTTTTCTTTGGAGTTTTCTCAAAATTAAGGTAGTCCTCTGCGAACTCTTCAAAGACTCCAATTGCTGATTTTTCGATTTTCATTTATCCAGCTCCTTGATGAACTTGTCGTATGTCCATCTGCTGATGGTATATCTATAGCTCAATAGTCTGAGGTATTCATCTCCGTAGAATTCAGGAATCACGACTATCTGATCATCCTTTTCATAAAAAGAATAGACTGCATGATTGCCTGATTCAAAATATTTTTTGAAAGTTTTAATTGGCTGAATATGGTCTCCAGGTTTTATGTAGGCAAGCTCTCCTCTTCTAAGATAGGATTCACTATCCTTTGGAGACATACCGCTTATACATGGCGGAACAAGGTATGGATCTGCCCAGTTGTTTGCAAGCATTCCGAATATGAAATTTTCCACAGAAGATTGTGAGGACCATACGGTGCTTTCTTTTGATGTTCTAAAAAATCTATCCCCAGTCAGATCATCCATAAAGCCAAAGAAGAATGCTCCTGCTGTCTTTGCGTCAATTCTAAGATCGACTTCTACCGCATTTTCTGTGTCCACACCAAGCTTTTCCCAGGAAGTTACATTTGAAGCTTTCTTTGTCCATATGTTTTCCGTTGTGACAGCCTTAAAAAATCTTTCCATTGTCTGCTGGTTTACTGGCCAATAAAGGGTGTTGTTTGATTCCGTGTCGGTTCCAATCCAGCGGTCATCCATCCTGTACATGGTGATTCCGTATTTTTTCTGTCTGTCAACGATTCTGATTTCGGTAATCTCTTTTTCCAACGCAGAATCAAGTAATGCCGTTTTTATAGATTCCTGAACATTTCTATTTTTTGAAAACGGCAGCAGAAAAACCGCAACAATTATAAGAAGTACAATGTCAAAAGCGTAGAAAAGCATGAATGCCTTTTTGGTAGGAAGTCTTTTCATCTAAAATGTTTTCTCCTTCTGTAAGCAGAATATAAACCTGCCCCTATGATCATTAGAATCGGTAGAATTATGGTGATGAAGAAAGTCTTTCTGACGGCTTCTTCAATTTCCTGCTCCGATATTTTATATAGGCTGTGATTGAATGTGCTCTTGTTTTTTAAGGCAAGAAGATCCTTTTCTCCGCTTAAAAGTAAAAGGCTGTTGCCAAGAAATTCCATCGACCTAAAATCCATTGCATCTGAAGAACTGTAGGAAATCATCGGTGTAGAAAGTGCGTACTGGTCACCAAGTAGGATTAATTCTATATCTTCAGGATTATCTTTTTTAGAAACTGCCGCAGCGATGGTGAACTCCCCTTTTAATTCATTTTCTGCAGGTGTTTTAGGACAGACAAAAGGACTTGTGATGAATTTTTCATCAATTTTTTCCATCTGCCATGAACCTGTGCTTGTTGTCAGTATTGGGCTTACGGCAAGATTTTCCATGTCGGCAACATCATTGTCGATGTCGAATGCACAAGGCCAGAAGGTTGTCATTCCGTCTGGAGCAAAAACCTGAGGTCTTATGACAGGCCAAAGTGAATAGTTTAAATATTCCGTATTTTTTTCTGCAGGATTTCCGTTTGTTCCTGTATCGCTTACCATGGTCAGCCTGAAGTTTGAAATGTCGCAGGTCAAGGTATTTTTAAAGTAGATGCCAAAGGTAAAGAGAATTCTTTGGAAGTAAAGCTGTTCCTCTGTCTGTCTTATTGACCAGTCGTCCTTTAGGTTTACGCTATATGGCTGAGTTGCTATGAAAGCCTTTCCCCCCTTAAGAATGAATTCTTCAAGACATTTGCTGTCTTTTCTTGTGAACCTTTCAGAGCCAAGGACAATAAGGGGAACCGTTGGAAATGAAATGAAGCTTCTGTCATCATCGGTTGAAGATGAAGGGAGTTCACTTACAAACGGAACATAGCCAAGGGACTTTAAGTAAGGAACCATATAGCTGTAGTCATTTTCAATAGAAAGATCATTTGCGCATACGATCTGGACAAGATTCTTTTTTTCTTCGACAAGTGAATTCAGTTTCTGTGCCAGGTCGAATTCCAATGTGGATGCGGCAAGCACAAAAGGAATTGTTTCTGTCATTCCAAGATAGTCCATCACAACTGCGGAATAGACCTTTGTCACCGTTGATGAGGAAACTGAATTTGTCCTTACGGGCTGTCCATTGATTCCGTGATCGGCAAGACGCCTTTGCAGCTCCTGGGTTGACGGGTTTATGATTTTAAATGAAATCAGACTTGAGGTTGAAGAAAAGGCTTCTAGATAGTCTGTGACATCCTTTACCTGAGGATATAGATTTTTTAGGCTTGGAGACAGGTAATATGTGATTGTAACAGGTTCTGTGACCTTTGAGACTATCTGCTTTGTGTATTCTGTGATTGAAAACTTCTTTGCTCGTGTAAGGTCAAATTTCACATTTATGAAAGATGTAAGGGCGCAGAGAATGAGGAATGTCGATGTAATGACCTTTGATGCCTTTCTGAAATTTTCATTGCTGTTTCCTTTTCTTTTTTCAACTGAATATAGGATCAATGAATAAAAAAGAATTGAAGCAAGCATAAAATAGAGTATCTGTTTTAAATCAAGGATGCCCTTGGCAAAGGAATCAAAATTCCATGCAAAGGAAATGCTTTTGATGATAAAGGAAGTCAATTTTCCTGGATCTATGTAAAGCGGAATGTTGTGTATAGAGTTGCATAAGGCAAGACCGATTACGGATACAACGAAACCTACGGCAGTGCTTTTTATCAATGTAAAAACTAATGCTGTAAATCCAATTGCACAAAGCATAAAAAGTAGGATTCCAAAATATCCAGAAAAGAACTGCGACCATTCGATGTCACCAAAAGCTGTTACGGCAAGAGGAACTGATGCTGTGAGCATGGTAGAAGCCAGTGCAACAAGGAATACAGATAATATCCAGCCAAGAGCGATGTATGAGGTTGAATATGGAAACGACCATTGCCGCCTAATTTTGGATACAGAAACCAGCAAAGGAACATAAACTATGAAGGCAAATGGGAATGCCGCAAAGAATCGATGTAGGTCTGTCGTGCCCATGCCTGCAAAAAATCGTTGGCCGATGAACCATTGCAATGCAATATATGTAATGTAAACAATCGATGCAATGTAGCTTGAGGTTGTGTGGCAGATCTTGTGAAGAAATCGATGTATCAGTCTGTTCATTTTAGACACCACCTTCAATCAGCCTAAGGTATGCATCTTCAAGATTCCTGCATCCCTGCTTTGTTGAGATTGATTCAGCAGTTCCTTCGGCGACGATTTTTCCATGATTCATGATGTAGATGAAATCACAGAGTGAAATCGCTTCTTCTATATGATGGGTAGAAAAAATCACGGTGGTACTCTTTGAAAGTTCCTTTATTCCTTTTCTAAGCTGTACTGTCTGTTTAGGATCCAAGCCAGCTGAGAACTCATCGAGGACTAGAACCTTTGGTTCAATGCATATCGCCTTTGCAAGATTGACTCTTTGTCTGTAGCCTTTTGAAAGGGTCCGTATCTTGCATGAAAGAACATCCTCAAGGTCGCATAGTTTTACCGCTTTTTCAATGGAACTCACAGCATCCTTGACGGAGAATAGATCTGCTTCAAGCAATAGTGTTTCTTTTACCGTTAGATTGCTTTCAAGCTCTGGAGTCTCTGGAACGAAACCGATGATTTTTTTTATATCCTGTGGGAGCTCTAGACCGCAGACAGATACAGAACCTGACGTTGGGTAAATTTCTCCGCATATCGTTTTCAGGAGTGTGGATTTCCCTGCTCCATTGGGACCTAAGAGACCTGTAATTGAATTTTCTTTTGCCATGAAATCGATTTCATCACAGGCCGTCTTCGATGCGTATTTTTTTGTAAAGGATTTAATCTCTACAGAATTATTCGACATAAGGAATCTCTATATGCATCCTGTCCCTGGAAAGTTCTGCCTGTGGATAAACTTCCCTTGCCTGCTTCAAAAGAAGATCCAGATCCTTGTCATTGTACCGTGGGCTGTAATGGATCAATGCCATTCTTTTTACTTCTGCGTCTTTTGCTATGTTGGCAGCCTGGCGTGATGTCATATGCTTTTTTTCCTTTGCCTGGTCTGCGCAGTCGTCCGCAAACATTCCTTCACAGATAAGAAGGTCGCTGTTCTTTACTTCGGAGGCGATGGTCGGGAGATACATTGTGTCTGTGACAAAGCTGAATTTTCGGCCTTTTCTTGCCTGTCCTACAACCTGCTCTGGCTTTACTTCCTGACCGTCTTCATTGAGTACTGTCTGGCCGTGCTGAAGCTTACCCCAAAGAGGACCTCGTGGAACCTTAAGCTCAATGGCAACATCAGGATTGAATTCACCAGGACGATCGTATTCTTCAAGGGTATATCCTACACAGGTCTTGGTGTGTTCCAATGGAAAAGCACGAACCTTGAAGCCGTCACCTTCGTAAACATCGCAGGGCGCTGTTATTTCCTTTACGACAATAGGATAGTTGATATACATATCAAGCACTTTACGGCTTGATTCTATGTATTCTGCGATTTTTGGAGGTCCAAAGATGTATAAAGGTTCATTCCTGTCAACCTGGGCAGAAAGCATTAGAATTCCAGGAAGTCCAGTAACATGATCTGCGTGTGTATGTGAAACAAATATTGCGTTGATTTTTTTCCATTTAAGATTCAGTCTGCGGAGTGAAACCTGAGTCCCTTCTCCACCGTCAAACAAGAAAAGATCACCATCACGACGGAGAAGAACAGATGTCAAATGACGGTAAGGAAGCGGCATCATACCACCGCAGCCCAAAACAAAAGCTTCCATATTCATATTGAAAACATTTTATAAGAAAACATCACTTTCTTCAATAAAAGCCTTGTTGTGATGAAATATGAATTTATATATAATTGATGCATTGCATAAACGGGAGGCAAAATCATGGTTTGGCTTATTGGGGATAAAGGCATGTTGGGCAGTGAAATCGCCAGACAGCTTACTGAAAATAAAATTCAGTGGATCGGTAGCGACCGCGAAGTAGATATTACGAATTCATCGGAGCTGAGAAAATTTGCATCTAGTCATGGACCTGCGGCAAACACAACTGGGCTTACGGTTAGAAAAAGGAAGGTTCCTGAAAAAATAACCTGGGTTATCAATTGTGCTGCCTATACTGCAGTTGATAAATCCGAGTCTGAACCTGACCTTGCAGAAAGCCTTAATGCAGAAGGTCCCCTCAACATTGCACGTGTTGCAAGGGAAATCGGTGCCAAGTTGATCCATATTTCCACCGACTATGTTTTCAACGGCAATGGAAAAGTTCCTTATACAGAAGAAGATCCTAAGGATCCTATAGGTGTATATGGAAAGACAAAGGCAGAAGGTGAACGACAGATAGAAAAGGAAATGACGCTTTATTACATCATCCGAACAGCCTGGCTGTATGGTTTTGATGGAAAGAATTTTGTATACACCATGACAAAGGCCATGAATACAAGGGATTCTGTAAAGGTTGTCAATGACCAGAAGGGAACTCCTACCTGTGCAGTAGACCTTGCGGAAGCCATAGTAAAGATAATTGATTCTTCAGACAAGGCTCCATTTCTTTTTGGAAAGAAATCCGCTTTGCCTTATGGGATTTATCATTTTACAAATCAGGGTGAAACAACATGGTTTGAATTCTGCAATAAAATCTATGAGTATGGAAAAAAATACGGAACAATCACAAAGGACTGCGTGATAGAACCATGCCTCACGGAGGATTACCCTACAGATGCAAAAAGACCTCAGTATTCGGTGCTCAGTAAAGACAAGATAAAGATGGGGTTGAAGATAAAGATTCCTTCATGGGAAGAAAGCCTTGAAAAATTCATCAAGAGTCCAAGGTTTGAGCCTAAATGATCAGGCTGGTTGGGGATCATTCATTTACTTGATGTCTTGAAAGGTTATACGAGAGGGGCTGTCCAATAGCAGATTTACAGTTATGGACATTCCCTCTTATTTTTTCATTGGGACGATGTTCAGGAATATGGATTTTTCTTTTTCCATTCCTGGCGCAATGTTTATTTCCCAGAAAAGGCTTGATATAAGAGTTCGCGAAGTTTCTTCTGGTTCTGGAGTTTTCATTGGGCGTTTGAATGAAAGGTATGAGCATGAAAATCCTGCTAGCTCATTTGGCTCAATTTCGAAAACCCGTTTGTCTGCCGTGTCCGTTATGTGTATGAATGCAACACCGTTGTTGAATGAGAATTTTTTCTTTTGGTCAAACTGTTTCAGCTCTTCGTTCTGGATGATTTCAACCGAGTACTGAGCCCCGTTTGCATATTCCTTGTCAAATCGTGTCTGAGCAAAGTTCAGTTCAACCGCAAACAGTCCGTTAAGCTCTTCTTCACTTTCGTTCCTAAGGATGTACTGAACATTGATTCCAGACTGGGTAAAGGTGATGTTCTTTCTTAAGGATACAGGAATTTCAAGTTCAGAAAAAAGTCCCCTTCCTTCCAGATGAATTTCCTTTCTTTTGATCTCAAGCTTTCTTTCCGTAAAAAGTGTTTTGGAGAACATTGGAGAAGAAATCTGATTGTTGTCCAGATATTTCTTGAGATCACCTTTAGAGCTTAGATGTTCGACAAAAAAGCCTCGTGTATAGCCGTCAGTGAAACCGTCAAACTTTTCAATGGCAGAAATGCTTGCCGCATAGTTTGAACTTGATTTTATTGGATTGAAGTCGGTTATCTGTCCTCCTTTCAGAGAAACGACCGCATTGTAGCGTTCCATGAAAGCTATATATTCATTTAGACCATCACCATTGTAGTCGTATGTGGTAAGGGATTCCTTGCTCTGTTTTGAGGCATCTCTTACAAAGCGTTCTGCTTCGTTCAGATTTCTGTAGGCTGCCTGCCTCAGTTCTGCAGGAGCTGGAACACCTTCTGGGTAGCAGATGAAATTTGTTCCGCTCTGTGCCTGCCATAGACTCTGGGTAGCACTCGCCTTTCTCATCTTGTCACCGCCCTTTGCCTGGAAGATGAGCATGCTTATGTACATCATCCTTTCATATAGACGATTGTTCTGGGGGTAAATGTTCAGATAGTCGTGTATAGACAATGGAAAATGGCTTGAATTCTCTGTTTTTGTGTATGGCACTGAAGCCCATTGTGCAATGTTCCATTCCATTCCAGCAGGAATATAGACTGGTAGAAAATCTACAGCGTTGCAGAGATAGTCGTGTGGCAATGTGTAGTTGATTGCTTTTTCATGAAAGTTTGAATCAAGATTGAAGTCAAACAGGTCGTTGAGGAAACCGCTGGATAGAAGTCTGCCAAAGTAATCAAAATCTATGGAAATGGAAACAACAGGTCTTGTGCAGTCTTCAATTCTGTTTTTTTCGTAGAATCTAGACAGGCGTTTTGTCCAATCTTTTTTGCTTTCTTTTTCTTCAGGAAGAAGATTTTTATAAGTAGGAAGAACCTTAAGGCTTTTTCCCTGTTCGCTTGTGATTATTGGCAGACATTTAAGATATTTCTGGGCGATCAAGGTACTGTCAAGGAAAACATAGGACATTTCAGTCGAGTTGAAGCTTGTGATAAGCATAGGATCCCAAATGCTTCCAAAAAGGTATAGACCACATGGTCTTTTACCAAGGGTCTGCCTTATGGATATGGACATCTTCTCAATCTGTCCAGACCTGTCCCTTGGATAGATCAGCGGAAATATGGGGGCATAGTATCCCCCACCTATGATTTCAATTTGTTTCCTTAAAAGAAGGTCTTTAAGAAGCTGTATTGATTCAGGGTGCTTTCTTTCATAATAGTCCAGCTGAGGTCCAGTAAAGGCAATGGACAGATAGAAGTCTGGGTGAGAATATAGGAATGTTAAAGCGCCTTTGAAAATTTTCTGATAGTTTTCTTCAAGAAGGCTCTGGTCTTTTCCTGACGAGATGTCGGCAGCAAGTTCAAGACAGACATTCAGCTGGCTCATTGTTTTTCCTTATCTTGTTTTGTAAATTCGCCTAATGGTTTCCATGGACAAGTGTATACAATTTCTTTGACAATTTGAAGTCTTTGCTGCCATAGTTGATGTCTGTTTCCTTTAGATTGTCCGAGCACTTGGTTTTCTCTGAGAATGGTGCTGAGCAAAAGACTGCACGTTCTGTTGATGCAGGTATCAGTTTAATGATTCCTTTAGGACAGAATTCTATGCATTTGCCGCAACCATTGCACAATCCGTTGACGACAGCAGTATTGTTTTCAATAAAAATTGCCTTGCGTGTACAGGCTTTGACACAATCTCCGAAACCGATGCATCCGAATTTGCAGTCGTGTTCAGTGTCGCAAAGAGAAAGATATAGCGAACAGCTTTTTGGACCATCATACTCAAAACGGAAATCAGAACACTGTTTTCTTGAAGAGCACATCACCACAGCCTTTGTGTCCTTTGCTTCCTTGAAGGTTTCCATAAGGGATGGCCTTACGCGGATTTCATTTTCAGAAAAAATAGGCTTGTTGAAGGAAATGTTCTGTGCTCTCAAAGAAGGTACAAGCATTTCAAAGATGAAAGCAAATACAATTGAGATGAGTATGAGGAATAGGATCATCATGAGGATTGTAAAGATCATAGGAACACTCCTTTGTTGAGCCATGTAACATTCCATGAAAGAAGAATGAACATTACTATTGCTATGCTTACAAGAATAAATCCGTTCTTTTCGTATTCCTGGGTTCTGCCGTTAAGATCGTTTCTCCTTGTAATTGCGATGACAAAAGGTGTCATTGCAAAGAATGAGGCGACTGAAAGAACCGATATGAATACACATTCTCCAAAGGAATTTGATTCTGTAAGTCCGACGAAGATGAACATAAGTGCGATGCCTGATTCCACGGCACTTATCCTTGCCGTGATGCGGATGATTGCCTCAACAAAGACTGAGATGGCAAGAAAAAATAAAATCACGACAAATGGGTAAAGCTCAGTCAAATCTACAGGTACAAGAAGCCAGTTGACGATGAGGTATGACAATGCCGAAGTCGATGAAACACATATCATCATCTTGAGGGCCTTGATCATGAGGTCATGCTGTTTTTTACTTAGTACGACAGAACGCTCGATTCCAATTCCGTAGACAAGGACAATGGAACTGAAGAAAACATAATAAAGAATTGTATTCAGCATCATCCGTTCCTCCTTGAGGTTCCGAGAATTTCAAACCTTTTCATTGTGCTTGCGATGATGGCAAGAAGGACTGCAAGAAGAACAATGCCACCTGGCAATGTAGCAAGGAAACTGCCGATCATGAGTACGGGGGTCTTGTTCAGAAGCATGATTTCATGGACTCCAGTACTGCATGGAAATGTAATCGTTCCGTATCCCAGGAAATCACGGATAAAGAAGAATACGATTGCGAAAGCTGAATAGGCATTGCATTTCATCATGCCAAGCTTAAGGGAATCACCGAGGGAAAGTCCTGATTTTCTGTAAAGGTTGCCGAGGATGAATGCTGTAAGCGCAGGTACATAGATGTTGATTCCAATGACGAATGCCATGAAAGGTGAAATCATTATGAGTATCTGTCTGATCAGGACAGAGGTAGAAATTAGCATCACCGCGATGAGGACACTATGAAGTCCGTATTCGAAAAACATGGATGAAAGCTTTCTGAAAAGGATACCCAATGCTGTCAGCAGGTAAAGCATGATCACTATGATTATTCCATATGCCAATCTGCCTGGAACTGGAATGAGAACTGCCAGTGAAAGCGCTGAGTAGACATAAAGTTCATTTTTTTTCATTTTCTATCTCCCTTTGCTTTTGTAGCGGACGCAGAAATTGCAGTAGCTGTTATCGATGGAATCTTGGTTGCCCAATATGCAACCTGAGAATTCATTGTCGCACTCTTTATTGAATCGGATAGCCTGCTGTTTATCTGGGCAAAGCCGATGAAAGTGGCTTCAGTCTTTTTTGATTCATGGACATACACTGCTGCTACAGGTCCATAGAGTGTAGGAAAACGGATGATCACTGCGTATGACTCAAAGTCTTTCTTGACTTCTGATTCTGCGTTGAATACAGCACAGTTTACATTCATTGCGGAGTCAAGCCTGACATATTCTCCAACAGAATATTCAGAATATGAATTTTCAGAGAATACCCTTTCTATTTCATGTTTAAGGCCTGATCTCCATGATTTTCTTCCAAGAAGGGAGAATGTAACCAACAGTCCAAAGAACACTGCGAGAATTCCACAGAAAATGCCAGCTTTGATTGACATGTTCTTGTAGAATATCTTTTTTTCTGAAGTTGCAAGAGTCAATTCATCAAATTCCTGGTTAAGCATCTTCATACTCCTTCATTATCTTGAGTCGTGGAATTACTTTTTTTCGGATGCTTGCAAACTTTCTTTTGTCTTCAATCACCTGAATGCAAGGAGAAATGAGATTCATCAAGATGACGGTAAAAACATAACCGACGGACGAAAGACCAAAGCCTATGATGATGAAACCAAGTATACCCGCCGTGATTCCATATATGATTTTCCCCCACAGGTTGATAGGAGTCGTTCCGTACCACTGGAGAATATAAAGTGTCGAGAAAAGAGTTCCGCTTGTGAGCAATGCAAGAATAATGTCGCCCTGCATTGGAATTCCACCAAGGATGATTGGACTTACAAAACGGATGAGAATTGTATAGACAAAGAGGAAGATAGCAGGAATAAGAATATCGACGAAATCAAGTGAAATGAGCACAAGGGATGAGATCAATGTAACCACGTTGAATCTGAATGCTGGAATGCTTGAACCGTTGTCCCAAAGAAGGCTGACATATCCTTCTGGAATTGAAATTCCAACCAACTTGAATATTGTTCTGTTGAGAAAGTCAGTGACTGCGCTGTCCGCTGATATCGGCGTGATTGTTCCATTCTGAATCAGGATCAATGCTGCATTTCTTGACTGCAGGTCTGATGAAGACAATGCAGATGGTGGAAAGCAGGATGAATTGATGAGATACAGTGCGACGACACAGACGGCAACGATGTTTGCCCAGGATTCTGCAAATTCTCCGAATGCCCATCTGAAAATCGTCATTGCGAAAAAAACAACAAGGAAAACAGCCAGAGGATTGTATGTCGACGGAAGAAGTAGTCCTGTCAAAAGCCCCTGGATGATGGAGATTCTCCAGGAATGGAAATGCATGTCGCGGACAAGCAATGTGCGATGGATTATTTCTGAAAGGACGGAGGCAGCAAGTGCTCCAACAAGAACTATCAGGGATCCAGTGCTTTTTGTTACGGAAAGCATAAGGACTTGAACCATAAGCAGGACAATGGTCACGGTGGAAACTGTATCCAATGACCAGCTGGCAAAAGTGAATGGATTTATTGTGATTTTCTTGCAGGATTTGTTCAATTCAAAGTTAAGCATTGTTCTCTCCTGAATTCAAAAGTGCGATGGTCTGACAAAGGGAAAGCCTTGATGGACAGACGCTGTTACAAAGGGCACATTGGCCGCAGATTCTTGCAGTCGCAGCAATATCCCTTGGAAGTATGAAATTTTCTGATGCCATCTTGTAAAGCAGATCTGGAACAAGGTGTTCGGGACAGATTGCACGGCACCGTCCACATCTGATGCAGGAAGTCGATTTCTGCACGCACAGCTCCCTTGAAGGAAGAAATTCGATGGACTTGACCATTTTTGTGATAGGAATATCGAGCTCTGCGATTCCGTTTCCTCTGATGAGTCCATTGATTACAATTTTTGATGGAGGTGTGCTGAATCCTCCGCACTGCTCCACAAGGTCCCTGATGGTCGTTCCAAGGCGAACCTTAAACATTCCTGCAGAATTAAGGCAGGTACCAGTTACATGGACAAATCGTTCGATTACAGGGATTCCAAGGACAATGGCATCGTAGATCGAAAGGCATGTCTCAGGGTCAAGGAAAAGACACTTATGGTTTACATTTATGAATCTTTCGTACTCAGGAATCTTTGAAGTCTTTCTTACCTGCCGCATAAGGCTGTGAATGAATCCTGCTGGATACTTGGTGTTGTCCGCTGTTGCAGTCACATAGAAATTGTCATCTATGAGCTCCTGGGCAATTGTAAAATCCGCCTTTTTAGGAAGGACGAATGCAATGCCTTCTGCTTCAAAAGCTTTTGCGGCGATTTTTGCACCTTCAATTACCTTTTCTGTAAAATGGGAAGCGATGAGCGTATCCGTGTATCGGCTTGGATCTTCATCGAACATTCTGACGATTACAAATCTATGTTTTTTTAGTGTACAGTTCCTTATTTCTGTTGCGAGGGAAACGGTCTTTCCAAGGAATGTATTTACGATTCCCTTTGACTTGAATTCTTCAAGCAATGTTGCGGAAGAAAATAGATTCCATTCAACTGGATTCTGTTTCTTTCCAAGAAAAGTAAATTCACCTTGCGTCTTTATTCTGGCCGCATAGGAAAGTTTACCATCAGGAAGCGTGCATTGGACGATTGTTTGGATTTCTCCAGGAACCGAAGAATGGATGCAGGCACCGTTTGCGGAGATAATTCCTTTAGGCGCCGCGATGGTCTGCCCTTCGTGTACCTTGTCTCCGATTTCCATCGTACATTCATATTCCTTTCCGTCAGCCTGGCAGAAAGGAACTACGATGTTCTGTGGCAAAAAGGAACGGACAGAAGTCTCAAACATAGGATGGTCGGGATAAATGAAGTTGTTTATTGCTTTCATCTTGATTTCCTGCCTGATTTCAAAACATAAATGAGAAGGAGAAACATAGGAACAAACAGGCATACTAGAATAAGGATGAGCCCCAATCCATCAGTCTGTCCTCGGGATTCCCCGCCGTTTCTATAGACTACAGTGACATCGCTGCCCTGCTTTTTCATCAGTTTTTCAACTGCATCATATTCAAGGTTTTCTATTTCCTTGTTTACTTCCTCGCGGAACCTGTCATCATAGGTCATTAGAAGAACCTCAGATTCTACGATTCTGTCATCTTCCATTTCATATCGAGGAACGGTCACAGTCTCACCTTCTTCCACTTCCGCAGCGGCAGAGGATTCATTCAGGTTCCTGTAAGGATATGACTTAGCCTTCCAGAACCATTTGTAGAAATCGTTCAGTCCTGGCAGAATTTTTTCACCGTCATTTATCTGCGATGAGTGGACGGGAACAGGAATCGAAATTTCTGTCTCTGTCCTGGTGGAAATCCTGCTTGAAAGAAGAAAAATCACAAGAAGGATGAAAAGCGGCACAAGGCAGAACAAGGTGTGTTTTGCCGTTGCATGATGCATGAGAGGCATCTGTGGTGCTCCAAAAATCCTTACGAATTTGAAGGTGGATTTTGAGTCAATGAATTTTTCCCATGTGTCAAGAAGGATTAGGGAACATATTGATGATGCACAACAAAGGAGAACCAGAACCGCACTCTGGATGGAAAGGAACATTATTGAAAGAACGGAAACCACCAGTGGAAGCGTAACGTAAATGCTTTTCTTTAGGACGCTGAAAGCTTTTCTTCTTCCCCAGATTCTGGAGGCAAGATAGCATGAAAGCATATAGAGAATGGCGGCCGCAGCAACTGGATAGAAGACCTGTGAAAAGGAAAGAACAACAATGCTTGCGGATGACAGTGCAAATACTTTTCTGTTGCGTGAAAGAAAAAGAAACATGGCGAACACGGCAAGGACGATCATGGGAACAAGCCAGGGATACTGCTGTTTACCATCGATCCCACAAGGTGTGTTTGTGTCATGTACTATTTCCTCAAGTGCCTTTACACATGCGGAATCATTTCTTTTAGGAATATAATAAAGGCAGTAGGTGTCGGAAAGATCAAAGAAATAAGAAAGACGGTCGCTAAGGTATGACGAATCCCTTTGTGGAAGGACTGGAGTAAAGTCAGAAACGAATGGAACCCTTTGTCCCCCGAGGCTTATGACACTGTCGATGGAATATCTTTCAAAATATGAAAGAACGGTTTCCTCTGAAAGTGATTTTTCTACATAGGCAACGGAATAGCTGTTCCAAATTCTTGAGACTGGAACTGCCCTTAAGACGATGGAGAGAATGAATGTCGCGATGATTACGGCAAGTGAAACTGCTGCAGTCTTGTTGAACTTCATTTATTTTAACACGCTGAATGCCAGGCCGATTACGAAACCGAGAAGGACTCCCATGAGAACTTCAGTTGGAGTGTGCCCCTGCACTTCCTTGATTGGTTTGAATTCAATGATGCCCTTTTCGGCAAGACTTCTACCAACCCTGTTGAGCAATGCAGCCTGAAGTCCATTTGCACGGCGGACTCCAACCGCATCCCTGATGGTTACAAGGAAAAATCCCAATGAAAGGATGAACACGTCACTGTCGATTCCAGAATGGAAGGCAATCATTGTGCATAGAGTTGTCACTAAAGATGAATGGCTTGAAGGCATGCTTCCAGTTCTCCAGAGAAGGAGTTCAAGGAGTTCCTTAAGGCTGTGGACCTTGCCAGAAAACAGCTTGATCAGAGTCTTTAGGAATTGGGCGGAAAGCCAGCTGAAAATACAGGCAATGATTGCTGGTTGAGTTAGAAATGAATGAAGCTGACTTTTAAAATCCATGTTTAAAATTATACAATATTATGCAATTTTGTTCCATTACTATTTGCATTTTGTTGGTTCCGCCATTATCATACCATCCATGGACTTCAGGATTTTCAATGCAGCAAAGGATGACTCAGGACGCAGACTTGATAAGGTGGTTTCAAGGATATTTGAGTCCAATTGCATCTCCTCAGGTATATTCCCTCTTATCCGTAAAGGCATGATAAAGGTCAATGGAAAGAAGTCTTCTGGCGATTACAGGGTTTGCGAGGGGGATTCCATTTCTGTTGCAGAATTCCTTTTTGGAAACTCCAACAAGCTTGAGCAGCAGGAGGCTATGGAAAGGGAATTCCCATTCAGTCTGGAGGATATTACTGTTTTTAAAAACGAGCACATTTTGATAGTCAATAAGCCTTCAGGAATAAATGTCCAGCCTTCAAAGGACTGTGATTTTTGCCTTTGTGATCTTGTGGAATATGATTTCAGAAATAATGGAGGTCAGTCCATATCCTTTAGACCTGGACCGCTCCATAGGATAGACAGGTATACAAGTGGACTTGTTGCCTTTTCCCAGAGTCTGCAGGGAGCAAAATGGTTTACGGAAAACATAGAGGCACATTCTGTAGGTAAAAAATATCTTGGAATTGTGGAAGGATCCTATGGGGTGCCTTTTGAACGGTATGTAGATCTTATCCTCGTGCCAGAAAACAGCGATAAAAACTATGGTACGGTAATTGCAGGTGGTAAAAACGGAAAGGAAGCGATTACGGTTGCGAAATTCTTAAAACAGACTGAAGTAATGGGAAATGAATGCAGCCTGGTTGAATTTTCCATCGAGACTGGCAGAAAGCATCAGATAAGGGCTCAGTCGGCGTTGCATGGGCATCCTTTGATCGGTGATACGGCCTATGGCGGTAAGGAATTGAAGAACAGAATGTTCTTTTTGCATGCATGGAAGCTTTCTTTTCCGCAAAACCCAGTCGGATTGCCTCATGAAATCACTGCTCCGTGTCCATTTTTTAACGGAATTTAATCTGTTTGTTTTGCAAATTGTTTTTTTCTATATTATAATTTTAGTATGAATATTCTTTCTCGCTTGACAGGACATGGTCTGTCGGTTTTTGCCCTTGTTGGCGAAAGCGGTACAGGAAAAAGTTTCCGAGCAAAGCTGATAGCCCAGGAAAACGGCATTGAAGCCATCATAGATGACGGTCTCCTCATTCAGAACGACAAGATCATTGCAGGGCGTACTGCCAAGCATGAGAAAACCTATATGGGAGCCGTGAGGATTGCCCTTTTTGACGACAAGCAGCATAGGGACCAGGTCGCAAAGGCACTTCAGACAAACAAGATAAAAAAACTCCTCATCATCGGAACAAGCGAAAAGATGGTTCAGAAGATTACTTCCCGTCTACAGATTCCACTCCCTTCAAAGATAGTAAAGATTGAGGACATAGCTTCCCGTGAAGAGCTGGAAAAGGCCATCAGAAGCCGTCAGATCGAAGGCAAGCATGTAATTCCAGTACCTGCCATTGAGGTAAAGAAAAGCTATTCCCAGATTTTCCACGATTCCATGATGGAAATGGCGGAAAAAGGCAAAGGAAAGTTCAAGCTTTTCAATTTTGGCAAAAAGAATCAGGCCTCCCTTGAAAAATCCATTGTGACTCCTGAATTCAGCAAGAAAGGGAGAATCGAGATTTCTGAGGCGGCACTCAGCCAGATGGCGATGCATTGTGTCAGTGAATTCTCCAAGGATATACGAATCAAGAAGCTTTCGATCAAAAAGAATGCCCGTGGATACAGGCTTATTGTGACTGTAGATGTTCCTTTTGGCCGTCAGCTGACAGGTGAAATCCACAGACTTCAGCAGTATGTCATTGAGAACATAGAGAAATACACTGGGATTTTGATAGAAGAAGTAAGCATCATTATAGACAAAATCACTGTAAATAAATAGAATATGCCCCATTGTGTTAGTCAGATATGGAACGGATGCTAAGGGGCGTCCAGTAAAGAAGGCTGTCGTTTATACAAAAGAAGAGCATAAAATACCCCTTTCTGCCATCGACAGCGATGCAATCTACATTATAAACCAACTAAAGAGCAACGGTTTTGATTCATATATAGTTGGAGGTGCCGTGCGTGACCTCCTTGGCGAAAGAAAGCCTAAGGACTTTGACATCGTCACTGATGCAACTCCAAGCAGAATCAAGAAGATCTTCAGGAATTCCAGGATAATCGGCAAAAGGTTCCGCCTTGTCCATATTTTCTTCGGTGAAAAGATCTTTGAAGTAAGCACTTTCCGTTCAATCTGTGATGGTTCTGTCGGCAATGCCTTTGGTACCATGGATGAGGATGTAATGCGCCGTGACTTTACATTGAATGCCCTCTATTACGATCCGTTGAAGCAGCAGGTGATCGACTATGTTGATGGAATCAAGGACATAAAGAAAGGTGTTGTTACTCCTGTCATTCCTTTGGACAGAATCTTCATAGAAGATCCAGTTAGAATGCTCAGAGCCGTCAAGTACGGTGCGACTACAGGCTGCAAATTGCCACGCAGGCTTAAGAAAAAAATCCGAGAATCATCTGCCCTTCTTTCTCCAGTTTCTCCATCCCGTCTTACGGAAGAGCTTCTCAAGATAATCAACAGCGGACACTCAAAGGATATTGTTTCTGCGGCGCTTGATACTGATCTTTACATATATCTGCAGCCTGCGGCAACGGAACTTATGATTGAAAGCAAGGTATTTGCAAAAAAATACATGGAAAGTCTTGCACAGCTTGATGAGCTTGTGCGGAGCAAGCCAGAAAGCAAGCTGGGAGAAAGACTTTACTACATTCTTAAGGATTTTGTCGCCCAGCTTACGGATTGGAATGAAGAAAAAAAGGAAAGCTCTGCGGCCGAGCTTTACAAGCGCACCTGGGCTATCTGCCGCAATTTCGTTCTTCCGATGAATCCTCAAAGAACCGAGCTGGACTATGCTGTAAGAAAGGTTCTTGTTGATCTTGGAATCCAGCTTAAGAAAAAACAAAAGCCTAAGCGGCCTACAAGAAAAGCAGGCAACTAGGCGTTGTTATCTATTTTCTGCAGAAAGCAATTATCTCGTTTATCACATCATAACGGCATCTGTCATTCAGCAGTTCATGGCGGGCGCCGTTATATAGTTTTAGGGAAACATCCTTGATTCCCATTCCACAATAGATTGCGGCAAGACGGCTTATGGTTTTTCCGCAGGAACCTACAGGATCGTCTGTTCCGCTCATGATTTTTACAGGAAGCTCCCTGCTGATTTTATTGAGGTTGCGGGGCTTATGGATGTTGTTCAACAATGCAAAAAGATTGTACATAAATCCTGTGCTGCAAATGAATCCACACATTCTATCCATTTTGAAAATGTCCACGCTCAACGGATCTGAAGAAAGCCAGTCGGAATCTGTCTTGGCATCCTTAAAAATCGCGTTGTATGGCTTAAATGTAAGGTTGTGGAGCAATTTGCTTACATGATCTCTTCCAAAGAAAAGCTTTATGATGAATCCAAGGAATCTGGCACCGCTGATGAGCAGAGGTCTTGGACCTGCAGTTCCAAGAAGAATGGCCTTGTCTATTTCCCTGCCGTAATTTTCAATTACATATTGGGCTAAGAATGATCCAAAGCTATGTCCGATCAGGATGATTTTTGTCCCTGGAAAATGTTCCTTTGCGTATATTATTTCTTCGTGAATGTCTTCAGCACATCTTTTGAAAGTTGCATTTCCTGGATTGCCAAGAGGCAGGTTGTTTAGCTCTGCTGTTTTGCCGTGACCGCGATGGTCCTCTATGATGACAGCACCATTATTCTCACAGATAAAGGAAGCAAGCTCTTCATATCTAAGGGCATGTTCAGCCATTCCGTGGCTCAAGACAACTACAAAGTCAGGTTCTACTTCCGAGGTCCATTGGTGGATTACATTGCATTTACCATCGGACATCTTAAACTGGAAATTCTCGTATTTCATGATCTTGATTATAGCATGGTATTTTGACTTTGTAATGACTTTTTTTTGTTGCCCCAGTATAATCTGCACCATGTCAGAAATCATAACAGCAGAAAAAATGGTTGCAGGCGGTGACTGCATAGGGTCGCTTAATGGAAAGAAAGTGTTCATTCCTTTTGCCATTCCAGGTGAAAAGCTTGAGGTTGAGATCACAAATGAACAGAGGGACTACTGCAACTGCAGGATAATCAAGATAATTGAACCATCGGAGCACAGGGTTATGCCCTTCTGTCCTCTTTATACAACTTGCGGTGGCTGCAACATGCAGCATATTGATTCAGCCTATCAGAGGGAATTACGGTCCCAGATTCTGCAGGATGCTTTTACCCATGAAGGCATTGAGATTCCTGAAATTGAAGTGATCTATGGGCAAGATAAAGGTTATCGTTCAAGGTTCCAGTTCCATAACGGCGGTCTTATGGGTAAGAAAAGCAATGATATTGTTCAGCTTGACATGTGTCCCTGTGCTACGGAGGAAATAAACCACTACCTTAAGGAAGTTCCTTTTGAGGACAGACCAGAAGGTAGAGTCCATGTTTTTGGAGCGCGGCATATATCAAACATTCCTGAAGGATATGACAAGCTTGTGATTGCAGAGAATGTTGAACCTGAAAGGCATGAAAAGAAATTCTCAAGACATCAACAGAAGACCGCTCCTGGTGGAAGAAAACTAAAAAAACAGAAGCAGATCAGAGCCCGCTATGAGGGTACTACTGTAAATGAAGCCACTACTTGCCAGGTTGAACTTCTTGGCAAGACCCTTACCTTTGACGTACAGGGCTTTTTCCAATCAAATCTTGAGGTTCTTGAAAAGGCAATTCCTCTTGTTACAGGTGGACTCGAAGGTAAAAATGTCCTTGATATGTACAGTGGATGCGGAACTTTCAGCGTGTTCCTTTCCGACAGATTTGAGAAGGTCACGATGGTCGAGCACAACAAGAGTGCCATAGTCTATGCCGAGCAGAACATGGTTGGAACAAGACATGAGAGCTATGGACTGTCTGGTGAAGTCTGGACAAAATACCATGCCGAGAATGTCATCAAGGCAGGAGGAGAATTTGACGCTGTAGTAATCGATCCTCCAAGAAGCGGAATGGAAAAAGAAGTTTGCCAATGGCTTCAGAAGTCTGGTATTCCTCACATAAGAAGCGTTTCCTGTGACATTGCGACCCATGCCCGTGATGCAAAATTCCTCATTCGCTCAGGATATAGGCTTGAAAAACTGTACCTTCTGGACTTCTATCCACAGACAGGCCATATAGAAAGCCTTGCGGTATTTGAAAAATGAAAAGATATGCTGTTTTACTTGTTGTTGTTTTTTTATCACTTCCCCTTTTTTGTCAGGCAAGCTTCGTCGACAAGGAAATTGATCTTGCTGAGACTGTCGCAACGGATATAAATGTTATCGGTGGAAGCATTTCATGCCAGCCAGTCAGGACCAGCTACGGATACATAGCGACTGGGGATGGCAAGCAGCTTTATGGTTTTACCCAGGAAGGAAAGCTCCTCTGGATGAGATCTACTAGATTCAGACTAAAAAGATTTCTTTCTGTTTTTTCAGAGGATCTGGTCTGTGTTGTTTCAACAGATTCAAGGATATCTTTGCTTAATTCCAGCGGTCTTAATCTCTGGACGGTAAAATGTGACTTTGTGATTTCTGATGAACCTGTCCAAGGGCCAGACGGAAGGATATATGCCCGTGGAAAAAATCTCATAGCCTGTTATGGCATTAAAGGAACCCAGCGTTGGGAAATAAAGACGGCAGACCAGAATCAAAAAATCAAACCTTCTATTCTTAATGACGGTTCCATCGTCGTGATTCTCTCAAAGACACAGGATGGCAAGTCCGTTGGAAACAGGATTTCTCCTTTTGGAAAGATCCTTGAAGAGATTGTTTTTGCAGGTGAAGTTGCAGAGGCAGTTTCAATGCAGGAAGGAATTCTTCTTTCATTCAAGGATGGTAGCGCAGGTTTGCTTTCCGTTGAAAAAGACAGCTCCGTCTCAAAATGGACAATACCTGCAGGCACTGAAGGAATGTCTGCTCCAGTAAGAATTGTCCCAGACAAGAAGAACAAAGAAGCTTATTTTATCTATGGTCCTACGTCAAAGATTGCCCGTGTCAAGACTGCAGACGGAGAGATTCTTTCCAATTTTGATTCTGGAATCGGAAGCTCTGACCTGACATATGCTTCTGTCACTTCTCAAGGTATTACTTTAACCACAAGAACAAAGGGATGCTGTTACAGAAAGGATGGCAAGGCTGCCTGGAAGGTTAAGTTCGATCCAAAAAAATCCATCAAGTACCTTTTTACATCGGATTCTGGATATATAGTCCTCTGCAACAGCAACTGGTCCATGGAGCTTTATCAGACACGGCTCAATGTGGACAATGCCAACTCTTCTTTCTATGAACCAAAGCCCAGACAGATAAAGACAGAAGCCATAGAAAATCTCATGCCTTCTTCCTATGACTTTGGACAGGTCCTAGACGAGGCTCATGCAGATGAAATTTTCCAGGCTTTTCATGAAGGTAACCTTAAGGAAGTAGAAGAAGAATATCTGTCACTTCTTGAAATGGAAATAAAGGAAATGGCTCGGCAATGGAACAGGAACAAAGCCGTCGGTCTAAGGGATAGTCTTTTTTTCCGCGAAAACATGGATTACGGTTCAAAGCTTATTGAGCTTGCAAGTGAAAGCCAGATATATTTTTGCCGAAGTGAGATCAATTCCATGCTGAAAAATGTTTCAGATCCATCTCTTATGCTCCTGCTTATAAAATGTGCGGGTAAATCGGGCTGGGATCCTGACTGCCAGACACTTGAGACCTTTGAATATCTGATGAATACAAAAAGAATTCAGCCTTCCGACAAGCTCCTTCTCGATGCCATTGCTGACAGTACATGGGAAATATGTCGTTTCATGGGCAGACCTTCCTTCTATCAAAAGGGAAAGAACATTCTTGGTTACATGCTTTACCCTCAGTTCCAGAAGGAAACAAGGGATAAGGCTGTGGAAATAATGAAGCTCATAGCGGCGTCAAAACTTTGATTTTACAGTGACAACGGTTAAAAACAGTGTTATTATATATAGGTTAATAATCGTGGAGGATTTTATGAAGAAATTTTTAGCATCTTCTCTCATCTTTTTTACATTGACAATGGCAAATGTTTTTGCAATCGATGTCAACGAAAAGGAACTTAAGAGTACAGGTGATGAAGGTACAATCGTTTTCGAAAACTATTCGGGCCCTCATGCAGTGATTGAAACAATTGAAGCTATTAAGGCTATCGGTAGTGGACTTGGAAACAGACTCAAGGCAAATGGATTGGACAAGGAAGCTACTGTAGGTGCAAATGAAAAATACACAGTGATTCATGCTGTAGATTCAACGACTGGAAAGCTCGATGCTGATATTCTTATCATCAATTCCAACGCTACTGTCGATCATATCCGCAACTTGAGGAGAATCATCGGTGCATATCTTTCGGCAGCTTATGGTTATAACGAAAAGGATGCATCTACAGTTGCAACATTCGTAACTGTTTACAATGCTGTATACCGCAATAATCTTGATGCCTTCAAGGGAAAATATAAGGACATTGTAACAAAGAACCTTTCTGCAGAAAAATGCGGTCTTTCTACAAAGTGGTCTGACTGGCCAGGAAACTCACAGATCGTAATTCCTCTTGGAGAATTTGCAGACGGAGGACTTTCTTCCGTTGAAACTTCAGTTATCAGTGACAAGAATGTTGTAAACTCCATGAAGGAAGAAGACGACAAGGGAATCGACGAACGCAAGAACATGGTGGACATCAAGGAACGCGAAGCTGATGCAGCAAATGAAAAGGCTCAGGAAGCTGCAAAGGAAGCAAGCCAGGAAAAGAAAAACCTTGATGAGCAGAAAAAAGCCCAGAAGGATGCTGAAAAGGAAGCCGCAGCAAAGAAGGCTGAGGCTGACAAGAAACAGCAGGAAGCTGCAGCAAAGAAAGCTGAGGCTGATAAAGCAAAAAAAGAAGCTGATGCAAATCCAAACGACAAGCAGAAACAGCAGGAAGCTGCTGCAAAACAGCAGGAAGCAAATAAATCAAAGACTGAAGCTGACAAAGCAAAAACTGAAGCTGCAAAGGCTGAAGACAAGGCTCAGGAAGAAAAGTCTAAGACTGAAGAACAGAAGTCTAAGGTAGACGAAGCTCTTTCTGCGGCAGAAGAGCTACAGAAAAAGGCTGACAAGAAGATGGATGAAGCTCAGAACGAGCGTCAGGAAATCGCAAAGGATCAGCAGGATCTTCTTAAGAATGAACTCCAGAATGTAAAGGATGGAACTGTACTTGGTCTCAAGGTTCTTGATGACGGTGAAAAGCTCAGTACATTGGTCAAGATCAATGCTAAGACTGGCGAGCTTGTGCGTGAATCTCCTGTAAAGGTTATCCGTGGAAGAACAGTTCTTGAAGTTCGTGATCCAATCATTGATACTGTCACAAATGCTGTAATGCCTGCAAAGAGCTCTGATGCTGCCCTCTTCTATATGGCAGTATGTGGAGAAAACTCTGGAATCGGTGCTGTCAAGCTTTGTCTTATCGATGCATTCACAATGGAAATCCAGAAGGAAAGCGACGAAGCACTTTCAAAGGATTCTGTGCTTGTCACAAATGGAAGCAACTACTACTGTGTAATTGAAGACGGTGGAAAGTATTATGTCGGTAACTACGATAAGTCTGTTTCCCTTAAGCAGAAGAGTACAATTGCAGTAAATCCTGCAACAGCAATTACTGTAACTGGCAGCGGTCTTATTGTAACGACAGAAAGAAACGAACCAGTGCTTCTTTCACTTACAGATCTTTCTTTGATCAGCAACTTGGATACAAGTAACGCAAAGTAATTTGTCCTGGTGATCATTTATAAGCTGCCTCTATCGGGGCAGCTTTTTTTTTCAGTGATTGTATTTTTTTTTGATTGGAACGACCGGGTATAATGCCTGAATGAAGAATCACCTCACCCATTCGTATTGTAAACTGAATATCTATATGTTAAAATTATAAGCCTTGTGGAGGTAAAAAATGGGTTTTATTAAACAGAAAATTTCCGGATGGAAAAAATGGGAAATAGCATGGATTTTAATTGCTTCCATCATAATTCTTTCTGTATCAATTTTGTCGAAGGATCCCCTAATCAGTTCTGTTGCAGCCATTACAGGTGTTTGGTGCGTCATTACAACCGGCAAGGGAAAAAGAATCTCTTTCATTTTTGGAACAGTTAATACCATATTGTATTCAATACTTGCCTGGCAGGCTTCTTTTTACGGGGAACTTACCCTTAATGTTCTTTACTATATTCCGATGAATTTCGTTGGCTTTTATTTTTGGAATAAGCACCTGAATGATTCAAATGATGAAGTTTCAAAAAAAGAGCTTAAATTCAACGAAAAACTTGTTTTTTTCCCGTTAATAGTATTTTGCACCCTAGGCTATGGATTTGTTCTTAAAAAGTTTGGTGGTGCTTCTCCGTTCATTGATTCCATGAGTACTGTCTTTGCTGTTTTTGCACAGATTCTTTGTACAAAAAGATGTAAGGAACAATGGTATTTATGGATTATAGTAAACATTACAAACGTTGTTCTTTGGACTACAGATTGCCTGAGGGGAAACAACAGTTACCTTATGATTCTGATGTGGTCTGTGTATCTTTTTAATGCAATAATCATGTGCGTTAAATGGACTAAGGAAGCTAAAGAAAAAAAGACACTCTGATGTACAAAACAGGTATTTATGGGGGGACTTTTTCTCCCCTCCATCAAGGGCATGTTAGATGCATTATTGAAGCAACTTCTCTATGCGATGAGCTTTATGTCATAATCAATCATAGTATTGACCCAAAAGAAATTGACATACGAATCAGGTACAGATGGCTTTATCAATTGACCTTGGAAATGGGTAATGTAAAGCTCCTGATTCTCGAAGACAATAATGTTTCAAAGGAATCGTATACATTGGATCAGGCAGTGTTAGATTCTGCTTGGGTGAAAAAGCAGATTGGGAAAAAAATCGACATTGTTTTTTGTGGTTCTGATTATGATGAGAGCAGCTTTTGGTCAAAAGTATATCCTGAATGCAAAATACACTATTTCAAAAGGGATGAAATAAGTTCTACAAAAATAAGGGAAAATCCCTATAAGCACTGGAGTTGGTTGCCTCAGGTTGTAAGACCATTTTATACGAAAAAAGTTCTTGTTTGTGGGCTTGAAAGCACAGGAAAATCAATTCTGACAACAAAACTTGCCAAATACTACAATACGAACTATGTCATTGAAGCCGGTCGAGAGTTGTCCGAACGTTCAGGTCGGGATGATTTGATGCTGCCTGAAGATTTTACGGAAATTCTCCTGACTCAAAAGATGAATGAAATGAAGGCCCTTGAAAATAGCAATAAAGTTTTGTTTTGTGACACCAATGCCCTTTACACGCTTTTTTATCTTGAGTATTTCAATGTAAATCATGTTAATGATAATAACATTGTTCTAGGAAAAGCGATTGAATTGGTAAACGAATATGACCTGTTGATTTTACTGAAACCCACGGATATTTGGGTTCAAGATGGAGATCGGAAGGAAGAAATTCATGAAAACCGTGAACTCTATTATTCCAGGATAAAAAAGATTATATCCGACAGTAACAGAGAGTTTATTGAAATAGACGGTTCCTATTCAGAAAGGTTTGCAGAATGCGTTAGATTGATAGACATACTTTTACAGGATCAAGTCTGTTCATAAAGTTTCTGGTATTCAAGGGCAACCTTGTCCCAGGAATAATTTTCGTGAATATATTCAGAAGCATATCTGATCATAGTCTCAAAGGATTTTCTTCCTTTTTTCTGAACCTGAAGAATAAGCTTTTCAAGAAGTTTGCTAAGATCATCTGCTGAATTTGGTGAATAGAGGTATCCTGTTTTACCGTCAACAATCTTCTTTAACCCGCCTGTAGCATGGGCAACAGGAATTGTCCCGAATGTTTGGGCAATGAAATCTTCAAGACCACAAGGTTCAAACCAGCTTGGATGCAGTGAAAAATCTGCGGCGGCAACGGAAAGCCTTGCAGATACTTTTTCATAGCCTTTGAGGTAGACGATACTTCCGTCAAATCTTTTTGCCATGGAAGCAAGACGTTCTTCAAGCTCTGGTGCGCCCTGCCCTGCAAATATGAATTTGACCCTAAGACCTTTGTACAGTAATTTCTCTGCAGCATCGCACATTACTTCTATGCCCTTCTGGTGAACGACTCTCCCATGATATGCAATGAATATGAAGTCATCATCTTTTCCTGCTGTATCTATATTTCCATATTGAACAAGACCACCAGGTAGTTTTTTATTTTCCAGGGATGCAAATTCCCTAAGGAATATGGTGCGTCCTTCATATTTTCCTTTCAATTCAAGATTTCCTGGATCATAGGCAAATGGGAGCAATGATTTTTCAGTATCTCTCGTATCGTAACGGGAAAAATCTATGCCGTTTGTTATGCCTACTATTGGAATCTTCTTGTTGACAAATTCTCCTGCTAGACCTGCTGTATCTGTTTTGTCTTCAAGAATTTCCTTTGCGTATTCAGGAGAGACTGTTGTAATGCATGCATTCATTCCTGCAAGAATAAATGGTTCAACAGCCTCGCCGCAAAGGCCGTTTTCAAGGTATTCCTTTGGTATGCCTGTGTAATACAATGCGCTTTCCATACTTGCGAAATTATGGTGATATCCAGGGCCTGCATTGTGAATTGTAACTGCATAGCGTGTTTTTTCGAAGGTCTTTGAAAAATGGCCATAGACAGGAACCATCGCTGTTGCGGCATCCTGACAGTGGATCACATCTGGGAGGGAATCATTGCAGAATTTTTCGCCGTATTGGATTACAGCCTTCTGGAAAACAGTATTGAGGAAGTTGACATCAAAGTGGCCTTCTCCCTGACGGTGCTCTGGATCTTCAAGCTCGTCCTGGTGTGTGTATGTGTATACTGCTTTTTTTTCCGTAAAAAAAGGATGCCTTACAAATACGATGTTCACGCCGTTCATGATTCCAGAGAAATAAAAAACTCTCTCAAGATTATCGCTGACAGTTACATCGCTAAAAACATCTTCCTTTCCAGGATCACAATTTTCTACATGGGAAAGATCCGTACATCCATAAAAAGGAATGAAAAGGGTTATCTTATGACCAAGTCTTGCAAGGCTTTCGCAGAGTGAACATGCAACATTCTTTACACCGCCCGCCTCTGCAATTCCTGCATATTCACGGGAAACAAGCCAAATATTCATTTTGATTCCTGCTATTTTTTTACAAAATCAGGTCTAAGGACTTCTGCACCATTCATGTAAACCATCTTCAGTTCAGAATTTTCTTCAAGGTATAGGGTGATCATTACACGGATGCATTTTCTTAACATGCCAACGATTTCAAGTTCAGGGCTGCTGAATAGAGCGACTTTTGAGGTGTCTATGCCTGTGTCGGAATGCCTTAAGGCATAGCAAGGATTCATTACGTCAAGGTCATCAGTCATGGTGAATTGGATGGAAACCAAGTCCTTTGCATCAACGGAATTGAGCTTGAACAATTGACGGCACATGTCGCCAACATTTTTTAGGATATCTTCCTTCGTATTTTCGGAGCATACAGCTCCTCTTAAAGCGTATAGTCTTTTCATATTTTTACCTTCTTATATTTTGTATATCCAATATTTCCTATTTTATGGTTTTAAGTGCATTGATGACTGCAGCGGCATCACCTGTCTTGAACATGTCTGAAAGATGTGGATATTTCTTCATCAGATCTCCTATCTTTTCAAACTGGGAAAGCATTCTTTCCTGCTCAAGATAACTGTCAGCATGTTTGTCGGCGTAGCTTTCAAGCTTTGAATTCAGCATGGAGAGGAACACCTCATAGGATTCCTTTGCCTTATTGTATACCTCAATGTCAGGAAGGTTGCAGTCGGAAATTTCAACAGAAGAAAAAGCAATCCCCTCGAATTGGGACTTCTGTTCCATGATTACCTTTAGAATTTCGCTTTCAGTCAATGCTGTGGGCTGAACTGCAATACCTGTACTGTTCTTAAGAAGGGAATCTGCAAGAAGGCTTGCTGCGATTTTAGCCCTATTACCATAGTATTCAAGAAGATCTTCATTTGTACGGATTACATTGTTCCTGTAGAGGACAACAATCTGCTCAGGTGAAATGCTCATGGAAATATTGAATTTGATATTATAGGAAAAATCTGCGCTGGAACCTGCATAGTCCTTATACAGTTTTGCGGAAGGCAGTTCCCCAGAAACAACTTGTGTTGTCTTGTATGGTGAAAGGTCAAAGGTTTCCAATGTAACGTTTGTTGGAAGAAGTCGTTCCCATCTCCAGGTGAAGGCACCTGCAACGACAGGTTTTTCGTATATACCGCAGGTCTTTGAAGTCATGACTGCGCAGTAGCCAGGCTTTACCCTGAATGTTATCCATCCGATGTAGAAAATAACTGCTCCAAAGATAGCAAGCACTACAAGATTACCGAAAAACTTCTTAGCTTTCATATTCCCCAACCATAAAATTGAAATTTAAAATACTTACCTATATAATACTATGGAATTGAAAATTTATAAAGGGGACTCTGGGATCATAATAAATGGCAAAGAACATCATAAAAGACACCTTCAAGAACTCCTTTTTCTTCAAGCTCAACTGCAGGACAAGTCTTTTTCTTGGTCTGTTTCTTGTTGTTCTTTTTTCCTTTTATCTAAGCGGCAATCATCAGAATTTTCTCGATTCAACTCAGCTTTTCGTCCTTTTCCTCTGCTCTGTTGACAGCATAGGCCTATTCCTTTTTTCCATGGCAGGATTGATTGAAAGTGTTGTTCTTTTCATTGTTTCTGGAAAAAAAAGCTACTGGATATTTTTTGCTGTTTTCTTTCTATCATCCGTTGTGTCTGCAGGAACTTTTTTTATTGTCAGGGTTCTTTCAATCCTTACCCTTGGAACAGAATGAAACCTCTGCAGTAAAAGGTGTGTAGATAAGGAAGCTTCCCTTTACAGACTTTAGTTCAATCGGTTTCCCTTCATTGAAAAATTTTTCGGATATTCTGTTTGAAAGGCTTGGCATACCCTTCTTGAACAGGCTGTTCCATTCAAATCCATTGCAGTCAAGCTCTGTATTTTCGTATTCAGAAGAAATTCTTGATACTGAAATTCTGTCGTCAAAGTTTATGTTTGAAATTTTCAAAGCCGAATTACATCCGCAGTACCAGATGACCTGTTCTCCGCAAAGCCAGACATCAGCGTGGTATTCTCTTGAAAAGGAATCATAGAGCGCCATGAAATGGTCTGGACGTCCTCCATTGCCTCCACATAGAACTACAGTTCCTTCCTTGCCTGCAATATCCTTTGCCTTCATAAGTGCAAGTTCAGAGTCTGTGTAATCCTTGTCGTGAGAATATATTTTCTTTTCACAATCATATTTGTCGATGAGACGTCTGTCTGAAACACTGTCAAAATCCCCCACAAGAAAATCGGGAGATTTTGTAATCAAGCCTGCCTTGAGAAAACTTTCATAAGCATCGAGTCCAGAATCTGCAGCTATGATGTAGTCTGCATTAAAATTCTTGAAAAAAGGAGCCGCCATGTCTGTTTCGGGAGACTGGCCTCCAGTAAAAATCAAAACTGTCATAATGGAAATTTCCTTGCTTTTATGCTAGAACTATATCATGTTTTCCAGCAAAAGTGTAAAGATTCCAGAGACTCTCAAGAAAGTAGCTAAAATTTTCAACGACAACGGTTATGGTGTTTTCCTTGTAGGAGGAGCTGTCAGGGACATGCTTATGGGTAAAAGCGTCCACGACTATGACCTTGCGACAGACGCAACTCCAGAACAGGTAATGTCTATTTTCAAGAAAGTCATCCCGACAGGAATAGCCCACGGGACTGTAACCATACATATTTTTGGGATGCAGCTGGAAACGACAACCTTTAGGACAGAGGCTGATTACAGCGATGGAAGACATCCAGACAAGGTTGAATATGCAAGAACCATTGAAGAGGATTTAAGCAGAAGGGATTTTACGATGAATGCCATAGCCGCAGACCTCAGTGATGGAACAATCAAAGATCCTTTTGATGGAATTGGAGATATTAAGAGAAAAATAATTCGCACGGTAGGAAATCCGTTGGAACGTTTTGGTGAGGACGGCCTTAGACCTGTGCGTGCAATCCGTTTTGCAGGTCAGTTGGGATTCAGGATTGAGGAAAAGACTCTTGAGGCGATTTCTGATGCAAATGTAATTAAAAAGATTAAGTCAATTTCCGTTGAAAGATTCCATGATGAATTCTGCAAGATTTTAATATGTGAAAAGCCAAGTGTATGTTTAAGGTTGCTTGAAGATAATGGGCTTATGGATATTTTCATTCCACAGTTCAAGGTCTGCCGTGGATGTATTCAGGGTGACAATAGAGGATTCCATGAATTCGATGTTGCAGATCATAATTTCTATGCCTGTGACGGTGCACCCAAAGACAATTTGATTGTTCGACTTGCGGCCTTCTATCATGATATTGGAAAGCCAGAATCAAAAACAGTTGAAGTAGTTGACGGCAATGAAATCATACACTTCCATGGACATGATGCTGTCTCTGCAAAAAAATGTCTTGAATCAATGACGGCTCTTAAATTCTCAAATGATGACATTAAGCAGGTCACCCATCTGGTAAAGCATCATATGTTTTTTTATGAACCTCAATGGTCGGACAGTGCTGTAAGAAGATTCATAATAAGAATAGGTCTTGATAATCTTGATAACCTTATCCATCTACGTCTTGCTGATATTCACGGAATGCATAATGTTGCCGTAGTTCCTGGAAGTCCAAGCTGGAACAACCTTGTAGAACTCAAGGACCGCATAGCAAAGCTTATAAGCGAAAATTCCGCATTGAGCCTGAAGGATCTTAAGGTCAACGGAAATGATTTGATGAATTCAGGCATACCAAAAGGGAAATTAATCGGCAACATCCTTTCTGAGCTTTTTGAGACAGTTACAGACTCCCCTTCAATGAATGATCATGATAAGCTCATTGAACTTGCAAAGAACATCTATAGGACAAAGTATTGTCAGAAATAATTCTTGGAAATATCAGAAAGGATATTAACATTGCTCCAGCAGAAGAAAAAAGCATATAGAACGCAAGGTCTTTTTCAATTCCTGATGAGACTAAAAGGATCATTGGGATTGCTCCCATTATTGTAGTCAGGTTTGTCAAAAAAATGCTTTTCCTGTTTCTGTAAAGTCCTGATGATTCAATCAATATGGCATTGTTCACAACCAGTCCTGAAGCAACCGCCATTCCAATGAAATCTTCTGCCGTAAGACATGCATGGAGCATTAATTTTATACCTAAAGGAAAAGCAAATGCTGCGGGTATTATTGAAAGAATTGCAAGTGATGACTTAGGATTCTCATTGAAAATGCAGATAAACACAAACAGCAGGATTATTGATGATAGCAAAGAAAATGTAATGTTCCTTACATCATCCTGATATTCCTTTGTTCTTTTATCAAAGGAAAAGGAATAATTTTCTGGCAAACCAACTTCTTTTACGGCATCCATAATGATGGATTTTGCCTTCTTCATCGAACCGTACTTGAAATGCACGGTGATTTTTGCACAGGGTTTATTGTTTTTTCTATGCAGCTTTCCTATGAAATCCTTTTTGCTGAATTTTACAGCTGAACCAATTTTATACAATTCATCACCAATGAATACTTTCTTATCAATTAAACTTTCAATATTGAATGTATCATGTTGCTCGTCCAAAAGCCTTACGTCATATTCTTTCATATTTTCAATCCATTTGTTGATTATAGGTGCGCCCAAATACCAATATAGATTATCCGCCAATTCAAGAGGAGCGCAGTTTAATCGGTTTAGCATATGATCGTCCATGGTCAACAATAAGCTGGTTTCCAGTCCTTTAAAGTTTAATACTGTAGATGCAGAAGCTTCAATTCTGTTTATTTTATCAGCCAGTTCTTTTGCAAGTTTTCTACAGACAGATGAATCAAGTCCTTCTATGGCTACCTCAATATCAAAACCTGGTTTCCTATCAAACATTCCATCATCTATAAAAGGTATGCCATCACCAGTTTTAGTTTTAATATCATCAATCAGGTTTATAAGATTTTTTTTAGTGATTTTTTTCCTGTCATAAAAAATTTTCAGTTCACAACTGCCTTTCCTTGAAATGGATATTATTTTTTCAACCATATAGCTTTTATTGATATGGTCTACGATTTTGCCAACTGATTTATCAATGAATTCAAATCTTTTTTCAGGATTGTATTCAATGTTCACGGAAATCAGGTCCAAAGATTTATTCCATTTTATGTCATGGTTTAAAAAAAATATGGCAAATATCGAAATCGTAATCAATGAAACATACACAATCCGCGCTTTTTTTCTGCTTAAGGTAAATACGTTTAATTTTGTATTCCATAGTTCTATATTGTCCTTCTCCTCCATTTCTATTCGACATAATATAATAGGATAGAAAAGCACAGCCAGAATAAAGGATGTTGCAATCATCATTACTATAGAAAAGCAAAGATTGGATATTCCTGGAATTATTTTATCTACATAAAAAAAAGGAATGAATACAATGATGTTTGTTCCAATAGATGTCAACAATGCAGGAATCGATTTTTGAATTTCATGGAGGAATATATCATTTTCATTTGATTCAATCCTTAAGTCAGCTATGACAAGGAGAGGATCTATTATGATTCCTAAGGAAATGCAAATTCCTGTTATTATGTCTTTGTTGATTTCTATACCCAGTGCGGACAGTAAAAAAAGATTCCATAGCAAGGACACAGGTAGAAAGGAAATGACTGAAATAATCAAGGCTTTATTTTTGAATATTATGATTACAGCTACCGTTATCAATGCAAAGCTTTGTAACAATGATAAAAGAATTTTTTTTATGCTCTTGAGCTGCACATCGGCTTCATCGTAAAGGATCATATATTCATTTTCTGAAAAGAAACTTCTTATAGTAGTCTGACATTTTTTTGATAGCTTAAATATGGATGAATCATTCTTTGCATATATTTCAATTTCTATGCATTCTCTACCATTTAATTTCACCATTTCATTCACTTCCTTTTCTCGTAAAGATACAGAACAAAAGTCGGAAAGTTTGACAAATTGATCTTGTGTCTTCAACAGAGAGCCAGAAAAATCATTCAATGAAGTGACCTTTGTTTTGAACTTCAAGGCTTCTGTATATGATTTTCCATCATAGCTTAAACATATATCTTGAAGAGTACGGTCTTGTATCAGTTCCGCAATTCCCTGAGGAACTATTCTTTTCCTGGCTATTTTATTGCTGTCAAATTTTATGGAAATTTCATTTTCCTTATTTCCTAAAATCCTTACCATTGATACTTCCTTAAGACCTTCAAGCAATGGAACAATATCCTTTTCTATGAGATTATCCTTTGGTTTGTTTTTGCTATCATGGTAGATGCAGATTATTAAATCTGGAGAACCTCCTGTGCTGTCAAAATATATTCTAGGATTCTGGATTGGATAAGAAATGGATTCCTTAAATATGTCCAGTTCTCTAGAAACGTCAAAATATAGATTTCGTTTGTTTATGTTCTCATCAAAATCAAGAACTATTGTAACCCTGCTCTCTTCACAGACTGTAGAAAGCTCTTTTATTCCAGATAATTTTGCAAGTTGATTCTCTAAAGGAATTGCTATTTCTTCTTCTAGAAATTTACCGTTCATGCCAGGATATGAGACTTCTATGCAGCAAGCTGTTCCTGTTTTTGTACTGTTGTTTCCAAATGAAATTTTTCTCCCTGAATATATTAAAAGACAGGTTATGAATATAAACATCAGTAAAGGAATTCTTTTGCTTCTGTACCATTTATGTAAGATCATGTGTTCCTCATTTTTTTATGTCAGATTTTTTCATAATCAACATTGAAGGAATAAGAATGATATTAATGACTAAGGAATAGATAAGTCCTCCTATGATAGAAATTGAAATTGTGGAATGAAAAATGAAAGGTAACAAGGAAAGTATCGTAGTTCCATTGGTTATCAAAAGACTTGAGATTCTGTTGCTGCATGAATAAATGATTTCGTCCTTGGATATAAAGTCTTTTCCTTTTATTGCTTCAATTAGAATAATTGAATTATTGGCAGAAAGCCCCATCAAAACAACTAAGGCTATCAAGGCGTTTAAGTCAAAACAGTACTTAAACATCAATAGGCTTATAAGTGAACCAGGTATTGATAGAACCATTGAAACGCATACAAGCAGTGGCAATGAAAATGAATTGAACAATATTCCTAGAAATATATAGATCAGAATGCTGATAAAAAATATGAGGACCAGGAATTCCCTAACTAAATAACTTTTTTGTTTTTTATCTCTGTCAAGGATTTCAAATTCCTCTGGAAACATGCAATCATCATCGCTTAGTGGATTTAATATTTTTGCATCCATTTTATTTTCCCTGTAATAAATTCTATCTTTCTTGACTTTTTCTAAAGTTCCTAGAGAAATGAGCGGTATATGGGTTTGCTCTGTCTGAAGATAGATGGTATTTATGAATTCCTCCAGTTCTAAATTTTCTTTTTTAACAATTGCCCTTACTGGAATTTTAATACTATCTATTTCCATTGGGTTCAAATCGATTCCTGAAAAATAATCATATACAAGGCTTGAAACATACTCGGAGCTTAAACCTGTTTTAGTGAACATTTCAAAATTAGGTTTAAATTCAATAATCTCAGATTGCTCATCAGGCTGTAACCTGCACTCATATAGACTTTTAAGCTGAGCTGATTTGTTCCTTAATTGATTGGGATTTTCTTCAAATAAGACATATCTTCCAAGTGAACCATTCAGGGATTTTAATATTGTATCGTTTGCCGACAAGTCAATCGAAAATTCGGGTCCATCAAACAGCTCTTCAAATTTCTTCAATAATTTATGCCTGTTCATTTTTTTTGTATAAAGAATGATTTCAAGATATCTTGAATTTAAGGAATTCAATGTGATTTCAGAATTTGAAGGGTTTCCGTCATACTTTATCACAGCTTTGTTCATGAATTTCCCTTCCTTAAATAAATTGTTCAACTCCTTTCCTGTTTTGTACAAGTATTCAGTAGATATGTTGTCTGGAAATTCCATAAGCATTGTCAGCTTTTCTGATCTATCATTCCCATCCAGCTTAAAATTCTGAAATTTAATCAAAATAAAACCAAAAATAATGGGAAAAAGAACCATCACAATTGAAAATACTGGAGTTTTAGTACTATGTGCCAGAAAGCTTTGACATAATTCAACTAACTTATGGTAGTTTTTATCATAACAAACGTTAGTTTTTTTATAATCCATCAGCTTTATTAGAGCTACCGTCAATGTAAAAGAAACCATAAATGAAAAAAATACGCAGCTGATGACTGCTATGGAAAGGCTTGAAAACATTTCCTTTATAGGACCTTCAATCATTAGAACTGGAGAAAATGATATTATTGTTGTTGCTGTAGAGCCGCAATTTGAAGATATTACATTGTTTCCCCAAACAGAAATCTTACTTGAATATACCAGCCGTTCTACGACAATTACGCTGCAATCTACGATCAGTCCAATTCCTAAAGTCAAACCAGATATGGAAATTTGATTCAAGGTATTTCCTGTTAAATTCAATGATGCTAACGTTAGGATTATGCACACTGGGATTGAAATGATTACAGATAATGCTAGGACAAAAGATTTAAAGCACAATAATAGGAATATAAATGTTATTGTTATTCCTGCTGCACTTTGGCAAAGCATATCATTCAAATCTTTTTTTAATTCATTAGTTGGATCCTCAAGGATGTCAAAATGATATTCATTTTTTTGTCCAACATTGATGTTCTGGAGTAATTTTTTTATATCCTTGGATACTTTAATTGGATTTGCTCCAGCACCATATTTTACGGACACCAGGACCCTTTCTTTACCGTTCATAAGGACAAATGATTTTCTATCCTTGATGCCTTTTTGTATTGCTCCAAGATCTTTTATTTTTACCGATCCTGATTCTATGTTATGACTAACAGGTATTTCACCGATTTGCTTTTCTGACTTCAACCTTGAAATCATTTTGATTTGATAAGTGTTTTCCCCTTCGTTTATTGATCCAATTGGAAATTCAAAATTTGTAAGATTATAGGAAGAAGCAACATCCCTTAGGTTCAATGAATGGTGAAATAAATTGGAGCCGTCAACTATAATTTGAATCTCTTCCTCTTCTCCTCCAATTATAGAAACTTCTGAAACACCTTTTGTTCTCAATAATTCCTGCCGTAATGTATCTTCAGCAAAGAATCTATTTTTAATAAGATTGTCTTTATCGTCTGTAATTGAAAATAGAAAATACTTCTTTGAACCATCTACTAATTGTACTGAACTTTTCTTGCATCCATAGGGTAAGAGTTCTGATGCACTATCAATTATTTCCTTTGTTTTTAACAAAGCAACATCCATATCTGTTCCAAAATGAAATTCAATCTGAACTAGTGACAGACCATCCTTTGAAATTGATGTAATGTCTTTTCTGTCCTGGATCGCAAGGCAGGCATTTTCAATGGGAATTGTAATCAGTTCCCTTACAGTTTCTGCATCAGAACCAATATATTCAGTTTCTATTAATATTTTTCTTGATTCTATTTGTGGATAGAAATCCAAAGATAGATTTTGAATTGAAAGCATGGAACATATCATAAGTCCAAGGTATAGCATAATGATGGAAATAGGATGGCGTAAAGAAAATTCTATCAAGTTTTACTCCTATTTATTAAAGGCTATGGAAATATCTTTTTCCAATTTATTCCCAAGGGAATCCATCACATTTCTATTTATATTCATTTCCACAAGTCCACTTCTATTTGTATTTGTTATTTCTAGTCTGAATTTCATTGCGCAGATAGTGCCGTCAAGATCATCCATTAAAGATAAAGGATGGTATGTGAACTGTTCCGTTGATATAATCTGGGCATTTTTAATGCTTATGGAACAGCAGGAATTTGTAGTCTTAAAGCTTAAGGCATCCAACGAACTGAAGTAGTCAAGATGCTTGGCTCCCTTTGAAATTTTAAAGACTAAATATAGCGTTGCATTTCTTGCAATCTTATCATTGCCGAAATATAGTGGATCAAGATTCAAGTAAGTATATTGAGTTCCGTAGCTTAATTCCTTGTAATTATTATCTGCGTCTATCTGTAGATAGGCTTTGATAAAAGATACAGGACGGCAGTTTTCATCATCAAGAATCATGGTGATTTTTTTCTCAAATTCTGTTTTGTTTCCATATAAGTCTTCAATTCCTTTATCGAGTGTCAGGTAGACATAATCTCCATAATTTCCATCGATATATATGGTCAACATATTATTTATGGAGCTAGTGGATTCATAGGAAAATTTTGTCGTTGACGGGAATATTTCTATCCTGCTTCCTATATATTCCATATTTATTTCTTCATTGAATTTCAAAAGCACCTTTGCCTTTGGGGGAACATTATGGTTTTCATAGGGTTGTTCATTGAGCGTGATTTCATTGTTTGCGCTGTTCAAGTAGAAAACTTCATATTCTGGTGGAGCATTGTCATTACCCGTTTTAAAACGATATTCATAAGGTTCCTCCAGGGGATTGTTTCTCTTATCCTTTAAATCCTCACTTATAGTAATTTTATACATGATACCTTTGGGAATTTTATGAGTTGGAATCATATGTGCTTTTGTATCATCTTCCATAAAATCAACGATAAAGGATATTTGAGGTTCTATTTTAAAAGCATTTTGAAAACTCTCTTCCTGAATAGGTTCAGAAAATATGATTTCCAAGGCAACTAAGCTGTCATCCTGGTTAATCTTGGGTTCAATCTTCATGATTTTAGGATTCATAGTTTCTTCTTTTGTATTGAATGTTCTATAGAATTTTTCTTTCAAAGATTTTCCATTAATATCCTCTGCCATGGTGCCAATCGATATTTCATACTCACAATTATCCTGTATACCTTTCTGTGGATAGAAACAAAGTATTTTATTGGAAGTGCTGAAGGTTCCAGAAACACTGAGTCCATTTTCAGTGAGTAAAAATGCCTTCCGTGTTTTTTCATCATCAATATCCGAAGAAAAAACAATTTCAATTTTTTCTTTATCGTATGATGAATCAATGACTTCAAAATAAGGAATAAAAAAATTAGAACATGAAGAAAATGCAAGTACAGTTAATAAAATGGATTTTAATCTAATGAAGGCTCTAATATAAAGCATTCGGTTTCCTCCAAATATTCATTGAATTGATTGATTATTCCTGATTGCCCTCCCTGTATTTTAAGCTCATAGAAAACAGGGGAATCAAATTCACTGATTTTAAAATTGTCATATTCCATGATGATCCTGCTTCCAGAAATCCAATTTATGCTTCTTAAGGTGGGAGATTGGACAGTCAGTGGGAATTTTATTGAGAGTTTTATCCTATCTGCGGCTGATTTTATTTCTTCTTTAGAAAATTCAGATGTAAATGAAATCATAAACAATGCACTGTATTGTTCTTCTGCAACATCGTTTGTGGTTATGGATTTTATCGATGGAAGAAATTTGCAGCTTTCCTTACTGTCAAGAAGATCTATGATTGAATCATTTATCTTTATTTCTTGTATTTTTATATATTCATATACTGGTATGAAAGAGAATTCAAGCTTTTCATATAACTCAATTCCATTTAGATCTGTGATTTTTTTGCTGATATATATTTCATACTTCTGTTTTTCCTTATAATCAGATTCAGGAACAAAAACAAAATTTCTGTTTTCAATATCCATAGAGATGAACTGTCCTTCTAAATATGGACTGAAGGTTATTCCCTTTTTGATTGAATCAAAGTCCATTGGCTTCGAAAATTTAAATCCGATGGAATCATTTTTCTTGAGTTCATTCAGAGATTCTGTTTTTTCCATAAGAATATAGCCATCGGAATTTTTAATCGCCCTGCAAACAAGGGACAGCTCAGGAATCTCCGTGTCCTTCATGACCTTGAAGGTCAATTTCCTATCTTCGAAGTGATATGAGTTTTGTGATAAAAGGTTGCATATTTTAATCTCATAAAAGATATTTGGGGCCCATCGGTTTTTGGGGGATATTATCAGGCAGTGACTGTCATCTGAAAGTTCTTTTTCAAATTCAGTTGAAGGATAGATGATGATATCATGGACTGAATCAGGATCAATTTCTTTGGTGAACGGAATTTCAAGAGATGCTTTTAGATTATCAGGGTATTTTATATTTTCTTCAATAATATAAGTCATGCTGCTTTCAACCCCATAATAGAAAGTTCTTTTTATATAGGACTGAACCATCTGTCCGTCTATGCGTATGCTGCCGTCAAATATAAGGATATAAAATTTTCCTTTGCACCACCCCTTTCTCGGCTTTACGGCTATACTGTTTTGTGTCCATGAATATTCAACATCTACAGTTGTTGAATTCTCGTATAGACAAATTGAATCTTCAGCTTCTTTTCTGTTACAAGAATCTGAAAAAATAAAGCTTATGGTTTCTCCTTCAAAAAATTTGTCGTTCCCAGATATCGAGCATTCTATTGTCCGATCATTAAAGGTTAATATTTTGCAGGAAGATAAAATTGCTACGTAAGCAAACAATAGGATTTTAATTAATTTCAACTGCATCTCCTTCTCTAAGAAAAACCGACGGGTGATCTACAATGATGTCGTTTTCTTTAAGTCCTTTTTCAAGATATACAAAACCATTTTCTTTATCCGCGATTTGTATTGTTTTAAAAAATACATGGTCTGCAGAAATGACATAAACTCCTGACTCTTCATTTTTTTTGTATACAACCGAAGTTTCTGGGATGGCTAGATAGTTTTTTTCTTCATCTGATTTTCTTATGCAGCTTATGAACATGCCAGGCTTTAAGTGATTATCATTGTTTGTAATTTTAGTTTTTATGCAGAAATTTCCACTGACAGGATCTGCCATAGGAGATATTTCACAGATAAAGGAAGACAAACTTTCTTCTAGAGATGGTACATTTACCTGAATGCCATCATTGATCCTGTATTTCCAGACTTCTTTTTCCTGGACATAGAAGACTCCATTAAGACAAGAAGTATCGATTATGATGAAAACAGTCTGGTTTTCATCTACATGGTCTCCTATCTGAAAGTTGCTGGCTCCTATAATACCAGATACACTGGCCCTGATATTTAATTCATCTAAAAGATTCTGGATAGAAGCAAGATTCTTTCTTGCATTATCAACCTTGGATTTCTCTGAATTGACCAGATTGCGTCCTTGGCATGTGTTCATGTCTATTAAAAGTTCTGTCCTATTAATGCTTGATTCAGGGATTTCATATCCATTGTTCAACAGGTCAACATCCCTGAACCCTATGGAATTGATTTCAAGTTCCTTTTCTAGAATTGAAATAGAGGTTTGCAATTGAGATATTTGTAGTTCTTCTTCCTTAAGTCTAAGAGGAGAAATTCCACCAAGTTCACCTAGCTCCAGATTGTTTTCATGACATTTCCTTTTGTATTCATATTCTACTTTTTCCTGCTGTATCTGGAGTTTCAATTTATCAAGGTTTCTGATCTGTTTTTCAATTGAAATACAATCCGCCTTTAAGTTGTCTTCTGCAATTCTTAAAGATGATTCTGCTTCTGACAATGTGTTCTCAAGCATCTCCTTTTGATTTTCCAATTGGATGTTTCGTAGCACTGCAAGCAAATCTCCTTTATTTACAGCTTTACCTTCCTTTGCATAAATCTTCTCCACACGGCCGCTGACTAAGGAAGATACATTATGCTTAGAAATATAATTAAGGGTACCGAGATTTGTTTCAGATTCCTTCAGGGATTTTACTACCACGGAAACTGGTTCAACCTTTATGATATTTTTTCTTAGTGGTGTATCGTCATCTTTACACGACGATATGATGGGCAAAAGTACAATTAGAAAAGCTGCAGTTATTAGGTCAATAAGGACTGCTCTCATAGAATTCTCCATTTTTTTTATTGATGCAGAACTGCAGCTTCATCTGCAGTGTTTTTAGTTTTGCTGAATTTTCATACAAAGAAGTCATTTTCCCTGCAAGTACAATTTGATGTTCTATTAAATCTACTGGACATTTGATTCCTTTTTCGATTTCTTTCCGCAAGATTACCGTCTTCAATTCATTTAGCTGTATTTCTTTTTTCAATATATCTATAGTTCTTTTTAATGCATTCAACTCCATGATCCTGTGATGAAAATCAATCTTCAACCCTTCGTCATAGGATTTTAGATTTATGATCTGCTTTCTTTGATTCAATTTGTTCATTTTTTTATTTTCTTTCCATGCAAAATTATTTTTTGAACTGGCCTGCGAATAACTAACTGTTCCTGTTAAAGATTTTTTTTCTCTTGTAAAGGATTGGGAGCCTTGAAATGAAACAAAGGGGTTACGGTCAAAGGACATAGAAAACATCAACTGAAATTTTGGACCATGCATAGGGAATTCATCGCCCTCAAATCCTATTGACGGTTCAATGGAAAGACGCGGCTTATAGAAGGTTTCCTCAAGTTTTTTTATTTTTTCAGAATATTCATATTCAGCAATCATTTTTTTCCGTTCATTGTTGCTGTCCAATAATTTTCTCAACAGTAACTCCATGTCTTCAAATGACTCCGTCTTCATTTGAACAATTAAGTCATCCTCTTGAATTTTCAATTGATCCTGAATTTCCATACCAAGTAAGTTTTTTAATAAGAAAAGGAGATTTGCAATCCTGTTTTCCTGCTCGGAAAGATTGGCATCAAGCTCAAGCAACTTGATTTCATAATCCATTAAATCAGTTTCAAGAATCATTCCTAGAGCAATCTCTTTTTCCAGGGCCAATTTATATTGGATGGCATTATCTTTTGTTCTTTCAAGATTTTTTTTCGACATATAGGCATTCTGGTATTCATAATATGTTTCCATAATCTCTATGCAGTGTTCCTCAATTTTTTCTTCAACCTTTAGTTGATCGAAATAGTTTTCAAGGATATTCAATTTGTATTCAAGTTTTCGTTCACCACCGTCATAGGCAAGAAAAGACAAGCCTAAGTTGAAATTTTTGTTTCGATAATCCGATGCATTAAAGTTGACCAATGCTGAATCTGAAAAAGCAATGGTGATGCGTGGGAAATAGGCTCCAATGTCTTTCTTTACCCTGCTTCCATTGGCGTGAACCGTTAATCTTTCCATTAAAAGGGATTCATTGTTTGCAAGTGAATAATCAATTGCATCCTTAAGGCTTCTTATGAATATTGTTTTCTGTGCTTGCAAAGGTGAAATGAAATATAGAAGCATTAAAGATAAAGCTTTTAGATTTTTTTTCATAGGCTCATTGCTTCAATTTTTGATAGGCATTTTCTTAAGAATTTTTCTTGTACCTCAGGTGAATAGAAGGTTTCCATCCCAGTTGAATATTCCGAAAGAACGGCAACTTCATTACAGTCTTCATCATAAAGACTGCATTTTAAAAAAAGAGAATGTACATAATTTCCATCAATGAAAAAGCTTTTTTCAAAGATTTTCATTTTTAGGGTCAAAGGTTCTTTGTTTTGTCGATTGGATTTTTCAAACAGACAATTACCTATTGCCATCATCTGTTCCTCAACGGCAAAATTTTTCATTCCATCAAGGTCTGATTCAACGGACGATATGCATATCCTGTCATTGTTGTCTTTTAATTCCGCAGATAAGAGTTGAGTTTTAAAGGTCATGCAACCAAATAGTGGAAGACATGTTAACATCACGAAAATTATAGATACGCCTTTCATTGTTTCCTCTCATTAATATTCTTGATTTCATCAATTTGAAGCTGTAGATTTCTGTCCTCAGTCAGGAATTGAGCTTTTGTCAGATATCGATCTGAAATGTCTTCTAGACCAAATTCCTTATAAATTGCAGCAAGATCTAGAAAAGTGGAAATTCCTTCTTCAAGGCACTGTTCTGCCATTTTTTGCCATGAAAATCTAAGCTCCAGGTCCTTGTTCTTTTTTGCAAGCCTTGAATGAAGTTCATAGATTCTAAAATCACTGGAATTGTCTTTCATGAATTCGTTAAGATGAATTTCAGCCTCGGACAGTCTATCTGTATCAATAAGGGCTTTGATCAAGAATAATTTCCCATCAATGAAAAAAGGATATTTCCTTTCAATTTTTTTCAACAGCTTGACGGAACTGTTCTGCCTTCCCGTGTAGAACAATATTTTTGCCTTAAGAAGCAATGCAGGATAGTAATTTCTATTTGCTCTTAAAAATCTATCGCAACTTGTTTCTGCCTTATCAAATTCCTGGCAAGAAAACCTTTGAATGGCTTCCGAATAGCTATCCTTGACATCTTCTTTTACGGAACAGGATATGATCATAAAACAAAGAAATGGAAATAGGATAAAGCTTTTCAATTCATCCTCCATTCATTCAGAATATGATTGATTCGTTCCTTTAGGCGCCCTTCTCCATGTTGAAGTTTTTCTTCAAGCAACTTCATTGTTGACTCCTTCCCTTTTGCCCGTGACAGAACATTCATGGCAAAGTAAACATACTTATTGTCAGGCAGGGATATGAGATTGCAGATTTTTCTAAGGGCATTGGCATCATCATTTTCAATTATCAAACTGCAGCTTTGATAAATATCATTCATTGACATCAGTTTTTCGCTTTCAGTTTTACTTAAACCAATTGGTGCACCCAATCTTTCCTTTGCGTAATCAGAAAAATGGTTGTTGGATGATATGTCAAGAATTCTTTCAAGACTTTCTGTTGGAAAAACATCAAAATTACCATTGATAAAAACTTCAGAAACAAGATAATGGTAGACAGGAAAACCATTGAAGATGTTTTTAAGAGGCAGAATTTTCGTAATGATGTCTGCATCAATTTTACCAGTCAATACATCATGCTTGCATTTTATATAGTCATAGACGATACAGTCTGTTTCTTTTACGACAGGGAAATAATTTTCTTTTCTGATCACGGCAGTAAGACATCCAACAGCATCCCTTATCTGTTTTCTGGATTCTTCATCCTCATATTTCAATTCAAGACCATGAAGATTTCTTAAAAACTGTTCTTCATCGGATTCAAGAAAACAGGAGGCATACTCAAAATCAACAAACGCATAAAGGATTGATTCAAAAATCTTTCCTTTCTTCTCATATAATGAACTTGCAAAATGACCTAACCCATAGTAATAGGCACCATCATTCAGAAGTCCAGATACAAGCTCCAAGCATTCTTCAATCTCATTGTTATCTGATAGCAGAATTGAATATAGCTTTTTATCTTCTAAGGAAGCATCCGATGAATTTTTTGAAAATCCAGACTTAAACGCAGCATAGGCATTTTCCTTATTGCCCATTGCGTATTCTATCTGTCCTTCTAGAAATTTGAATTTTGATCCATGTTCTTTAATCGCAAGACTTTTACTGCACCACTCAAGGCTTTTCTCATAATCTTTCTGCATCAAACAAAGGGATGAATTGAGACCATAGTAATTGCAGAGGTATTCTTTTGAAATTGAGTTTTTAATGACCTGTTCTGCACGCTTAAGATATTCCATTGCTTTTGGATAGTTATCATTTAGAATATAAAGAGAAGCAATATCAACCTTTACTTCGAATGAATCAGGGTGGGAAATATCATATTCATAAAGCAGTTCAAGAGGATTATTGCTTTGAAAACTAAATGCCTTTAGAGTTTCGTATTTTTTGATTTGTTTTTGCCCGTTGCAGGATAAAAGCATCAAGCAGCCAATTGTCTGTGCCATAAAAAATATAAATATTCTTTTCATGGACAGAAAAATTAGAAAAAGAAATTTTCGTTGTAAAGGATTTATTAAATTTTTTTGTTGAATTTTATATAAATCAAAGCATAAAAAAAAAGAAACCTAACAATTTTTGTTAGGTTTCTTAAATACAGTGGTTATGCTTCTCCTATGGCTTCAACCTCACAAAGTACATTCTTTGGAAGTGTTTTCACAGCCACACAAGAGCGTGCAGGTTTACTTGGAAAATATTTTTCATATATCTGGTTGAATTTGGCAAAGTCTCCCATATCTGATAAGAAACAGGTTGTCTTTACCACATTATCAGCAGAACTTCCCCCAGCCTCAAGGGCAGCACATACATTCTTGCAGACCTGCTCTGCCTGCTCTTCTATTCCGCCTTCAATAATTTCTCCTGTTGAAGGTACAATGGCAATCTGACCTGATGTAAAAACAAACCCATTTGATACATATCCTTGTGAATATGGTCCGATTGCCTGAGGTGCGTTTTTTGTTGATATTGCTTTCATTTTTTATCTCCCATTCTTTTACTCTTTACATCAGGGTGGTCCTCATAGAATTTTACCTGCTCCTGTGTAAGTTCCTGTCTTTTTTCTATCAATTCCTTGTTGATCCTTGCTATCTGTTTGTAAAGCTCCATGAAAGGAATAGGTTCCGTGTGCTCTGATTCAGTTTCTGTCTTCTTGAAATTTTTGCTGTCGTGACGCCATTTATCCTCATCTGCAGCTGTCCACCCTGAAATCTCTGGTTTTGCCAAAGTCTGAATCTTTACAACATCGACAACCTGGAACCATTTTTTGCAGGTGAATTCTTCAATTGCCTGCCTAAGCTTTTTATCGCTGACTGGAGATTTTACTGTAATGGATTCATTCCTCGTGACTTTGACTTCTGGATTGTCTTCCTTGAAGGCTTTGTAAATATCACTTGCAAAAAAACTGTCCTCAACAGCCTTGTCGTTGAATCTGTAAGTGTATACTGCACCCCATAATCCAGTTGTAAGGGATTCCCTCTTTCTAAGGTTTGTGACAGGGAAAATAAAAGCTTCTGTCACATGAAGATTATCTGGAAGAACCTTATTCATCGCCTCAATGAATATCTTTGGATCCAGGTCGTCGTAAAGAAGACACGATGCTGTTTCTTCATAGGAAGGAACACCAAGGGTCATGGCTGTAGCAAATTCCAGCCTAGGAAGAGGATTAAAGCCAGAGGTAAAGACGAACCTAAGTCCAGATCTAAGAATGGCCTTGTGGAAAATCTCAACCTGGGAAAGATATGCGGTGAATTCTCCTCCATCTTTGCGCTGAAAATTGAATATAACCCTGTACATGACCTGAATATTGCATTCAGGAACGGTTTCTGGTACCTGAATTGTCTTATTTTGTAGACATTTTGAGACTGATTCTATCTTTTCTGGAGTGTAGACCTCCACATTTTCCGCGGTGTTGCAGATTCCACATCTGTGGTCGCAGTTGCTTGTACATTTTGGAGTAAGGACGCTTTGCAGGCTCTTGTCCCATTCTTTTTTATAGAAGCTTGGCGAAGGACCAAGACTTACACCACTCCATGGAAGTTCCTCATCAAAGGACCATTCCTTATAGATATAATCAAGGACATCATAGTCCGCTTCTTCAAAGGCTTCCTGCCATTTTCCGAAGTTTTCCCTAAGATATTCGTCCCATGCATCAAATCGGGCACCTTTCCTGTAGGCGCTATAGATGACTTTTCCAGCCCTATGGTCTCCACGGCTTAAAAGTCCTTCAAGTATCGTTGCGTTGAAATTATGCCGTCCAATCTTGAATTTTCCTCTAGGTAGATTCTGGTAAATATAGTCGATCTTTTTCTGGGCTTCTTCTGGTGTGATCTGTTTCATTCTTTCATAAGCTGTATGTGGCTTTGGAATGAATACACCGACATTGACATTACATTGTATTTTTGTTCTTGCCTGCAGAGGAATAAGAAAATCAACTATGGCTCTCTCTTCCGTTCCTTCACTTCCAGGCTCCAGCTTGTTTTCTGAGAAATAGTCTCCCAAAGGAAGACCTATCATAAAGTAGAATTTTGCGCTGCTCCAGCCACGTTTCTTTGCTTCCCTGACAATTTCTTCAAGGTGCTGGGCATAGACTTCCTTATTGAGGCTCAGCTGCCACATTTCCTCTGGAGTTTCAACGGCAAATGTCAAACCACTTTTCCTGACTGTGGAAAGCTTTTCTAGTATGTCAAGAGACATGCTGTTTACTTTTAGTGAAGGAAGCTGGAAAGAAACATTGAATCCCTTATACCTTTCATTGAGCAAATCCAGGAGTCCACCAACATCAGGAAAGTCTGCACTGGAAAGGGAGTTAAGGCTTATTTCGCGATAACCTGCATCAAAGACAAGGTGATCGATTTCGTCGATAATAAGCTTTAAATTTTTTACACGGGTTGGTCTATAGTAAACGCCTGCATGACAGAAACGGCATCCGTTTGGGCATCCGCGCATGATCTCAATTACACCATGATCCTGAACAGGTCTGTTTGAAGGCAATGGAAACCAGGAAGGAATCGAAGGTACTAGACCAAAATTATTCTGAACTGCACGACGTGCGACTTTTCTGTCATTTCCTGTACATTTTTTCTTTGTCCAGATGAAGCTTTTTGTTTCCATGAATGCAAGAAGCTCGTTTCGGGAGGCTCCTTTTTCTTTCATGGAAGCAAGCTCCGAAACCATTTCAAAAAGAACAGGCTCAGCTTCACCTATGATAAAGGCGTCAAAAAAATCTGAAAAAGCAGCAGGATTCGTTACGCCACAGCCTCCTGCAATTACGATAGGATCACCTTCCTTTCTATCAGCTGCAAAGGCAGGAACCTTTCCATCTTCAAGCATTGCAATGACTTCTGTAATTCCAAGTTCATAGCCGATGGAAAAACCAATCATGTCCGTGCTGCAAAGAGGCATTCCTGTTTCCAGGGTATATAGAGGAACTTCCTTGCTTTTCATAAGCTCCTCAAAATCAGGTGCTGGTGCAAAGACTCGTTCACAACGAACGTTAGGAAGCGAATTGAGGCCGTTATAGATGATCTTGACGGCAAGGTTTGACATGGCGATTTCGTACATATCAGGGAATGCCACTGCAAAATTGAACAAACGGTCGTTGTCGGCATGGTTTTTTATTGTCACGCCGAATTCTCCACCAACATATCTTGAAGGAACCTGAACAGAATTGAGTAAAGGTCCAAATGTATTCAAAGGGTCTATAAGTTTCATTTGATACCTGATTAAATAGCAGAACTGAAATCCAAACGACGGCTATTGATGCTCATTATAAGACCGATAGCAATCATGTTTGTAAGCAATGCGGAACCTCCATAGGACATGAAAGGCAAAGGAATACCTGTGATTGGCATTATTCCCATGACCATTCCGACATTGACAATAAAGTGGTAGAAGAACATTCCCAGGATACCGCTTGCAATATAGCAGCTGTAGTTGTTGGTAGTCTGCTTGATGATATAAAGAATTCTTAAAAGTATGCAAAGGAAAGCCGCATACATTACGATACCGCCTACAAAACCCATTTCTTCAGAAAAAATACTGAAAATAAAGTCGGTCGACTGCTGTGGAAGGAATCGTCTATGGCTCTGGCTTCCCTGAAGAAATCCTCTACCTAAAAGTCCTCCAGCTCCAATGGCGGTCTGTGACTGAATGATGTTCCATCCACTTCCCTTAGGATCGCTGTAAGGATCGATGAATACGATAAGACGGGCTATCTGATAAGGCTTAAGGACTTTGCCTGCTGCAACGGAGCCGAGAATTGAAGTTGAGAGAATACCTGCAAAATATGTAATCCAGTAATAGTACTTCTTATGGAATAGAACAAGTCCTATCAAACCGATGATGGCAATTCCAAGCATGGCGACAAAAACAAGCATCTTGAGCTTGAAATTTGTAAGGATATGCATAACAGGAATGGACTTGTGGAGGATCTCGGATTCCCAGACAGGAAGAACAGTAAGGGTGATTGTGATCATACCCGTAAAGAATACAATGAGAAGATATCTCACTGGTACATTTGCCATGAAGCACATGAAAAGGAAAACAGGAAGGAAAACGCTGGCTGTTCCAAGGTCAGGCTGCAGAAGAATGATTCCCATTGGAACAAAAAGAATACCAAGACATTTCAAGAACCTCTTGGATGGATCTTCCTTCTGTGATCTCTCAAGATACTTTGCAAGGAAAAGGATAAAAGCGATCTTAGTAAGCTCCGAAGGCTGAATTCCAAAATCTCCGATGCCTATCCAGCTGCGGGCTCCGTTAACAAGCCTACCGAAGAGTCTTGTGTATATGAGAAGAACGATCATTCCAACGAAAAAATGTTGGGAATATTTATTTAGCCTTCTGTAGTCAAACATGGATACCACAAGCATAACAACAAGACCTAAGCTAAGCCAAATGATCTGCTTGATATATTCCCTTGAAACATTGATTCCGTCAGAGTTGAAACCAGAGGAATAGATAAAGGCAATTCCAATGGAAGTAAGAAATACAATGCAAAGAAGAAGAAGATAGTCGATTTTGCTGAAGATCTTGAATTTCATTCTCGTCTTCCTCCCTGTGTATTCTGTTGGTTAAGCAAGTGCCTGAATTTAAGGGCATCGACAGATTCCTCAAATGTAAGGTCGTTTACTATACCGTTGATGATTATATTTGTGGCATATGGAGCCCACCACTCCCATTTGTTGACGGCTTCAACAAGGGTGGCGACAACATATTGATCCTCAGGAGGTGCGTCATATGGAGCATAGGCTACCATCCATGAATGCCAGTGATCCTTACCGTAGCCGTTTACTTCGGCTGTACCAGTCTTACCTGCAATCTGAACGGTTTTATTTCCCATTGGATAAACCGCAGTACCGTCGGAGATTGTGTACCTCAAGGCTCTCTGAACTTCCTTCCATACTTCAGGTGCAACTGTAGATTCGTGGAGAACCTCAGGCTTCATTTCCATTACAACCTCATTGTTCTGTGAAGGATCGCGGACTTCCTTTAGAAGATGGGGTCTGTAGATCTTTCCACTGTTGCAGACCATAGCCATCATATTTGCGACATGGAGAGGTGTTACAAGTGTATACCCCTGACCGATGGAAATGTTCATGGTATCACCACCAAGCCATTTTTCGCGATATTTCCTCCACTTCCACTGAGCTGTAGGAACAGTTCCCTTTGCCTGGGCTGGAAGGTCAATTTCAAGGCTCTGTCCAAATCCAAATTCCTGTGCATATGAAGAGATGCGGTCAACACCAAGATAATCAGTACCGATCACCCAGAAATACACGTCGCAGCTTTGAGCTAGGGCATTTTTCATATCAAGCCAGCCGTGACCTGGTACCCCGATATGGCATCTGAAAACACGGTCACCATAGGTTATTCTTCCAGGACATTCTATTTTCTTTTCAGAAGGATAGACTTTTTCTGAAAGAATGGCGGTAGACATGATGGTCTTGAAGGTGGAAGCTGGTGGATATTCCGCATTGACTACTCTGTTGAGCATCGGTTTGTTCTTGTCGTTGGCAAGCAAGGAGTATTGAACCGAATAGTCATCAGAAGAGAAAACATTGGCATCAAAGTAAGGGTAAGAAACCATGGCGATGATTTCTCCTGATGCAGGTTTAAGTACAACTGTTGCGCCGATGCGTTCACCGAGTGCTTTTTCTGCAAGACGCTGGATTCGGCTGTCAATGGTCAGTATGAGATTTTTTCCACTTTTTGGCGGTGTGACGACAGGCTTGTCGCTGAGGATGCGTCCATGAACATCGACGGTTCGGCTGATGGTTCCTGGTTCACCTTTGAGAAGACTGTCATACTGTCGCTCAATTCCCGTTTTACCTACAACAGAATTGGCTTCATAACCTCTATTGAACATGATGTTCAATTCTTCGCTGGTAATATTTCCTACATAACCAAGAACATGGCAGATGGATCCAGTTTCAACATAGTTTCTGACAGGTTTATTTCTCCAGGATACACCTGGCAAATCAGTCAAATTCTCTGCAATATTTGAAATGACTTCAAAGGAAACATTTGTCTTGATTTCAATAGGAGAAAAACTCCCCCTCATCTTCCTTGGAATCTTGTTGTCTATAAGCTGCTTGGAAATTCCAAGATATTCTGCAAGCTTTGTAGCAACCGTATCAAAATGATCGTTTGGTATTTCACCAGGGCGCATATCGACGGCAAAGGAATCCGTATTGATGACCATAGGAAGCTGTGCATTACGGTCGTAGATTTCACCACGTTGAGGCGTAATTGTCGTTACTGTACTTGAAATTCGGACGGACTGTTTACGGTATGTATCACCATTGACAATCTGAAGGGAAAACAATCTAAGGGCATATAGAGAGAAACAGGATACAACAAGGAAAAAAAGAAATGCAACCTTATAGTTCTTTCTGACAGAGTTATCTGTATGTCTTACATCCTCAAAGGCTGTGTTTACATAGCGGCTTTCATTCATCAGTGTACATTCTCCGGTCTAAGAACAAGAGAATTCTTGAACACTCTGAGCAGCCTGAATACAAACGGTGCAAGAAAACTGTTTGCAAGAAGTTCAAAAAGGAAAGTGAATGAAATGATTCTGTAGGCGACTGTCACTGCAGGAAAAAGCAGGGAGATTATCTGAATCAAAAGAACCTTCATTCCTGTAGAGATCATTACGATGAGGAAAGGTACGGCAAACCCTTCCGTATTAAGAATCTTGCAGAATTTTCCCCCCACATATCCGATGATGGTTCTATAAAGACAGTTGAATCCGAGTGGACAGGCCCCAAGAAAATCAAGGAACAGTCCGCTGAAAAAACCAGAAGTCTCACCGTAGACCTTACCGTTGTGGATCGCAATGAAAACAACACATATAAGTGATAGGTCTGGGATTGCTGGTAAAAAAGTAATGTTGGAAAGAACTGCAGACTCAAAGACTGAGGTACACAGAAGAATGACAATACTTGTTAAAAACGATCTAACCATTTTATTCATTCTCCTTCTTTTTTGCTGACATATCATCTGACATAGGAGGTCTGTCATTCCCATGCTTATGGTCAACAACAAGAACATTTTCAAGTCTCATGAAATCGATGACTGGGTCAACTTCAATCTCAAGGGAAGAATCATAGTCAAGGACTGTGATCTTTGAAATGCGTCCGATTGGAATATCCTTCATGTAGTTGTCATTTTCACCGCTGGAAACAACAAGGTCTCCATGGTTAAAGTCATCAAGTACCCTTTTACGGATATAGTTCAGCATGATAGGACTGTCATAGGAACCAGATCCACTAGCAATACCAATATCCCGCGTATTCTGGATACGGGCAGAAATATTGCATTTTGTGTCATATATAGGCATGACAAGACTTGTGCTGATGCCGACAGTCACGACCTTGCCGACGACACCGACATTTCCATTCTGTATGGCGATTACAGGCATTCCCTTTCTGATTCCACTTCTGGAACCCTTTCCGATTGTTATTCCTGAGTAGAGATTGTCTGGATTTCGTCCGATTATCTGCGCTGCAATGTTCTTGTATTCAAGGTCAGTGGCAAACTGAAGCTGTTCCTTGAGGCGTTCGTTTTCCTTACGGATTTCAGTGTTGGACCTCTGCATGTATTCATAGTCTTTGAGCTTTTCTGTCAAGGCTTGATATTCTTTCTGCAGAACTACGACATCATGAATGGCGGTTATGAATTTCTTTCCGTAGCCAAATATGCTGGCAACACCTTCCTGCACGGAAGAAACAAGTGAAAATCCAACCTTGTTGAAATTCACGATGAAACTTCCGCTATGGAACGCCAGGGAATTTCCTCCAATGAGAATAAAGAAACCTAGCAGGATTTCTGCAGTCCTAATCTTGATGGACTTTTTGAGTCTGTTCATCAGTCGTTAAGGTTCTCGTAAATAGAACGGCTTGAAGACATTTCCTTGAAGAGTTCAAATGCCTCACCTGCACCCTTAGCAACGCTTTCAAGAGGTCTTTCAACAAGAAGGACTGGAACATTTGTCTTTTCCTTGATGAGATCCTTGAGTCCCTTGAGCATGGATCCACCACCTGCCATTACTATTCCGCGTTCAATGATGTCTGCTGCAAGTTCTGGTGGTGTAACCTGGAATACTCTCTTGATTTCATCAACGATCTTATTGACAGGTTCCTTGAGAGCCTCACGTACTTCCACAGAATCGACTTCAAGACGACGTGGAAGGCCAGTGATTGCATCGTTACCCTTGATTTCAACCTTACGGATCTTGTCTCCATCAACGTTCTTCTCTGCCATTGCATTACCGATTTCAATCTTGAGCTTTTCGGCAGTCTGCTGACCAATGACAAGATTATGTTCCTTACGGATGTATTTTATGATTGATTCATCAAAAGCGTTTCCACCAACACGGATTGAGCTGGTTACTACCATACCGCCAAGGGAAATGACGGAAACTTCTGTCGTACCACCACCGATGTCACAAACCATATGTCCTGCAGGTTCATAGATTGGGATTTCAGCACCGATTGCTGCGGCAAGGCTTTCCTCGATGAGCTTGACTTCCTTGGCACCTGCCTTGAGTGCTGCTGCCATTACGGCATCCTGCTGAACCTGTGTTATGCATGAAGGAATACCGATCTTCATACGGATGGACTTGAAAAGGTGATGTTTTGGAATTACTTTGCGAATGAAGTATTTAAGCATTTTTTCTGTAGAATCGCTGTCAGAAATAACACCATCTGCAAGAGGTCTGATGGCTTCAATGTCACCTGGAGTTCTCCAGAGCATGCTCTTAGCTTCCTTTCCGACAGCAACAACGCGACCAGTTCCCTTTTCTACGGCTACAACAGAAGGTTCATCAACGACGATACCCTGTCCTCGGACATAGATCAATGTGTTACAGGTACCAAGGTCGATACCGATATCAGTAGTAAAATTATCAAAAAATCCCATATTTATCCTCCAACGTAATTTTTTAATTCATACAGCCCCGACAAGATCAAGCCTGTCAAGACATCTTTTTAAGGGCTCCTGGATGGTTGAACTGAATCTTCAGACATTTTCTCCATTCGGCCCTTGCCTTGATGCTGTCACCCCTGATTTCATAGATTACACCAAGTCCATAATGTGCGTCAGCGGAGTTGTCATCCTTCTGCAGGATATAATTATATTCCGACTCTGCCTCATCATAGTTCTCTTCGTTGATGTATATCTGTCCTAAAAGGATGTGACTGCTGTTCAATAGTTCTTCATTGCTGCTGGTCTCAAGAACCCTTACAAGGTATTGCTTTGCCACAGAATGCTGTTCATTCTTGCAGTACTGCTTGGCAATGTCAAATAAAAGTGTATCCGATTCCCTGACAAGCAAAGCCTCCGTAAATGAAGCGATGCTTCTGTCGGTTTCTCCCAAGGATGCATAGCTTAATCCAAGCAAAAGAGGAATATCGTCAGATTTATAGCCTCTTTCCTGCGCATCCGTAAGATATTTTACCACAAGATCAGAATAGTAATGATAGTTTGAAATCTTATCCTTGTAAAAATATGATCTGCCAAGCATGTATTCAATTTGAGCAAGGGAATTCTCCTTGCAGTTCCTCATGGCAGTTCTAAGACTGAATATCGCCTCATCAAGGAGTGCACGCGCCTTTTGATTGTCAGTCTCATATTCAGCAAGCATAAAAGAGCTATAGCCGTGAAAAGCAAGGGCATTGTTGTGATATGGTTTTGTTTCTAGGATCTGAAGTGAAACGTTGTAGACATTCCTATATCCTTCCAGGTTATGTAAATCCCAGTTTGAATACATGGAAGACACGGAATCTGAATTTAAAATTTTGTCGCGGAAAACTTTGACAAGAAAAAAAGAGAGAAAAGAAATTACTATTAAGCCTGTTATTGAAGCAATAATACCAAGGATGACAACACGCCTCCTATGATAATAAAGCTCCAGTCCATATCTCCCTTTCATTTATCTTCCCACCCAAATTTATTGAAAAGGTTAAGGATATGGTAAGCCGGGTTCTGGAACATTACAAAGTAATGCGTGATCATCTATCCGCGATACCTGTCACCAGGTACCTCCAGCAACCTACCCGCAGTATAAGGTCGGAATCCAAACTGCTATCCGATTTTGCTCCAGATGAGGTTTACTTATGCCGTTCTGTTGCCAGCAACGCGGTAGGCTCTTACCCTGCCTTTTCACCCTTACCTGATTGCTCAGGCGGTAATTTTCTGTAGCACTGTCTGTCAGATCAGGGGCTATGCACAGCAAGCCGTACAGCTTCCCTTTTCTGCCCGGTTATTACCCGGCATCTTTTCCGATGGAGCCCGGACTTTACCTCACCGACTTCAAGTATCATCACCTGAATCGGCGCGATCACATATCCTTATATTTTATGCATTAATCTGGACACTGAAAATTAAAGATCATTGTCCATTGACGAAGTGTCTGGAGAATCTCCATCAACCAAATCGTCAATTTCATCACCATAGCCTTCACCGTCAATGAGGTCTTCGTCAGAATCATCAACAAGGTCATCGCTCTGGAGAGAATATACTGTCGATACGATGCTTTCATCATAGAAGAGGATGCGGCTGCAGTAAGGACAGAAACGAATCTGATCGTTGTGACGAACTTCATTTGCAAACTGTGCAGGAAGAACCATGTGGCATCCGTCACAGACATTGCCTGCAACAGCAACAATACCCTTATTATTGCGTCTGATGATACGCTGGAACTTCATGATGATCTCAGGATTGATACCTTCGCTCATCTCGTTTTCTTTCTTGATGAGGGACTCAAGTTTCTTATTGAGTTCAGCAACTTCCTTGTTAAGGTTCTCACGTCTCTCATTTACATCTGCCTCTGTAGAAGAAATGAATGATTCGTGTCCCTTGAGAGTGTCGTTAAGTTCTTCAAGAGCCTTTTCTTCCTTCTGGAGTTCCTTGCGCTTTTCATCTTCAATAGCCTGAGCTTCGTCTATCTGTTTCTGGAGAATCTCATATTCACGGTGTGTGGAAATGGCATCCATTCCCTTTTCGCCTTCTTCACGCTTTTTCTGTGCTTCGTCCAGCTCTTCCTTGAGTTTTGCTACCTGAGCCTTCTTTTCTTCATATTCAGTATTTTTCTGGATATATTCCTTCTTAAAGCGGTCAAGACTCTGTGTATCGCCATCCAAAGACTTAGGCAGTTCTTCCAACTGTGATTCAAGTTCATATTTGTTTGCGAGTACTTCCTGGAGACCCTTGAGTCTATCCAGCTGTTCTGTCATTGGCATTTCATCTGTCTTCTGCATAAAGCAACCTCTTGTAGTAATACAATTATGTGTAGAGCATAAAATAAGCGTCAGTAAAGTTTACAGAAAATCTTTTCTTATGTCTACACAGTATGGGAAATTTACGAATCAATATAGTCACGCAATCCAGTTGCACGACGCGGATGTCGGAGTCTTCTCAAAGCCTTGGCCTCAATCTGACGGATTCTTTCTCGGGTAACGTTGAAATAAAGACCAACTTCCTCAAGTGTAAGTGAATATCCATCATCAAGACCGAACCTCATCTTGAGGACTTCCTGCTCTCTCTGCGGCAAGGTGCTGAGAACCGAACGCAGCTGTTCCTGAAGCAAAGTATAGGCAGTCTGGTTTGCTGGATTCTCAACTTCCTTGTCCTCGATGAAGTCTCCCAATGAGCTGTCTTCCTCTTCACCGATAGGAGTCTCAAGGGAAATAGGCTCGCGGGCAACATTCTTGACCTGCTTGACGCGTGACAAAGGCCATGAAAGCTGTGCTGCGATTTCTTCGTCGGTAGGTTCTCGTCCAAGTTTCTGCATGAGCTGGCGGCTTTCACGGACAACCTTGTTGATCTGTTCGATCATATGGACAGGAACACGGATTGTGCGTGCCTGGTCTGAAATAGACCTTGTAATAGCCTGACGGATCCACCATGTGGCATAAGTTGAGAACTTATAGCCCTTGCGGTATTCGAACTTTTCAACAGCCTTGATGAGGCCGATGTTGCCTTCCTGGATAAGGTCAAAGAGCTGGAGTCCGCGGTTCGTATACTTCTTTGCAATGGAAACAACGAGTCGGAGGTTTGCATTGATGAGGCGGTTCTTTGCGCGTTCAAGCTGACGGCGTCCTCTTTCAATTTCCTGCTTCATTTCAATGATTTCATCTACGGAGTTTTCGAAATCATATTCCAGTTCACGCAGTTTTCTGTCGATTTTCTGGATTTCTGTATAGTCTGAACGGATTTCATCGGCTGTAAGGCCAAGTTCCTTTTCAAGCTTAACAGATTCTGCACGGATGGCAAGGCGGCGACCGATGCTTCTCAAGCCAACTGCATCTGTGATGCGAAGCTTTTTCATGCGGCGGTCCTGAATTGTATGATATTCGTCGATTTTCTTTGAGGCTACGATGAACTTGTTGCTGAAAGTCTCGATTTCCTCTGTCTGAAGTTCTGCGTCAACTACCTTTGCCTTGATTGCTTCACGGAGGGCAATAAGGTTTTCATCGTTGAAGATGTTCATAGAAGGATCTTCTGTATGAAGCTGTTTCTTAAGCTGGATGTATTCAACCATCTGCTCGCGGATAGGCTTTACATATTCGACATAGCAGCTTCTGAGACGACGACGTTCCGCCATGAGCTCATTGATTTCCTTTCTTGCCTTTCCAGGCTCGTGAGGATCGATCTTCTTGTAGATTGTATGGCAGATTGTATAGAATTCAGGAATGATCATTCCAGAATTGCTGATAACTTTCTTGATGATGTTCAGTCCTTCTTCCATCTGCTTTGAAAGTGTGACTTCCTGCTCAGCTGTAAGAAGATTTTCCTTACCGATTTCCCTTAAATATAGGCGGATAGGATCATCGATGCTTGAATCCTTGTCATTTGCGACGAGACGAGTCTTTCCAAGGTCTACTTCCTGTCCTTCTTCATCTGAAAGACTTTCATCAGATTCCTCGTCATCTTCGCCGCCATCGTCCTCATCTTCATCAAGAAGCTCATCTTCTTCCATGACCTGGATGTTGTGCTTTGTAAGAAGCTGAAGAACATCCTCCATCTTTGGTGAATTCACCACATCCGCAGTGAGGATTTCCGTAATTTCATCCCAGGAAATGATCTGTTTTGTGCTTGCGTAATCTATAAGTTTCTTGACAAGCGGATCCTGGGCAAGTTCATCGCCGTCCATGTCTCCGTCTTCTCCATCCTCATCAGAGAATTCAGAAGCTTCCTTGTCTTCATTTGAATCATTGTCAGAATCAATGTCATCGTCGGCGAGATCATCGTCATCTTCCAGTTCTTCTTCCTGCTCGATGATTTCATCCTCTGCTTTCTTTGACTTTGCAGCCTTCTTTGCCTTTGGGGCTGCCTTTTTTACACTTTTTTTATCCGTTGATTTTTTTTCAGGTTGCTTTTTAGCCATTATTAACCCTTCATATCTTGAATTTTGGAATCAACTTCCATTTTCTGCTTAAGAAGTTTTTCCAGTTCCATCTTATCCTCTGGCAGAGAGCTCCGTGAAAGAACTTCAATCCTTTCCCTGATCTTGAGCTTTCTGCTTTCAAGGACCTTGCTTTTCAGGTAGCGAATGCTTCCTTCCGCCGATTCTGCGATAGTGTCTCCATGGACATCAGTGGACTTTACTACCAGTCCCTTCAATTCATCGCTTTCCAACCGAATAAGTATATTGCTTACTGAAAAACTGTCGTTGATGCAACACTCTTCCATGGCAGAATACAATTGTCTGGAACTTTCTTCCCGAAGATCATCCTTTGTGATTTCTTCGTGCATCTTCTTGAAGAGGTTCACATCGTTCACCGCTGTCATTACAGCCTGCAGTTCGGCAGTCATTACGATTTTTTCTTTTTTCTCTGCCGTAATCTGATTGTTATTGAACTGATTCAACCTAGCACGAACATTTTCACGCTTTAAGTAATCCTGGCGAAGAGCCTCCTTTTCAATTGCATATGCCTGACTGAATAATTCCAGACAGGATTCCTTTTCTACATTGGACTGCAGAGAATCTATATACTCGAAATATTCTAAAGATGCTTTAGATTTTCCCCAAGGGGTGTCTTTAGGATATAATTCTTGCAGTTTAGAGATAAGAAATTCGAAATCAAATCTAGAACCGTTTACCTGCTTTGTCAAGTATTCAGCACCAAAAGTGAGCATAATTTCTGCAGGATCCTTTCCACCTTGCAGCTGGACAACCCTAACAGGAATGTTCAGGCTTCTGCACATAAGTATGGAGCGTCTGGTTGCTTTCTGCCCTGCTGCGTCGGAATCAAAAGAAAGAAGAACCTCCTCGACAAAAGGCTTGATTATGTGAAGATGCTCCATGGTCATTGCAGTTCCCAGTGTAGCAACCGCATAATCGACTCCACACTGATGGTATGCGATGCAGTCCATGTAACCTTCACAGAAAATCACTTTCTTGTTTCGCCTTATGCTTTCCTTTGCAAAATTGAAGGCATAGAGAATATTGCCCTTCTTGTAATGCATCAGCTCTGGAGAATTCTTATACTTTGACTGAGCTTCAAAATCGCTACCACGAAGGAACCTTCCTCCCATGGCGACGCAGTCTCCGTTGCGGTCAAAGATCGGAAACATGAGTCTTCCGCAGAAAAATGCCGTGTCGGGTCTTTTTCTGTTGAAAAGTCCTGAATTATCAAGAAATTCCTTGGAATAGCTTTTGCCCTCAAGAAATTTCCTAAGCCAGAATCTATCCTCGGGACTATATCCGATCTTGAATTTTTCCAGGGTCTCTTTTGTAAGTCCCCTCTTGGTGATGTAATCCAGGGCGAATTTTCCTGCGTTCGTCTCCATCAGTGCATAGTGGAAAGTTCCCGCCATCCTTGTATAAAGTGAGCGATATTCTTCCTTAAGCTTTGCGTTGGGATCTTCACGCTGCCTCTCAGTACCACCGTTTTCATACTTGAGTATCACGCCAGCTTTTTTTGCAAGCAGAGAAACTGCCTCGGAAAAGGATACCTTATCCATCTCCTTTATAAAATCTATGACGGTTCCTGTGGCATGACAACTGAAACAGTAATAAAATTTTTTTTCAGGCGAAACGCTGAAGGAAGGTGTCTTATCCTGATGGAAAGGACAGCACCCCCACCAGTCACGGCCCTTCTGGGTAAGCTGAATTCTTTCCCCTACAACCTGTACTATGTCGGTTCTGTTAGAGACTTCTTCTATTGATTCGCGAGAAATGAAACCTGCCATTATTTTGAAACGTAGTTTGTGTTTTCCGCAGCCTTGTGCTCATCAAAGCTGGTGCTGAATGTATGTCTGCCTGTTGTCGGATCGGTAAGGACAAAGAAATAGTAGTTCGTTTTGGCAGGATTCGAGGCGGCTTCAAGAGCCACTGTCCCTGGATTCGATATGGCACCTTCAGGAAGACCTGCCCACATGTAGGTATTGTATGGACTGTCAATCTTAAGGTCCTTGTATGTAATTCTTCCTGGATGAGGAAGTCCCTGAATCTCTGTGATTATGTATTCAATGGTAGCACAGGAATAAAGCCCTATGTTGTGTCTGAGCCTGTTTGTAAAGACACTGGCGATCACAGGAGCTTCATCCTTGATGCGGTATTCCCGTTCAATTATGGAAGAAAGAATTACCACCTCGTGAAGCCGCTGTCTGTCCATGTCTACAAAAGAGGGAATCTCTGAAATCTTCTTGAAGAAATTGTCAACCATCGTACGAACAACATCTTCACCTTTCATTCCATGTATAAAGAAATAGGTGTCTGGAAAAAGGTATCCTTCAAAGGAAAGCCCTGGAATCCTATATTCTGAAAGCAGCTTTTCATCACTGCATGACTGCAGGAATTCCATGGCAGTACAGATGTTTTTTTCTTCGAGAATTCTTCCGATCTTGGATTTAGTAAGCCCTTCTGGAACGCTTACGTTGATGTATTCCTGTTCCCCAGACTGAAGGAGTTCATAGATTTCCTTAAGGCTCATGGTGCTTCTCAGCGTATAGGTTCCGCTCTTCAAGGTAAAAGCCTTGGATCTGTCAAACAGATTGAAGCGGACGGCGATGTAAAGTATCCTTGACGACCTGATGAATTTCTCTTTTTCAAGTGTATCTGCTATCTGTCTTACTGAAGTTCCTGCAGGCACAGTGATTTTGCCTACATATTCTTCCTCGATGGAAGTGACAGGCTTGATTGAATGGAACCAAATGGACAAAGCCACGACAACGGATACACAGGCAACCGCCACCATCCAGAGAAAAAGAGAAAGGATAAGGGTAAACGCCTTTTTTGCTTTCATCATATCATTCAGCCCTAGAGGACAATCTCCTGACCTTCACGGGACATATGTATCTTAACTTCATTGCCCTCGGCATTATATTTTTGATAATTGATGCCTGCTGAAAGGATTGCATCAAGCTTCTTGTCGTCATATGCAGGTTCATGATGAAAGAAATAGAGGTCCGAAACATTCCATAGGGAGGCAAATTCCACCGCCCTGCTGAAGGAACTATGCCCCCAGTTCACCTTTTTTGCAGCCTCTGGATTTGTGTATTGGCTGTCCAGAATGAGTACGTCCGCATCCTGAAAATAGAAATTCCTTTCCACGCTCTTGTCAAAATCGCTTGCCTGAAGCTCTGCATCGGTGCAGTAGATGAATTTCTTGTGACCTTCCTGGAAAGAATATGAATAGGAATCTCCAGGATGAAACATCTTATGGCATTCAATCTTCAGACCAAAAAGTTCTATAGGCTTTCCTTCCTCTATTTTGTGGAAGTGGCACTGGTTCTTAACCGATTTCCAGCATCCATTCGGTGGAAAGAACGGTGTCGAACTCTGTTTTTCAAAGCATTCTTCAGCATTGTCTACTGGAGAATAGATATCGATGGTCACCGCAGGGTTGAATGATGGTCCAAAGAAAGGAAACCCCTGGATATGATCCCAATGCAGATGGGACATGAATATGGTGTAATGCTTGTCCTCAGGCTGCTTTCCATATATGGCGTAGTCACGCAGACCTGTACCGCAGTCAAGAAGAATGACTTCACCGCTCTTAGGTCTCAATTCTATACAAGGAGTGTTTCCGCCGTAGGTACCATAGATCCAGTCAGGCAAAGAAGAAATGAACCTCATCTTGGACTCTGGTGATTCAAGGTCCTTTGGCGTCATTCTGGCAATTGCTGCCGTAAGTTTAGCCTGAACCTGCTCATTGTTAAGAGGTTTTGGCAAAGATCCTCGTACTCCCCAGAAATGAATGAACATTTTTTTCTATATCCTCCCACTTTAGAAACGAGAGATACGGGATTCGAACCCACAACCTTCGGCTCCGGAGGCCAACGCTCTATCCAGTTGAGCTAATCTCTCAGTCAAACATAAAAGATATATTCTAGTCCACAGAATGTCAACGCATGGAGAATCAGGAGACCATGACCACAAACGAAATGTTATCCATATGTGGCATAAAAATGGAAAATTTGCTATATTATATTCAATTATGGAACCAATCATTTTAGCATCTTCGTCACCAAGACGACAGCAGATCCTCAAGTCCCTTGGAATCCCCTACATCGTTCATCCCGCAGACATCGACGAATCAGTCCCAAAGGACATCAAGCCAGAAATGGCTCCTGAATATCTTGCGGCAAAGAAAGTGGATGCCGTAGTCAGGAACATTTCCCAGGACAATGAAATCGGATGGGTGCTCGCCGCCGATACTGCCATAATTTATAGAAACAAGATCTATGGAAAACCTAAGGATGCTGACGAAGCAAGAGAATTTCTCAAGACCTTCCAGGGTAACACCCATAAGGTAATCACGGGAATCGCACTTTATAACGGTTCAATCCACTACATGTCGACAAGGACCAGCGTAAACAAGGTCACCTTTGCTCCTATGAGCGACATGGACATCGAATGGTATCTTTCGACAAGCGAATGGCATGGTGCTGCGGGCGGCTACAGGATCCAGGAGAGCGGCTCATGTTTCATACAGAAGGTGGAAGGCACTGAAAGTTCTGTCGTGGGGTTGCCTATATATGAACTTTGTGATATGCTACGCGAGCAAAATTATAAGCTTTTCGAAAGATAAGCCGTCCGTTCGTAGAATGGGCAGTTTGCCGGGCATTTGACATTGCTGTTTGCTTGTCAGGTGTTACGAAATCATCCGGGCTGTTTTAGGCAGTCACGAGAAAAAGATCAGGAAGGAAGAACCTGCCTAAGGAAGGTCATAAGGTTTTTCCAAGTGAAGGAGTACTCAAATGGCAGTAGTAACCATGAAGAGTTTGCTTGAATCAGGTGTACACTTTGGTCACCAGGTAAAGCGTTGGGATCCACGTATGAAGAAGTATATCTTCGCAGAACGCAATGGAATCCACATCATCGACTTGCAGAAGACAATCACTGCAATCAAAGACAGCTACGATGTTATCCGCAAGGTTGCATCAGCTAACAAACCAGTTCTTTTCGTTGGAACAAAGAAGCAGGCACAGCAGGCTATCGCAAAGGAAGCTGAACGCTGTGGCATGTACTACGTAAACAGCCGCTGGCTCGGTGGTACACTCACAAACTTCGCAACAATCAAGAAGTCCCTCCTCCGTCTCAAGAAGATTGAAAAGATGGAAGTTGACGGAACATTCGACAACCTTACAAAGAAAGAAGTAGCTAACCTCCTCAAGGAAAAGGAAAAGCTCACAAAGAACTACGGCGGAATGAAGGATATGAAGGAACTCCCAGGAGCAATCTTCATCATCGACACACACAAGGAACAGATCGCTGTTGCTGAAGCTCGCCGCATGGGCATCCCAATCGTTGCTATCGTTGATACAAACTGTAACCCAGAAGGAATCGACTACCCAATCCCAGGTAACGACGATGCTATCCGCGCTATCTCCCTCTTCACATCAATCATTGCTAACGCAGTAATCGAAGCAGACAACGAACAGGGTCTCAAGATCATCGATACACTCGGTGACGAAGAAGAAGTTACAACAGATGCTTCAACAAAGAAGGATGACGAAGAAATCGTTGACTATTCTAACTATCAGCCTACAGAAGCTAAAGAAGAAGATGTAGAAGCTGACAAGAAAGAAAGCGAACTTCTCGACGAAGACAACTACACAAACAAATAATCAACTGGGGATCTGAGCAAGGTCCCCTACAAACCTATTTATAAGGATATTAAAATGGCTATTACAGCAGCAATGGTAAAAGAATTGTTCAAGGCAACTGGTGCTGGTATGCTTGACTGCAAGAAGGCACTTACAGATGCTAACGGTGATATGGCAGAAGCAGAAAAGATCCTCAAGGAAAAGGGTCTTGCTGCAGTTGCAAAGCGTTCAGAAAGAGCAACATCTGAAGGACGCATCTACATCAAGCAGGAAGGAAACAAGATTGCTATCGTAGCAGTTACTTGTGAAACAGACTTCGTAGCAAAGAACGCTGACTTCATCGCTACAGGTGAAAAGGTTCTCGCAGAAGTTCTTGCAAAGGGTTATACAGAAGCAAACGATGAACTCAAGAACATTGTTCTCGACTTTGCAACACGCACACGCGAAAACATGTCTTTGAGCACAGTAAAGCTCATCGAAGTTCCAGCTGATGCATCTGCAGGTATGTACATCCACACAGACTTCAAGCAGGCTGGTGTTGTAGTGATCAAGGGTTCAGCAGACGACAAGGTAAAGGAATTTGCACGCGACTGCTGTATGCACCTCGTTGCAGAAACACCTGCTTACAACACAAGAGCTGAAGTTCCAGCTGAATACATCGAAGAACAGAAGAGCATCTTCAAGTCTCAGATGGATCAGGACGAAAAGATGGCAGGCAAGCCAGAAAACGTTAAGGAAGGAATCCTTCAGGGCAAGATCAACAAGCACCTTGCAGAAATCTGTTTCGAAGACCAGATGTTCGTTAAGGATGACAAGAAAACAGTTAAGGCAAAGCTTGACGAAGTTGGAAAGTCAGTTGGTGCAACACTTTCATTTGCTGACATCAACCTTCTCCTTCTTGGAAAATAATTACTGAAAAGTAAGAATGGCGGTCTGCCTTTCGGGGCTGGCCGCTATTTAAGTTTATGGCATACAGTGTCGGTTATCGGCACCTGATTTTTAATTTTAATTCTATGGAGACAATTATGGCAGACAACGAAAGCCGCATGGAAAAAACAGTAAATGCTCTCAAGGATGAATACAACACAATCCGCACAGGCCGTGCAAGCGCATCAATTTTGGATAAAGTTCGTGTTGACTACTATGGAACACCTACTCCACTCAGCCAGGTTGGAACAATCTCGGTTCCAGATGCACGCTCACTTGTAATTTCTCCATTTGACAAGTCAATCATGGGTGACATTGAAAAGGCAATTCAGAAGGCTGAACTTGGCTTGAACCCAAACAACGACGGAAAAGTTATCCGCATTGCAATTCCACCTCTAACAGCTGACCGCCGTAAGGAACTTGTAAAACAGGCTAAGGCAACTGCAGAAAACTACCGCACGACAATCCGCAACATTCGTCGTGATGGTAACGATGATCTTAAGAAGCAGCAGAAAGCTGGAGAAATCACAGAAGATCAGCTTAAGACAGAAACTGACAAGCTTCAGAAGCTTACAGATAAATACATTGATGAAATCAATAAGGTTTATGAAGCCAAAGAAAAGGAAATAATGGAATAATTTCCTATGACAGATTCATCAGTTTCAACTAACATTGAAATCAACAGGGACCAGCTGCCAGAACATGTAGCAATCATCATGGACGGCAACGGCCGCTGGGCAAAAAACCGGAACCTGATTCGCACAAACGGTCATACAGAAGGTCTTAAGCGTGCAAAAGAAATCGCTAAGGCTGCTTCTGATCTTGGACTTAAGTACATAACTTTCTATGTTTTTTCAACTGAAAACTGGAAGCGTACGGAACAGGAAGTCGGTTTTCTGATGAATCTGATCCACACTTATCTACTTTCAGAGTTTGCTTTCTGCAAAGAAAACGGAATAAGGGTAAGACTTCTTGGAGACAGAACTGGTCTTCCTAAAAATGTACAGGAAGATATCAATAAGATTGAAAAAGACACGGAATCATTTACAGACAAACTTACAATCTGCCTTGCAATCAACTATGGTGGACGCGATGAGATAGTTCGCGGTATAAAGAAGCTTGTCTCTGAAGGAATTGATTCTACGACCATAACAGAAAAATCAATTTCAGAAAGCTTTGATGTACCAGAGCTTCCTGATGTTGATTTACTGATCAGAACAGGCGGAGAAAAACGACTGAGCAATTTCTTGATGTGGCATTCTGCTTACGCCGAACTTTTGTTTAAGGATACCCTCTGGCCTGATTACCATAAAGAAGAATTCTTCAGCGATATTGTGGAATTCCAGAAAAGAACTAGAAGATTTGGAGCTGTACCCGTATGAGTAAAGTTGCTTCCCGTTTATTAGCATTTTTTGTTGGTGTTCCCGTAGTAATGGGAATCGTCGTGTGGCCTACCCTAAACCATCTGCCACTTCATGTTCTTCTTTCCGTTGCGACGGGAATTGGAGCAAATGAACTCTACAATATCTTTGCAAAGAACCATAAACTTTTGCCAAGAAAATTTATTGTTACCTGTGCTACCTTATTGACGGTAATCGCTGGAATCAATGCAGTCGTTCCACCTATGTTCAACATCACCCTTCCTAGCGGACAGGAAATCGTCACCTATGCATATATCTTCATCCTTCTTTTAATCCTTTTCCTTGAAGTTTTTACCGCCGATGAGTTCAAGGACTCAATTGACAGGATTGCATCATCTACTTTCATCATTACATATACGGGATTTCTCCTTACTTTCATATCAAGAATGACTGTCTGGAAGCTTGACGGTTCAAGCATCACAGTTCCATGTATCTGCATATTCCTCCTTATGGTCTTTTTCACAGACAGCATCGCATGGTTCATGGGAGTTCTTTTTGGAAAGAGCACCCGTGGTTTTGTAAAGGCAAGTCCAAACAAAAGCCTCGTTGGTTTCATCGGTGGATTCATTGGGGCGGCAGGTGCAGGTATCCTTGGATATTTCATCTGGAATGATATTTTTGGTGACGGTATGCTTAAGCTTATCATTACAGGTCTTTTCATCGCCTTTTCTTCAATCGTCGGTGACCTTGCAGAATCTGTCTTCAAGAGATCGGCAGAAGTAAAGGACAGTGGAAATGTAATCCCTGGTCGTGGTGGAATGCTTGATTCAATCGATTCCATCGTAATGTCTGCTCCTGTCTTCTACATCCTTTTCAATATCCTTTTTGGACCATTGCACTGATGAAAAAAAGAATCTTAGTTCTTGGTTGTACAGGTTCCATCGGTAAACAGACAATCGATATCTGCCGCAACATGCCAGAAGATTTTGAGGTCTGTGGAGTTGCCGCAGGAAAAAATGAAGATGCCGTCGACGCCCTTTGCAAGGAATTCTGCTGTCAAGGGACCGTCTTTTCCCGTGACGGAATCAAAGGAATTGAAGAGCTCATAAAGAACTGCAATGCGGATATTGCTGTAAACGGAATAGCTGGAGCAGTTGGACTTGAACCAAGTGTTCTGGTTTTGGAGAATGGAATCGATCTTGCCCTGGCAAACAAAGAAACTGTTGTAATGGCTTGGCATGTCGTAAAGGATCTTGCAGCAAAACACAATTGCCACATTGTTCCAGTGGACAGCGAACACAGCGCCATTTTCAACCTAACACAGAAAATAGGAACAGAGAACATATCTGAAATCGTAATTACCGCAAGCGGTGGACCATTCCGTAAACTTTCCGACGAGGAGCTTAAGACAGTCACTGTGGAGGATGCACTCAAGCATCCAACCTGGAGCATGGGACCAAAAATCACAATCGACAGTGCATCCCTTGCAAACAAAGGGCTGGAAGTAATAGAAGCAGTAAGGCTTTTTGATTTTAGTCCAGATAAAGTAAAGGTCGTTGTACATCCGCAAAGCCTCATCCATTCACTGGTGCGAACAAAAGACGGTGTTCTCTATGCACAGATTTCAAATCCTGATATGAGGCATCCAATTTATGGTGCTTTGGTTTGGCCAGAGTACAAAGAAAATTATCTTGAACCATTCGATCTTGCATCCTGCGGGGAAATGACATTCTTTCCTCCTAGAATGGATTCATTTCCTCTGCTTGCATTGGCATATGAATGTGCAAGAAAAAGCAATTCATATACAATAGCCTTCAACGCAGCCAATGAAATTGCAGTAGCCGCCTTCATAGAAAAAAAATGCTCATTCCTTCAAATTTCTGAAATTGTAGCAAAAACCCTTGAAAAGGATTGGTCAGCCACACCTGACAGCATTGAAAAAGTTTATGAAGCTGATAGATGTGCCAGGGAAGCTGCTAGGGAAATACTTGCTTCACTCATAGCATCTTAGACGGGAGATATAAAATTGACATTCTTATTGGGAATCATCGGTCTTGGTTTTCTTGTCTTTTTCCACGAACTTGGACATTTCATAGCGGCAAGAATATCTGGAGTTAAGGTTGAGGCTTTCTCCGTTGGAATGGGACCAATTCTTTTACACCATACCATCAAGGATACAGACTATAGGCTTTCACTTATACCGCTGGGCGGTTACTGTGCCATGAAAGGTGAACAGGATTTCAGGAATGCCCTTGACAGCAATCTAAAAACCATTGAAGGTTCGGACGATTCATTTTATGGCGTACACCCCCTAAAGAGGCTATTGATCGCCTTTGCAGGTCCCTTTTTCAATTATTTTTTTGGATTTCTTGCATTCTTTTTGATCGCACTCATCGGCTACACCTACTACAGTGCAGGAACGAAGGTTTCCATGGCGGACGAAATCTATCCTGAACTTCATTCAGCAGCCCACGAAGCAGGCATGGAATCTGGAGATATCATTAAGAAAATCAACGGCACTGAGGTTTCTGATTTTGCAGAAATCGCATCTTTTGTAGCTACCCATCCAGACGAAGAACTTTTATTTACAGTGGACCGTAACGGTACCCTTATTGAAATTGTTATACATTCAGATCTTGACAAGGAAACAGGAAGCGGAAAGGTCGGCATAGTATCCGACAAAGATTCAATTGTTGAAAGAGTACATGAAAGAAAGAATATGGCAGAAGCGGCAAAGGAAGGTATCGTTGAATCCTTGAAAGTAATTCAGCTTACATTTAAAAGCATAAGAATTCTTTTTAAGGGAATCAAAGTTCAGAACGCCGTCTCAGGACCTGTTCGCATAACATCAATGCTTGGCACTACTGTACAACAGGGCTTCAACGCTGGCATTAAGGCTGGAATCGTAAGTACCCTTGAATTCCTTGCGATGATATCCATCTCCCTTTTCCTGACCAATCTACTTCCAGTTCCTATTCTTGATGGAGGACTGATTCTATTTGCTTTCATCGAATGGCTTTCTGGAAAGAAGCTTTCACCTAAGGTACTGTACTATATTCAGATGGCAGGAATTGGTATAATAGCAGTATTGATGATGTTTGCTCTTTTTGGAGACATTATGTATTTCATGAAGAAGTAAAAAAGGACAATTTGAGATATGAAAATGAAGAAAATTTTATACACCTTGACAATGATTATAGGTTCCGTTGCATATGCCCAGGCTTATGTTTCTACACAATCCCATGAAGGAAAGGTTAACTACATACAGCCATTTGAAACAGCTTCAAATTTTGACAGCAACTTCTACTCCGCAGGAAATGACGGCTTTCTTGTAAAATGGTCTTCTGACGGCATGGGAGAACATTATCAGGTTTCCGATCTTCAGATACAACGAGTCGCAAGAAATCCAGTGTCAGGTGATGTTGCAGTTTACGAAACTGATGGAATTTCTGTACACCGTGTCACGGTCGTTGACCCACGCAACTTTTCAAAGCGTTTTTCAAAACGTTTTTCAGATTCCATTGCGTCCCTTACATTCTCTGCCAAAGGAAACTACCTCATAGTAGGAACAAACGCAGTCAATGGCTGTTTCATTCTAAATTCCAGGACGGGAAACGTAATCAAGAAAGTCAGCGACGTACCAGGCATAATTACAATGGCAAAAACAGGGGCTTCAGAAAAAAAAGCAGTCCTTTATTCAAGAACTGGAGCAATTTTCTATTACAACATGCAGACGCATAAAACAGAAAAGAAATTCTCTACGGTCCCTGCACTTCAGCAGCCGATGATCTTTGGAACAGGAAAACTTAACAACAGACTTTTTGCAGGCATCAAGGACAATACCGTTTATATCATTGATGCTGCCGACGGGAAAACCCTTGCCACATATCCTGCCAACAACGGTCTCATTTTTGCTTCAGAGTATGATCAAGGTGACAAGCAGGGACTTTATTTTACCTCGGAATCAGGAAGAACATGGTCGCTCCGTCTTATAAATGCTGAAAACCTAAAAAAGCTTTTGACAGGCTTTAATGTACCAACTCCTTTAGTCGTCAAGAACTTTACCGGACTCAAAGGACGCGATTCCTTTACATGCGCTTCAAAAAATGCGGGTTCCATCATGCTTGGCACACAGTCGGGCAACATTTACACCATGACAGATATTCCTGAATCAGAGCTTTACAGCCTCTTTGCCATCACGGAAAACATGTATCAGAAAATCTACGATATCGATGCAAGCGGCACGGAATTCTATTTCCTTACAAACAACAGCATCTACAAGACTTCCTTTGATACTAAAATCATGAGCAGGATTGGAAGCAACCCTAGCCACAGCAATCTTATTAAACACAAGGACAAGATCATTCTCTGGTCACGCAATACGGCTAAGACAGTTCAATGTTTCTCTCTTGATGGTAGCGAAAATCTTGATGCTCTTTTTAATCCCACAAATCAGATTAGAGCACTTAGAATTGTAGAAAATAAAATCATTTATGTTTCTGGTACCAGTTCTGTATTCATATACAACATGAATGACGGTTCAAACAACGAGGTCTATACAGGAACCTCAATTCAGGATGCAGTTTTAATTGACGAAAACACCCTCTATGTTGCAAAGACAGGAACAGGCAGAGGTGACAGTCCACTCATAAATGTAAACCTTCAGACTGGGGAAACCGTACCTTTGAAGTTTAACGGTGATGTGGCTTTCTCGTTAAGCTATGATTCTAACAATGAAAATTCAAATCTCTATGGTATTGGAATCAATTCTACAAACGGTATAAAAACAGAAGTATTCTCGTACAACCCAAGAACAAATGTACAGACTTCCCTCTTTAGCCTTACAGCCGAAGACAGCTCTGCATTTACAACAATCAAGCTGCCACTTGTTTTCACAAACATTGGAAAGAACTCAGTCCGTGCCTGCAATACAGGAACACGAAAGACAACTGTTTACAAGCGTTCTGCTTCCATGCCAATCAAGGCAGCTTCCACAGGCAACAAGGTTGCTGTCCTTAACCGTAACGGAAGCATTTCATGGTATAATTCCGGCTCTCAGGTTCTGATCGCAGACTGGGTACTTACCACAGACGGTGAATGGTTTGACCTTGTAAACTGACAGCAACTAAACAAAAAACTTTTGCATTATGCAGCCAAGCAAAAACATTTAATATGAACAAAAAAGGGGCTGTCCCAAAAGTATGTTTTGTGGTGGTTGAGCTTGTCGAAACCACCATAGCTGGTATCTTGGTCATTTCGACAGGCTCAATGACCGCTAGCATAAATACTTATTAGACAGCCCCTTTGTTTGTTATTTAGCAACCGCGGAAAATTGCCTCGTTGTAGATTTCAAGATACTTTTCAGCAGCCTCGTCCCAACCGAAGGTTTTCTTCATGCCAGTCTGCTGCATTTTCTTGATGTGATCCTTCTTGTTATAGTAGGCCCAGACTGCCCAGCCCACAGTGTCATAGATTGCACGAGGAGTAAGCTGCTCGAATACGAAGCCTGTTCCATCACCAGTTTCCTGATTGTAGTTGTCGACTGTATCAGCAAGACCGCCAGTCTTTCGGACGATAGGAAGGGTTCCATAAAGCATGGAATAGATCTGGTTGAGTCCGCATGGTTCATATTTTGAAGGCATAAGGAAGAAGTCTGAACCTGCTTCAATAAGGTGGCTCAAGGCATCATCATAGCCAATATAAGCGCGGAAGTTTGGAAGCTTTGACTGAAGGTTGCGGATTTCATTTTCACACCAGGCTTCACCGCTACCAAGAACAACTACCTGTACCTTCATGTCATTACAGATCTGATAGATCGACCCGTAAGAAGGCGCAAAGATTTCTGCAATCCCCTTCTGGTCTGCAAGACGAGTAACAATACCGATTACAGGAATGTCAGGGTTGATTTCAAGACCCATTTTCTTCTGGAGCTCTTCCTTACAGATGGCCTTACCCTTCATATCTTTTGCAGAATATTTTGCAGGAATCTTCTTGTCTACTTCTGGGCTCCATTCCTTAAGGTCAGCTCCGTTAAGGACACCGCGTACAACTTCGCTACGAACACGCAAAAGTCCATCCATGCCAAAACCACCTTCAGGAGTCTGGATTTCCTTTGCATAGGTTGGAGAAACGGTTGTAATCATGTCAGCAGAAGTTACGCCAGCCTGAAGGAAGTTGATTCCACCGTTATGTTCAAACCCTGCACCATAGTACAATCCCCAGTCAATACCAAGGGAAGTAAATGAATCCTTTGAATACTGTCCCTGATATCCCTGGTTGTGAATTGTAAGTACAGAAGCAGTCTTTTCAAAACCGCAATAGCGGCAAACATGCTTAAGGATTGCAGGAGCAAGACAGGCAGACCAGTCATGGCAATGGATTACATCAGGATACCAGCCAAGCTTGCGGCAAAGCTGGAAAGCTCCGTGGTTGAGGACCGCAAAGCGATATGGATTGTCATGGAAGTCTGTTTCAGATGGAACGCCATAAACACCATCACGGCCAAAGCACTGTTCGTGGTCAATGAAATATACGGAAAGCTTGTCGCAGCCTGGCATTGTAGTTGTATAGACCGCAGACCAGGTTTCCTGCTGTCCTGCAGCAATAGCCATAGGTCCTTCAAGCAATGTAAGCTTGCTTCTGTCAATCTTGTAATAGCGAGGCATAACGATCTTAACATCATGACCCATTTTAGTAAGCTGAATGGCAAGAGCACTTACCATATCAGCGAGTCCACCAGTTTTAGCAAAAGGTACTGTTTCAGCTGTTACCATTAAAATTTTCATAGAGATGCTCCTTGATTCAGTTTATTTTTTAAGATCAGCCATTGCTTTTACAAAGGCCTCTTTTGAATTCTTGATAGAATCCGCACTTACACAGTATGCCATTCTTATCCAGCCCTTTCCGCCAAAGCCGCTTCCAGGTGCCGTAAGGATAAGATATTTCTTAAGGTAGTCACAGAAAGCCATGTCATCGCCATTGAAGCAGTCTGGAGCCTTGCACCACATGTAGAATGCTCCCTCTGGAACAATGTGTTCGATTCCTGCGGCATCAAGTACATCCATGACCATGTTGCGCCTTGTTTCGTAAAGGCTATAGTCAACCTTTGCATTCCAGGTTTCAGCAACAACGCGCTGGAAGAATGCAGGTGCATTTACATACCCAAGAACACGGGTTGTAAAAATACAGGCGGCAACAACTTCATCCTTGTCAGGACATGCAGGATTTACGCAGATGTAACCGATTCTTTCGCCAGGAAGAGAAAGATTTTTTGCAAATGAAGTCACGACAATTGAACTGTCATAGATCGGGAAAGCACCTGGAACTTCTTTTCCATCGTAAACGATTGCACGATATGGTTCGTCACATACAAGATAAGGCTTTCTTCCACACTTTGAAGCATGTTCCTCAAGGACCTTAGCAAGAGCTTCGATTTCTGACTTTGTGTAAACACGGCCTGTAGGATTGTTTGGACTGTTGATGAGAACGGCAGCAGTCTTTTCATTAAGGGCAGCTTTAATTGCTTCCACATCAAGGCTGAAGTCTGCCTTTGTATTAACTTCAACAAGAACACCACCGTGATTTTTTACATAGTGCTTGTATTCAGTAAAATATGGAGCTGGAACAACGACATTGTCCCCTTCGTTAAGAATGGCCTTAAAAAGAGCATTGAGGGCACTAGCAGCACCAACAGACATTATAACGCAATCACCAGTAACCTTTACACCCTGTTCAAGGCTTGTTTTTTCCGCCATTGCGTCACGGCAGAACTGGAAACCTGCATTAGGCATATAACCATGGAAATTCTTTTCACGGCAAAGCCCAACATTCTTTTCCATGGAAGCCTTTACTTCTACAGGTGGCTCAAGATCAGGATTACCGATGCTGAAGTCAAAAACTTTGTCATTGCCATACTGGGCCTTAAGTTTGATTCCTTCCTCAAACATCTTGCGAATTACCCCAGCACCCTTGCTGGTCATTGTTTCTTTTATGTTATTAGAAATAGGCATAAATTGCTCCAAAAATAATGATTTTTCAATGCCTTAATTATACCACAAAAAATGGATATTAAAATGAAAATAAAAAAAAGTTTTTTATAACGATGGAAGTTGCTAAAACTAATATGACTGACATACAACAATCTTTCTGTTGCATTTTGCACATTCAAAAACAAAAGCGGCAGTATTGTTACCTATATCATTCCATAATATATTTATGTCATCGACAAGTGATAAGGTATATTCGTTCAACAGGCTTTTAAAAAATTCAATAGGATCATAATCTAAAGCTTCGCGGATGAAGTCTTCTTTCTTCCATTCCCCGATAAAAATGCAAAAATCATCACAACACACCTGCCAATCATTGTATTGAATCCAGGGTACAGGAGGTGTATATTTTAATTCTTCTATCTCTTGATTCAAATCTTTTTTTATTTTGTTTTTTATAAATTCTGGAATAAGAACTTCTGCTTTCTTACGCTTAAAACATGAAACACAGACTGACTTAATTTCTGGATTATCAAAATATGTTCCTTCCAAGCAATCTATTTCACTTCCACAAAATTGGCATTTTTCCTTTGAAAACATTACATTTTTCTTAAAATTTTTGTGATACTTGTATTCTTCCATACTGATCCTTTAATATTTCATATAGAAAGACTATTAAATAAAAAAGACATCCCTATAAATTCTTCCCAACAACAATCCGAATGATCTTTTCATTCTTTATATTAAACTGAATGAAGGAAGCCCAATCTTTTGAATCATATCGTAATTCTAAACTGGATTTTTCGTAATCAATATTCATAGAATCATTCTATACAGAATAAATTTTTTGCATATGACGGAAAGCAAAAATCACTATAAGAAATTTCCTTCAATTTTTCAGTCAACGAATCTTTGAAAGGTGGTTTAAAATAAAAAAACTTCTGTATTAAACAGAAGTCTAAGTCTTGGGGAGTGTAGGATTCGGACCTACGAAGGAAAACCAACAGATTTACAGTCTGCCCCCTTTGACCACTCGGGAAACTCCCCATTCCCTTATTGGGAAAGCCGCCGCAGGGATTCGGACCCAGGACCTCGAGATTACAAATCACGCGCTCTACCAGCTGAGCTACAGCGGCTTAATTTTTTATCATCCACACTTTCGTGTCGCTGATGTAAGATACTATATAGAAACTAGGAAAAAGTGTCAATAGCAATATCAAAAAAAATTAAAAAAATTTGACATTTTCAAAAAAAAATCCCAGCAGAACAATGAAATGCATCACTGCCCTACTGGGTCTTCTTATTGAATCAAATATTAATCCTTGATTACATCACAGCCTTGACTTCAACTGTTTCTCCGGCCTTGGCCATAGGAACAAGATTTCCTTCTGCCTTAGCACCGTTGATGTAAAGTTCCTTGATTCCCTTCTGGGCACCGTTGTTTACGATCTCGATGTTGTATGTTGCATCACGGAACTTGCGTGTAACCTTGTATCCCTTAACGTCTGTTGGGAGACATGGATCGATTACGATTCCCTTGTAAGATGGCTTGATACCAAGAAGATGCTGGCTTACTGTGAGCCACATCCATGCAGCCGTTCCTGTAAGCCAAGAGTTCTTTCCTTCACCAGGCTTTGCTGCATCCTTACCTGCAACCATCTGGCAGTTTACATAAGGTTCAACCTTGTGGAGCTGCTGGTCCTTAAGGTACATAGGAGAAATCTTGCGGAAGAGTTCCCAGGCATCGTTACCGCGACCTGCAACTGTTTCACCGATGATTACCCATGGGTTGTTGTGGCAGAAGATACCTGCGTTCTCTTTGTATCCAGCAGGATAAGAAGAAATTTCACCCATTTCTACATGGTATTTTGTATATGCAGGGTTGTTGAGAACCATACCGTGTTCACAGTCAAGGTACTTCTTACAAGAGTCGATGGCCTTGTCAACCATTCCGTCTTCAAGACCGATTCCAGCCATTGTACAGAAGCCCTGTGATTCGATGAAGATCTTTCCTTCTTCGCATTCGTTTGAACCGATCTTGTTTCCGTAGAAGTCATATGCGCGGAGGTACCATTCACCGTCCCAACCGTGCTTCTTTACAGCTTCAATCATGCTGTCAACGCATTTCTGAGCACGTGCAGCTTCGTCGTCTTTTCCAACCTGCTTACAGAGTTCGATGTAGTCTTTACCTGTAACAACAAAGAGACCTGCGATCATGAGGGATTCAGCCTTTGAACCTTCAGAGTTGTTTTCTGTTGTCTGGAATGATTCGTTTGGATCCCAAGAGAAACAGTTCAGGTTGAGACAGTCGTTCCAGTCTGCACGTCCGATGAGAGGGAGCATGTGAGGGCCCAAGTTTTCTACAACGTGGTTGAAAGAAATCTTAAGGTGTTCCATGAGTGAAACTTCTGTTCCAGCCTTGTTGTCGAATGGAACTGGTTCATCAAGGATCGAGAAGTCTCCAGTTTCCTTAACGTATGCAACTGTACCGAAAATGAGCCAGCATGGATCGTCGTTGAATCCACCGCCGATGTCGTTATTTCCGTGCTTTGTAAGTGGCTGATACTGGTGATAGCATCCTCCGTCTGGGAACTGTGAAGATGCAATGTCCATGATTCTTTCGCGTGCGCGGGAAGGAACCTGGTGAACGAATCCAACAAGATCCTGGTTAGAATCACGGAATCCCATTCCACGTCCTACACCACTTTCGAAGAATGATGCTGAGCGTGAGAAGTTGAATGTGATCATACACTGGTACTGGCTCCAGATGTTAACCATGCGATTGAGCTTTTCGTCGTCGCTCTTAACAACATACTTGTCAAGGAGAGCATCCCACATTGAGCGGAGTTCGTTGTATGCAGCATCTACAGCTTCTACAGTAGAGAACTTCTTGATGAGAGCTTCAGCCTTTGCCTTGTTTACGAGAGTAACATCGCTGTCCTGTGAAGAAATGAGAGTTCCGTTCTTCTTGCGCTGGATGTCTGCTTCAGAGAATTTTTCTTCCTGTGCGTTTTCAACATAGCCGAGGACAAAGATGTAGTCCTTGCTTTCACCGGCCTTGAGTTCAACTTCTACATAGTGTGAAGCGATTGGAGACCAACCGTGGGCAAGTGAGTTGCTTGGCTTTCCTGCCATTACGCACTGTGGATCAGCGAATTCATTGTAAAGACCGATGAATGATTCGCGGTCTGTATCGTATCCGTCGATCTTTGCGTTTGTAAGTGAGTAATATGCGTAGTGGTTGCGGCGTTCCTTGTATTCTGTCTTGTGATAGATTGTAGAACCGTCGATTTCAACTTCACCAGTTGACCAGTTGCGCTGGAAGTTTTCCATGTCTGTAGCAGCATTCCAGAGACACCATTCAGCAAATGAGAAGAGCTTGATCTTCTTTGTTGCATTTGTTGTGTTCTTGAGTGTCACCTTCTGAACTTCTGCCCAAGTCTTGAGTGGAACAAAGAAAAGAACTGATGCTTCGATTCCGTTCTTGCTGCCAGTGATGCGTGTATAGTTCATACCGTGACGGCATTCGTAGCTGTCAAGTTCAGTCTTGCATGGTTTCCAACCTGGGTTCCATACTGTTCCGTTGTCGTTGATGTAGAAATAGCGTCCACCGTTATCCATTGGCACACCGTTGTAGCGGTAGCGTGTAATGCGGCGGAACTTAGCGTCCTTGTAGAATGAATAACCACCCGCAGTATTTGAAATGAGCGAGAAGAAATCCTCGTTGCCAAGGTAGTTGATCCAAGGCCAAGGTGTAGCTGGATTTGTGATTACAAATTCCCTGTTCTGGTCATCAAAATGTCCGAATTCCATAGTTTAGTTTTCCTTCAATAGTTTTATCCGCAGACAAATTCAAATGAACAAGTCTACAAAAATTTTGTGAATTTTATCATGTAAAGTCATAAAAGTCAAAGATTATGTTGAAAGCCACATGCAAGTGGAAAAACTTGTTTTTTTTAAATTTCCCCCATATAATGTTGATTATGAAAAAACACATCATTGCTTCATTACTTGCCATGTCACTTTTGATACCGGTGACAGCCAAAAAAGTGGTTCTTGATTATAATCAGCTCGCTTCAACAGCAACAGAAAAAGAAATCAAGACCGCATACAAAGCAGAACGTTCCCTGTTCTATAAGTCTTACTATGACAACAAGGAAACTTTCCTCCACCTCTGCCTTAAAAACAACAGACCATATTCCATTATCAAGATGTGCATCGACTATGAATCGGATGTCAACGCAAAGACGAAGGACGGACGTTCAACTCTTTCATATGCCGCTGAATATTCTTCGGATCCAAAAGCTGTAGAAGCACTGGTCAAGACAGACGCACTTACAGCCTCAAGGAAAAGAAAGAAGATTCTTCAGACAGATGATTATGGAAAAAATGCTTTCCACTATGCAAAAGAAAATTCAAACACAACCATTTATTCCAAGCTCTGTGAATTTACAGAAGATCCTAATGTATATGAGTCTGATTCGGTTTCCACCGATTCAAGATCACCTGATTCACCTTTAGATGACATTGCTGCTGTTGAAGCAGAGCTTGCAAGAGAAGCCGCTGAACTTGAAGCAATGACATATCAGCCTCCTGTCGCAGAAACAGTAGCCGCAGCAACAGTTGCAACCGCTGTAGCAGAACTTGCTGCCCCAGCAGAAGAAAAAGAAGAAGAAACAGCTGAACCTGTCTCAGAAGTAAGCGATGAACCAGAAGTTGTCGCACTTGTTGAAGAACCTGCACCTGAGATCGAAACAAAACCAGACCTTAAGAAACAGGAAGTTGAAACATACGCAAGTGCCTTCCTTCTCGATTATGCGGAAGAACCTGCAGAAGAGCCTGCTCAGCAGAAAATCGTCAAGATCGAGAATCCAGACCTCGCAGACAAAAATGGAGTCACACTCCTCATGAAGGCTGCAAAATCTGGAAACGACTGGGACGTTCGCACACTTCTTGCAAGCGGTGCGGATGTAAATCTCCGTGACAAGGATGGATGGACAGCACTCATGTATGCTTCCCGATATCAGAACAACCTCAACATCATCAACATGCTCATTGAAAAGGGAGCACATGTACGCGTAAGAAACAAGTTCAACGCTACACCTCTCCTTATGGCAGCAGACTATTCAAAGAACCCTGAAATTCTTTCTGTTCTTCTCAAGAACCGCACGGTTGCAGAAGACGAGGTTTTCAGAGCCTTCATTTTCTGCATCACGGGCAAAACAAGCTCAGTCCATGTCCGAGCAGCAAAAGTCAAGCTCTTCCTCGACATGAACGTTCCACTTAATAGACTTTGGAAGGGACAGACACCATTGATGTATGCCGCCCAATACAGCACTTCAACGGATGTAATCCAGCAGCTTATCGATGCAGGTGCAGATGCAACAATCATGAACGACAAGGGAATGACTGCATTTGATTACGCAAAGAAAAACAAGAGGCTGCCTCAGGACAACACGTTCTGGGCTCTCAACAATGCAAAATAAAAATGAGAATCACTGGTGGTAAACTGAAAGGCAGAGTGACTGAGACTCCATATGGAAGGATGGCTATCAGACCTGCCATGGATAAAATGCGCGAATCCGTTTTTGCCATACTGGATCCAGTCCTGGAAGGAAAGTCTTTCCTGGACTTGTTCTCAGGTTCTGGAACCATTGCCCTTGAAGCCGTATCCCATGGAGCAACAGATGTTTCCCTTTGTGAAATGGATAAATCTAAAGCAAGAATTGTTTTTCAGAATGTAAAGATGGCTGAAGAAGTCGGCGTAAGAATCAAATGCCATTTCATGGCTGTCGAACTATATCTGAAACGCTGCAAGGAAAAGTTTGATTTCATCTTCATGGACCCCCCCTTCCCCTATAAATTCCGAAAGGAGCTTATAGAAACAGCAGGCTCCAGAAAATTGCTCAAGGAAGGCGGAAAACTTCTGATTCACTATCCTGAAGAAGATGCCCTCCCTGATAGAATCGGAAATCTGACTCTTGTGGATAAAAGAGTATATGGAAGATCCATCGTAAACTTTTACGCCTATGATCCTTCTGAAAATTCTGAGTCCAAAGCCGAAGATAGGCTGGAATCAAAAGAAACTTTACAGAACAAAGACTAAAACATTGGCAGCCTTCAAATTTTCAAAGTTTTTCCGTATTTAAGATAAATTAAATATTTCTTGACAAATGGGAAAGTAAAGTTACAATAGGTATAAGTAGAGATGACTGAAGATTTAAAAATACAGATAGACAATAAGCAGGATGAATATAGATTCATCAAGGTAACTGACAATCCTGTTCAAGGACTGTCGGATCAGCAGAAAGTCGCCCTCAATCGAAAAGCCAACACCCTTTTTAACGAAGGTAAATTTGAAATGGCGGAAAGAATCTTCATTACTACGGGATACTCCGATGGTCTTACTCGCGTTGGAGATAAATACGCTGAAAAAAATCAGTATTTTAAAGCCCTGAAACTTTACTTGCTTGCCCACAACAAGCGCAAAAGTGAACCGTTGATTGAAAAAATTTCACAGACAGTGTCTGTAATGTTAAAAAACAATTAAAAATATATATTCGGAAAGAGGTATTGTAAAAAAATGTCGGATGTAGCAAAAAATGAGGATTTTGAAGTTGCACCAGAGCAGGAGTTCGTAATTCCAAAGACAGATGACTCAACATCGGAAATCAGCGAGCTTTCTAAAAAGGGCTACCAGCTGTTAAAGGAAAACAGGACAGAAGACGCGATAGAAGCCTTCAAAAAAATCCTTAGTCTGGAAGAAAACAACAACTACGCTCTCGTTGGACTTGGTGACAGCGAAAGAAAGAGATTCCATTTCAAGGAAGCTATTGAATACTATTCAAAATGTCTTTCATTCCACCCTGGCAACAACTATGCGCTTTTTGGTCTTGCAGACTGTTACAAGGCTATAAATCAGTATCACAAGGCAATTGAAATCTGGGAGCAGTATCTTGTACACGATGACAGGAACATTACGGTCTTGACCCGTGTCGCTGATGCATATCGCAAGATTCATGATTTCAAGAAATCCAAGTCCCTTTATCTCCGTGTTCTGGAAATGGAAGAAAACAATGCCTATGCACTCATAGGTCTTGGTCACCTCCACTATGACTTCAAAGAATATAAGGATGCACTTTTCTACTGGACACGCATGGTGGATGTAAATCCTGATCATGTTGATATCCGTGTACTTACATCGATTGGAAACTGCCATAGAAAGCTCAAGACATTCGAAAAGGGACTTCCATACTTTGAAAAGGCATTGGACAAGGATCCTCGTAATTTCTATGCACTCTTTGGAATCGCCGACTGTTACCGTGGTATGAACCAGCAGTTCCGTTCAATTGAGTATTGGAACAGAATCCTTGAAATCGACCCAAAGAACAAGGTCATCCTTACCCGTACTGGTGATGCCTACCGAAACACAGGTGACTACGCCACTGCAACCGACTACTACAACCGTGCCATGGACATTGACTTTGATGTCTACGCAGCTCTTGGCCTTGCCCTCATCTGCAAAGGCGAAGGAAGATACGAAGAAGCCATCGAACGACTTTCAAAGCTTGTCCGTGACGACCAGAAGAACTTCCGTCTTTACATTGACCTTGCCGACTGCTATGTAAAAATGAACAAAAAGCAGAACGCCCTCGATATACTTGCAGAATACCAGAGACTTGGTATCCGCAATCAGGCAATCAATGAATATGCAGACCAGATAAAGGCTTCGTAAGGAAATCGACAGGTCTTCCAACAGTCATGTCAGATAGCACAAAAATGTTTTTTCTGATATAAAATCCTTATGTCAGAAAAAACAGTCCTTACAGGTCTTACTCCAGAAGAAATTTCCACAAGCCTTAATTTAAAACCAGCCTTTCGTGCAAGGCAGATCTATGAATGGATTTCAAAAGGTGTAGATTCCTTTGAACAGATGTCCAACATCGACAAGACAACAAGGGAAAGACTTTCCGAAAATGCACTCCTCCGCTCTTCAACTGTATCCCAAGTATTAAAGGATCCTGATGGAACCATAAAACTTCAGATTACATTAAATGATGGACGGGCCATTGAAACTGTTTTGCTGACCGACAAGGAAGGTAGAAAAACAGCATGTGTAAGCTGTCAGGCAGGCTGTGCAATGAAATGTGCCTTTTGCCAGACAGGACAACTTGGACTTGGTCGCAATCTGACTGCAGGCGAAATAGTAGAAGAATTCCTCTTCATGGAAAAGGAAGCAGGAAAGCTCGACAACATTGTTTTCATGGGTATGGGAGAGCCTTTCCAGAATCTTGATGCAATCAGGAAAGCCGTCTCAATCCTTACCGACCCAAAGGGACGTGCCTTAAGCAGCCGTAGAATAACCTTGAGTACCTGCGGTCTCATCAAGGGTATTTATGACCTTGCAAACAACGGTCCACGCATGAGACTTGCTATTTCCCTTACGACAGCAGACGAAGGTCTAAGAAAAGAATTGATGCCGATTACTTCTGGAAATCCACTTTCTGAGCTAAGAAAGGCAATTGCCTATTTTATAGAAAAAACTGGTAAACGAGTTACCCTTGAAGCCGCTCTTCTTGCAGGGAAAAATACAGGCAGAGAAAGCGCCGACAGACTTATTGCTTTTGCAAAGGGACTCGATGTATACATCAACCTTATTCCATGGAATCCAGTCCCTGGACTTGAATTTTCTACACCTTCCAACGATGAGGTAAAATCCTTTGTTAAGATGCTTGAACAGGCAAACCTTAATGTAAACTTAAGGACCCGTCGAGGAGAAAAAATTGGAGGTGCCTGCGGTCAGTTGGGAAGATCTCAAGTTCAGTCGGAGCAATAACCGCATGATGCGCAACTAATTGCCCACTTATTTTCAAAAATTTCTTGAATTATTCAGTAACAAAGTTTATACTGAGCTTTAGTAGTAAAAATGTGATAATCACCTCAGGAGTATATATATATGCAGAAGAAAATCTATGTAACTGGTATGGACGATGACGCAACAGCAGGTAAGGTAGACGCAGCAGTAAAGGCTGTGGCAGGTGTAACAAACTGTGTTTCTTCAGCAGCAAAATGCCAGGTGTGCGTTGATTTTGATGAAGGCACAGCTGGAATCGAAGATGCAATCACAAATGCAATCAACTCAACTGGCGTAATGGCTTTAGGCTGATTCTTTTCTTAAAAAAATGAAAATCACAATTTTAGATGGCAATGCTCTCAATCCTGGAGACCTTTCTTGGGCTCCTGTTGAAAAGTTCGGTGATCTTACTGTATATCCGCGCACTGCACAGGAAGATGTAGTTTCAAGAATCGGTGACAGCGATGTTATCCTTCTCAATAAGATTAACATTACAGAAGAAGTTCTTTCAAAATGCCCAAACCTGAAGTACATTGGCGTTCAGGCTACAGGCTATAACGTAATCGACCTTGAAGCCTGCAGGAAACACAATGTTACCGTAACCAATGTCCCTAGTTATTCTAGAGCTGGTGTTGCACAGATGGTTTTTGCATACATTACGGAATTTGCAAGCCGTCCTGCCCTCCATAATGAAAGCGTAAAGAAGGGAGACTGGGTCAAGTGTCCTGATTTCTGCTACTGGAAAACACCCCTCATTGAACTTGAGGGAAAAACTCTTGGAATCTACGGATACGGTTCTATTGGCCGCCGAGTTGCACAGATTGCAAAAGCATTCGGCATGAAAGTCATTATCTGCACAAGAACTCCAAAAACAGACATTGAAAATCCTGTAGATTTTTCCACCTTACTCAATGAGTCTGATTTCATTACCCTCCACGCACCTTTAACTGACAAAACAAGGGAAGTAATCAATAAAACTACTCTTCCTCTGATGAAAAAATCAGCATACCTCATAAATACAGCAAGAGGCCTTCTTGTAAACGAAAAGGATCTTGCAGAAGCCCTTAACAATGGTACAATTGCAGGTTATGCAGCAGATGTTGTCAGAGAAGAACCAATGAAGGATGGCAATCCCCTTCTGACTGCAAAAAACTCCATCATAACTCCACATATCGCTTGGGCTGCCGTAGAAACAAGGCAAAGGTTGCTGGACATTGTGGTAGAAAACCTTAAATGCTGGACTGACGGAAAACCACAGAACGTTGTAAGCTAAGAAAACTGAAGCGGTATTGCATTTGCGATACCGCTTTTTTTATGTTTAAAATACTTGATTTTTTAAGTATTATTAAATATACTTTAAAAATACTTAAGAATAACACACAGGAGAAAAGTTATGGGAAAGACCATTGCTCAGAAAATTTTCGAATCACACATGGTTGAAAAGCCATTTGAAGGTACAAATATCCTAAAGCTTGACAGAGTATTCTGCCATGAAATTACAACACCAATCGCAATCAACGACCTTGTTGAACGCGGCAAGGACCGTGTATTTGACGCAACAAAGATCAAGGCTGTAATCGACCATGTTACACCTGCAAAGGACTCTAAGTGTGCAATGCAGGAAAAAATCCTCCGCGAATGGGCTAACCGCAACGACATCAAGGACTTCTTTGACATCGGTGCAAATGGCGTATGTCACGCAATCTTCCCGGAAAAGGGATTTGTTCGCCCAGGCTTTACTGTAATCATGGGTGACAGCCACACTTGTACACACGGTGCATTCGGTGCATTCGCAGCAGGTGTCGGAACAACTGACCTTGAAGTTGGTATCCTCAAGGGTGTTTGTTCATTCCGCGAGCCAAAGGCAATCAAGTTCGTATTGAACGGAAAGCTTAAGGAAGGAGTATACGCAAAGGACGTTATCCTCTTCCTCATTGGACAGATCGGTGTTAATGGTGCAACAAACTGCGTAACAGAATTTACAGGTCCAGTTGTTGATGCAATGTCTATGGAAGAACGCATGACTATCTGCAACATGGCTGTTGAAGCTGGTGCTACAAGCGGTATCTGTTTCCCAGACATGACAACAGTTGAATACCTCTGGCCGTTCATCAAGGATGAATTTGCAAGCAAAGAAGATGCCCTCAAGGAATACTCAAAGTGGGTTTCTGATCCAGATGCAGAATATGAAAAAGTATACACATACGACCTTTCAACTCTTGAACCAGTTTGTACTGTTGAATACAAGCCAGACCAGATCAAGAAAGTTTCAGAAATGAAGGGAACAAAAGTTAACCAGGTTTACATCGGTTCTTGTACAAACGGACGCATCAGCGATCTTCGTGTTGCAGCACAGATCCTTAAGGGACACAAGATTGCAGACGGTGTTCGCGGAATCGTATCCCCTGCTACACCACTCATCTACAAGATGGCTCTTCAGGAAGGGCTCATCGAAATTTTCATGGACGCAGGTTTCTGTGTAACAAACCCAACTTGCGGTGCATGTCTCGGTATGTCTAACGGTGTTCTTGCAGAAGGTGAAGTTTGTGCTTCTACAACAAACCGCAACTTCAACGGACGCATGGGTAAAGGCGGAATGGTTCACCTTATGAGCCCTGCAACAGCTGCAGCAACAGCAATTGCAGGTACAATCGTTAACTCTGAACTTTACAAGGGCTAAAAAATTAAAGAGATGAATTTTTGTTAAAATTCGTCTCTTTCTGTAACATTTTTTTTAAAATTGAATTATATTATAAGAAGCTGATGCTCAGCAAAAGCTTCATAAAGTAATAAGGGGACAATTATGAAACAGTTTGGTGGTCAGGTTTTGTTTTTGGATCGCAGTGATATCAATACTGACGAAATCATTCCGGCAAAATACCTTACAGAAAATACAAAACAGGCACTTCAGCCATATCTTCTTGAAGATCTTAAGCTTGATGGATTCAATCCAAAGCGCGACATCGCTGGCAAGAAGGTAATCATCACACGCGAAAACTTCGGTTGTGGATCTAGCCGTGAACATGCTCCTTGGGCACTTGAAGTTAACGGAATCTATGTTGTAATCGCACAGAACTTTGCACGCATTTTCCGCCAGAACATGTACAACTGTGGTCTTCTTGCTCTTGATATGAACAGAAAGGACATTGACGATATGTTCCACACATTCGCAGACAAGGATACAGAATGCAAGATTGAACAGAAGGAAGATGGAACCTGGAAGGTTAAGCTTATCGCAGGGTCCCTTTCAAAGAGCTATGTATTCAAACTTGAAGGATTCGAAAAGGCCCTCATTGAAAACGAAGGCTGGATTGGATACGCTGACAAGAAATACTAGAATTAAACTAGATTAGACTAAAGGCTTCCAGAAAACTGGAGGCCTTTTTTTATTCACACGCATATTTACTTGGAAACTGCATTTTTTGCGTTAAAATATTACCCATAATTTTATCTGGAGTTTATCATGCGTATTAATCTGAAAATCAAACTTATTTCACTTATGCTTGCTATCATTGCAGCAGCAACGTTAAGCTTAGGACTTATTTCCTACAATACCTCAAGTCAAGCCCTTATTCGTTCCGTAAACAGCCGTCTTTCAGCAATATCCGACAAAGTAGCCCTTGAAATTGAGGATATGAATGAAAAGGAATTTGCAATGATCAGGGCAATTGCAAAGCTTCCTATACTTCAGGATGAATCAGTTCCACTTGATGAAAAAGTAAGTCAGTTGAAACCTTTGGTAGAAGCAGACAAATCAAAATATGAAAATATTACCTACTACGATAGGGACGGAAATGGAATCAGTGCTGCAGGTGTTCGCCACAGTTCTGCACATAAAGATTATTTCCAGGCTGCAATCAAAGGCAAGGAATTTGTATGCAACCCATTCTACAGTGATGTTGGTAAAAAAACTTTGCAGATTTATTCTGTTCCAGTCTATACAGGCAGCAGAATTACAGGTGTCGTTGTAGCAATCCTCTACGGAGACAGAATCACAAGTGTTGCACGAAGCATTGACATTGGAGATAACTATCATCCTTCAATTATCGACCGTGCTTCATCCACAACAATTGCAAACCCAAATGATGACAAGGATGATGTTTCAGAAGCATCTCTTAACCAGAACAACGCATATCAGAAAATCCTTTCAGATCTAAATACAGGAGCTTCCCATACAACTAATTTCAAGGATTCAAAAAGCAAATCAACAATGCTCGTGTGCTACAAGCCAATCGGTAACACAGCACCATGGACAGTTCTTTGCGTTGTACCATCAACTATTTTCTATCAGGACATTGTAAAGATTAAATACGGCATCATCGTTGCCCTTATCGTCGCCATTGTAGTTGCCTGTATACTTGGTTTCATTATGATTTCAATGCTGTTCAAGCCACTTAATACCGTAAAGAAAGCAATCGTTGAAATTGGCAGCGGAAACGCAGATTTAACACATAGACTTCAAAAAGCCTCAAACGATGAAATTGGTGACATTGTTGACGGTTTCAATAATTTCTCAACTAACCTGCAGAAGATTGTAAAAAACGTAAAGGCATCAAACGACATGCTTGATTCTGTGGGAGCAGAATTGAAGGAAACAACTGACAATACATCTACAGCCATTACACAGATTATTTCAACTATTGATTCTATTCACGCTCAAATCAATACTCAGGGAAACAGCGTTTCTCAGACAGCAGGTGCAGTTAATGAAATTGCTTCAAACATTGAATCTTTGGACAGAATGATTGAAAGCCAAAGCTCAAGCGTATCAGAAGCAAGTTCTGCCGTTGAACAAATGATCGGCAACATTACTTCTGTAAACCGTTCTGTTGATAAAATGGCAGACTCCTTCAACCGTCTTGAATACAGCGTAAAGGAAGGAACTTCATTGCAGGCTAATGTTGGTGAAAAAATCAATCAGATCAAGAACCAGAGTGAAACACTCCATGAAGCAAACCTTGCCATAGCTGCCATTGCAGAACAGACAAACCTTCTTGCCATGAATGCCGCCATCGAAGCAGCTCACGCAGGAGAAGCCGGAAAGGGATTCAGTGTTGTTGCTGATGAAATCAGAAAGCTTTCCGTTACTTCTACAGAACAGTCAAAAACAATCGGTGACCAATTGAATTTTATCCGTGAATCAATTGAAAATATGGTAGAAGCTTCAACTTTGTCAAACAAAGCATTCTCCGATGTTGCTTCAAGAATTTCTGAAACGGATGAGCTTGTTCGTCAAATTAAGAGTTCAATGGAAGAACAGGAAGTTGGTTCACACCAGATTACGGATGCATTGCATTCCATGAATGACAGCACTCTTGAAGTTCGTACTGCATCACAGGAAATGTCAGTAGGAAACAAGGCAATTCTTGAGGAAATCAAAAACCTTCAGGATTCAACCGGAGCAATGGAAGATTGTATGAAGGAAATGGCAACAGGTGCTTCTACAATCAATGCAACAGGATCTGCCTTAAACGACATTTCAAAAGAAATGCAGAACAACATTTTAAAAATCGGTACTCAGATCAATCAGTTTACCGTATAATTTTTATGCTAAGTCCGTAGAAAAAGTTTCCTGGCAAGTGGGAAGCAATACCTTCTGTGGACTTAGCATAAATAAAACAAAAGTATCTTTTTATTATTACAATCTAATACATTTTACCTATTTTTTATAAAAATATTGACTTTTATACTACTCAGTTCTACATTTAATTAATAATGATGAAAAGACTGTTTTTAAGCACCATCCTTATTTTATATTCCTCATTATTTGCCTTTGCTGATGCAAAATACAACATCATGTCCGGTACCATTCTTCACTGCTGGTGCTGGTCTTTTACAACAATTGAAAAAAACATTTCCAAAATTAAAGATGCAGGCTTTACTGCAATTCAAACAAGCCCAGTAAACTCTTGTCTAGTTGGTGAAAACGGCGGACTGGAACTCATGAGTTCTTCCAGCGGAAAATGGTATTATCATTATCAGCCAACGGATTTTAAAATCGGAAACTATCAGCTTGGTTCTAGAGACGAATTCATTTCCATGTGCAAGACCGCTCATGAAAATGGAATTGCAGTTATCGTTGACATTGTTCCAAACCACACTACCCCAATGATCGATGAAGTCTCAAAGGTGATGATCGAATATTGTGGAGGACTAGAAAATTTCTATCATAAGGGAACTGCTTCAGGAATTCGGGGTGCAATTGTAAATTCCAAAAACGGCGGTCTTCCTGACATCAATACGGAAAATCCAAAATTTCAGGAGTATTTCGGAAAATTTCTCATAGACTTAAAAGAATGTGGTGCTGACGGCTACAGAATAGACTGTGCAAAACACATTGCATTGAAAGATGACCCACAAGACAATCCTGAACTACCAAATAACTTCTATGATTTTATTACAAGTGACAGAAACCAATTCATATACGGCGAAGTTCTTCAAGATGCAAATAGCCGAGAAGAAGAATATGGCAAATACATAGCAGTAACTGCATCAAACTACGGAAGGCTCCTTAGAAGCGCCGCAAAAAACAAAAAATTTCCTGTAAAAGGAATGATCAACATGCTGAACAAAGCAAGCCCAAATCTTATCACTTGGGTTGAAAGCCACGATACATATGCAAACAAGGGAGAATCAGCAAATCTTTCAAATTTTGAAATCCGCTCGGCTTGGGCAGTAATTGCTGCAAGAAAAGAAGGTACACCTTTATTCTTCAGCAGACCTAAAGGCAAGGAAGCCACTCAATTTCCCGGAGAAAGTAAAATCGGTGATGAAGGCAACGACGAATATTTTAGTCCAGAAATCAGGGCTTTGAATTTTTTCAGAAAGAAAATGAAGAATGAAAACAATATGTTCCTGAATGATGAAAATGGGCTTCTATTTATCAGCAGAGGAAATAGAGGTCTTGTCATAATAAATCCTACAGAAACTGAAAAGGAAGTCAATTTCAAAACAAAACTGAATGACGGAAAATTTAATGATAAAGCATGGAGCCTTAAATTCAAAGTTAAAAACGGATTCATAAAAGGCAAAATCCCTGCTCAAAAAATCTGTGTAATATATTAGAGGAAAAAATAATGATCAGAAGATTCACCTACGGAATTCCATTTGATACTGAAGCTGTCCTTAATAAACCAACGGCAGAAAATTGCAAACTACCTTATTTTGAAAAACAAGACAATATCCTTTCCTGCTCCATGGATGAAAATGATATTGTCTGGGGCCTTGGTGAAAATGTCCGCGGGATGAACAAACGGGGACATACCTATGTAAGCTGGTGTTCCGATGAGTTTGAACATTCGGAAGAAAAAAACAGCCTTTACGGAGCTCACAACTTTTTCATAATAGACGGCTATAGAAAACTCGGCGTTTTCATTGACTGTCCAGGTCGCGTTACCTTTGACATCGGCGACAGCGAATATGAGAAAATCCTCATCACTATCGAAAACAAGGATTATGAAATCTACCTTATTGAAAATGATTCCGTAATTTCAATCATAAAGGAGTTCCGAAAGCTTATCGGTGAAAGCTACATTCCGCCAAAATGGGCTTTTGGAATCGGTCAATCCCGCTGGGGGTATGGAAGTGAACAAGACCTTCTTAAGGTTCAGGAAGGCTACAGAAAGAACAAGCTTCCCCTCGATATGATCTACCTTGACATTGACTATATGGACAATTTCAAGGATTTCACAGTTGATTCAAATAAGTACAGGGATTTCAAAACTACAATTTCAAAACTTAAAGAAGATGACATCCGTGTAATTCCAATTATCGATGCTGGTGTAAAAGTAGAAGATGGATATGATGTTTATGATGAAGGAATGAAAAACGGATATTTCTGTAAGGACAAGGATGGAAAAGAATTCATTGTTGGCGTATGGCCAGGTAAAAGTGTCCTGCCTGACTTTTTGAACAAGGATGCTTCAAAATGGTTCGGCGACAAATACAAGGTTCTTACAGATATGGGAATCGAAGGCTTCTGGAATGACATGAATGAACCTGCCCTATTCTATTCAGAAAAGAACAAGCAGAAAGTTTTTGAACACCTGGCAGAATACAAGGATACCAACGTTGGGTTATACGCCAATTTTGCAATGAAGGATGCCGTTAACTTCATGGCTAACAACATAGAAGATTACAAAAGTTTTTACCATGAAACAGAAAAAGGCAAAATCTGTCATGCAGACATCCACAATCTATACGGCTACAAAATGACTGAATCTGCTTCAAATTCATTAAAAGAAATTTTAGGAAAAGAAAAATACCTTTTGTTCTCTCGGGCTTCCTACATCGGAATGCACCGCTCGTCAGGTATCTGGATGGGAGACAACAAGTCCTGGTGGTCACACATTCTACTAAACCTTAAAATGATTCCTTCCTTGAATATGTGTGGATTCATCTATACAGGAGCAGACCTTGGAGGCTTTGGCAGCAATACAACAGAAGACCTTCTGCTTCGATGGTACGCTCTCGGAATATTCCTGCCTCTTTTCAGAAACCACAGCTGTCTTGGAACCCGTGAACAGGAACCTTATCAGTTCAAGGCACTGGATAAATTCCGCGGGATACTCAATCTTCGCTACAGATTGCTTCCATACCTTTACGAAAGTTTTATTGCATCCGTAAAGAACAACGACATGTATGGATCACCTCTTGGTTTGATCTGGACTGAAGATGAAGATGCCAGAAGATGTGAGGATCAGCTTCTCATAGGAGACTCAATCATGATAGCTCCAATCTATGAGCAGAACGCTACTGGCCGCCATGTCTATTTGCCTGAAGAAATGAAATTATTTCGTTTCAAAGGATCAGATGTTGCGGAAGAAAAAATCATGGACAGAGGACACTGTTACATCCATATTGCTCTTGATGAAATCTGCATATTCCTTAGAAAAAACAAAAAGCTGCCTCTGGCAAAAGAAGCAGCTTCCGTTGAAGATATAGATTGGAATGATCTGACATATCTGGAATAGCAAGGATTTACATTACATACGGTGGTAGTCTGTTGATTCAACCACCGTAAATTATCCGTATCAAAACTATACTTCTTCCACAAGCCCCATGTCATTCAGCTTGTTCAAGATGATTGCAGCAACCTGTTCAGGATTGTTGGCACCTGTATCAATTTCAACATCAACAAAATCGTACTTTTCATTATCAATGCCGTAAAGTTCCTTGTATCGCCTTGTATCTTCAGCATCGCGCATCTGGGTAAATTTCTTTATTGCATCAAGATCTCCACCTTCACGATTGAGAATTCTTTTTGCACGGGTATCTTCATCAAGCTTAAGATAAACCTTTATGTCTGCTTCCTTAAGCATCCATATTGCAAGACGGCTTCCAAGAACGCAGGATTCAGCCTTTGCAAGTTCCACCTGGTGGGTATCCGTATACTTATCATAGCTGTCATCAGTTTTTGCATTCTCAATTACTTCAGCCAAAGTCATTCCGCGTTCCTGAGCCAATGTACGGAAGGTATAGTTGATGAGTTTGATCCCAAGCATTTCAGAAAGCAATGTACTTACAGTTGTATTGCCGCAACCTGATTTTCCAGAAATTGCAATGCGAAGCTCCTTTCCGTCTTTGATCTTGAATGCCATATAAATCTCCTTGCAAGTATATAATTACTATTCTACGTTCTTTGACTGCTCTCGGATGTTTTCCAGAGCATCCTTTGCCGCAATGACCTTTGCACCGACTTCAGTAAATTGATTTTTGCTTCCGATTGTATTGATTTCACGGTTTGCTTCCTGACAGATGAAATCAAGTTTCTTTCCAGGAATTGGATTGTTTTCAATTTCATCCTTCATGGCTTTTAAATGGCTGTGCAGGCGGATGATTTCTTCATTGATTGTATATTTTACAAGCATGGCAGCAGTTTCCGTCATGATGCGGTTTTCATCAACCTTGTCTTCAAGAAGCTCCTTAAAGCGGGAGTAAAGCTGGTCACGGAATTTCTGTTCCATCTTTGGCTGCCAATCCTTAAAGAAAGATGCACATTCTTCAAGAACTGAAATTTTTTCAAGAAGGTCAGCCTTAAGGTTTTCACCTTCCCTTTTTCTATCTGCAATAAACTGCTCAAAAACAGGATTGAAAACCAATTCAATTTTTTTCCAATATTCTTCAGCGTCATACTGATGGGAAATGTTCAAAACCCCTTCCTGATTGATTATGAGAGAAAGAGGAACATCAGATTCGGATTTTCCCAATGCCTTGGCAACAGAGATAATTGCATCGCTGTACATTTTGGCGGCTGCAGTATCAACAGAGACAGTTGAATTGCAATTGTTGTCCTTTACCCTAATGGAAAGCTCAATTTTTCCACGGACAATTTTTTCCGTAACAAGCTTTCTTAACTTTGATTCAATTGGATTAAGAAAAGACGGCAGGTTTATATAAAGGTCCAGAAAACGGGAATTGACGGATTTAATTTCAACGCTGATTTGAGTATTTTCTACAACTTCTTCCTTGAAGCCGTAACCTGTCATGCTGTTCATAAATCCGACACCTCTTTATAAACTTTAATTAAGTTATACATACTTTATTGTAAACTATTACAAAATTCAATAATATGAAAATATGAAAAATATCAAAAGTTTTGTTTTATCAGTCTTGGTTTTGCCAATAGTATTTGGATGCTCTAAAAGCAATGAAATAACTTACAATTCAGAAAATGATGCTCTTGTTGAAGAAATCTCTCCAACATTCATCCCACGAAATTCTGAAATAAGAATTACTTTTACAAAAGAAACCGAATGTAAACCAGAGGATGCATTGTCATTCTCTCCAAGGCAGAAGGGATCTTGGACAGTCCTTGACGATAAGAGGACTTTTGTTTTTACACCTGATAAACCTTACAAGCAGAACAGCGAATTCACCCTCACTGCAGACTGCGCAAAACTTTTCAAAGGAACAGAATCAGGAAAATTCACCCACCCCTTTGTGACAGACAAGGGATGGTACAAGGTAAGTTTTAACGAAATTGAACTTGATGAAACCTTGAATCAATTCTACCTCATGGGAACCATTACTACCGATATCCCAGTTTCCCTAAAAAAGGCTAAAAAAATCCTTACGGCTGATTACAAGGGTTGCAAAACAGAAATCAACTGGAAATCGACTTCTGAGGTTTCAGACTGCTTTGATTTTGAAGTCAGTGGAATCAAGGTTCCCAAAAAGAATAGAAACCTTATACTCACATGGAGTGGAAAATCCATAGGTTTTTCAAAAAAGATGGACAATGAGCTTTGTGGTTCAAAGGTCTTTAAAATTCCATCAGATGACATCCTTGATGTAATCGACATCAACACTTCAAAGAAGAATTCCATCCTCATAAGCTTTTCCAAAATTCTTGACAGCACACAGAATCTTGCAGGCTATGTAAAGGCATTCAACAAGTCGGGACAGAGAATTCAAATAACAAATGCCTCAATCAGAGGAAATATCCTTACTGTTTTCAGCGACAATAATTTTGAAGAAATTGATTCAGTAGAAATCTCAGAAGGAATCAGATCTGCAGACGGCTTCCATCTTGGAAATTCCTCAAACATTTCCCTTTCTGGCAGCTGGGAAATTCCTGTAGTTCAATTTGCAAACAGTGGAGTCATACTTCCAACGACACAGGGATCAAAGGTCATCCTTAAGACAAAGAACCTTACTGGACTTTTGGTTCAGATTTATGGCGTTCCTAACAGAACAATGTATCACTTTCTCCAGGACAATGAACTCAACGAAAAAAGAAATCTGTATCGCGTCGGAGAACCTATCTTTGAAAAGAGGGTTTCCCTTACTTGGGACGACAGTATGCAGAATAAATACATTTACCATGGCATAGACATCAGCGAGCTTACAAAAAAACACAACAGCGGCATGTATCAGGTAAGAGTATCTTTCCGAAAAAAGGACATCAAATATGTCTGCAACAATGGCCACAGGGACTTCAGTGACCTTCCTGGACCAGAAGACAAAATCAAGGAAGATTCTGCAGACAGGGAAAGCAGCTTCTGGGATTTTACAAACGACATGGACTACAGGGATAGAAGAACCTACTGGGACTACAACGAAGATCCTTGTCATCCAGCTTTCTATCTTGAAAACTATCATTCTGCAATCGTTGCAAGACAGAACATTATCGTAAGCGACATTGCTCTTTCTGCAAAAAAAGATGCAAGCGGAAAGCTTTATGTCACTGCATCAAACCTGAAAGATACTCAGCCTGCAAAGAATGCGGTAATCACTGCATACAGTTTCATTGGAAATAAGATTTCAGAAGAAAAAACTGACGGCAATGGCATTGCACTTCTTGACTACGATGAAAACATAAAGTTCATCACTGGCACCATCAACAATCAGACAACATATCTTAAGATTTCAAGCGGCTCGGAACTCAGCATAAGCCATTTTGAAACAGGTGGAGAAATTTCTTCTGATGGAACAAAGGGATTCATCTATGGGGAACGTGGAGTCTGGAGACCTGGTGATAAGATTTACCTTACCTACATTCTGCAGAACCAGAACAAGGCTTTGCCTGATAACATTCCTGTAATTTTTGAACTGATTGATCCGCTTGGAAGAAGCATTGAAAAAAGAAACCTTAAGGACCATGTTGATGGCTTCTATCCAATTGAAACACAAACATCAGATAGCGGTGAAACAGGACTTTACACAGCAAAGGTTACCATCGGTGGCAACACATGGACAAAAGGTCTTCGTGTAGAAACCATCGTACCTAACAAGCTTAACGTAAAACTTACATCCGACAAAAAAATGCTTTTCAATGGAAACAACAGCCTCAGACTTGAAGGCTCATGGCTCCATGGGGCACCAGCTGCAGGATACAGGGCGGATGTTTCCGTCAGCTATTCACCAGCAAAGGCTGGATTCAAGGTTTCTGACGATTATACTTTCTCAAATCCTTTGAATAGAATTTCAGACAGAAAGGAACGGGTTTTTGACGGCAATCTCAACGCAAATTCATACGTTGATATCAATGCGTACCTTGAAGCAGATTCCCATGCACCAGGATTTATGGATGCAAATTTCCAGTCTAGAATTTACGAGCCTTCAGGTGCATTCTCTACTGAATATACAACAATGAAATTCAGTCCATATAGCCGCTATGTTGGACTTAAGCTTCCAAAAGGCGATGCCGCACGCAACATGCTTTTGACAGACACAAAGCATACTGCAGAAGTTGTCTGCTATGAAGCAGATGGAACTCCGACAAAGAATGCTACTCTCCGCTGGAATCTTTACAAGATAGAATGGAAATGGTGGTGGGAAAAAGATGCCTACACCAACGCAGGATATGTTGAAGACGTTAACTACAGTTCAATCTCGTCTGGTGATATTGAAATACAGGATGGTAAGGGAACATTCAACTTTGAAGTAAAATATCCATCATGGGGACGCTACATCGTTATTGTATCTGACGGAAGCTATGGACATAACGCAGGAAAGATTACTTACATCGACTGGCCAGGATGGGCTGGAAGAAGCACACAGGGATCAAGCGGAAGCTCTTCAATGGTTGCCCTCACTGCGGACAAAAAATCCTATAAAGCAGGAGAAGCTGCATCGATATCATTCGCATCATCAAAGGGTGCCCGTGCTCTTGTAACGATTGAAAAGAACGGAACCATCGCTAAGCAGGAATGGATTGAAACAGCAGCTGAGACTACTGTCTACAAATTCAAGGTTACACCAGAAATGGCTCCTAACATCTATGTCCATGTAACCCTTGTACAGCCTCACCTACAGACTGCTAACAGCCTTCCAATCAGGCTTTATGGAATCATCCCAGTTTATGTGGAAAATCCTGAATCTGTACTTGAACCAATCATTACATGCGCATCCCAGTTTGAGCCTGGAAAAGAAACTGTAATTTCTGTATCAGAAAAGAACGGAAAGCCAATGACATATACCCTTGCTGTCGTAGACGAAGGGCTTCTTGGACTTACATCTTTCAAGGCACCAAATCCTCATGATGAATTCTACAAGAAGGAAGCATCACAGCTTAAATCATGGGACATTTACTCTGATGTAATAAATGCATATACAGGAAATCTTGAAACACTCCTTGCAGTCGGTGGTGGCGATGACATGGGTGATGGTAACAGCGGAAAGACAAATAGATTTGCCCCAGTCGTAAAGTACTTTGGTCCGTTTGAGCTTAAGGCTGGTGAAAAGAAATCTACCACATTCCAGATGCCACACTACATTGGTGCCGTGCGTACGTTTGTTATTGCTGGAAAAAATGCAGCTTATGGCGTTGCAGAAAAAACTACTGTAGTAAAGGCTGACCTTATGCTTCAGAGTTCTCTTCCAAGAACCCTGGGTGCTCACGAAAACATTGATATACCTGTTACTTTGTTCAATGGAACAGCAAAAAAGGAAAAAATCACTGTTGAATTTACTACCGAAGGTTCCGTTGCAATCTCCGAAACAAAGGAAATCACTCTTGAACCAAACAGCGACGGCATCGTCTACTTCAATATTGAAACAAACTCTGCAGGAAAAGCTGACTTCACATTCAAGGCAACAAGCAGTTCAAAAAAGACTGTTTCACAGAATTATGACATTTTAATCAATTCAAGAGGTACTAAATTCTCTTATACAACAGACTTCTCCGTTAAAGCTGGAGCTTCTGAAAATGTAAAGGTCGAAAGTCCTTTTGAGGATGGAACTGGAGAGCTTGCCCTTTCAATGTCAGAAGTACCTTCAATCAATCTTGAGCAGAGACTTGATTACCTTTTGACATATCCTCATGGATGCATTGAACAGATTACATCAGGTGGTTTCCCACAGATTTACCTTGCAGACTTCCTCAACCTTTCAGAAGCAAAGATTGAAGAAATCCAGTACAATGTTTCAAGCGTATTCAAAAGGTATTCCACATACCAGGTAACAAAGGGAGCCTTTGCATATTGGCCAGGAAATGAACATCCAAACGAATGGGGTACATGCTATGCCCTCCACTTCATGACAGAAGCAAAACGTAAGGGATGGACTGTTCCAGAAAACATCTACAACCCAGCGTTAGATTATGTATACGAAAAATCAATCAACTGGACAAGATCAAGCACAGAAGATTCAGAACTTGAAACATACAGACTTTATGTACTTGCACTTGCAGGAAAATCTGACCTTGGAACAATGAATAGACTTGCTGACTCAAATGATCTAAGCGAATCTTCGGAAGCACTTCTTTCTTCTGCATACTCAATTACAGGTAACAAGCAGAAGGCAGAAAAGCTTCTTAAAAAATCCACAGGCACACTTGCATTCTTCAGATCAACAGGAGGAAACTTCTCTTCATCTGTTAGAAACGACAGCATAAGACTTCTTGCAGCAGTCAATCTTGACAATTCAGTACTCAGCTCAAAATATTCAAAGAAGGTAATCGAAAATCTTTCTTCAAAAAACTGGATGAGCACACAGGAAACAGCATGGTCCCTCCTTTCACTCTTTGCCTACTACAACAAAAATGAAACAAAGGAAAACAGCTATACTGCAACCGCAAATCGGGTTGAACTTTCTTCAAAGTTCAGCAAGACCTTTGACAAGATGGATCTTACTGCAATAAATGACAACTATCAGACCGTTACTGTAAAAAACACAGGAAACAAAAACCTTTACGGATCTTTGACCGCTACTGGTACATTAAATCCAGGTAACGAAACAGCCTGTTCAAACGGCATTGCCCTTGATGTAACTTATAAAAAGGAAAACGGAAGTTCCATCAGGCCAAGAAACATTGCCCATGGCGACAATTTTGTAATGCATGTTTCCATTAAAAACAAGACAAATGAAAACATTGAAAATGTTGCGCTTACTATTCCTATTCCTACAGGATGGGAAGTAAGCAATGACAGAATCGGTGGCTATGAATCAGGAAACGGTTCTTACAGTTACATGGACATTAAAGACGACAAGATACTCATCTATCTTGACTTGAAATCTTCATCAAGTAAATACGAATACAATTTCAATGTTACCTGCGCATATTCAGGAGCTTATTGGATTCCTGCCGTAAGCGCAGAAGCAATGTACGACAATACAAAGAATGCACTTGTAAGCGGACTTTATGTTGATGCAAGAAAAAAATAGAATTGTAAGGGCAGCAATCATTTTTACTGCAGCCTATGTCTTTGTTGCTGCCCTTGCCTTTCATTTTTCGCCAAAACAGTTCCCCTATTCCACAGTCATCTATGATCGCAACGGAATCCTATTGGGAGCCAGCACCTCTAATGATGGACAGTGGCATTTTGAAAATTCTGCAGTTCCAGAAAAATTCAAGAAATGCATTCTGAACTACGAGGATTCAAGATTCTACTTCCACTTTGGTGTTGACCCTATTGCCATAGGAAGGGCATTCGTTCTGAACCTTAAAGACGGAAGAATTGTTTCTGGTGGATCAACACTGACAATGCAGACTGCACGAATCCTTCTTGGAAATCAAAAGAGAACTTATTTTCAGAAAATCTATGAAATATTTGTTGCAATATGCATTGAAATCAAATATTCAAAAAACCAGATACTTTCCATCTATTCCTCATCTGCACCTTTTGGCGGAAATGTCATAGGCCTTGAAGCCGCCAGCTGGAGATACTACAACAGGCCTTCAAATTCATTAAGCTGGGCTGAATATGCCACCCTTGCAGTTCTACCGAACCAGCCTTCACTTGTACGCCCTGGTAAAAATCAAGATGCCCTTCTTGATAAAAGAAACAGTCTGCTGATGAAGCTGTACTCAAACAAAGTGATAGACAAGGAAACGTTGGAACTTTCACTTCAGGAAAAGCTACCAGGTAAACCATACAACCTGCCTTCATTGGCACCACACTACCTTGAAAAAATTAAGGCAGACAAAAACTTAAGAAAGAAGACCAGCTTCATAACCACATTAGACTTTTCACTGCAGGAAAATGCAAACCGAATAATCTTCAATTGGTCAAAAATTTTCAGTCAATCAGGAATAGAAAATGCTGCGCTTCTCATAATGGATACAAAAACTAAAAATCCTATTGCCTATGTCGGTAACATAAACAGTTCCGTAGACATGGTTGAAGCACAGAGAAGCTCGGGAAGTCTTTTAAAACCCTTCCTTTTTTCTGCTATGATTGACAACGGAATGCTTTTGCCAAGTCACATTGTATATGACATTCCAACAAGAATGGGAAACTACATACCCAAAAACAACACAAACAAATACACAGGTGCAATCCAGGCAGATCAGGCATTGACCAGATCTCTCAACATTCCAGCCGTAAGGGAGCTAAGGCAATTTGGAATAACGCAGTTTCTTAACCTTCTTTCTAAATACGGCTTAACAACATTGAACCATGATGCAGACTATTACGGCATTCCACTTATTCTTGGTGGCGGCGAAGTTAAAATGAGGGAAATTGCCTGTGCCTACGCAGACCTTATGAATAAGGCTTGCGGAAGAAAGACAAAAGTTCCAGTAAGCTATGGAACAGCCTGGACAACATGCAGCATACTTTCAGATGGAGTAAGGCCTCAGGATCTTGAAAACTGGCGGCTTTATTCCCGTAGAAAAAAAATCGCATGGAAAACAGGTACTTCCAGCGGCAACCGCGATGCATGGTGCATTGGAACCACTCCGGAATATACAGTAGCTGTATGGGTTGGAAATTCTGTCGGCACAGGAAACAAAATGCTTACCAGCGCCTCGACAGCGGCGCCACTCATGTTTGAAGTGTTTTCCGTTTTGCCACAAACATCATGGCCTTTGCGCCCAGAAATGGAATATGACGAAATCACAATATGCACGCAATCAGGATTTATTGCAGGTCCATATTGCAGTGAAACGAAAATTGAACTGAAAACCCACGGTACTCCTCAGACAAAAAGCTGCCCTTATTGCAGGACCTATGCTTTTACTCCAGACATGGAATATCAAGTTACTGTAGAAGACATGATCAATCAATATAAAGGTCAGATGCCGGCAACAGAAAACAGGTTCGTCCTACCACCTTATGTAGAATACTGGTACAAAAAGCAGAACCTAAGCTACAGGTCACTACCTCCTTTTGTTCCTTGGCATAAAGAAAATTCCGAGAACAACATACACATAGAATTTCCTCAGGAAAATTCCCAGATCATAGTTCCAATTGAACTTGACGGTAAAAAAGGAAGCGTAATTTTTGAAGCAGCCGCAAACAATCCAGGTACAATAATTTACTGGGATATGGACGGAGAATACCTTGGCTCAACCCAAAAAGAACACAAGTTTACTGCAAGCCCAAAACCTGGACAGCACACACTTACACTAACAGATTCAACAGGCTCCATACGAAAAAGAAATTTCCTGGTTATTGCCGAATAGACTTTAATGCATTAGTATTTATTCATGAACTCTAACACAACTGGAAAAAAGATCGTAGATGCAATCTCAGGCATTTTTTTACCAATCATAAACCTAATTACCGCTGCAAGCATAATAAAAAGCATACTGATTCTTCTTGCTGCTGGAAACTTTCTTTCAAAGGATGGTGGAACATACAGAATCTTTTTCGCCGTTTCCGACGGGGTATTCTTCTTCATGCCTTTCATGCTGGCAATTACTTCCGCAAAGCAATTTAAGGCAGATCCCTTCATCGCCATGATGATTCCCTTTGCCTGCCTTTACCCTGCAATAGGAGATATCCTTGAAAACGGAAAGACCTTTGATTTCCTTTGTTTTACAGTTCCTTCAGCAGTATATCACTCAAGCGTAATTCCAGTTGTCCTTGCCGTAGGATTCCTTCACTTTATAGAAATACCTTGTGACAGATGGATTCCTGATGCCATAAAAGGATTTATGAAACCGATTCTTTCCATGATTATCGTCCTTCCATTTACATTCCTTGTTTTTGGTCCTGCAGGAACATGGATAGGATCAATACTGACAAAGGCTTTCTTTGCCATATACAATTTCAATCCAATTGCGGCAGGAGCTTTCATGGGGGCCATAATCCAGCCTTTGGTTGCCATAGGTGCCCACTGGGCTATTGTCCCTGTAGCCTTGAACAACATCGCGGACCATGGATACGATATAATCATGCCGTTGCTTGCAGGAGCCGTCTATGGACAGGCAGGAGCCGCCCTTGCTGTAGGTTTAAAGGAAAAAATAAAGGAAAAGAAAACAGTTGCTTTCCAGAGCTGCTTTACAGCCTGTCTTGGCGTTACTGAGCCCGCTTTATATGCAGTAAATCTGCCAAGGGTAATGCCAATGATTTTTGGTTGCGTCGGTGGCGCAATTGGAGGAGCCATTACAGGTTATGCGGGAACAAGATGCATTTCCTTTGCATTCCCAAGCATCATGACAAGCGTTGCCTTCGTAGGACAAGGATTTGTATTGTTTCTTTTATCAATGGCTGTTGGATTTGCAGCAGGATTTTTACTTACAATTAATTTCTACAAAGAAAATCAATAATCTTCTTGCCGACCTTCCAGTTGTCACCAGCTCCCATAGTTACAAAAAGATAACCATCAGGATATTTTGAATCCAGAGGCTGTTCCAGCAGCTCAAGACCCTTTTCCGCAGCTTCGTCAAATTCTTCTGCATAGATGACATATCCGTGATATTTTGAGGCATGATCAGCAAGAGTCTTTCCTGTTACATTGGCAGCCTCAGCATTTTCACGTGCGCTTCCATAAATTTTATTAAGGAGTACAACATCGGCACTTTCAAAGCTTGAAGCAAATTCTTCAAGCAATGCTGCTGTTCTCGTATAGGTATGGCTCATGAAGTCCACGATGATTTTATGACCTTTATAGAATTCCCTGTAGCCTGCAAGCGTAGTCTTTATAGCTGTCGGATGATGTCCATAATCATCAAGGAAAAGAATCTCATTGCCAGCCTTGTTTTTTCCACGACCAACAATTTCACTTCTTCTTTTTCCGCCTGCAAAAGAAAGAAGACCTTCTTTAATGTTGCCGTAAAAGTCTTTTGGATTTTTTCCTTCTGTCTTGAGCAATTCAACGGCAAGTGCAATGGCTGCACAGGAATTACGGACATTATGCTCACCAGGAACACCAAGGGCACATTCGCCTAACGACTGTAAGGTAAAGTACTGACGGCCCTTTTCGACCCTACCAAACGATAGTTTGTAATCACCTTCAGCCTTTATTCCATAGGGGATAAGACTAATGTCCGGTCGTTTTTCTTTTGCAATTCTGGCTGTTTCAACAGCACCATCATCATCTGCGCAATAAATCAACTGTCCATTTTCTGGAAGCAAACATGCATAATCTACAAAAGCATTTTGGATATCCTTAAAAGTTGGATAATAATCCTGATGGTCGCTTTCTACAGATGTAAGGATGATTTTTGAAGGACTGTAAGCCATAAAATGGCGCTGGTATTCACAGGTTTCCGCAACAAAATATGGATTTCCGGAATTTGCATTGTTCAAGGTACAGGAATTACCAAAAGAGGAAATGATACTGCCTGCAAGAATTTGAGAATTCAGAGGAAGATGCTTGAGGATGGTTCCAGCAAGTCCTGTCGTCGTTGTCTTTCCGTGTACACCACAGATGCCAGCACTGAAAGCTGTCCTTGAAATGGCACCAAGAGCTTCTGAATAAAGCATCATTGGAATTCCAAGTTCCACCGCTCTTTTAAGGTCTGGATTTTTTTCTGGATTATAAGCGCTGGAATAAACTACAAACTGAATGTCCTTTGTTACATTGTCAGCAGAAAATTCCTTTGCACGGATGCCAAGTTTTTCTAAGACTTCATCAGTATAGAATCTTTCGCTGACATCTGAGCCTGAAATTACGGCACCGCGGGCATTGAGGATTTCAACAAGAGCAACCATACCTGTTCCCTTGATTCCGACAAAATGAAATTTAACGCCTTTCAGTACTGATGGCAATGTAACTAAATTGGAATTCATAAAATCATCTCTATATATAATTCAAAAATTTATTTCTATTGAAAATAATACCACAGATTTAAATTTGCATAAAGGACATAGACTATGTTATTTAAGATATACAACATAACACCAGATAATTTTCTTCTGCCAATCTATGTATTTGTCTTACAATTCCCTTATTGCGATATAACCATTAACTTCAATCATAAAAACAAATGCTAGCATTTTTATATACTATTTTTTACCCAACAATTTAAGATCCAATCAGCTAAATCTTCATATACTACAGAATCATTATTTGAATCTGGATCCATCAAATGTATTCTGGAATCCTTGTCAATACAATAAAAAGAATCATTGTCATTGCAAATAGGAATATATTCTGAATTTAGACCAAAAGATTTATAGATGCCTAATATATTTCCTAAATATGTATTCTCATCATTTTTATCAATTATCTGCCCAGGTTCTAAACAACCCAATATAACATCACTAGAAGTTAGGAGATAGGCTCTATAGTCTTTGGGAAATTTAATCTTATATTCTACTTCAAAATTTTCTATTTCTTTCTCTATAGGTAACCGTAATGGATTTGGAACTTCTTCAGTTCTTTTTCTAAGCTGTGAAAATGCATAAGCTAAATCTAACTGGATTTTTCTTTCATTTTGTAAACAATAAAAGTTACCATTTTCTTGATTACGTTCAAAAGCAAAACCTTTTTCATAGTCAAGGAATGGAATAATATCCTTTGTATAATTTGCGATTGTATTTACATCATATATTTCAATCATTTTAGGATTATCAATATCTTCTTGTGTTTCTTTTCCAGAAAAAA